>NZ_JAUTXY010000001.1:0-868163 GCF_036327795.1 Rhodococcus artemisiae
ACGGGTCGGCGGGGGAGCGGATGTACCGGACCGGGGATGTGGTGCGGTGGGTCGGTGACCCGGCGGGCCGGCTCGAGCTCGAGTATGTGGGCCGTTCGGATTTCCAGGTCAAGATCCGTGGGTTCCGCGTCGAACTCGGCGAGATCGATGCTGTCCTGTCCACCCATCCCGACATCGGCTTCGCCGTGACCGTCGCGCACACCGCCCCGTCGGGCGAGACCGTACTCGTCGCGCACTGCCACCCGACCGTCCCCGGAACCCTCGACCACGACAGTGTCCGAACTCATGTGGCGCAGCGTCTTCCCGCGCACATGGTGCCGACCTTCATCACCGTGCTCGACGAGATCCCCCTGACACCCGTCGGGAAACTCGACCGCAGCGCCCTGCCCGCACCGGACCTGACCCGCACCGGAACCGACCACCAGCCACCCGCCGAGGGACTCGAAACCGTCCTGGCCGAACACCTGAGTGCCCTGCTCGGACTCGACACCCTCTCGGCCACCGCGAGCTTCTTCGACATCGGCGGCAACTCGCTGATCGCGACCCGCGCCGTCGCCCGCCTCGGCGAACACCTGGGCCGCGACATCCCCGTGCGCGCCCTGTTCGAACACCCCACCGTGCGGGACCTCGCGGCGCACCTGCACTCAGCGGACAGCAACCCCGAGCACGTCGGGCCGCACACCGGGCCCACCGCGGGGCCACGCCCCGACCGCATTCCGTTGTCCCCGGCCCAGCAGCGCCTGTGGTTCGTCAACCAGTTCGACACCACCTCCGCCGCGTACAACATCCCCCTCGCGATCCGACTGAGCGGGCACCTCTCCCGCGCGGCGCTCGGCACTGCCCTGCACGACGTCCTCGCCCGGCACGAGGCGCTGCGCACCGTGTACCCGGCCACCGCCGACGGACCCCACCAGCGCATCCTCGCCGCCGACGACGTGCCGCTCACCCTCGATGTGGTGCCCGCCGGCGCCGACACGGTCCTGGCCGCGGTCACCGAGTTCGCGTCGGCCGGCTTCGATGTCACCGTCGATGTACCGTTGCGGGCCCGGGTGTTCGCGCTCGGACGCGACGAGCACATAGCGGTGCTGGTGGTCCACCACATCGCCGCCGACGGTTCGTCGCTCGCGCCGCTGGCCCGCGACCTGATGATCGCCTACCAGGGCCGCACCCGCGGTGACGCCCCCTCCTGGACACCGCTGCCCGTCCAGTACGCCGACTACGCCCTGTGGCAGCACGACCGGCTCGGCGACCCGGCCGACCCACAGTCCCTCACCGACACCCAGATCCGGTTCTGGCGCGACACCCTCGCCGAGCTGCCCGAAGTGTTGCCGCTACCCACCGACAGGCCCCGGCCCCCGCAACAGTCGTTCCGCGGTGACGTGGTCCGCTTCCCGATCGACGCGGCGCTGCATCAGCGGCTCACACAGCTCGCCGCGGCGCACGGCACCACCGTGTTCATGACGATGCACGCGGCCTTGGCGGTGCTGCTCGCCCGGTTGTCGGGCACCGACGACATCGCCGTCGGCAGCCCCGTCGCCGGCCGCGGGCACCGCGACCTCGACGACGTGGTCGGCATGTTCGTCAACACCGTGGTGCTGCGCACCCCGGTGTCGGCGGCAGCGACCTTCACCGAACTGCTCACCGACGTCACCGACCGCGACCTCGACGCCTTCGCGCACACCGACATTCCGTTCGAGACCGTGGTCGAGACCGCCGACCCGATCCGCTCGACCGCACATTCCCCGCTGTTCCAGGTGTCCCTCGAATTCCAGAACACCGAACGCGCCGCGCTGGAACTGCCGCATCTGACGGTGCAGGGTGTGCCGCTGGACCCGACCGTGTGCAACTTCGACCTCGAACTGCTCGTCGCCGACGCCGGTGGTGTCTTCGACGCCGGGGCCGGCGGGGGCGGGCTCGAGGCTGCGTTCGTGTACGCCACCGACCTGTTCGACGCCGACACCGTCGCCGGGTTCGCGGCGCGTCTGACCCGGCTGCTCGACGCCGTCACCGCAGATCCGGAGATCCCGGTCGGTGACATCGACCTGCTCACCGGCCTCGAGCGCGACACCCTGGTGCCCGCCTGGGGCCCCGACAGTGTCGGTGCCCGGTTGTGGCCGGATCTGCTCGACGACGCCGTCGCTGTCGACCCCACCGCCGTCGCGGTCGTCGACGGAGACCGCACCATCGCCTACCACGAACTCGACCGTGCCTCGACCGCGCTGGCGTGGCTGCTCCTCGACCGCGGCGCCGGCCCCGACACCGTGGTGGCGCTCGCGTTGCCCCGGTCGATCGATTCGGTGACCGCCGTGTGGGCAACCACCCGCAGTGGTGCGGCATTCGTGCCCGTCGACCCCACCTATCCCCCCGAGCGGATCGAGTTCATGCTCACCGACAGCGCCGCGACCGTCGGGATCTCCGACACCGCGCACCGCGGCGCCCTCCCCGAGACCGTGGACTGGATCGTGCTCGACTCCGACGAGATCCGCGCCGACCTCACCACCCGCGACACCACCGCGATCACCGATGGGGATCGCCCGACGCCGCTGCGCGCCGACCACGGCGCCTACCTGATCTACACCTCCGGTTCCACCGGCCGCCCCAAAGGGGTGACCGTCACCCACCGCGGACTCGCCGACCTCGCCGCCGAGGAACGCGACCATCTGCTCGTCGAACCCGGCAGCCGGGTCTCGCACCTGGCCTCGCCGAGCTTCGACGCGTCGATCTTCGAGATGATGATGGCGCTGTCCGCCGGGGCGAGCCTGGTGATCGTGCCGCCCGGCGTGTACGGCGGCGACGATCTCGCCGCGGCACTGCGCGCCCACCGCGTCGACCACGCCTTCATCACCCCCACCGCGCTCGCGTCCGTCGACCCGGCGCAGGTCCCCGACCTGCACGTCCTGCTCGTCGCCGGTGAGGCATGCCCACCGGAGCTCGTCGACCGCTGGGCCGACGGACACCGCATGATCGACGCCTACGGACCCACCGAGGCGACCATCATGACCTCGCTGACCGACCCCCTGCGCGCGGGGCAGCCGGTGACCATCGGCCGCCCGTCGCGCGGATTCCGGTCCCTGGTGCTCGACGCGCGGATGCGGCCCGTCCCGGCCGGGGTGCCCGGCGAACTGTATGTGGCCGGCCCTGGCCTGGCGCGCGGTTATCACGCGCGGCCGGATCTGACGGCGGGTCGGTTCGTCGCCGACCCGTACGGGTCGGCGGGGGAGCGGATGTACCGGACCGGGGATGTGGTGCGGTGGGTCGGTGACCCGGCGGGCCGGCTCGAGCTCGAGTATGTGGGCCGTTCGGATTTCCAGGTCAAGATCCGTGGGTTCCGGGTCGAACTCGGCGAGATCGACACCGTTCTGACCGGCCACGACCAGGTGGTGTTCGCGCACACCCTCGGCCACACTGCTCCGTCCGGGGAGACCGTGCTCGTCTCGTACGTGCGTGCCGCCGAAGGCACAGCTCCCGACCCGGCCGCGTTGCGCCGGCATGTCGCCGAACACCTGCCCGGTCACATGGTGCCGACGGTGATCATCGTCCTCGACGCGATCCCGCTGACCCCGGCCGGGAAACTCG
The DNA here is from genome assembly GCF_036327795.1 of Rhodococcus artemisiae. Classification (NCBI taxonomy): domain Bacteria; kingdom Bacillati; phylum Actinomycetota; class Actinomycetes; order Mycobacteriales; family Nocardiaceae; genus Rhodococcus; species Rhodococcus artemisiae. Next base: position 3,577 of record NZ_JAUTXY010000001.1, read on the forward strand.
ATCGCCGCGCGCTGCCCGCACCGGACTTCACGGCACGGGCCGCCGAGGGCCGCACCCCCGACACCGACCTCGAACGTCTCGTCGCGGAGGTGTTCGCCACTCACCTGGGCCTGACGGCTGTGTCCGCCGACGACAACTTCTTCGATCTCGGTGGCACGTCGCTGCTCGCGACCCGCCTCGTCCCGGATCTGTCGCAGCGCTTGAACCGGCGGATCGGGCTGCCGGCGCTGTTCACCCATCCGACGGTCGCGGATCTGGCGCAGCATCTCGGTGGTGACGCGGACAACGGCACCGTCGACGACGCCCTGCGGGTACTGGTACCGCTACGGGAAGGCAGCACACCGGCGTTGTTCTGCGTGCATCCCGCGGCGGGTCTGGCCTGGGGATATGCCGGTCTCACCCAGCATCTCGGTGGCGAACGCGCCGTGTACGGGCTGCAGCTGCCCACCTTGAGTGGCTCCGGCACCGTCGACAGCATCCGCTCACTGGCTGTGCGTTACGCCGAGGAGATCCGCCGGGTGCAGCCGCACGGTCCCTACCATCTGCTGGGGTGGTCGCTCGGCGGAATCGTCGCCCACGCGGTCGCTGTCGAACTGCAACGCGACGGGGAGGTCGTCGACACCCTCGCATTGCTCGACGCCCACCTGAATGTGCCCGGCGGTACCGCCCCGGCGGTCAAGGACATGCTCCGCGACCTCGGTGTCGCCGTCAACGGCGGACCCGACCCCAGCTACGAGGATGCACTCGAACTGCTCGAAGTCACTTTCGGGGAGCTGTCGGGGCTGACCTCGCAGCACCTCGAGTGGTTGCACACCGGATCGGCGGCCGCGGCCCGCGCGGCGCGGCGGCATTCACCGGTGACCTTCCACGGTGACGTGTTGTTCTTCACCGCCACCCGCTCTGCCGGGTCGGTGCCCGCCGTCGCGGCGTGGCACGACATCGTCGACGGTGAGATCCATCAGTTCCGCATCGACTGTGAGCACCACGAGATGGTGGCGCCGCCCGCCGCGCAGGACATCGCGGCGGTGCTCATCGCGCGGCTCGAGGACAGTGATGCGACTGTCCGTCGCGGGCAGGGACGCTGGGGGATCGGTACGGAGATTTCGCATTGAGCGAGGCAGGCGTCGGAGTCAGGGGCAGCCCCACCACACAGCGATCGGCGGCGCACTCTCCGACCGACTCGACAATGTCCCTGGACCTCACCTCTCAGTGTGGTCGATGAGCTCAGTGTGGTCGATGAGCGATTCCAACGCATCGAGGACCCGGTCGAGTCCGAATACCCACGCGGCCTCAGGGCTGTAGGAGGTGTTCATGACCTCCCCGGCGGCGGCGCCCACTCGCCGGGCGAGCGGGAATTCGTCGCCGAGATACGCAGCGAGGCGCCGGTGCCAGGAAGACCACACCTCGGCCATGTCGGCCGCGCCGGGATCGGGGCGGCGCGCCTGCGCCGACGCACGGGTGTAGTCGGCGACGAAGGTCAGCGCCGCGTCGCGGTCGATGTCGGTCAGCGCGGTGTCGTCGAAGGCGTGCAGGTCGTGGTCGTAGGTCGCGATGGTTCCGGGCCCCAGGGCGGTGCGCTGGTCGGTGACGTCGAGCAGCCACCAGTGCGCGGTGTACAGCGCGAGGTCGGCTTCGGCGACCTGCCGGACACGTGTGCGCCAGTGTTCGCCGGCGTACGGGCTCCGCGGCCGGCCCGCGCGGGCGGCGTCGACCATGAGCACCAGTAGGTCGTCGCGGGAGCCCACGTGGGTGTACAGGGCCATCCCGGAGACGCCGAGGTCCGCGGCGAGCCGGCGCACCGTCACCGCAGTGAGGCCTTCGGTGTCGGCGAGGGTGATGGCGGCCGAAATTGCTTGTGTGGTGGTGACTTTCGCTTGAGGTCCGCGGGTGCCGCCACGCGGCGCGTCGGGGTGGTCGCGCCACAGCAGGTCGATCAGGTCGCGGGCCATCGGGTCTCTCCTGAAGTCGGGGTGCATCCTCCGCGATAACTCTATACACTGAATAATGTATACGTTGCATAAGGTTTATCTACTCCATGGAGGTCACCATCCACATCACCGGCACCGCCCTGTCCCTCAACGTCGCCGACACCGCCGCCTCCGCCGAGTTCGCGAAGGCGCAGTTCGGGTTCACCGAGGCCATGTCCGACGACGGCTTCGTCTCCCTGCAGCACCCGAGCGCGGGGCTGAACATCGTCTTCCTGCGCACCGGGTTGGACACCTTCAAACCCGCCACGATCGCAGGCCCCGCCGGTCAGGGCATGTTGATCGCCTTCGTCGTCGACGACCTCGACACCGAATACGCCCGCATCGCTGCCGCGGGCGCCACGGTGATCACCGCGCCGGAAACTGAACCGTGGGGAGAGCGCTACTGCCAGTTCGCCGACCCCAACGGCATCGTGTGGCAACTCGTGCAGTGGGTCTGACAGGACCTGGACATGAATTCAACGCATGTTATTACATGTCGAATATGCGTTGGATTTATGTCATGCGGGTCACTTCAATGGAGGCATGCCCAGCAGCCCTCCCGTGATGTCGGACCTCGACCTCTTCGCCGACGACATCCTCCCCGACCCCTACCCGACGTTCGCGGCACTACGCGACCTCGGCCCGGTCGTATACCTGCCCACCAACAACGTCTATGCCCTGACCCGCTACGACGTCATCCGCGGCGCCCTCGCCGACACCGACACCCTCTCCTCCCGCACCGTCGGGTTCAACCCGATGGCGAACGACGCACTGCGGGGCACCTCCCTCGCCTCGGACCCTCCCGTGCACACCGAACTCCGCGCCACCCTCACCGAGAACCTGTCCCCCCGCGCCCTGCGTGGACTGAAAGGCACCATCGAGGCCAAGGCCCACGCACTCGTCGCCGACCTGGTGGCGAAAGGATCCTTCGAGGCCATCGACGCGCTCGCCCGCGCCTTCCCCCTCGAGATCGTCGCCGACCTCATCGGATTCACCGGCACCGTCCGCGAGAACATGCTCCGCTGGGGCCAGGCCGCCATGGAGGTCCTCGGCCCGAGGAACCAGCGCACCGCCGAGAACTTTCCCATCGCAGGGGAACTCTACGCATGGTGCTCCCAGGTCACGGCCGACGATCTGACCCCCGGATCGGTCGGACGCGGAATCTTCGACGCCGAGGCGCGCGGCGCCGTGCCACCGGGTGCCGCCGGCCACATCATCCACCAGTACCTCGGCGCAGGAGTGGACACCACGATCGCGTCGATCGGCAACATCGTTGCGCTGTTCGCGGCGCACCCCGACCAGTTCGACCTCGTCCGCGCCGACCCCACCCTGGTGCCTGCCGCGTTCAATGAGGTGCTGCGCTACTGGGTTCCGCTGCACGCCTGGGGTCGCGCCGTCACTCGCGACGTGGACATCGACGGCACCGTGATCCCCGCCGGGGCACAGGCGGCGATCCTGTTGGGTGCCGGCAACCGCGATCCGCGCCACTTCGACGACCCGGACACCTTCCGCATCGAACGCAACCCGGTCGATCACCTGTCCTTCGGGTACGGCCCGCACGGATGCGCCGGACAGGGACTGGCCCGCCTCGAAGGCCACGCCGTCATCGCCGCCCTGGCCACTCACGCGTCCCACCTGGTCGCCGGTGACCCGATCCGCAAACCCAGCAACACCACCCGTTCGATCGACCGACTCGAGATCCTGGAGGTCCTCCCGGCATGAAGATCACACTCGACCGTCCCCGCTGTGAAGGCCACGGACTGTGCGAAGAGGCCGCACCGCAGTTGATGCACCTCGACGACGACGGTGAACTCGTCGTCGACGTCGTCGAATTCGCCGCCGACGACCCCCACGCGACCGCCGCCGGCGCCGCTGTACGCGTGTGCCCTGTCGCAGCCCTGGCGTTGTCGTCATGAGCGGCGGCGCGTCGATGCGGCGCGGCATGCACCGCATCGTGGTGGTCGGTAACGGCATTGCCGGACAGACTGTCTGCGACAGCCTGCGCACCACCGGGTTCGCCGGAGAACTGACCATCGTCGGCGACGAGAGGCACGGCGCATACTCGCGGCCCGCGCTGTCGAAGGCACTGCTCGTCGACGGCGGCTCACACGAACTCGCGGCCCCCACGCACGGGGCCACCGAACTGCTCGGAGTGCGCGCCGTCGGCCTCGACGTCGCCGCCCACCGGGTCCGTCTCGGCGACGGCACCGAACTGCCCTACGACGGGGTCGTCATCGCCAGCGGTGCTCGCGCCCGCCGACCGGACGGCGGCGCGCTGACCCTGCGCACCCTCGACGACGCGCTGCTCCTGCGCGAGCGACTCGCATCCCGCCCGGCGGTGGTCGTCGTGGGTGCCGGCCCGCTGGGTATGGAGGTCGCCTCGGCCGCGACGCAGGCCGGATGCACGGTCACCGTCGTCGCCGACACCGACCCGATGCGCCCCCAACTCGGCCCTTATCTGTCGGGGGTGTTCACCACCGCGGCCCTGGCCGCGGGCGCCACGATCGTCTACGGCACCGCGACCGGGATCGACACCAACGGCGTCACCTGCGGCGACGGGACCCGCATCGAGGCCGACCTCGTCGTCGCGGCGATCGGTGACATGCCCAACCTCGAGTGGCTCACCGACTCGGGCCTGCTCACCGACGGCCGCCTGGTCACGGACTCGCGGGGCCGGGTCGCGCCGGGCATCGTCGCGGCCGGGGACGTCGCCGCCCTCCCGATCCGCGGGAGCGTACGCCGGGTCCCATTGTGGAGCAGCGCGGTCGAACAAGCCAAGGTCGCTGCGGCCGCATTGCTCACCGGCGACTCCGCACCCGAATTCGATGCTGCACCGTACTTCTGGACCGAGCAGTTCGGGCTCCACCTCAAGGCGGTCGGGCACCTGCCGGTCACCGGCGCCCCCGACTTCCTGGTCGGTGCAGATCCGCACGGATCGGCACTGATGCACTGGCGCCACCCCGACGGGCACGGGGTCGCGGTCGCCGTCGATCACCGCATCTCCATCCCGAAACTACGGCGCGCCGCAGCGACCGGGCAGGTGGCCGCCACCGGGAAAACCGCCGCGTAGAGTCCGCCTGGATGACTCCACCTACGGATCACCGGTCCGACCCCGACCTCGCGCGCCTTGCCGCGGTCAACCTCAATCTGCTGGTTCCGCTGCTGGCGTTACTCGAGGAAGGGTCGGTCACCCGCGCGGCGGCACGGGTGGGCATGACCCAACCGGCGATGAGTCACGCACTGAACCGGATGCGGCGCCTGATCGGGGACGATCTGGTGACCCGGCAGGGGAGCGGCCTGGCCCTCACCCCCCGCGCGCTGGAACTGATGGCTCCGCTGCGGGAAGTACTGCGGCACACCGCGCGAGTCGTGAATTTTCCCGGCTTCGATCCCGCACGTGACGGCCGCACCATCACGGTGGCCATGACCAGCAGCACCGCGTTCGTGCTCGGCCCCGCGTTGGCGCGGCTGATCGCCGAGCGCGCCCCGCATGCGACACTGCGGATCCGCAACTTCGTCGAGCCGCAGGCCGGCGACTTCACCGACGACGGCGTGGACGTCGTCCTGCTGTCCGAGGCCTTCACCTCGCCCCACCCGCGCGAGCGGCTCCACGAGAACCGGTGGGTGGTCATCGCCCACCCCGACACCGATTCCGACGCCTCCGCGCTGGATCTGCTCACTTCGCTGCCACATGTCGCGTACGACTCGCAACACCGGGTGCCCCCGTACGCCGCGTTGGACGCGCAGGGCGTGCAGTACCGCATCGGACGGTTGATCTCCGACTTCCTTCTCGTGCCGCACCTGGTGGCGACCGCCGGGGGCGTCGCGGTGCACACCTTCCGGGTCGCCGCCGCGATGGGGGAGCGGATCGCCCTGCGGGTCGAGGAGTTTCCCCTGCCGGTGTCACCGTTGGGTGTGGACATGGTGTGGAATCCGCATCTGGCGGATGCGGAGTTCATCGACTGGTTGCGCGCGATCCTCGTCGAGGCGTCCACATTCGGGTCGGGCGCATTGGGGTCGGGCGGCTGACCGTCAGGTGTTCGTGGCGAGCAGATGACACCAGGAGTCGGTCAGTTCGTCGAGGCAGATCTCGCGGGGAGTGTTCCAGCCGACGGAGAAGTAGCGGCGGGACAGGTGCTCGAGCTGGCCGAATGCCAACACGCAGCGGATCCGGCGACGATCCTCCGCGAAACGATCCGCGCGGTTCAACCCTTCGGTCATCTCACCGACCGCGTCCTCGAACCACTGTTCGGTGCGCGCGGCGACGTCCGGTTCGTGGGCGGCCTGATACGACGCTGTGAGATAGGGCTTGATCTCGTCCCACTGGCTGAATTTGCGGTCCAGATAGGTGCGGATCTCCGCACGTGAACCGGAGGCGACGACCTCGGTCAAGGTGGGGTCGTCGGGTGCGGTCAGGATCGCGTCGGCCTTCGTCAGTAGCGCACTGATCACTTCGGCCTTGGATGAAAAGTGCAGGTAGAAGGTGGTACGTGTCGATCCGGCGGCGGTGGCGATGTCATCGATCGTGGTCGCCGCGTAGCCCTTCGACCCGAACAGGTCGAGCGCCGTCGTGAGGAACAGTTCGTAGGTCATCTGCTTCTGGGCGGCACGGAGCGACATGGGCCCTGATCTTAGCGGCCCGGGGCTGCGCGCACCCACCGAGTACAAGCATCGAGGCCAGTCAAATATCGAAACGTGAAGGTACACTTCACACCGAAAACTCACTTGACTCTATGTAATCTTAATGGCTACTGTGACCACTACCACGCCGAACCGGCATGCCATCGATCGAAAGGAAATGCCGATGAGTGGCGCCCCCACCCCCATCGCCACCCCCACCGTCCGCACGATCCTCGGTGACGTACCCGCCGACCAGCTCGGCGTCACCTCGATCCACGAAGCGATCCTGTCGGTCCTACCCGGCGCCCAGTACGCGTTCGACCTCACCCTCGACCGAGTCGAGATATTCGACACGCTCGAAGTGAAACTGAACGAATTCAAGGCGGCCGGCGGCGGCACCCTCGTCGACGCAACCGGCCAGTTCCACGGCCGCGACCTCCGGCTCCTCGAGGCGCTCTCCCGCGCCACCGGCGTCCACATCGTCGCGTCCACAGGCCAGGGTCCCGAGTCCATGCTCGGTGGCTACTTCCTCACCCCGCAGACCAACCCACCCACCCCGTGGCCGGCAGAGAAGTGGGCCGCACTCTTCGCAGCCGAGGTCAGCGAAGGCATGGTCGTGCCACGCGTCGAACGCCGCGGCGCCGCCGGTCTGATCGCGACCGCAGTGACCCGCCGCGGAGCGACCGCGACCGACATCGAGCTTCTGCGCGGCGCCGCCCGCGCCGCGCAGCAGACCGGTGTCGCGGTCTCGTTCCTCTGCGGCTCCGATGCGCTCGGCGAACTCGAGTTCGTCCTGGCCGAAGGCCTGGCCGCCGACCGCATCGTGGTGGGCAGCGTCGACCGCCTCGGCGCCGACGGACTCGCGCAGAAACTCGCCGAGCGTGGCGCGTACGTCGCGATCGATCACATCGGCACCGAAGGCCGCCACGAGGGCAACCTCGGCGACACCGAATACCTGACCGACGCCGAGCGTGTCGCGCTCGTCGCCGAACTCGCGACAACCGGCCACGCCGACAAGGTCCTGCTCGCGAGCAGCGCCACCGGCGCCGCCTTCGGACACCCCACCACCGAGGTCGCCTTCGCTCATGTCCTGAGCAGCTTCGTGCCTGCGCTGACGGCCGCGGGCGTCGACGACGACACCGTCCGGCAGATCCTCGTCACCAACCCGGCGGTGCTGCTCGCGGTGCGCTGAGCACCCCGCGGACCCGACTCTCTCGAACACTGAGGTGAACCCATGCCCCACGTCAACACCGTCCTCGGCGCCGTCCCGGCCGCCGAACTCGGCTTCGTCGCCGTCCACGAACACATCGGCTACGGCATGCCCGGCTCCGAACTCGACACGCAGTGGTGGAAAACCCCCGAGCAGCGCTACGAGGAAACCGTCCCGAAACTGCGGAAATTCCACGAGAACTCCCTGCCGTACGGCGCAGCCACCTACGTCGACGCCACCGGCATCTGCAACGGCCGCGACGTGAACTACTACCAGTCACTCTCGGAGAAAACCGGCGTCCACATCGTCGCCTCCACCGGATTCGTCGGCGGCGACACCGCCCTGCCGTTCTTCGAACGAGCCGGCGTCGACTACCTCACCGACCAGTTCCTCCACGAGATCACCGTCGGCATCGGCAACACCGGCGGCAAGGCCGGCATCATCAAGGTCGGCGTGAGCCGCGGCTTCAAGATGAAAGACCTCGACCTGCGCATCTACCGGGCCGCCGCCCGGGCCGCGCTGGCCACCGGGGTACCGATCTTCACGCACCTGGCCGTCGATGTCGAACCGGCCATCGACATCTTCCGGGAAGAGGGGCTCCCACTCGACCGGGTCCTGTTCGGTCACGCCGACGACGGTGTCAGCCAGGGCAAGGTCCGCGACCGCTGGATCGCCGAGCAGGGTGGACGCATCGGCTTCGACACCTTCGGCTACGACCTCGAACTGCCCGACCCACCGTTCTGGGGCCGTCCACGCCGAGAACGCCTCGACCACTTCCTCGGCTACCTGCGCGACGGCCTGGTCGACCGGGTGCTGGCCTCGGCCGACGCCAACTGCAGCCCACTGGGCTGGCCCGGGGTGAAGGGCCACACCGTCAACTACCTCTTCGACACCCTCATCCCCGCCCTGCGTGAGGCCGGTGTCGACGAGGCCACGATCCACCGGATCTTCGTCGAGCTCCCCGCGGACTTCCTCTCCGTCAAGACCTTCGCGACCACGAACTGAGAAAGAGCACCCCATGGACGTCCAGAACCTCAACATCGCCGTCGTCGGAGCGGGCTACGCCGGTGCCGCCACCGCCAGGGCCCTGATCAACCTCGGCGCGAATGTCACCGTCTACGAGCAGGCCTCCGCCGTCGGCGAGGTCGGTGCCGGCATCGGCCTGCGGCCCTCGTCGCTCGCTCAGTTCCGCAAGCTCGGTATCCTCGGCGATGTCGAGAAGGTGACTTCACCCAGCGAGTCCTTCGAGATCCTCACCGCCACCGGCAATCTCATCGCCGACGAGACATGGCCCGAAACCGACGAATACAGCACCACCACCCGGTTCGTGCACCGCGCCGACTTCATCGACGTCCTCACCGGGGTCCTGCCCCACGGTGTGGTCAAGCTCGGCCACCGCCTCGAGACGGCCGTCGACAACGGCACCCACGCCACCCTCACCTTCACCAACGGCGAGACGGTCACCGCCGACCTCGTCATCGGCGCCGACGGCATCCGATCCCGCGTGCGCACCGAACTGTTCAGCACCGCAGAACCCGTCTTCGCCGGCGAACACGCATACCGCGTCATCGTCGACAACGACAAGACCCACGGCATACCGCTGGACAGCAAACTGCGCATGTATCTCGGTCACGGCACCAAGGTGTACGTGCTCCCGCTGCCGCATCGCGGCCAGGTGTCCTACGACGTCACCGCACTTGCCGCCGACCCCACCCCGGCCCCGCAGATGACCCGCGACAACCTGCTCGCCACGCTCGACGGCTTCGACGAGCGACTCGTCGCGATCGCCCGCGACCTCGACTGGGGCCAGGTCAACATCCGGGCTGTCTACGACATCGACCCCATCGAGCGCTGGCACTCCGACGCCGTCGTCCTCGTGGGCGACGCCGCCCATGCGATGTGCCACCACCAGGGGCAGGGCGCCAACTCGGCCGTCCTGGACTCCGGCGCACTCGCCGACGCTCTCGCCGCCGCCGACACGGTCCCCGCCGCGCTCGCCGCCTACCAGGCCAGGCGCAAGCCCATCACCGACGAACTGCAGCGCCTCTCCCGGCTCGGCTGGTCCGAAGACGAAGTCAACACCGTCTTCCCGGGCCAGAAGCCCGGCGAGATCGCATCGACGATCGAGGCCTGAGCCATGGCACTGCACCCGAAGATCGCCGAGATCGTCGCGAACCTGCCCCACCCGGAGGGCCCCCTCGACCCGGTCGCCATGCGCGCCGGCGACGAAGCTCAAGTGGCTCCCCTCGCCGAGCGCCTCCCGCTGCACGCCGTCGAGGATTCCGTCGCCCACACCCCGACCGGAGAGGTTCCGGTACGGATCTACACGCCGACCGAGGCCGACACCTACGGCGTGCTCGTCTACTTCCACGGCGGAGCGTTCTTCCTGGGCAGCCTCGAGACCCACGACCACGTGGCGCGGTCCCTGGCCCACGAGGCCGGACTGAAGGTCATTGCCGTCGACTACCGGCTCGCCCCGGAGAGCGCCTTCCCGGCCGGACTCGACGACTGTTACGCGGTGGTCCGATGGGTCGCCGAGCACGGCGGCGAACTCGCCTGGGACGAGACGACACTCGCGATCGCCGGCGACAGCTCCGGCGGCACCTTCGTCGCTGCCGTCGCCGCGCGGGCCCACGACGACGGCTTCGAGAAGATCACCCACCAGGTCCTCTACTATCCCTCGCTCGACCTGGACTTCGACGAGGACCGCTACCCGTCGCTGCGGGAGAACGCCGTCGGGTACGGCATGGAAACCGCCGGGCTCGCACCGTTCAACGCCTTCTACCTCGACAGTGGTGCCGACCCGGCCGACCCCCGCGTCTCACCGATCAAGCGAGGGGACCTCACCGGCCTGCCGCCGGCACTGATCCTGACCGCCGAACACGACCCGCTGCGCGACGAGGGCGAACTGTACGGCCGGCGCCTCCGCGAGGCCGGCGTCGACGCCACGGTCACCCGCTACGCCGGCGCGGGCCACGGCTTCGTCCAGCACTTCGGCTGGATCCCGGACTACCACAAGGCCTTCGAGGAGACCGCCGCGTTCCTGCAAGGAGGCGGGAAATGAACGGTCCGGCCGTACCCGTCCACCCGTTGCAGTCGCCCTGGGGCCGGTTCCACCTCTACACCTTCCTCATCGACGCCCCCGAGATGGCGATCGTCGACACCGGCATCGCGTCCTCCCCAGCCGACGGAATGAAACCGGCACTCGAGAAGCTCGGCCGGCGCATCGAAGACGTGAAGTGGATCCTGCTCACCCACGGCCACATCGACCACATGGGCGGCGCATACGCCCTGTGGGAGATGACCGGCCGCCGAGCACAGGTCGTCATCGGTGCCGCCGACGCACCGTTTCTGCGCTCACGACAGACCCACGTCGACGAATACCTCGCCGGTCGCGGCAGATATCTGCACGACCCCGAAGGCGTCGCGAAGGTCACCGCCGCGGGCCACGCGGTGATCTCCGGCGAGATGGAGCCCACGATGGTGGTCCACGGCGGCGAGCAGATCCGCCTCGGCTCGGTCGACGGACGTGAGGTGACCGTCTCCGTCCACGCCATCCCCGGACACACACCCGGCTCGGTCGCCTACGTCCTCGACGGGCAGAACGACGCGTTCGTCGGTGACGCCGTGCAGGTCCACGGCGCCGCGAACGGGTTCCCGGGCTTCACGGACCCGGCAGCCTATCGGCGCAGCCTCGCGTACCTGCGCGACGAGATCCGGCCCCGACACCTCTACCTGGGCCACCCCTACCAGCGGACCGACGGCACCCCCTACGGTGTCCGACTCGACGCCGACCAGGCCGCCGAAGCCCTCCACGAGAGCCTCGACATCGAGGGCCGCGTCGGCGCGGCCGCCCACCACTGCCTGTGCGCCGGCCTCCACGACACCGATTCCCCCTATTCGCCGTTCACACCGGTCGCCGACGCGGTCGGCTACACGAACGATCCGACCCTCGAGCCGTCGCCGTTCTTCACCTCGATGCACGGCTACACCGTCGAGTACCGAGACCGCCAGTACCAGCCCGAGGAGCAGCGATGACACAGAGCACCTGGAAGACCATCCGGGCCGGCGAACAACAGATCGCCGTCACCAAGAACCTGCGGATCCCGATGCGAGACGGCATCACCCTGGTCGCCGACGCCTACCGCGCCGTCGACGAACCTGACACGGTCACGCCGCGACCGGCACTCGTCGCGCTGAGCCCCTACGGCAAGGAACTGCAGGCACTCGCGCTCACCATGCCCCCGCAGCGTCGCCCGTCGCCGATGTGGGACGGCTGCATCGAGGCCGGTGACATCGCGCGCGTCGTCGCGAACGACTACGTCCACGTCATCGGTGACCTGCGCGGCTCCGGAGGATCCGAAGGCGAGCACATCGGCAACTACAATGCCGGGGGAGTGCCCCTCGGACAGGACGCCTACGACTTCATCGAATGGGTCGCGGCACAGCCCTGGTGCGACGGCAACGTCGGCATGATCGGCATCTCCTACTTCGGGTCGATGCAGGTCCTTGCCGCGGCCGAACGCCCGCCGTCACTCAAGGCCATCTTCGTCTCCGGCGGCCACTACGACTTCTACGAGACGACCTACCACGGCGGCATCATGTGGCTCATGCCCCGCGCCGCCCGCGAGGGCCGCGGCGGCGACTCCGGCTGGGCGTTCACCGACCGCGTCAAGTCCCGCATGCTCGAAACCCACTCGGCCGAGGAGATCGAGAAACTCGTCACAGAACGACTGCAGGACCCGGACGTCCAGGCCTGGCCGAACCTCGTCCACACCCTGTACTACCCGACGAACCACGAGGCCTGGTTCGACATCGTCATGAACGACGTCGACGGCGACTGGTACGAGGAACGCAACCCGGTCAACCTCGCCGAGAACATCGACATCCCCGTCTGGCTGCAGATCGACCAGGGCCGCGGATGGACGATGGACGGCACTATCGAATGCTTCGACCGCATACCCGCGGCGAACAAGAAGCTCACCATCGGCCCCTACCCGCCCATGCAGTCGCGCCCCTTCATCGAAGAGCACGACAAGATGTTCCGCTGGTACGACAAGTGGCTCAAGGGCATCGACAACGGCATCGACACCGAACCGGCCGTCTCCGTCTTCGTCGAAGGCACCCGCAAATACGCCGAAGGCGACGCCTTCCCGCCGAAGCCGGTGGAACATCGAGAGCTGTTCCTGCGGCCGCGAGGCACGCTGTCCTTCGAGCCCGAAGCCATGGGAGTCGAACACGCCGCCCCCGACGGATTCTTCCAGGCACCGCTGACCGTGACCGACAAGGTCGAGATTCTCAGCTGGTCGACCGCTGTGTTCGAGGAGTCGGCCGAGCTCATGGGTACCGGCGCGTTCCATCTGTTCGCAGCGATCGACCAGGACGACACGAACTGGATCATGCGGCTCTGGAACGAACGGCCCGGCGGCCCCCGCCAGCTCCTGACCACCGCATACCTCAAAGCATCGATGCGCGAACTCGACCCCGAACACTCGACGCCGGGCAGCCCCGTCCACCCGCTGACCCGCAAAGTGCCGGTCGAACCCGGTGTCATCGAGGAATACGTACTGCGCGTATATCCGTTCGCCGCCACGATCCTGCCCGGCCACAAGATCGTGGCAGAGCTGTCGTGCAACGAGCCGCTGTTCGACGCCCACAACGCGCTGCTGCCGCCGGATGCCTTCCACGTACCGGTCGGGCGCCCGGTGACCCACAAGATCTACCGCGACGCCGCGCACCCGTCGCGGCTGGTGCTGCCGTTCACAATCATGCAGTAGCATCGCAGATCATTCCGGGCTGGTATCGTCACCGCACGGTACCGGCCCGGAACAATCTCAGCTCTATCAGCCCGCGAGCAGGCCCCTCTCCTTACCGATATCGCGGCGAGGAACAGAGGCTCGCATCGGGCGCTTGCGTCAGAGTTCAATCCGAGTGGATCGGGCCGTCCACCTCAGTCTCCGTACTCGACGAGTTGCCCATCCTGATAATGGTGGCGTGGGCGCGGTGGGCAGGCGCAACGCGGGCGCCGCGGCGAACGAGGCTCTTGAGGTCTTCACGGTCTTCGAACTGGTCTTCAGTGAATTCGGTACCATCGACATCGGCGCCGTCGAAGTTGACCTCCAAGAGATCAGAGCCCATCAAATTCGCGCCGCGTAAATCAGCACCCGACATGTTTGCGCTGTCCATATTCACATTCGTCAGGGTTGCGTTGCTCAGATCAGCCCCGCTGAAGTCGGCGTTCTCGAAATACGCGTACCGCGCATACATCTCCCCGCAACTGGCATTCAAGAGGGAAGCGTCCGTGAAATTTGCCGCTTCGAAATCGGATCTCGACAAGTCCGCGTTCGACAGATCTGAACGACTGAGATCGACACCTGCCAAGCGTCCGTGCCGTAGGTCGATCGACGGAAGAACTGACGATTTCAGGTCGGTTTTCAGGTGCGACCAGCGAGATAAACGCGACAGATGAGGCACGTTCGTTTTGGGCGGAGCAACTCCGCGAGCGCGAGTCCACCAACTCGATCGCAGTGACAACTCTTCGATCACTACTTTCCGGACGAACATTTCACTCCGCAGATCCGCGAGGTCTTGGGGTGGACGACCGCAGTTATACCGTCGGATTACGTCGATGGCGGTCTGCGCTTCGCTATCGTTCCCTGACGACACCCAATCGTCCGCGAGCGAGAGCATTCCGTAAATTCCAGCCATACGGACAGCGGGGGAGGTGTGTCCCAGTTGCTCTGAACATGCAGAGTATCGTTCTGCTCTTAGGCGATCCCGGTGGTGGCCTCTCATCTCTTCATGATGTGAGATATCGACCTGACGGTTCAGGGCTGCACGTCTGGAGACGAGCACGGCCGCCGTGACGACACCTCCGCCGGCGACTACCGTTGCGAGCGGCTGAGCCAACTCAATCATGTATTCCCCTTGGAAAATCATTGCGCCAGAACATATTACCCAAGTTTAGCGAGGGTCGTCGGTGCCCATACCGGCCACCGCACCGCCCCGACCGGCCCGCCCGCCGCGAACCGCGCCACCGGCGCCGGCGTCCCCGAAGCCGTGTCGTACACCGTCGCCTGATCCGCGCGGCGGATCGCCTCGACCACCAGCGGCCACAATCGTCGATACCGCGCCCGGATCTTGTCGTCCGGCACCGAATGCCCACCCGCGGACACCCGGTGCGCCACACGCGCGACCGACATGGCCTCGGGCACCACCATCACGTGCAACACCACTACGAATCCGGCGCGCTGCGCCCGGTCGATCAACTCGAGCTTCGACTCGTGCGAGAACACCGTCTCCGCGATGAAGGAACGTCCCTCGGCGATGAACCGGTCCCGCACCGTCGCCGCCACCTGCGCCGCCTCGTACGACATTTCCTCGGCTCGATCCGGCCAGCGCTCCCGCGCGATCACATCCGCATTGACGAACACACTGCGCGGCAGCAGGGGAACGAGAGACAACTCCACGAACGTCGATTTACCGGCGCCGTTGGGGCCGACCACCAGATCCAGACGCCTCATGCGTCGTCGAGCACACGAGTCGTTCCATCCGGATGCCGCTCGACCAGACGACCCTCATCGTCGAGCACAACCGTGGTGATCCCGCGCGCGGCGAGCACGCCGGGATAGTCGGTGTCCGCGAGATGGTCGGCAAGTCGGGCGTCGATCTCCGCGTTGAACAGGCGCCCTTCGGCATCGGTGAGATCGGTGGTCGGGCGGGAGCCGGCCAATGCGTCGCGCACCCGGCGCAGCGACGCGGTCTCGTGGGCGGTCATGGCCCGCCCGATCCGCGCCCAGTACTCGAGTTGCTGGCGACCGGTGCGATTCTGCCGCCCGCCCTCGGCGATGGCGCTGTCGACGAGTTCGGCGTCGAATCGGGCGACCTTGTCGGTGTGCGTGGCCATCACGACCTCCTCTTGTTGCAGACTGCTACCGATTGTAGCGGGATGCAACGGAAAGCGCCCGGCCGACCCATCACGATGGACCGGCCGGGCACCGAAGGGGAAGTCGGTCAGCGAGGAAGGGGGCTGTAGAACACCAAGCCGTTGCCCTTGTTGTCATACACCACCGCGCGGCGCTCGTGCGCATCGTCGTACGGGCCCTTCACGATGCCGCCACCGGCCTCCTCGATGGCCTTCGCGGCGCCGTCCACGTCGTCGGTCTTGATGCCGACGACGACCTGCCCGTGGATCGGATGGTCGACCGAGGTTGCGAGCGCCAGGGTGACGCCACCACCGTCGAGGGCGGCGAAATGCGTGCCGTCGCGGAATTTGAGACCCATGCCCAGGGTGTCGCCGTAGAACTTGATCGACTCGTCGAGATCGTCGGTCGACAGCACGATCATCTTCACTTCATGGCTCAACATTGCCTCCTCGGACGAAAGTTTCCTCAGCGTAACCTGTTCCGAGGCCGCTCGGTCAGGGTCGATGGTCACCCATTGCCGGCGCTCCGTCGCAGTTCGCGATCGTCGGGGCTGCGGCGACGATGCTCGAGTGCAGCGGAGGAGTCGAGCCTCCGAACGCCTAGAATATGATGCACATCACTATCCAAAGGGGGTGTGTGATGACCACACCTGACATGGAAGAAATCGACCAAAGCAAGCTGGAGCAGACACTCGGGCAACTGGTCACCGACATGGGTGCCGCGATGAACGGCGCACTGGTCCTGATCGGGGTCGACCTGGGGCTTTGGGAAGCACTCGACGGCAACGGACCACTGACCGCCGATGCACTGGCCGAACGCACCGGCGTGCGCGAACGCTATGTGCGGGAATGGCTGTCGGCGCAGGCCGCGAGCGGATATCTCATGCACGACGCGAGCACTGGAACATTCACACTGTCACCGGAGCAGGCGATGGCGCTCGCCCGCGCGGACAGCCCGGTCTACCTCGCCGGCGGCTACCACCTGATCAGCGCGGTGTTCAAGGACCGGGAGAAGATCACCGAACGAATCCGTAGGGGAGAGGGATTCGGCTGGCACGAGCATGACACGGCTGTTCACCGGCACCGAACAGTTCTTCCGGCCGGGATACCGCGCCAATCTCGTCGATTCCTGGCTGCCGGCGCTCGACGGCGTTGTCGACAAACTCATAGCTGGTGCCGAGGTGGCCGACATCGGATGTGGTCACGGCGTGTCCACGACGCTCATCGCGCACTCCTTCCCGAATTCGACCGTGCACGGCTTCGACTACCACGAGGGATCCATCGTGCGCGCACGAGAACTGGCAACCGAACAGGCACTCGGTAATGTGGATTTCGCTGTCGCGTCGGCGGCCGACTACCCGGGTGACGGCTACGATCTGGTCTGCTATTTCGACTCCTTGCACGACATGGGCGATCCGGTCGGTGCACTGCGACATGCGCACGAGACACTGGCCGACGATGGCACTGTGATGCTCGTCGAACCGTTTGCGCACGACAGTCTCGCCGAGAATCTCAATCCGGTCGGGCGCATGTACTACGCGGCATCGACGGTACTGTGCACGCCGTCGTCGCTCGCTCAGCCGGTGTCGCTCGGTCTCGGCGCACAGGCTGGCGAGCAGCGCCTCGCCGAGGTTGCGGCCGAGGCGGGATTCGGCAGTTTCCGGCGGGCCACCGAAACGCCGTTCAACCTGGTGTTGGAGGCGTCCCACTGAATCGGGAAACCCATCGTTAGAAACGTCACGTGACATTTCTAACGATGGGTTGGCGGACATCGGGGAGTAGGTCAGAAGATTCGGGCTAGGGTGCGCCGAAGCGGCAATTCGCGCCAGATGAGGACAAGGTGCATCGGGGCTCGAGCCCGGGCGTGGCACATCCCGGACTTCCGGGCGTGATCCGCAACCGCGCCGAGCGTCGGGTCGGCGCGCCAACTCCGCACCGATGCCGGCAACGGGTGTAGACGACGAACGCGGCGACACAGTGTGCACCGACGAACGCGTAGTGCGGGTGTGCACCGAGGGCGCCAGGAAACGCCGAAGGCGGCGATAATGCGGCAAAACCGCAGGTCGCACTTTTGCCGATAATGTACATTATGTCAAGTCGTCGAGATCTGGGGCTGCCCGATCGCTACCCGGGGTGGGTTCGGGCCGCGAATGATGCGTCGCCCAGTGACATCCCGACTGCTTTCCTTTCGGTAAGGATCGGCCGACGAATCCTTCCATCGCGGGCTTTCCATGAGCGTCGATGTGGCCTCGCGCTCCATGTCGACCCGGCGTCGCCCGGTTCATCTCCCGCGCGTGGCTCGCCTGCGTGTGCGCCGGGCGCATGACGTCGCGCGTCGACATCTCGGTGACTGTGCGGGCAGATGTGCCGATTGCCCGCGTCGCCGAGTGTCGGTGCGCAGAGTCGGTAGGCCCGCCCCCACTGCGCCGTCACCCCGCTCGAGTCGATCTTGATGGATAATCACCATTATCCATGAAATAGGCTGTGCAGCACAGGATTTGGAAATAAGTCGCCGAGCGGTACACGGGTTCGCGCACGACGGCGGCGGCGATGGTGCGCACCGTCCGCCTCACCGCGGTCGGCCCTCGTATTTCCGTGCCCTGCCTCGGCCGTTGTTCCCACGGCCCGGCGTGTGGGAACAACGCCCCTCCTCCACCTTTGCGTGCCGTCCGAATTCGTACCGCTACTCCCCTACGGGCCCTGCTGGCACAGGGCCGTGACGAGACTCCAGCGTGGTCGTAGGAAAATAGTCGGATGGACTTGACCTTGATCGCGATCATGGGTGTCGCCAGCATCGTCTCGGTCGCGGCCTTCTCGAAGCGACTCGGGCTGGCCGCTCCCCTGATGCTGGTGGTCTTCGGAACGATATTGAGCTTCGTGCCGGGTGTACCCGACGTCGACATCGAACCCGAACTGATCCTGGCCGGGATCCTGCCTCCACTGCTGTACTCGGCGGCCGTTACCATGCCCGCGCAGGACTTCCGCCGAAACTTCAAGGCCATCAGCGGACTCGCCGTCCTGCTGGTGATCGTCACGACCGCAGGCGCGGGCGTGCTGTTCCACCTTCTGATTCCCGACCTCGGGTGGGCCGCATGCTTCGCCCTCGGAGCCATCGTCAGCCCACCCGACGCGGTCGCCGCCACCGCGGTGGGACGCAGACTCGGTCTGCCGTCACGCCTGCTGACCGTGCTCGAAGGCGAAGGACTCGTCAACGACGCCTCCGCACTGGTCCTGCTGCGATCGGCGATCGCCGCGATGGCCGGTGCTGTGTCGCTGTGGCACGTCGCCGGCGACTTCCTCTCCTCAGTGGTGGTCGCCACCGTCATCGGCATTGTCGTCGGTATCGTCAACGTCCGTGTGCGCGCCTGGTTCAAGGACTCCGTGCTCAACACCGCGGTCTCGTTCGTGATCCCGTTCGTCGCGTTCGTTCCGACCGAGCACTTCGACGCGTCCGGGGTGCTCGCGGTGGTCGTCGCAGGTGTGGTCACCGGCCACCTCGGCCCCAGATACCTCGGTGCCGAGGATCGCATCACCGAGGAAACGAACTGGCACACCGTCGCCTTCCTCCTCGAGTCCGCGATCTTCCTCATCACGGGATTGAGTCTCAAGCACCTGCTCGACGAGGTTCAACACGCCGGACTCCCCACCGGTCAGGGTCTGCTGATCGGTCTCATCGCGACCGTGTTCGTCATCGCGGTCCGAATGCTGTTCGTGGTCCCGCTCGTCGCCCTCCTCAAACGAGACGAGCGGAAGGCCGCCGAAACCCGCCCCATCCTCGAACGCCGGAGGGAACGGCTAGCGCAGCACCACGAGGATTCCGGCCTGCACCCGCGCCGCCGGGCAATGGTCAAGCGACGCTTCGACCGTGCCAGCGCCGATATGGATTTCCTGGTCACCGAAACTCTCGGCTGGCGCAGCGGTGTGGTGCTCGCATGGTCGGGCATGCGCGGCGCCATCACTCTCGCAGCTGCTCAGTCGCTCCCCAGCGACACCCCGTATCGCGCCGAGCTGATTCTGATCGCCTTCGTCGTTGCCGTGACCACGTTGCTGCTCCAAGGGTTGACACTGCCGATGGTGATCCGATGGGTGAAGATCCCCGGTGATGACTCGGAGCGGCTCCGCACCGAGTACGGTGACCTGCTGTCCGAGCTGGCAGATGCGGGCGAGGAGGCACTCGTGGCCGGCGCCGACGGAGCCGAACCGGATGTGGTCGAACAGGTCCGGAGCGACAGCTTGATCGGCAAGCGTGAGGCCCGCGGCACCACCCCCGACCCGGAACACGACACTCGGCGTGAAGAGTACGTCCGGCTGAGGCTGCTCACGATCGCGGCCGAGCGGGCTGCTCTCCTCGACGCCCGTAGTCGAGGAACCTACAGTTCCAAGACACTCAACGCAGCACAGCACCGCCTCGATATCGAAGAGACTCGACTACAGGCACTCGGTGAACATCTGTGAGCGACCCGGAGACCCGCCCGTGAGCGCGGGCCCATCCGGTGGTGGGTGATGGGATAGTCATATCGCCACCACGCGCAGCCGAGAGGAAGAGGCCTCCATGATTCGGGTGCTACTCGCCGAGGATGTTCGAGTCCTGAGGGAGGCACTCACGGAACTGTTGAGCCTCGAAACCGACATCGATGTCGTCGCGGCCGTGGGCCGCGGCGACACGGTCGTTGAGGTCGACCAGCAACCGCTGCCCGAAGTCGACGCCGAGGTCGGAATCGACCTGGGTCTGGCAACGTTTGCGGTCATGTAGGACGGCAAGATTATTGCGTCGCAGAAGTTTCTGCGGCGTGCGGAACGCACGCTCGGTAAGGCTCAGCGGACCCTGTCCGGCAAGGAGAAGGGGCATGTTCACCACCATGCTCGAGGAGAAGGCGCGTCGGTACGGACGGGCCTTTGTGAGGGTGGATCGCTGGTTCCCGTCGAGTCGGCTCTGCTCGGCGTGTGGTCGGATCGACGGGCCGAAGCCGTTGTCGATCCGGGAGTGGACGTGCCTGTGTGGTGTGGTCCACGATCGTGATCTCAATGCTGCATTCAACATTCTCGCCGCAGGGCGTGCGGAGAGGCGAAACGCCTGCGGAGGGACCGTAAGTCCTGCCGTCTAGCAGAAGGCGAGTCCCGGTGAAACAGGAACCCACCGAAGCGGTATGGCGTGTCGCGGTAGGGATCCCGGTCGTTCACGGCCGGGAGGACGTCAACAATGTGGCGCTCTACTGGTCGACGAATACGGCGGGCTCGGTTTCACGGGGGTGCGCAAGTTCGCCGAGTGTGATCACCGGAACATCGTGTCGTGGAATCTGTACGACGCGCCGGGTGGTCATTACGCGGCACATCTGGAGACGGGGCTGCTCGCCGAGGACATTCGGGGGTTCTATCGCGGCCGTCGCTGAACGATCGGGCGGGCGGGTGGCGTCGGGGTGCCACCCGTTCCGTGCTGCGCGCGCGAGGTTTCGGTACTGTGCAGCACACCGGATCGGCACGTGCGTTGTCCTAGGCAGGAAGGCTCTGATGACTGCTGGAGTGTGGCTGACACCCGGGCAGCTGTCGGAGCGTTCCGGTGTCGCGGTGTCGACACTGCATTATTACGAGTCCCGAGGGCTGATCGACAGTCGTCGCACTTCCGGCAATCAGCGCCGCTATCGGCGCGACACGTTGCGTCGGGTGGCGTTCATCCGGATCGCGCAGGGGGTCGGTGTGTCCTTGGAGGACATCAAGAAGGCCCTCGATTCGCTTCCTGACAGTCGGGTCCCGACTGCGGAGGATTGGGCGCGTCTGTCGCTGATGTGGCACGACGAGTTGACCCGCCGTATCGAGGCGTTGACCGAGCTGCGTGACGATTTCTCGGGGTGCATCGGGTGTGGATGTCTGAGTCTGAAGAGTTGTCCGTTGGCGAATCCCGGCGACGTGCTCGCGAAGGAGGGGCCGGGCCCTCGTCGGCTTCCGGTGCGGGGGGACTGAGCGGCGGGTCGGCCCTGCTGATCGCCACGGAAGGCATCGTCACACGGCACCATGTGGCACGGGGCCTGGCAGATGCACCGCGACGGTGAGGCCCCCGGTGGGCCGTGACGTGAGGGTGAGGTGCCCGTCGTGGGCTCGTACGATGCTCTTGACGATTGCCAGCCCGAGTCCGACACCGGCCTGGTCGCTGTGGATGCGTTCGCTGCCACGTTGGAACGGCTCGGTCAGTGTCGAGACCAGCTCCGGCGCAAGTCGGTCGCCGGTGTTCGCGACGGCGAGCACCACCGACCCGCGCGACGACGTGGTCGCCACCGACACGGCGCCGCCGTCGGGGAGATTGTGGACGATCGCGTTGTGCACGAGGTTCGTGGTCATCTGCAGCAGCAGCGCTTGTGATCCGACGAGCGGGGTGATGCTTCCTGAGACGTCGAGGGTGATGCCGCGCTTCTCGGCGAGGGGAAGGAGCGTCTCGGCAGCCTCCTCTGCAAGCAGGGACAGATCGACGTGTTCGCGGGTGAAGGACCGCTGGTCGGCGCGGCTGAGCAGAAGCAACGCTTCGGTGAGCTCGATCGCTCGGCCGTTGACCACGCGCAGCCGGTCGAGGAGTTCGCCGGTGTCGCGGTTCGGGTCGTCGTTCGCGACGTCGAGAAGGGTCCGGGTGATCGCCAGCGGGGTGCGCAATTCGTGGGAGGCGTTGGCCGCGAATCGCTGCTGTTCGGCGACGTGGGCTTCGAGCTGCGCGAGCATGGTGTCGAAGGAGTCGGCGAGTTCGCGGAATTCATCTCGGCGGCCGGGTAGCCGGATCCGGTGGGAGAGCGTCCCGTCTGCGGCCATGCGGGTGGCGTCGGCAATGCGAGTGAGCGGGGCGAGCATCCGACCGGCCAGAATCCACCCGCCCACGAGACCGAACACCAGCAAGAACGCCAGCACCAGTATTGCTGCCGGGACGAAGACGGCCGGGCCGAAACTTCTTGGGTCGAAGACGCGTAGGAAGTCGGACAGGTCGGGGACGTACAGACTGTTCGACCCTCGCAGGAGGAACACCCAGACGGCAGCGAGCAGCAAGGCACCCGCGACCACCAGGAATCCGGCGTAGCTGAGCGTGAGTTTGAGGCGGACGCTCAACCCTGGGCCCCTATCCACGCTCCGCTCCCCCGTCGTCGGCGTACTGTCCTGTGTCGATGCGGTAACCGACGCCGGGCACGGTGGCGATCAACCAGGGTTCGCCGAGGCGTTTGCGGAGCGCCGAGACGGTGATGCGCACAGCGTTGGTGAACGGGTCTGCGTTCTCATCCCACGCTCGCTCCAGCAACTCTTCGGCGCTGACGACGCCACCGTCGGCGCCCATGAGGACCTCGAGCACGGCGAACTGCTTGCGGGTGAGGGCGACGTAGCGGCCGTCGCGGTAGACCTCGCGGCGGAACGGGTCCAGCCGCAGACCCGCGATCTCGCGCACGGGCGGCCGGTGATGAGCACGCCGCCGGTCGAGGGCGCGAAGCCGGAGCACGAGCTCGCGGAGCGCGAACGGTTTGGTGAGATAGTCGTCGGCGCCGAGCTCGAATCCGGAGGCCTTGTCGTCGAGCCGGTCGGCGGCGGTGAGCATGAGGATCGGTATGCCGCTTCCCGAGGCGACGATGCGCTCGGCGACGACGTCACCGGACGGTCCGGGGATGTCGCGGTCGAGGACGGCGATGTCGTAGGCGTTGATGCTCAGCAGTTCGAGTGCGGTGGCACCGTCCCCGGCGACATCGGCAGCGATGGCCTCGAGGCGCAGGCCGTCGCGGATGGCATCGGCCATGTAGGGCTCGTCCTCGACGATCAACACGCGCACGCCTTCGATGCTACGAGCCGACTCATATCGTGGATGTATCGAAATCTGCGTACGGGCCGACAACACGAGGTGGCGTTGGTTGGGGCCATGTATTCCAGCCACTCGACACGAACGGGACCGCGCGGTCGCCGATCGGCAGTGTTCGTCGCACTGGCGGTCGCCGGGGCCCTGCTCGTTGCCACAAGACCAGGAACCGTCGACGATGACACGAGACCAGGAACCGTCGACGATGACACGAAGACCCCTGCCGCGATGCTCGACCAGCGTGGAGGTGGAGCTCGATCAGGCGACGCGGCGCGCGGCGATGGCGATGTGCGCGGCGACGTCACGGTGTTCGACGACGACGTCCCTGCGGTCGCCGGCCTCGATCCCGATCTGCTCGAGGCGCTGCGCAGTGCCGCGACGGATGCGGCAGCCGACGGGATCGTGTTCTATGTCAACAGTGGCTGGCGTTCCCCCGCCTATCAGGAGCAACTGCTTCGTGAGGCGGTGGCCGAGTACGGCTCGGTGGAGGAAGCCTCGCGGTGGGTCGCCACCGCGGAGACCTCCTCCCATGTGCGCGGGGACGCGATCGATGTCGGGCATTCGGATGTCACGATGTGGTTGTCCGAGCGGGGCGCCGAGTACGGGTTGTGCCAGATCTACGCGAACGAGCCGTGGCATTACGAACTGCGCCCGGGTGCGCGAGTCGACGGCTGCCCGGCCGTGTATGTCGACGCGTCGCGTGATCCGCGGTTGCATGAGTGAGCCTCATCCGTCCTCCGCTGCGACAATGATGGTGAGTGTTCCTGTCTCGGAGGAAGAGTCGACTGTCACGGTCGGCGCACCGGTGCGGGTGCCGAGGTAGGACTGGGCGATGGTGGCGCTGCTGGGATAGCTCAGGACCTCGACCACGGCGGAGGCGTTGCCCTCGGGTGACAGCCGTACGGGCAGCGCGGCGTCGTGCCAGGAAACGTCGGTGTCCACTCCACTCAGGTCGATCTGCAGAATGCACGAGCCTGTGATCGGGACGGCGGCATCGGTGGCCCGCAGTCGGGGCTCCTGCACGAACCGGGCCGACCAGCCGACCGCTCCATCGCCGCTGAGTGTGAAGACAACGGTGTCGTCCTCGCCGAATTCGATCGACTCCAGCAGCGGGTGGATCACCGGAGGGACGCTCTCGCCGAGTTCGAGTGGCCGGTCACCCGGCACGACGGTGGGTCGCGCCGACGCCGGATCCCCCACCCGCAGTTGCCCGGAGAACGAATCGACACGAACACAAGTTCCCCGCGCCGTTCGCTCGGAATCGGCGACATGGGATCCGGTGACATCGGCCGTGACGCACGCCGACGTCACGGCCGGGACCGACAGCACCGACAGCACCGACACCGCGGATACGACGTGGCGCCTCGACCAGGTCATGGTGTCCCCTCCCCCGGATACGGTCGGTGCCGGCGGTGAATCCTCAGCGGTGAACGATCGTCCTCCCGAGGCGGAGCGTCCCGGACAGGAACGCGGAAACCCCATCGATCTCTCCGGGAGTGCAGTCCAGCAGAACCTTGACCTCCACATCACGTTTGCCGGCGTCCACTGTGAGCGCGACCGCGGTGACACCGGCACCCGCACAGTTACCGACGAATACGTCCACGCCGCCACCATCGGCAGCGGTGGTGCCGTCGAGGAAACCGTAGTCCAGCGGATAGATCACGTTCGGAAATCGTGGATGCGCAGAGCCTTCGCGCCGGTCGATTCGGATCTGAGCCGAGCGGGCAAGCGCATCGAGGGCATCGAAGAACGACGACTGCATCGGCCCAGTATGCGCTTGACTCCGGCACGCATCGCAGATGACAACCCGATTCCTGCTGCTCGTACTGCGCAGCAGGTTTACGTCCAGTGGGTTTCCAGCGCCTCGACGAGTTCATGCGCACCCGGTGCGGTAGATGTGCTCGGCGACGTTCGGATACCGGGCCAGCGGACGCGCCGCGTACAACAGTCGGGCCTGGGTCGCCCACGGCAGGTTCGAAATGCCGCCGGATCGCCCCGAAGTTTCCGTGGAGTGCCAGGAAATGGCAACCTGTCGTTCATCGATCGATGGTCGACTTTCCAGCATGGGTTCAAAAAAGGCCAACGCAGCAGCGAAAGAGGCCGCAGCGTTGAAGGAGGTCGCGTCGGCCATCAAGAGGGACTATCCGCACCTGACCGACGACGAGGTCAAGGCGATGATGAAACGCGCACACGAAGACTTCTACAACCGCCCCATCCGCGAGTTCATCCCACTGTTCATCGAACGCCGGATCCGAGCCCAGCTGGCAGAGGACCAGTAGTCGCACGAATCGGGCGCGGCAGGCGGACGCAGAACATACGTCGAACGAGTCGACACCCCGCGGGTCTGCGAGGATCGGTTCGTGCCACAGCCGTTTTCCGTCCCACCCGCACCTGCAGCACATCGTTGCTCTGCCCCGCCACTCACGACGGGCAACCCGCCGTCGTGAAGGTCACCGACGATCCGGAAGTGCTTGTGGGGACGGAGGCACTGAAGCGGTGGGCGGGCACCGGCTCGGTACGACGGTTCGCCCGGTGCCGAAACGCCATGGTTCTGTCGCTCTCGTTCTGATATCGGTCAGGAAACCCATCCCCGCAGGTGACACGAATTGTGGCCGACAGCAGCTGCCCTGCTGGACGATTCAGTCGCCCTCCCAGGCCAGGTTGTGCAGTCGCATCGCTTCGATCAGGTCGGGGTCGTGCTCCTCGATGAGGCCGTAGTCCTGCACCGTGACATTCTTGCTGACCGTCCCGTCCCCGGGACGCTCGTACAGCGCCCAGAGCACCAGGCCGTCACCGTGCCGTGACTCGAACTGGATCCCAGCCACCGGCTCACCGTCCGGATCAGTGAGAGTGTTGACCCACTGGGAGATCGCCTGAGTGAGGGCGCGCGGCCGGCCGTCGCGGATCGCCGCGGTGTCGAGGTCGAGGAGACCGTGCCGGATCGCCTGGGCACGGAAGGCGGTCCGTAGTGTCGCCACCGACTCGGCGTCGCCGGGCACGACGAACCATCCGCTGATCGCACCGCGGCCGGTAACCCGGGTCGACATCCACGACTGTGGGACACGGCCCGGCGCGATGGTCGGGAACTCGTCCTCGTCGTCGTCGACGATGTCGTCGAGCGCAGCGCTCAACTCCTCGCTCTTGCGGGCATAGGCGAGGACCTCGAGGTAGCAGGACAGTCGGGTCGCGCCGACGTACAAGGTCCGCCACACCCCCGCCGGATCATCCCAACGGCCGGTGAAGCGGCCGTCGGTGGCGAACTCCCACGGCGTCCACTCCCACGAGGTCGGCGGCTAGCCGACGCGGTACGCGGCAGCTCCCCGGACCTGAGCGCAGCAGACATCGCCGCGCGAGGTGGGGACCAGCGTGCGGTCGGCTGCGTTCATCCGACCGCCGCGAACTGACGCGCCGCTGCGAGCACTTTCGGGCCGACGTCGGGGAGATCGCCCTCACGGAGCAGGAGCGCCGGCGGCCGGTCGTCGAGGATCGGGTTCAGGCCCTGGAACCAGGTCTGCGCCACGGCCGGGGTGTCGCGTTCTGCGATCAGGCGGGCGGCGCGGTAGGCGATGCGGAGGCGTTCGACGTCGGTCTCGTTGTTGATGGTGCGGGTTCCCTCTGCCCACTGGCGGACAGCCCGGGTTTCCTTCACCTTCCCGAGATACGCGACGAGCTTGGCGCCGAGCAGCTCACGCAGCGCTGTGACCAGCTCCGATTGGGTCATTCGGGCGGACTCGTTATAGGCGGCGAGGTCGGGTCGTGGATGGGCGGTCGTCACATCAATGCACCTCCTGATCACAGGGTAAATCACATACCTGAAACCGTCCATGTCCCAACCTACCGACAAACCCGCACATCCTCGATGGTGGCAGAAGACGAGCGTCCGCTGGAGGGCTTCGCATTCGTGGCTGTTCGAGTGCAACCCATCGACGCCGAGTGACGATCGTCGCCACGCATGTGGAGCTGAGTGCGCAGGAGCGGAGACTACCTTCGGGGTCACTGTCCGTAGGGGCGCGCCGGTAGCGGGTTGATCTCGCCGCTGTCCCAGGTGACCTTACGGAGTGCTGGTGTGCTGCACCAGGACCTCGGCCAGGGCCGCGAACTGCGCTTCCGGCATATCGCCTTCGTCGGGTTCTTGGTTCCGGACGAAGCCGAGGCCGTCCCCGACACCGTGGTGGATGCCTGCCTGCAGCAGCGAGCCCCACTCGACGGTCTGGTGGATCACCCCGCCGGTGTGGTCGGCTACCTCGGCCCACCGCACCACGACTCGTTCGCCGGTATCGGGATCGAAAGGACCGGCAACCGGAGATCTGGGCGGCCCGACTGCCCGTGCCCTGATCGTCGATTCGGTCACCGCGGCAGACAACAGGTTCCGCACGCTGCTCTCGCCGAACCGCGGGTGGCCGCAGGACCGAACATAGTGCGTGGCGACGAATGTCGAACTGCGCGCGGCGATCGCGGATCGTGCCCTCAACCCGGCCCTACCGTGGCAACCGCCGCCACACCGCCCGCGGCAGCAACCGCATCCCGAAGAACACCGGCCGCAGCACCGCCGGCACCCACACCTCACCGCGACCACGCTGCAACGCCCGCACCGTCGCGTCCGCCACCTGAGGTGGGGTACTCGACAACGGTGCCGGGCTCATCCCCTCGGTCATCCGGCCTATTACGAACCCGGGCCGCACCAACAGCAGCGACACGCCGCTGCCGTGCAGGGCGTCGGCCAGACCGGACGCGAACCCGTCCAGACCGGCCTTCGCCGACCCGTACACGTAGTTCGCGCGGCGTACGCGCCAGCCGGCGACCGAGGAGAACACCACAATGCGGCCCCTACCTTGCGCGCGCAGGCGCTGTGCCAGCACCGTGAGCAACCCGACCTGGGCGACAAAGTCGGTGTGCACGACCGCAACCGCGTGCGCGGGATCGGTTTCGGCGCGAGCCTGGTCCCCGAGAATCCCGAACGCCAGCACCGCAACATCGATCGTGCCGTGCACGGCAGTGATCGAGTCGAGCACCGCCGCATGGGTGTCGAGGGCGTCGGCGTCGAACTCGACGGTGTGCACCGCCGTCGCACCCGCGGCCCGCACCTGCGCGACCGGTTCGTCGAGGTGATCGGCGCGGCGCGCGGCCAGCACAACTGTGCGCCCCGGCGCCAACCGCGCGGCGATCTCGACACCGATCTCGCTGCGCCCCCCGAACACGACGACGATGCCTGCGGTCGAACTCGAATCCGATGTGGTGTTGCTCATGACGTCAGTGTGCCGGGCCGCTCCATCGAGAACTCGTCGGGACCCTGACATAAAGTGCCGACGGCACAGTTCGACCGACCCACTCCCTCGGAAACGGAGCATCACCGGTGACGATCGACACCCCCACCAGCACCTTCGCTGGACTCCCCGTCCAGCAGTACAGCGCCGGCACCACCACCCCCGCCGATCCGACCGCGGTCGCGTGGAAGATCGCCACCGACTGGGACCGCGGCGACGACGGATTCGTCGACGACCTGCTCTCCCTCGCCGGTCAGTCCTGGGCCGGGCAGATCACCGCGCTGGTGTTCGGCCAGTGGTCGGAAGCCAGCGATCCGCTGCCCGCCGACAAGGCGGTGCCGCTGCTCGCGGCGTTCCCTGCGGTGCGGCACCTGTTCCTCGGCGATATGACCTTCGAGGAATCCGAAATCTCCTGGATCGACTGGGGCGACCTCGGCGCAGTCCTTGCTGCGTTCCCCCACCTCCACACCCTCCACCTCCGCGGAGGCAGCTCCACGACCATCAACGAGCCGGTCCCCTTCACCACACCGGCCCTACCCCGCTTGCGGTCGCTGACCGTCGAATCCGGTGGTCTGCAACAGACCTACCTCGAGCCGCTGCTCGCCATCGACGCCCCCGCACTCACCGACCTCGAGATCTGGCTCGGCGTCGACAATTACGGTGCCATCACCGACCTCGAGCCGCTCACCGATCTGCTCGCCGGAACCCTGTTCCCTGCGATGACCAGGCTGGGGTTGCGCAACAGCGAGCTGGCCGATCGCGTCGCCGCGGCCCTGGCACAGGCACCTGTCCTGCAGCGCATCACCGTGCTCGACCTGTCGAACGGCACGCTGACCGACACCGGAGCCGATGCGCTCGCCGTCGCTGATCTCGCAGCGGTGCGCACCCTGATCCTCGACCATCATTTCGTGTCCGACGAAGCGTTGACGCGACTGCGCGCGGCGCACCCGCAGATCGAGATCTCCGCCGCCGACCGGCAGGAACCCGAAACATACAACGACGAGGTCTACCTGTACACGGCCGTCTCCGAATGACACCCACTGCCGAACTGCTGGTCGTCGGAAACCCGGGCAGTCGCCGCACCACCTTGCTCACCGCGGCGCTACGCCGGGCGGGCCGCCCGGCGCCGCAGGTGTTGAGCTGGCAGGCCGTCCTCGCCGACGGACCTGCTTGCGCGGGTGCGGTTCTCACCGAGGCGCTGGCCGCGCCGACGCTGGTGCGGATCGACTCCCCCGGCGACGACCCGGTCGTCGACCGGTTGCTGCGCGGCGCCCCTGACTGCGCGCCGCGCGGCGCGATCACCGCCGGCCCGGCCTGGTATCGGGGGTTCACCACCGCCACTGCGGCGCTCGGTGCAGCGGCCACCGCGGCCGGTGCACACCTGACCGCCGATCCCGACGACCTCGGGGTGCTCTTCGACAAGGCCGCCTGCCATGCACGTCTGGACGGCGCCGGTGTTCCGGTACCGGCCGCGCTCGATGCCCCCGGTACCAGCGCGGTCCGCGGCTGGGCCGATCTGCGTGGCAGAGTGCGCGCCCGCGGCTGGACCAGGGTGTTCGTCAAACCCGCCCATGGTTCGTCCGCGTCCGGAGTGCTTGCGCTGCAGCTGCGGGGACGCGACGTCGGAGCGGACGTGCTCGCCCGCGGGCCGGTGCGGTGGCACGACGGACGACCGGTCAACAGCCTCCGGCCCGGCACGTTCCGCGGCGAAACAGACGTCGGCACCCTCATCGATGCGCTCGCCCCGCAGCGACTGCACATCGAACAGTGGTTTCCGAAACTCGTCCTGCACCGCAAGGCCGTGGATGTGCGGGTCCTCGTCGTCGCCGGCACCACCACCCACGCGGTGGTGCGCACCTCCCACGGGCCGGTGACGAACCTGCACCTCGGCAACACCCGCGGCGACCTCGCGACACTGCGCGCGGCGCTCGGCGACGTGGGGTGGCGGCGGGTGCTCGACGTCGCGGAAGCCGCCGCTCGATGCTTCCCCGGCATGAACACCGTCGGGGTCGACGTACTCGTCGGGGCGGGCGCCGCATCGTGCGGGCCGCAGCCCATCCCGGTGGCGGTCGCCGAGGTCAACGCATTCGGTGATCTGCTGCCGAACCTGCCCGGCCTGCACCACCGCGAGCACGACACGTACGACGCCCAGATCCACAGCCTGACCGGAGCTTTCACCGCATGACCCAGATCCCCGCGTTCCGCGACGTCGTCGGCACCCACGACATCGTGTTCGTCACCCTCGACACCTTGCGCTTCGATGTCGCCGACACCGAACTGGCCGCCGGCCGCACCCCGAACCTCGCCACGCTGCTCCCCGGTGGACGGTGGGAACGCCGCCACACCCCCGCGACCTTCACCTTCCCCGCCCATCAGGCGTTCTTCGCCGGTTTCCTGCCCACCCCGGCCGACGGCAGCGACCACGACCGGTTGTTCGCTGCACAGTTCCCCGGTCATACCGAAGCTCTCCTCGGGTCCGGCACCTGGCTGTTCGACGAGGCCACCGTCGTCGGTGCGCTCACCGCCGCCGGATACCGCACCGTGTGCATCGGCGGCGTCGGATTCTTCAACCGGCAGACCGCGCTCGGGTCGGTGCTGCCCGACCTGTTCGAGGAAAGCCACTGGAGCGAGGCCACCGGCGTGACCGACCCCGCCGGCTTCGATCACCAACTCGAGGTGCTCGGCTCACGCCTCGCCGTGGACGATCCGCGGCCCAGGTTCGTGTTCCTCAACGTCGCAGCGTTGCATCAGCCCAACCACTTCTATCTCGACGGCCTCGCCAGCACCCCCGATACCCGTCGCCCCGACACCGTGGCCAGCCACGCCGCGGCCCTGCGATACGTCGATTCGCGGATCCCGAAGCTGACCACGCTGCTCACCGCCGGGCCCCGGCCGGTGTTCCTGATCATGTGCTCCGATCACGGAACCGCCTACGGCGACGACGACCGGCATGGGCATCGGCTCGCGCACGACTGCGTGTGGACCGTGCCGTATGCGCACACCGTCCTGCCGACCACGACGGAGGTACCGGCATGAGCGAGATCGGCATCGATCTGGGCGCGTCCCCGTATCAGGGGTATCTGTACGCGTATCCGCACAAGAGCGCCTACCGGCCCCTCGACCCGCCGCCGCGGCTGCGGGATGTGTGGGCCGAGCAGGACCAGTCGTCCCTGTTCCTCTACGCGCACGTCCCGTTCTGCGAGATGCGCTGCGGCTTCTGCAATCTGTTCACCACCGCCCGCCCACCCGCAGACCGGGTCGCCGACTACCTGCAGGCGCTGCGTCGTCAGGCTCAGCAGGTCCGCGCCGAACTCGACGCGACCGGCCGCGACGCCCACTTCGCCACCGCCGCGATCGGCGGTGGCACCCCCACTTATCTCGAACCGGCCGAGCTCGACGACCTCTTGGACATCCTCACCGGATTCGCCCCCGAACTGCCGCACCTGCCGATCGGGGTGGAGACCTCCCCGGCCACCGCCACCGCGGACCGGCTCACGGTGCTCGCCGACCGCGGGGTGCATCGCGTCAGCATGGGCGTCCAGAGCTTCCTCGACCGCGAAGCGCACGCGGCGGGCCGCCCCCAACACCGCGCCGACGTCGACGCCGCCCTCGACCGGTTGCAGGATGGCCGGTTCCCCGTCGTCAACCTCGACCTGATCTACGGAATCGACGGGCAGACCCCCGACACCTGGCAGTACTCCCTCGACACCGCCCTCGCGCGGCGCCCCGAGGAGATCTACCTGTATCCGCTGTATGTGCGGCCGATGACCGGGCTGGGTCGTCGCGCCGGCGACGAGCACCGGCGCGATCCACAGTGGGACATTCACCGCCTCGACCTGTATCGGCAGGGCGTCGAGGCGCTCACCGCCGCCGGATATCGACAGCAGTCGATGCGGCAGTTCCGTCGCGTCGATGTGCCCGGCGACGACACCGACTATTGCTGCCAGGACGACGGCATGATCGGGCTCGGCTGCGGTGCCCGCTCCTACACCGAGACCCTGCACTATTCCTTCGACTATGCCGTCGGGATCCCCGCCGTCCGCACCATTCTGGACGAGTACAGCGCCACCACCGATTTCACCGGCGCCACCGTCGGCGTGCACCTCGACGAGCAGGAACAGCGCCGCCGCTGGCTGATCAAAACCCTGCTGCGCACCGACGGGATGCGCACCGCCGACTACACCACCCGCTTCGGCACCGACCCGACCGTCGACATCCCCGAACTCGGCGAGCTGTCCGCCCGCGGCTGGGCCACTCACCGACCCGATCCCGCCGGTGGCACCTGGATCCGGTTGACCGACGACGGGCTCGCCCACTCCGACGTCATCGGGCCGTGGCTGGTGTCGACCTCGATCCGCGCAGCGATGGCCGCGGCCGTAACCCGATGACCGGCCCGCACGCACCCGAGCTGACGATTCTCTATCGTGGTCCGTTGGCGAGTTGCAACTACGACTGCCCGTACTGCCCGTTCGCGAAACGCCGCGACAGTCCCGCCACGTTGCGCGCCGACCGGGCCGCACTCGCCCGGTTCGTCGACTGGGTCACCCGCAACGCGCACGGGCATCGGCAGCTCTCGATCCTGTTCACCCCGTGGGGCGAAGCGCTGACCCGCTCGTGGTACCGCGACGCACTGGTGACACTGTCGCACCTCCCGCACGTCGGGACCGTCGCGGTGCAGACCAACCTGTCGTGCCGCACCGGCTGGCTCGCCGCCGCCGACCCCACCCGGCTCGCCCTGTGGTGCACCTACCATCCCGGTGAAACCACCCTCGAGAAATTCGTGGCGCGTACCGCCGAACTCGACGCGATCGGGATCCGGCATTCGGTGGGGATCGTCGGGCTCGCCGACAACCTCGACGCCGCACGCGCGCTGCGCGCGGCGTTGCCCCAGCACACCTATCTGTGGGTCAACGCCGAAGAAGGCCGCAGTTACGACCCGGCCGAGGAGGCGGTGTGGACCGTGCTCGATCCGCTGTTCGGGTATTCGGCGCACCCGCACCCGGCGGCGGGTCTGCCGTGTCGCACAGGGGAGAGCGTGATCAGTGTCGACGGTGACGGGCTGGTGCGGCGCTGTCATTTCGCCGCGGCGCCGCTCGGTAACCTCTACGACGGCACCTACCTGCGCGCACTACGGCCGCGTCCGTGTCCGAATGCGGTGTGTGACTGCCACATCGGATATGTACATCTCGAGACGCTGCCGCTCTACGAGGTGTTCGCCGGCGGTATCGTCGAACGCATCCCCGCCGACCGTCGGGGTTCCGCGTTCGTGTGCTGAGGCTTCATCTCGGCGCTGGCGGCAAGACGTCGACGTGCAGCGGGCCGCAGGTCTCGATGAGCCAGTCGAGGCCGGGGCCGGACTGGAAGATGCGGCCGAACGAGCTGTCCTGCCGAAGTGCGTTGCTGCAGCGGTCGCCGAACAGGACAACGGCCCGGGTGTCGTTGCATTTGCGGGAGGTCCACGCCAGCCCGTCGAGGCCCGCAGCGTGGGCGACCTCCGCCCACAGCACGGTGCGCGGGTATTCATCGGCCTCGGTATCGGTGACATGCCGGGCCTCCACGCCGAGGCGACGCAGGCCGAGGCCACGCAAATTTGCGAGCTTCAGGTTGCGGGTCACCTCGATCTTCCCCATCACTTTGTTCGCGTATGCGGCATACGGGAGGATGCCACCGCCTACTGGAATGTCGTGCAGCAAGGACTCGGCCAGCGCTGCCTCTTCTGTGTCAGCGGCGTACAGGACCGGCACTGCGGGTCTACCGAAGAACGCGAATCGGGTTCGGCTACCGAATCCGGGATTGAACTCGCCGACCGTGCGAGTGTTGTTGTGCACCCGATATAGGCGTTGATCTGCAGTTAGGGGGTTCGTGTCGGCGTCGAACGGCTGCGGCGGCGCGCCGACCGCATTCACCAGGAGACTCCGAAGGCTTCCGTGGCGACCGCCAGGAGCTGGTCGGCATCGTCGATGATGTCCACGGGCCGATCACCACCGAGGTAGGTCGTCGGCGCCATCATCCACTCGATCAGGCTCGCCTCATCCCAGCCGTGCTGATCCCCGATGTCGCGGAGCGCTGCGATCAGGGGCAGGATGCCGGCCGAACCGAACTGGAAGGCGGGGTACAGCAGGTATTTTCCGCGTCGCAGCGCGAGTAACCGCCCTTCACGGCGGGCTGCCGTGGCCGCGTTCCGCCGGGCAACGGCACGAGAGCTCATCCGGTCAGCGGCCTGTGCGCTGGTGAGCAGTCCGAACTCGGCATCGATGCGGTCGTACAGGTTCTGCTGGGCCTGCACCGCCCGTGCCAACGCGGGCGATGCCGCCGTCAGATGTGCTGCGCGGATCGCCGTGCCGAGGGCGGCGACATTGCGTCGAGTCTGCGCCAGGTCGGATGCGACGGCCATCGCCATGTCTTCCGGTGTTGCTGCGTCGGGGTGCATCACATACCTCCCCATGCGTTCTGTGCAGTTGATGATATCGCACTAAACGCATTACAGCATTTTGCCTTGATTCTCCACCACGGGTTGCACCGTGCTGAGCCGAGCGTCAGCCCGGCAACACCGTCAGCCCGTGCGGACGCCGATTGACCGATTCGCAGCCGTCGTCGGTGACGATGACGATGTCCTCGATGCGGGCACCCCATTCGCCGCGGAAGTAGATGCCCGGTTCGATGCTGAACGCCATGCCCGCCCGCAGCGGTTCGGTGTTGCCGCCGACGATGTACGGCTCTTCGTGCACCGACAATCCGATACCGTGCCCGGTGCGGTGCACGAACGCCTCCGCGAGGCCCTCGGCGGCGAGCAGATCGCGGGCTGCGGCGTCGATGTCTTCGGCGCGCGCCCCCGGCTTCACGGCGTCGACCGCGGCTTGCTGCGCGGCCTCGAGCAACGCGATCTTCTCGGCGGCCGCGGAATCCGGTTCGCCGATGCTGTAGGTGCGGGTCGAATCGGAGTTGTAGCCCGGTTCGACCGGACCTCCGATATCGATGACCACGATGTCCCCGGTGGTGATGACCCGGTCGGAGACCTCGTGGTGCGGGTCGGCGCCGTGCGGACCCGACCCGACGATCACGAACGCGGCCTCGGTGTGGCCTTCGGCGATGATCGCGGCGGTGATGTCCGCGGCGACCTGCGCTTCGGTGCGGCCCGGGCGCAGCCATTCCCCCATCCGGGCGTGCACGCGGTCGATGGCGGCGCCGGCGCGGCGCAGCGCCTCGATCTCGTCACTGTCCTTGATCATGCGCAGATCCCGGATCACCGGTGTCGCGAGCACCGGGACGTGATCGAATGTCGCGGCGAGCGGCACCAGATGCAGCGCCGGCATCGCGTCGGCCACCGCGACCTTCCCCCCGGCGGGGACGAATTCCGCGACGATCGCGTACGGGTCCTGCCCGTCCACCCAGTCGCGTACCGGCAGTGCGAGTTCGGTGACGGCGGACTCGTTCAGCGACGCCAGTTCCAGGCGCGGCACGACCACCGCGGCGGTCGACCCGTCGGTGGGTATCACCAGGCAGGTGAGGCGTTCGAACGATTCGGCGCGGGACCCGATCAGATAACGCAGGTCGGGGCCGGGGGTGATCAGGAGCGCATCGAGTCCGGCGACGGCACCGAGTTCGGCGGCGCGGCGCAGTCGGGCTCCGTAGCGGACGGCGGGGAAGCGGGACTCAGCGGTGCTCATGTCGTCGAGCCTAATGCCCGAGCCCAGATGGCAGGATGAGGTCCGTGACCGAACCCGACACTTCCGCACCTCCCACCGGGACGCCGTCGCTGATGCTGCTCGACAGCGCCGGCCTGTGGTTCCGCGCGTTCTACGGCGTGCCCGATTCCCTCACCGGCCCCGACGGCACCCCTGTCAACGCGATCCGCGGGTTCGTCGACATGGTCGCAACGTTGGTGCGCCGCCATCGCCCCACCCGGATGGTCGCCTGCCTGGATCTGGATTGGCGGCCCGCATTCCGGGTCGCGGCGGTGCCCAGCTACAAGGCGCACCGCGTCGCCGCCGACTCTCTCGACGGCACCGTCGAAGACGTCCCGCCCGCGCTGAGCCCGCAGATCCCGGTGATCCTCGACATCCTCGCCGCCGCAGGCATCGCCACCGGCGGCGCCGACGGTTTCGAAGCCGACGACGTGATGGGCACTCTCGCCGCGACCGAACGCACCGATCCGGTGGTGGTGGTCAGCGGCGACCGTGATCTGCTGCAGGTCGTCACCGACACCCCCGTACCCGTGCGGGTGCTGTATGTGGGTCGGGGCCTGGCGAAAGCCGAGTTGTACGACCCGGCGCTGGTCGCGGACAAATACGGAGTGCCTCTGGACCGGGCCGGCGCAGCCTATGCCGAACTCGCGGTGTTGCGCGGCGACCCGTCGGACGGGTTGCCCGGCGTCAAAGGAATCGGGGACAAGACCGCGTCCGGGCTGCTGATGCAGTACGGCTCGCTCGCCGCGGTGCGCGCGGCGGCGCTCGACGAGTCGACGTCGCTCGCGAAAGGCATGCGCAGCAAGCTCGTCGCCGCGTCCGACTATCTGGACGTGGCGATGCCGGTGGTGCGGGTCGCCACCGACGCGCCGGTGCAGCGTTCGAAGTCCGACGAGCTGCCGTCGGCGCCGGCCGATCCGGACGCGTTGACCGCGCTCGCGCAGCGGTGGGGTGTCGACCGGGCCGTGGGGTCGCTCACCGCGGCCCTCGCCGGACAGTAACCCCCGCATGACCGACCAGAATCCGATCGGGAAGATCGGACGCCTCACCCTGGCCACCCGAGGGGCCGACGGACCCGGACAGGTGGAATTGACGATCCGTGGTGGCCGCGAGACCTACACCGCGTGGTCCGCGCAGCCGCTGCCCACGATGTCCACCGTCCTGGTGGTCGCCGACCGTGGTGGCCGCGTCCTGGACGTCGAGTCGTGGCTGGACCTGAATTTCGACAGTGAGACAGGCAAGACCCAACGAGGCAGTTCATGACCCAGCTGTACCCAACACAGCTGTACCCAACACAGAGGAGTCCGAATGTTCGGCTATCGAGTGCCCGCCCCCAACGAGGCCCTACTCATTTCCGGTGGGAGTCGAGGTGGCGACGGGGCACCGTTCCGTGTGGTCACCGGTCAGGGTGCGTTCGTGATCCCGGTCCTGCGTAAAGCAGACATCCTGTCGCTGGACCTGCACGAGGCCCTCATCAAGGAAACCTGCGTGACCACCCAGGGTGTGGAACTGTCGGTCAGCGCAGTGGTCGCATTCAAGGTGGGCAACGACAACGAATCGATCGTCAACGCTGCGCAGCGTTTCCTGTCCTCGCAGACGGGCGCGATGGCCGGCACCGTCGGGGAGATCTTCGCCGGTCACCTGCGATCGATCATCGGTTCGATGACGGTCGAACAGATCATCCGTCAGCGTGAGGTCCTCGCCTCGCAGGTGCTCGACAGCTCCAACGTGGAGATGGGCCGCATGGGTCTGATCGTCGATTCGATGCAGATCCGGTCCATCGACGACTGCGGCTCCGGCTACATCGATTCGTTGCGCGCACCCCACCTCGCACAGGTGGAGCGGGAGGCGAAAATCGCTCAAGCAGAAGCTGATCGGGCGTCCGCTGAAGCGCAGCAGGAATCGCGGCGTCGGCAGGCCGAGTACACACGCGAGACCGCCATCAAGGAATCGGAGATCCAGGCCGAGACCGACCGCGCCAAGGCGGAGTCCGCGCAGGCCGGACCGCTCGCGCAGGCCACCGCTCAGCGCGAGGTCCTCGAGGCGCAGTCGGAATTGGCCGTCAAGCAGGCGGAACTGCGGGAGAAGCAGCTGCAGAGCGAGGTCATCAAACCGGCCGAGGCAAAGGCCCGCGAGACCGAGATCCTGGCCAAGGCAAAGGCCGAGGAGATCCGGATCCTGGCCGAGGCCGCCGCCTCCAACGGTCGTGTCGCACTGGATCAGACGCTGATCGAGCAGTTGCCTCTCATCGTGGAGGCCGCCGCGAAGGGCCTGGCCAACTCCAACCTGACCATCCTCAACGGTCAGGAAGGTGTCAACGACACCATTTCCGGCATGGTCGGTCAGGGCCTGGCCGTGTTCGGGGCGCTCCAGAAGGGCATCCTGAGCGGCGACAACGACGACGAGCAGTCGGGTCTGCACGAGATCGCCGGCTGACCCGGTAGTCACCCGGCGGCCGGACGCACGGCGCGGCTCCTGCCGACCGTGTTCCGGCTTCTCGCCTATCGGATGTGCGCGAGAAGCGCTCGGCCGGTGTTCCATTCACCGAATAGCGCGGGACCTGTCGGTTCGGTGTCGCCCGGACGGTGGTGCACTACCACCGGCGTATCTCCTGCCTCGATCACAGTGTCGGTTCCGGCAGCGGTTGTCCGTACCTCGATGACCGTCGGAACAGCCCCCGACCCGGATCCGTTGCCCCGGACACGCACAGTGTTCTCGACCTTCCGCGGTGCCGTGCCGTCGACGTGCAGGAACTGCTCGGCTTCACGTCCGGCACCGTCGATGGTGGCAAGCGACTGCCCGACGTAGACGGGGTCGGTCGTGGCGTCGTAGATGTAGCGGTGACCGAGCACCGAATGCTCCATCTCTCCCACCCGCCGCGCTGTCGGCAGCGGTGCCCCGCGGTAGGTCAGCGGTACTTGGTAGACCGACCCATCCGCGTCGCGCACCAGATGGATTTCGATCCCGCTTTCTCCGCGTGCCGCGTTCGAGGTGAATCCATCGTCTGTTCGAGGACGATGTGGAACGACGAGAATGGGTGGGGAGCAATCGATTCAGAGCAGACCCCGGGCGAAAGCTGGGCGCAGTACTGCAACATCATCGGCGAAGGCTTCGTACCGTACCGGTCGGACTCACTGTCCTGCTTGGCTGGGAGCAGGTTGCCGAGCAGAACGGCCACCGGTACCACGCAACTCGGACAGATCAGCTGCTCGAGTACTTCCCCGCCCTCGAGCGGGCTTTCGACTACGCCACCTCCAAGGCCGCCTTGGTGCTGCTCACCGGCTACCAGACCCCCGACGGGATCCGCCGGATCGGCGCGGCCCGACTCGAAGCGTGGCTGCGGAAACGCCACGCCCGCAATGCCTCCCGCGTTGCACAGACCGCGATCGCGGCGGCGCAGGCGCAGCACACTCGGGTACCCGACCAGCAGGTCGCCGCCGAGGTGGTCGCACGGCTGGCCAAGGAGGTGATCGCCCTCGATACGCAGATCGGTGAAACCGAAGCGCAGATCGAGGCCCGATTTCGCAGTCATCGGCACGCACGGATCATCGTGAGTATGCCCGGCTTCGGGCCGATCCTCGGTGCGGAGTTCCTCGCGGCCACCGGCGGGGACATGAGCGTGTTCGAGTCCGCCGACCGGTTCGCCGGTGTTGCCGGACGCGCTCCGGTTCCTCGTGATTCCGGCCGGATACGCGGCAATCTGCACCGGCCGAGACGCTACGACCGGCGCCTGCTGCGTGCCTGCTATATGTCCGCCATGGTCAGTATCGGCAGCTGCGTCGAATCGAGGGTCTACTACGACCGGAAACGCGCCGAAGGGAAACGCCACACTCAAGCTGTCCTTGCCCTGGGTCGCCGACGTGTGAACGTGCTGTGGGCGATGCTCCGCGATGAGGTGCTCCACCGGCCCGCGTCTACCGTCGCGGCGGCTTGACAACTTCATTGAGAATCTCCTGCCGCAACATCACCGCCCGGGTGGCCGGCTGATGCTTGGTCAGAACACGGTCGCACATGGAGGGCGACTCCGTTCAGGCCCCAGACTGCGATGAGCACACCGGCGATACCGATACCCGTCGCAACGAATCCGGACGCGGAGTCAATTGTGCCGACGCCGAGTATCCGGCCCAGCTCCGTCGCGGTGATCAGGTTGGCGACGAGTACCACTGCCGCAATCACGCCCATCGTTGTCGATCGCTCCGGAATTGCCAGCGCCAGTACCACGAGCGCGACGACGAACAGGGGACCGAAGATCCCGGCGACAGAGG
This sequence comes from Rhodococcus artemisiae, assembly GCF_036327795.1. Classification (NCBI taxonomy): domain Bacteria; kingdom Bacillati; phylum Actinomycetota; class Actinomycetes; order Mycobacteriales; family Nocardiaceae; genus Rhodococcus; species Rhodococcus artemisiae. The sequence goes on from NZ_JAUTXY010000001.1 coordinate 44,325, forward strand.
GCAGCAGGGACACGACCGCACCTGCGAGGACCCAGCGACAACGCACCGGAGTGGAAGTGCCGGCTCGATGCGCCCGCCACACACAGGCGGACCACAAGACCACGCATGCGAGAGGCGAGAGGAACCACCCGGCGATACCTGGAGAAGCGTTGCCGTTGATGAACCAGGTCGCCGCCCAGGCCAGTGTTGCCACTCCGAGAACGCCCAAGGACACATCACCTACGAACCGGTCCCGATGTGCAGGATGTTGCTCGGTCGCGGTCCACTGATCACTCACGTCCGTCACTCTAGGGGCGACGGGCACGAAATGGAGACGGTAACGATACCGCTCGGTGCAGATGCGGAACCCTCATGGCTCAACTCTGTGGCAGTGCGTGATTGTCACGAAGTGGACTCGCGGGCCTTCGCAAACCTGTTGCCCGGCCACCGCGGCCACTGCTACTTTCCGGAGGCCGTGCGAGAGAACGAGGAGGTGGTACCCGTGAACGCAGTATCGACATGGGTGCTCCCCTCCGGGGTCACGGTCGGACGATAGGTCGTCCGGGAGCGCCGTTGATGAGCACTCCCGAAAGGCACGACCATGCATTTCACTTCCGAAACTCGACTCGACGACAGTGTCCTCGAACGCGAATTCACTCTCGGCGAGATTCCCGGCTTCCTGTGGACAGCCGCATCCGCATCCACTCCTGTCCCGCTGATCCTGCTCGGGCATCCCCCACTCGGACTGCACACGATGTACCCGCGTCTGCTGGCCAGGGCCCGTGCTGCCGTGGCAGCGGGATACGCCTCGGCCACCATCGAGAACCCCTGGAGCGGTGCCAGGCCTCGATCGGCCGCCGCGGATGAGGCCAGAGCCGATTTGCGTCGGGCGTTGCAGGCCGGCGAGCCGGTCAGCGACGAACTCGGCGACCGGCTCGTTCTCCCCGGCGTCGACAGGGCGGTCCCGGAATTGCAGACGGCCTTGGACACTCTGCTCACGCTGCCGCAGATCGGCGGCCCGGTGGGGTATTCGGGCGGAGTGATCGCCCTCGGCGTCCGGCTGGCGGTGGTCGAGCCGCGCATCACTGCCGCGGTGCTGTTCGCGGGGAGTTTCGTGCCCCGCACCATCGTCGAGGAGGCCCGGCAGGTCACCATTCCGCTGCATGTCCTGATGCAATGGGACGACGAAGGAAACGACCGGCACCAGGCGTTGGATCTGTTCGATGCGTTCGGCTCGAGGGAGAAGACACTGCACGCCAACATGGGCGGGCACGCCGGTGTCCCGCAGCACGCCGGCGACGAGACGAACCGGTTCTTCGCCCGGCACCTGAAGTGAGGACCCGCCCTCGGACCGACGGCACACGCTAGGCGCCGTCGGCCGGAGCGCCGCTCATCGAGGTCAGTCCCCGCCCGGCATTCCTCGATGAGCGGTCGACGGGGGTCGCGGCCCGCCGATGCCCTGCCCCGGAGGGGTGCACAGTTTTCGTGGCCCCCAAACCTCTTGATCGTCATAAGAGGGAATTATGACGATCAAACCGCTTCCATGCGTGAGTGTGCATATGTCCGTCCGATCTGTAACGAAACACCACAATATTTCCGAGTTGGCGAATATTGTGGGTTATTGACCTCATACTCCGTAATTGAATTACGTTTCATTTCATATTACGTTTCATTTTATGTACTCTTATGACGTGGCTGGAGACGGTCGAAAGGGACTCGAATGAGCGATACGACGAAGACGGAACCCGCGGCCGGCGCAGAAACCGAGAAACCGCGCGTCGGCCGACCCCGGAAATACGACTCCCCCGCAGACCGGGTCCGCGCCCACCGCGAACGCGCGCGGCGCCGCAAGGAAGCCGAACAACTCGCCGAACTCACCGACCCCGCCACACCGATCGATGCGGCCGCGAACCTCACCGCCGCGGTCACCGCACTGCGCGCCCTCACCGCCGCGAGCATCGAACAGCACACCGCCGTCGCCACCCAGATCACTGCGGCCCTCGACAAGCTCACCGACCCCGGGGCGCTCGACGCGCAACTGCACCGGGCCGCCACCGAACTCGCCAAGGTCAAGGCCGATGCCGACGCCAAGATCGCCCGTCTCAAGGAACAACTCACGCAGGCCACCGACGACCGCGACAACGCCGACGCCGCAGTCGAGGCGGTCGACCGTGAACTGTCCGACGCGCGCGCCGCCCACAGCGAGCAGATCCGCACACTCGACACCACACATCACGACGAACTGGCCCGCCTCACCGAGGACCATGCGGACGCCCTACACCGGCATCGTGACGAACACGCGGCCGCGGTCGCCGAATACGACCGGACCGTCAGCGAACTGCACGCGACGATTGCCGCGCAGCGCGAACACCTCGAGGCTGCAACCGGCGAACGCGACCGACTCCGCGCCGAACTCGGCGAGAGTCACGAGCGACTCGCCCGCGCCGACACCGCGGTCGAACGTGCCCGCGCCGACACCGAGCGGCACGCCGCGACCATCGGCCGTCTCGAATCCGATCTCGGTACCGAACGGCGCCGCGTCGCCGAACTCCGAGACGCACTCGAAGATGCGCGGGTCACCTCCGCCACCGCACGCGCCGCGGAAACTGCGGCCCGCGACCGCGGCGACGAACTACGCGCCGAGATCACCGCGCTGCGCACCGAACTGTCCGCACTGCGGTCCGACGCCGACGCGGCCCGCGCGGAACTTGTCAGGGTCCGCCCAGCACTCTCACCCACCGCCGCCGAACCCGACGCCTCCGACCAGTCGATGTGAACTCGCTATCGAACGGTCCTACCTCGCGCCATCGCCTGAGGTGCACTAGCTCAAGCCCTGAACTTATGCGCCCGCATTAGGGTGACTGCCGGTGCCGTCGAGCCGATGCCCGAGCATGAACGTGATCTCCCACGAACGACCAAGTTCCGCTTTCACCGATTACGCAGGTGCAGCCGCAGCCTCTCCGGTCTGATCGTCCGCAATTCCGACACCGACAATTCGTACCCCGGGGTCGGCGCCGCGTCGAAGCGCATGAGGATGCGGGCCAACGCGAGCACAGCTTCATGCAGCGCGAACTGTCTGCCGATGCATGCACGCGCACCGACCCCGAACGGCTTGTAGGCATGTGCGGGGCGGGCGCGCACGGCAGCGGGAAGGAACCGGTCCGGATCGAAGTCCTCCGCGTTCTCACCCCACAGCCGACGGTCGTGGTGCAGCGCGAGCAGCACCACCAGAATCGTGGCGCCCTTCCCGAGCGAAAGACAATGTTCCCGCCGTTGTCTCGTGGCCCGCGATCAGGAACGTCAGCACCTGGTTGCGAATGCTCCGGTCCGACAGCAATTCGCCTGTGTCGGGATCAGGATGCTCGAGCATGCGCTGGAGCAGATCGTCCTGCCTCGGTGTCGTCCCTTCACGTCGAGCGGCGATGACATCGTCGACCGATCGCGTCAACAGGGCTATGTCCTTCGGGTTCTGCCGCAGCGCCTTCCAGCCGAGATCTCTCGGAGAACGGGGACGTCGTTCGCGGCCTTCGACGCGAACGACAGCACCCGCGTCATCGCCTCGACGAACTCGTGTCGTTCATGGTCGAAGGAATCGAAGCTGTATCCGAATCCGGTCCGTCCGATCACTTCCAAGGTCAGCCGGTTCATGTCCGACGAGATATCCGCCGGGCCGCGCCCGGCCTGATCCGTCCAGTAGTCGCACAGGTCATCGACACAGTACGTCATCGCGTCGTGGTAGCCGTGGCGGAGGTACTCGCGGTGCTCGACCGGATCCGGCAAGAATTCGACGACGGGCAGACCGGTGACACGAAGGTCTCGCTCGCCGACGTCATCGTCCTCGGCGGATGCGCCGCCGTCGAACAGGCCGCAAAGGCGGCGGGACACGGCGTCACGGTCCCGTTCACACCGGGCCGCACCGGCGCCGCACAGGACCAGACCGACGCGGAGTCGTCTGCGGTGCTCGAACCGAAAGCCGACGGATTCCGCAACTATCTGTGAGCCGGTGAGAAGCAACCACCGGAGCGGCTCCTCTCGACCGGGCGAATCTGCTGACCTTGACGGCACCCGAGATGACGGTGTTGCTCGGCGGGATGCGTGTGCTGAACACCAACCACGGTGGAGACTCTCATGGTGTTCTGACCGACCGGCCCGGGATGTTGACCACCGATTGATTTCTTCGTGAACGTCACGGATATGGGTATCGAATGGTCGTCCTCGACGAGCGAGGAGTGCGTCTACGAGGGACGTGACCGAGTCACCGGTGATCCCCGAGGGACCGCGACCGCCGTCGATCTCGTCTTCGGTTCGAACTCGCAGCTGCGCGGTATCGCCGAGGTGTATGCGAGCGATGACGCGCAGCCCCAGTTCGTCCGTGATTTCGTGGCGGCGTGGGACAAGGTGATGAATCTGGATGGGTTCGACGTCGCCTGAACTCGCGGCGATCGATCAGCCCAGGTCGGATACCGCGGTGTTGGCGCCGCAGAGAACCACGCACAGGGTTCGGCCTGCGGTCTCGGTGACCGTCCCGGCCAGAATCGGTGCGAGCGCCGCGGCCGTGCCGTGTTCGACGACGATGCGCAGTTCGTCCCACAACCACCGTCGCGCGTCGACGATGCCGGTGTCGTCGACGACGAGACTGTCGATGCGGCCGGTACTCGCCGCCGCCCACGCAAGGTTGCCGATGCGGGTGGCACCGAGCGAATCGGCGGCGATGCTGTTCACCTCGATGTCGATCGGTGCTCCCGCGGCGAGTGCGCGGTGCAGGGTTGCCGCTCCGACGGGTTCGACCCCGTGGATCATGTCGGTGCCGCGGACCCCGGCGGTGAGTCCGGCGACCAGTCCCCCACCTCCGACTGCGACAAGACAGTCCAGTGGCGTATCGAGCTGTTCGCACAATTCGAGCGCGATGGTGCCGGCCCCTGCGACGATGTCCGGCAGGTCGTAGGCGTGCAGCTTCACGGCGCCGAGTTCACGTGCGAGGGTCGAGGCGTGCGCGGCGGCGTCGGCGTAGGACGAACCCACCCGGTGCACGGTCGCGCCGAGGCGCTGCAACCGGTCGAGTTTCGCCGGTGGTGCGGCTTCGGGAACGACGACGGTGCAGGGTGTGTCCCAGTATCGGGCCGCCCAGGCGGCACCGATCGCGGCGTTGCCGCCGGAGGCGATGAGTACGCCCGCGGCGGGGAGCGTACCGTTCTCGCGGGCGCGGCCGAGCGCGTTGAGGCTGCCTCGAACCTTGAAGGATCCGCCGTGCTGCAGATACTCGAGTTTGAACACCACCTCGACCGGGCCGTTCGGGGTGGGCACCGCCGCGGTGAGGATCGGGGTGCGCCGCACGATCGAGGTGATGCGGCACGCAGCGTCGACGACGGACTCGTGATCGACCGCCGTTGCCGGTGCTGTTGCTCGGGGGTTGTCGTGGTCGGGGCTCACCGATACACGATCCATCCGAAGAGCCCGAACTGCACGATCGCGTCGGCGACGTCACCGTCGATCAGGCGGGGGTTCCCGCCGCGCACCGCGTCACGAGTGTGCGCATGGTGGGCGTCGTCGTCGAGGAGCATCGTCCTGATCCCGCGTTGCGCGACGCTCTCGTCGATGATGTGGATCGTGCCACCTGTCTCCGTGATGCGTGCGGTGGCGACACCGTCCCAGTCCTCGACGGTCGCCCACGCGGCGACTCCGCCGCCCTCGATGGCCTCGCGCAGGATCTGGCCGATCAGTTCGCTCGTCGGGTGCACCGCGCGAGCGTAGCCGGATCGCCTCCCAACCACGAGAGACACTACGGATTCTCGTGCGGACCCGGAGTCTCGATCCAGAAGAACACCTCCTGTACCTGCCGGTCGAACGCGGCGCTGATGCGCATCGCCACATCCAAGCTCGGTTGCTGCTGTTCACGTTCGAGGGAGCCGATCGTCTGCGCATGCGTCCCGGTCAGGATCGCCAACTGGTGGCGGGACAGTCCACGTGTGCTCCGTAGTTCCCGAACGATATTGCCGATGCGGCGTTTCGTCCTGTTTCGAGGCATGGTCTACATGTTAGGAAAACACAATAGATCAATGTAGTTTTCGAACCAGTCTGATGTGTCCGCGGAAGTCGGGGCCACGCAGAAATCCCCGCCCACGTGCAGTGAGCGGGGATGTCGGATGACGCGTGTCTCCGGTGGAGACGGTCAGTTCGGTCGGCTGACCTCGTAGGTGCCGTTGTCGTCGGTGAAGGTCAACGTCACTGACCGGTGCTGCCCATCGACCGTGAGGGTGCATTCGAAACTCGCCCCCGCCTCGACCTTCTGATCACCCGGGCACGACACGTCACCGATTTCCTCGGCGCCGTACGACTCGGTGAGGACCTGCTCCACCCCGGCCTGCGCGGCCTCGGAATCGAGAGTGGTGCCGCCACCGAGGGTCATGAACCCGATCACCACGGCGATCACCACCACGACGAGCACGCCGACGCCACCGAGAATCAACGGCAGCTTCGAACCGTTTCCTCCCGATGTCCCCCCGGGCTGCTGCGGAGGCTGCCACGTTGCGCCACCGGGTTGTTGCTGCCCCCATCCGGGCTGACCACCCGGCCCGGTGGCGGGCTGCTGCCAGGCCTGCCCGGGCTGCCCCTGCGGAGGCCACTGCTGACCGCCCGCCTGACCCGGCTGCCCCCATCCGGGCTGCGCGCCGGACGTGGCAGGCGCGCCCCACGGCTGGCCACCGGTTCCCTGACCGGGCTGGGCACCCCACTGCGGCGACTGCTGCTGCCCCCACTGGTCGTGCGCCTGCGGTGCCTGTCCGCCCTGCGGTGCACCCCATGCGCCCCCGCCGCCCTGACCCGGCGGCTGCTGCCCCCACTGAGGTTGCGGCTGCGACTGCTGACCCCACTGCTGAGTGGGCGCCGTAGAATCACCGCCCGGAGCGGCACCCCACTGCCGGGTCGGTGCTGCCGCGGAGTCACCCGTGGGCGCACCCCACGGCTGTGCAGGCGCCTGCGGCGATGCGTTGTCGGCGCCGGACGCGGGTGGAGCCCACGGGTCCCGCGCCTGCTCGTTACCGTTCGGGTCCTGCGGGTCGTTCGGCCCGGTCATCGTCGCCTCCACTCGCCATCGTTCATAGGTTCAGCGTAATGCTCACCAGCGATCGGTCCCCCGTGTGGCAGCGCGCGTATCAAATCACACATACCGGGCCAGTGGGAGACCCGCCCCGCGTCGCCGACCCGGTCACACCGCCGCTCACGCCGCGGTCGCATCGACGGCCACGACCCCCCGGCGGATCGCCCCGACCGCGCGTCCCGCCGCCTTCGCCAACGCCGGATCCTGTGCCGTAGTGCGGATCTGGTCGAGCAGGTCGATCAACTGCCGACACCACCGCACGAAGTCACCGGGCGAGAGTTCGGTGCCCGTCGCAACGGCCGCCAGCAGCGACTCCGTCAACGACGCGGTACCCGCCCACGTGTACGCAGCAGTCACGAACCCGAAATCCGGTTCGCGGGTCGTCGGCAGCCGGTGCCGCAGTTCATCGGCCCGCAGCTCATCGCACAACCGCACCGTATCGGCCAGTGCCCGCCGGATCGGACCGGTCGGGCCCCGCACGTCCGGCACGTCGTCGCCCCGCGACTCGAAGATCACCGTCGAGACCACCGCCGCGAGCTCCGCCGGCGACAATCCCGCCCACACCCCGGTGCGCAGACACTCGGCGACCAGCAGATCCGATTCGGTGTAGATCCGGGCGAGGCGTCCCCCCGCCTCGGTCGTCGCCGGATCTTCCCCACCCGTCAGATAACCCCGCTCCGACAACAACAACACGATCCGCTCGAATGTGCGCGCCAACGAATCCGTGGTCGCCGCAGCCTTACGTCGCTGGTGCTCGATGTCGCGCAGCAAGCGGTTGTAGCGCTCCCCGACCCGCGCCAACGCCTCCACATCCGGGTTCTCCCGCGCCGGATGCGTGCGCAGCGCACGGCGCAACGCGTCGATCTCGCGGGTGTCGCCGCCGCCGCCGCGGGACCGCTTCGCCCGCCGCGGGGGCACCAGCCCCTTCGACCGCAACGCCGAGGAGATGTCCCGTCGGCCGCGTCCGGTGCGCGGATCGGCGTGCCGCGGCAACTTCAACCGTCCCAGCACCACCGCGGGGGTGGGGAAATCCCCGGCCGAGAGCCGACCCGACCAACCGTCGGCCGTCACCACATACGGACGCGGATCGGTGACGTCATGGTCCGGGTCGATGATCACCGCCAACCCGGTGCGGCGGCCCGCCGGGACCGCGACGATCTCGCCGGGACGCAACGCCACCAGCGACTCGACCGACGCCTGCCGACGATCCTGCCGCTTCTTCCGCTCGTGCTGCCGCTCGGCGTCGGTCAGCTCGGCCCGTAGCCGCACGTAATCGAAGATCTCGCTGTCGGCGCCGCCGAGTTGCTCACGCATCTTCGCCAGCTGCGCCTCGTTGCGTTCGATGCCGCGGGTGGCGCCGACGACCGACTTGTCGGCCTGGAACTGCGCGAACGACATCTCCAGCAGCGCGCGGGACCGCTCCACCCCGACCGCGTCGATGAGGTTGACCGCCATGTTGTACGACGGACGGAACGAACTGCGCAGCGGGAAGGTGCGTGTCGAGGCCAGACCCGCGACGGCGGCCGGTTCCACGCCCGGCTGCCACAGCACCACCGCGTGTCCCTCGACGTCGATACCGCGACGCCCGGCCCGGCCCGTGAGCTGCGTGTATTCGCCGGGGGTGAGCTCGGCGTGGGTTTCCCCGTTGTATTTGACCAACCGTTCGAGCACCACCGTGCGCGCCGGCATGTTGATGCCCAAGGCGAGGGTTTCGGTAGCGAACACCGCACGCACCAACCCGCGCACGAACAGTTCCTCGACGGTGTGCCGGAACGCCGGCAACATCCCCGCATGATGCGCGGCGATGCCGCGTTCGAGGGCGGTACGCCACGACGCGAACCCCAGCACCTCGAGATCGGCGCGCGGCAACTCGCGGGTGTGCTCGGTGACGATCTGCCGGATCTCGGTGGCTTCCTCATCGGTGGTCAGATGCAGCCCGGACCGCAGGCACTGCGAGACCGCCGCGTCGCAGCCGGCACGGGAGAACACGAACGTGATCGCCGGCAACAATCCCTCGGCGTCGAGCCGGGCGATCACATCGGGGCGGGGAATCGGCCGGAACGTGCCCCGCCCGCGGGACTGCCAGCGGTCACCGTCGATGCTCGCGCGGCGCCGCACCTGCGCCGCCAACTCCGGATCCACCACGACCCCGCGGCGCCGCTCGGTCGCGGGAGTGTCGGCGGGTTCGGCGCGAGCGTCGAACAGGTCGTACAGGCGAGGCCCGACCATCATGTGCTGATGCAGCGGGATGGGGCGCACCTCGTCGACGACGACGCTGGTGTCGCCGCGCACCGTGGTCATCCACTCACCGAACTCCTCGGCGTTGGACACCGTCGCCGACAGGCTCACCAGCCGCACATCCTCCGGCAGATGCAGGATCACTTCCTCCCACACAGCGCCGCGGAACCGGTCCGCGAGGAAATGCACCTCGTCCATCACGACATGACTCAAACCGATCAGCGTCGTCGACGACGCGTAGAGCATGTTGCGCAGCACCTCGGTGGTCATCACCACCACCGGCGCATTCGGGTTGATCGACTGATCGCCGGTGAGCAACCCCACCGCGTCCTTGCCGTGCCGAGCACACAGATCCGCGTACTTCTGGTTGCTCAGCGCCTTGATCGGGGTGGTGTAGAAGCATTTGGTGCCGGCCTCGAGGGCCAAGTGCACCGCGAATTCCCCCACAACGGTCTTCCCGGCGCCGGTCGGGGCGCACACCAGCACCGAATGCCCGCCCTCGAGCGCGCGGCACGCCTGCTGCTGGAACGGATCCAGCGGAAACGCCAGACCGGCAGCGAAAGCATCCAGCTGTGGTGCCGCCGCGTCCGCCCGAGGTGTATCGGCGGGGCCCGTCACAGCGTGTCGGAATAGTCGGTGGGTGCTGGAGCCGAGGACGGCTTCTCGACCGGAGTCGGCTTCGGGATCGCCGAACCCTCCTCGTCGTCGAGATCACCCCAACCCTCGTCGCGGGCCTTGCGGGCGCGGCGCTTGTCGTTCAGGCGCGCGATCTGGATGGAGAACTCCACCAGGATCGTCAGTGCCAACGCCAACGCGAGCATCGAGAACGGATCCTGGCCCGGCGTCGCGATCGCAGCGAAGACGAACACCGCCATGATCAGGCCGCGGCGCCACGCCTTGAGCTTCTCGTAGGAGAGCATCCCCACCGCGTTGAGCGCGACGAGCACCAGCGGAATCTCGAACGACACCCCGAAGATCACCAGCAGGTTGATCATGAAGCCGAAATATTCGGAGCCGGACAGCGCGGTGACCTGCACGTCGTTGCCGACGGTCAACAGGAACGACAACGCGTGGGTGACCACGAGATACGCCAGGACGGCACCGGTGATGAACAGTGCCGCGCCGGAGGTGACGAACCCGACCGCGTAGCGGCGTTCCTTCGAATACAGGCCGGGGGTGATGAACGCCCAGAATTGATACAGCCACACCGGGGAGGCGAGCACCACACCGGCGGTCGCCGCGACCTTCAACCGCAACATGAACTGTTCGAACGGGCCGGTGGCCAGCAGATAACAGCCGCCGTCGCTGCTGATGTCGGCGCGGGACGCGGCCGGCAGCGAACAGTACGGCTCGAGGAGGATCTCACCGAGACTCGACGTGCCGAACGGGCCGTGGCTGTACCAGAAGAACCCGGCGATGGTGGTGACGATCACCGCGGCAACGGCGATGAGCAGCCGTGTGCGCAACTCGTAGAGATGCTCGACCAGCGACATATTGCCGTCGGGATTTGTCTTGCGCCGACTGCGGCGTGGATCGAACGGGATGCGCACGGTTCGGGTCTCAGCTCCTGTCAGGGCCACCACCGCGGTGGGGCACTGGGATCAGCGGAAACCGGGACACCTCGCGGGTGCCCCGGTGGCGAGAACGTCGGTCAGGCCGACCGTTGGTCGGGCTGAGGGGCCTGCTGCGTCGGAATCTGCTGCGTCGGCTCCACCGCGGCCGGCAACGGGTTCGGCGCAGGCTGCGCAGCCGTCGTCGGAGCGTCGTCGTTCTGCATCTCCTTGACTTCGCTCTTGAAGATCCGGAGCGAACGGCCCAGACCGCGTGCGGCATCCGGCAGCTTCTTCGAGCCGAACAAGATGATGACGACCAACGCGACGATGGCCCAGTGCCACGGGCTCATTGCACCCATTTACAACCTCCACTGATTGGCTCTGCATGATGCTACCGGACCGAAGCACACCCGCGGCCACACGAAAGCGGTTCCACACACTGTTAGTGCAGAGTTCACACGACTGTGGCATCGGCCCGGGTCATCCGGCGGCGTCATCTCCGAGTACGTCGTAGGCATCGAGTGCGGCGGCCGCCCGTGCGCGCACGGCGTCGCGCAGTGCGGGCGGGCCGAGCACACTCACTCCGGCACCCAATCCCACCACCAGCCTCACCAGCCACTCCGGAGATGCGAAGCGCAGCACCGCCTCGCAACTGCCGTCGGCGAGCAGCCTCACATCGGTGAGCGGGTAATAGTCGAGCAGCCACGTGTACGTCGGGGCGATCCACAATCGAGCGGCCGGCAGTGACGGGTCCCCGGCGAACAGTTCGAGGTGCTCGTCGTCGTCGAGCGCCCGCTGCGGGGGCCGCGCGGGTTCGTCGAGGATTCGGGCGGCATCGATCCGATCGAACCGGAACAGCCGCACTCCCTCGGCGGTGCGGCACCACGCCTGCAGATACGTGTGTTCGTCGATCAGCACGATGCGGATCGGGTCGACGTCTCGTTCGGAGACGGTGTCGCGGGACGCCGAATAGTAGGTCAGGTGCACCGCACGCCCGTCGCGGACCGCATCGCGGATCCGCGCGGCGACGGGATCGTCGGGAACCGGATCGGCCGCGGCCGCGGGCCCCGCCGCGGCGCTCCCGGCGGCCGCCTCGATCTTGGCGATGGCGCTCTGTGCCGCCGTCGGATCGACCACGCCGGGCATCTCGAGCAACGACCGCAGCGCGACGAGCAGCACCGTCGCCTCCGTCGAGGTCAACCGCAGCGGCCGGTCGATGCCCGCGGTGAACGTCACCACGATGCTCTCCTCGGAGAACGACAGGTCGATCAGATCACCGGGCCCATAGCCCGGCAGCCCACACACCCACAGCTGATTGAGATCGTCCATGATCTGTTTCGGCGTGACCCCCAGATCGCGGGCGGCGTCGGCTGCACTGATCCCCGGTCGCGCCGTGAAATACGGCACCAGATTCAGCAGCCGGGTCAACCGCCCGGCCAGTCGGGTACTGCTCATCGACGTTCCTCCCCCACGGTGTCGTCCCCCGCACTCTCGTCCGCTGCCCTGTCGTGTGCGGTGGCGCCACCGGCAGCGACCGAGCTCAGGATCTGCCGCACCTCGTCGCGTAACTCGGGTGGGTCGAGCACCAGCGCGTCGGGACCCTGACCGGCGAGGGTGCGGGCGATCCACTCCCCGGCACGCAGCGGCACCTCGAACACACTGCCGTCGCGGCCACCGACCGGCCGGGGCCCGAGATCACGGCCGAGCCGGCGCACCTCGTACGCCCGCCCCGCAGCCACCCACACCCGCGCCGACCCGGTCACATCACCGGGGCGGGTCGCGGCGAGCACCCGGGCACGCAGATCCACCCCCTCCGGGATCTGCACCGCACCCGGCTCCCCGACCCCGGTGACCTCATCGGAGATCCGCGACAGGCGGAACGTGCGGGTCGCATGGCGGTCCCGGTCGTGCCCGACCAGATACCAGCGGCCGTGCACCGTCACCACACCCCACGGTTCGACGGTGCGCACCGTCCACGGATCGGTGGGGGCACTGCGATGCTCGAACTGCACCGCCTGCCGCTCATCGACGGCGGCGAGCAACTTCTGCAATGCCGGTTCGGAACCGCGGGCCCGCGCCGGGATCGCCGTGACCGTGCCCGCCGGGTCCGCATCGACCTGCACCCCGGCCGCCCGCAACTTGAGCAACGCCCCCTGCGCCGCCGACGTCAACTCCGGTGACTCCCACAACGCCGCGGCGACGGCCACCGCGGCTGTCTCCTCCCGGCTCAGCTCGATCTCCGGCAACGCATAGGCATCCCGGTTGATCCGATAACCCTCGACGGTCGAATACCGCGACGCCAACCCCGTCTCGAGCGGAATCCCGAGGTCGCGCAGCTCGTTCTTGTCGCGTTCGAACATGCGGCTGAACGCCTCGTCGCTCGCGCACTCCGCGTAGCCCGCCACCGAAGCCCGGATCTTCTCCGCAGTGAGGAACTGACGGGTGGACAGCAACGCGATGACCAGGTTGACCAACCGTTCGACTTTCGAAATCGCCACGGGCCAACCCTAATGCCCCCGACGCGCACTGCCCCGCCCGCATCCGTGCGGGCGGGGCAGTGGCCGTCTCGTTCGTCGGGGTCGCTGCTACATCGAGGCGATGAGCCGATCGACGCGCTCGTCGACCGACCGGAACGGGTCCTTGCACAACACGGTGCGCTGCGCCTGATCGTTGAGCTTGAGATGCACCCAGTCGACCGTGAAATCCCGGCCCGCCTCCTGCGCCGCCGCGATGAAATCACCACGCAACTTCGCGCGAGTCGTCTGCGGCGGTGTCTCCACCGCCCGATCCACCGATTCGTCGGTGGTCAACCGCGTCGCCAGCCCCTTACGCTGCAACAGATCGAACACACCCCGACCGCGTTTGATGTCGTGATATGCCAGGTCGAGCTGCGCGATCTTCGGATCCGACAACTCCATGGAGTAGCGATCCTGATACCGCTGGAACAGTTTGCGTTTGATCACCCAGTCGACCTCGGTGTCGACCTTCGCGAAATCCTGCGATTCGACGGCGTCCAGCACCCGGCCCCACAGGTCCACCACCTGCGCCACATGCGCATCCGGCTCGCGGTGCCGCAGATATTCCACCGCCCGCGCATGGTATTCGCGTTGGATGTCGAGGGCACTGGCCTGCCGGCCCCCCGCCAGACGCACCGGGCGCCGCCCGGTCATATCGTGACTGACCTCCCGGATCGCGCGAATCGGATTGTCCAACGCGAAATCGCGGAACGAGATCCCGGCCTCGATCATCTCGAGCACCAACGACGCCGACCCGACCTTGAGCATCGTCGTGGTCTCCGACATGTTCGAATCGCCCACGATCACATGCAGCCGCCGATACTTCTCGGCGTCCGCGTGCGGCTCGTCGCGGGTGTTGATGATCGGCCGCGACCGGGTCGTCGCCGACGAGACACCCTCCCAGATGTGCTCGGCGCGCTGCGACAGACAGAACGTGGCCGCTTTCGGTGTCTGCAACACCTTCCCGGCCCCGCAGATCAGCTGCCGGGTCACCAGGAACGGCAACAGCACATCGGAGATGCGCGAAAACTCCCCGACCCGCGCCACCAGGAAATTCTCGTGGCAGCCATACGAGTTCCCGGCCGAATCGGTGTTGTTCTTGAACAGATAGATGTCGCCGCCGATGCCTTCCTCGGCGAGGCGTTCCTCCGCGTCGACGAGCAGATCTTCGAGCACCCGCTCCCCCGCATGATCGTGCTCGACCAGCTGAAGCAGATCGTCGCACTCGGCGGTCGCGTACTCCGGGTGGGAACCCACATCGAGATACAGGCGCGCCCCGTTCCGAAGGAACACATTCGAGCTGCGACCCCACGACACCACCCGCCGGAACAGATAGCGGGCCACCTCGTCCGGGCTCAGCCTGCGATGTCCGTGGAAGGTGCAGGTGACGCCGAACTCCGTCTCGATACCCATGATTCGTCGCTGCACACTTCGACAGTACCGCGCGCACGTAACACCGAGAGGGTGCAACGCATCTACAGTGTCCAGCTGTGACCTTCCGTCAGCGTCCAGCTGTGACCTTCCGTCGACACACCCGCGAGGCCGACCACGCGCTCTTCGCACTCACCGACCGTGTCCCCACCGCTGTCGACCCGCTCTTCCGGCGGCTGACCCGCAGCGCCGACCACAGTGTCCTGTGGATGGGTTGCGCCGCCGTGTGCGTGCTGTGCGGGGGTCGTGCCCGCCGCGGCGCAGTGCGCGGTTTGGCGTCGGTCGCCGGGGCCAGCGCACTGGCCAACGGCATCCTCAAACCGCTGTTGCCGCGCCGACGGCCTCCGGCCCGCACCGATCCGCGGTTTGCGCGGCGCCTCGTGCCGATCCCGACGTCGTCGTCGTTCCCATCCGGGCATTCCGCCTCCGCGGCCGCGTTCGTGACGGGGGTTGCACTCGAATCACCGGTCGCGGGTGCCGCCCTGGCCCCCCTCGCGGCGCTCGTCGCCTATTCACGGGTGCATACCGGGGTGCACTGGCCCGGTGACGTGCTGTTCGGAGCCGCCGTCGGCTCGGCGGTCGCACTGTCCACCCGGCGCTGGTGGGCGGTCCGCGCCGACGAACCGGCCCGCGCCGACACCGCCGCCGACGCCCCGGCACTGCCCGCCGGTGCGGGACTGCTGGTGGTGGTCAATCCACAATCCGGCACCGGCACCGGCACCGCCGACGAACTCGCCGACCGGCTGCCGCACGCCCACATCGCCGCACTCGAAGCCGACACCGACCTCGACCGATGGCTCGAGCAGCTCGTCGGCACCACACGACCGCAGGCGCTGGGTGTGTGCGGTGGGGACGGCACCGTGCAGGCCGTCGCCGCGATCGCCCACCGTCATGATCTGCCGCTTGCGGTATTCCCCGGCGGCACCCTCAACCATTTCGCGCTCGACGTCGGCGCGGGCACCCTCGACGACACGGTGCGGGCCGTGACCGACGGGCATGCGGCGCGCGTCGGCGTGGGGGCGGTGACCGTGCACGGCCCCCACGGGCCCAGCGAGCAGGTTTTCGTCAACACCGCCAGCCTCGGCGGCTACCCGGATTCGGTGCGGCTACGAGACAAGTGGCAACCACGGATCGGGAAATGGCCCGCGGCCGCCGCCGCGATGATCACGGTCCTCGCCACCGCCGAACCGATCCGTGCGCGGGTCGACGGCACCGACATGGCGCTGTGGTTGCTGTTCGTGGGCAACGGCCACTACCGGCCCACCGACCAAGTGCCGATGTCGCGGACCGCGCTCGACGCCGGAACCCTCGATGTGCGCTACCTCCGTGCGGATCGACGCTGGTCACGCACCCGACTGTTCTTCGCCGCGGCCACCGGCACCCTCGGCGCCAGCGCTGTGTACCGGCAGCGGGATGTCACCTCGCTGTCGGTACACCTCGACGGGCCGCCGGTGGCGTTGGCGACCGACGGGGAGGTCACAGCCGACGGCACCGCCTTCGAGGTGAAGGCGGTGCCGTCGGCTGTGACCGTGTACCGGCTACCGGACGCTCAGCTCGCACCCTGATCGGGGTCGCCGTCGTTCTTCGGGACGTCCGGGGTCGCGGCGGCGGGCAGCAGCGCGTCGAGGACCGCACCGGAGATCCGGCGGAACGCGCGCCGCGGCCGGGACCGCTCGAGCACCGCCACCTCGAGCTCACTGCGACCGAGGACCCGGCCCGCGGAATCCGCCCCTGCGGAGGTGCCCTTCTGTAGCGCGGACACAGCCACCTGCACAGCGTCCGCCAATGCCAGACCCGGACGGTACGACTCTCGTACCGCCGTCAGGATCGGTTCGGTGTTGCCGCCCATCACCACGAACTGCGGTTCGTCGACGATCGACCCGTCGTAGGTGATGCGATACAGCTGCGCCGATTCGTTGCCGCCTGCCTGACCTACCTCCGCGACACAGATCTCCACCTCATACGGCTTCGGCTGGTCGGTGAAGATCGTCCCGAGGGTCTGCGCGTACGCATTCGCGAGCGACCGGCCCGTCACATCCCGCCGATCGTACGAATAGCCGAGCATGTCGGCGCGCATGATCCCGGAGCGCCGCAACGCCTCGAACTCGTTGTACTTACCGACCGCGGCGAACCCCAGCCGGTCGTACAGTTCACTGATCTTGTGCAGCGCCTTCGACGGATTCTCCGCCACGAACACCACACCGTCCGCGTAGATCAACGCGATCACACTGCGCCCTCGGGCGATGCCCTTACGGGCCAACTCCGAGCGATCACGCATGATCTGCTCGGCGGACGCATAATACGGCAACGTCATCGGGCACCTCCTGCAGTACGGTCGACCACGATTGCCTGCGCCAACTCCGCCAGATCCGCCTCCGGGACCACGACCGCCCCGGCCTCTGTGACCGCCACCGCGGTCGGATAGATTCCGCGGGTCGTGTCCGGTCCGCCGGTCGCCGAATCGTCGTCGGCCGCGTCGTACAACGCCTCGACGGCGGTGCGCAGCGCGGTCGCCTCGCCGGCGTCGGCGCGGTAGAGCTTCTTGAGAGCCGACTTCGCGAACACCGACCCGGAACCCACCGCGTGATAACCGGCACGTTCCTCATAGCGGCCACCGACCACGTCGTACGACACGATCCGCCCCGCACGACGCACGTCCGGCGCATCCACATCGAACCCCACGAGCAACGGCACCACCGCAAGACCCTGCATGGCCGCACCGAGATTGCCACGCACCATCGACGCGAGCCGGTTCGCTTTGCCGTCGAAGGTCAGCGACACACCCTCGATCTTCTCGTAGTGTTCGAGTTCGACCGCGAACAACCGCACCATCTCGACGGCCAGCCCCGCGGTACCGGCGATACCCGCCGCGGAATACGCGTCGGTGACGAACACCTTCTCCACGTCACGTGACGCAATCATGTTGCCCATCGTGGCCCGCCGATCACCGGCGAGGATCACCCCACCGTCGAACGCGACCGCCACGATGGTGGTGCCGTGCGGTGCAAGCTCACCGAAGCTACCCAGCTCACGTGCGAACCGATTCTCCGGCAACAACTCCGGCGCATAGGCCCGCAGATGATCGGTGAACGACGACAGAGGGGACGCGAGGTGCAGGCGCCCCTGCACCTCTCGGTAAGGAAGCGAGGACCTGTCCGCTGTCACTGGCCACCCTTCTGCACATACGCCCGGACGAAGTCCTCCGCATTCTCCTCGAGCACATCATCGATCTCGTCGAGGAGATCGTCGGTCTCCGAGGCCAGCTTCTCGCGGCGTTCCTGCCCTGCCCCGCCGTCGCCGGTGACCTCGTCGTCGTCTCCGCCGCCACCGCGTGTGGTCTGCTCCTGCGCCATAGCCGCGACCTCCTCCTGCACTCGAGTGGCACACGACCCCGGTCGGCGACCGTGCCGCACACCACGACATCGATCTCCACACTACCGAGCAGACGCCACTGCGCGTGGCGTCCCGGCGCGTGTCGCCGCGGCAGCACCCCACTCCTGCGGCGTGATCCGACGGTCAGTGAGTGAGCTGATCGACCAGTTCCGCCGCCGACTGCGCCGTCTCCAGAAGCTCCCCGACATGCGCGCGACTGCCCCGCAACGGCTCGAGAGTCGGGATCCGCACCAGGGACTCACCGCCGAGATCGAAGATCACCGAATCCCACGACGCCGCCGCAATATCGGCACCGAACCGGCGCAGACACTCACCGCGGAAATACGCGCGAGTGTCCGTCGGCGGGGTATCCACCGCGTCGAGCACCTGCTGTTCGCTGACCAGACGTTGCATCGACCCGCGGGCCACGAGCCGGTTGTACAGACCCTTGTCGAGACGCACATCCGAATACTGCAGATCCACCATGTGCAGCCGCGGCGCCGACCATGCCAAACTCTCCCGCTGCCGGAACCCTTCGAGCAACCGCAATTTCGCAGGCCAGTCCAGCAGATCCGCGCATTCCATCGGATCCCGCTCGAGCAGATCGAGCACCATCGCCCACTTGTCGAGAATATCGACGACCCGCACGTCATCGGTGCCGTCGTGGAACTTCGCGGCCCGCTCATGGTACAGACGCTGCAACGCCAGTCCCGTGACCTCCCGGCCGTCCGACAACGCCACCGTCTTGCGCAGGGTCGGATCGTGACTGATGTGGTGCACCGCCGTGACCGGCCGCGCCAACTGCAGATCCGACAGATCGACGCCCCCCTCGATCAGATCGAGTACCAACGCCGTCGTGCCGACCTTGAGATACGTCGACATCTCCGCCAAGTTCGCATCACCGATGATCACATGCAGACGCCGATACTTGTCAGGGTCCGCGTGCGGCTCATCGCGGGTATTGATGATGCCGCGTTTGAGGGTGGTTTCCAATCCGACCTCGACCTCGATGTAGTCGGCGCGCTGCGACAGCTGGAAACCGGGTTCGTCACCGGACTGTCCGATCCCCACCCGTCCGGACCCGCAGATCACCTGCCGCGACGCGAAGAACGGGGTCAGACCCGCCACCACCGCCGAGAACGGGGTGTCCCGCGCCATCAGATAGTTCTCATGCGTGCCGTAGGACGCGCCCTTGCCGTCGACGTTGTTCTTGTACAACTGCAGGCGCGGCGCCCCGGGCACACTCGACGCGTGCCTGGCTGCGGCCTCCATCACCCGTTCGCCGGCCTTGTCCCAGATCACCGCATCGAGGGGGTCGGTGACCTCCGGTGCCGAGAATTCGGGATGCGCATGATCGACATACAGACGCGCCCCGTTGGTGAGGATCATGTTGGCCGCACCCACCTCATCGGCATCGATCACCGGTGCCGGGCCGTTGAAGCGCCCCAGATCGAAGCCGCGGGCGTCCCGCAGCGGTGACTCCACCTCGTAGTCCCAGCGGGTCCGCTTCGCGCGCGGCACCCCCGCCGCCGCCGCGTACGCGAGGACCGCCTGGGTGGATGTGAGGATGGGGTTCGCTGTGGGGTCACTGGGCGACGAAATCCCGTATTCGACCTCGATACCGATGATCCGCTGCATACCGTCGAGACTAGGTGATCGGCGAATCGGCGCCAGCGCGGCGGGCCGTGCAATCCAGATAGCTCGACGCACCGATCAGCCGCAACACCGCCGCGACCGGCCACGGCGCCCACCCGGCCCGCGGATCAGCGCCGATTCTCGGGTCCGACACCGGCACCCGCCGACCGCGGGTCAGCATCGCAGCACCCCCCGCGGCCCGCACATTCCGCACCCAGTCGGTGTCGGTGCCGTACGTCAACGCCACCCGAAACTGCGCACCGTCGGTGAACAGCAGCACCGGTGTCCGGTACTGCCGGCCGGACCGGCGACCACGATGCTCGACGACACCGGTGCCCGGCAGATACCGGGCCACCGGTGTCGCGATCCGGTTCGTGACGACCCGATTGGCCCGGGCCAACGCGCGCGGCAGCGTCATGACGCCTCCTCCGTCGGCGTGAGCGTCATGACGGCTCCTCGGTCGGCGTGAGCGTCATGACGGCTCCTCGGTCGGCGTGAGCGTCATGACGGCTCCTCGGTCGGCGTGAGCGTCATGACGGCTCCTCGGTCGGCGTACCGGTCCGCTACAGGTACTGGCCGGTGTTCGACTCGGTGTCGATTGCGCGGCTCGCGCTCGCGTTCTTGCCCGTGACCAACGTGCGGATGTACACGATCCGCTCGCCCTTCTTTCCGGAGATCCGTGCCCAGTCGTCGGGGTTGGTGGTGTTGGGCAGATCCTCGTTCTCGGCGAACTCGTCGACGATCGAGTCCAGCAGATGCTGCACCCGCAGCCCGTTCGTGCCCGTGTCCAGCACCGCCTTGATCGCATACTTCTTCGCGCGGTCGACGATGTTCTGGATCATCGCGCCCGAGTTGAAATCCTTGAAGTACAGGACCTCCTTGTCACCGTTCGCGTAGGTGACCTCCAGGAACCGATTCTCCTCCGACTCCGCGTACATCCGATCGACCACCCGCTCGATCATCGCCCGCACGCACGCCGACCGATCGCCACCGAACTCGGCGATGTCGTCGGCATGCACCGGCAACTGCTCCGTCAGGTACTTCGAGAAGATGTCCAGCGCGGCCTCAGCGTCGGGACGCTCGATCTTGATCTTCACATCGAGCCGGCCCGGGCGCAGGATCGCCGGGTCGATCATGTCCTCGCGGTTGGACGCACCGATGACGATGACGTTCTCGAGACCCTCGACACCATCGATCTCACTGAGCAACTGCGGCACGACCGTCGTCTCCACATCCGACGACACACCCGAACCGCGGGTACGGAAGATCGAATCCATCTCGTCGAAGAACACGATCACCGGGGTGCCCTCGGACGCCTTCTCCCGGGCCCGCTGGAAGATCATCCGGATGTGCCGCTCGGTTTCACCGACGAACTTGTTGAGCAGCTCCGGACCCTTGATGTTGAGGAAGAAGGACTTGGCTTCCTTCGAATCCTCACCACGGGCCTCGGCGATCTTCTTCGCCAGCGAATTCGCGACCGCTTTCGCGATGAGGGTCTTACCGCACCCGGGCGGGCCGTACAGCAGCACACCCTTCGGTGGCCGCAACGCGTATTCGTGGAACAGGTCCTTGTGCAGGAACGGCAACTCGACGGCATCGCGGATCTGCTCGATCT
Source organism: Rhodococcus artemisiae (assembly GCF_036327795.1). NCBI lineage: Bacteria > Bacillati > Actinomycetota > Actinomycetes > Mycobacteriales > Nocardiaceae > Rhodococcus > Rhodococcus artemisiae. Next base: position 65,760 of record NZ_JAUTXY010000001.1, read on the forward strand.
GCCGACCCAGACCACCGATATCGCCGTAGTCGACATCCGGCACCTCTTCGAGCACCAGATCCTCGACCTCGGCCTTGGGGATCCGCTCGAACGCGTACCCGGCCTTGCTGTCGACCAGCAACGAATCACCCGGCCTCAACGTGAGCCGATCACCGTTCTCGTCGGTGACGTCCTCGACCGACGAATCGAGGCTGCGGGCCGCGATCTGCGCGAGCGGTTCCGACAGCCACACCACCCGCTCCTCGTCGGCATGCCCGACCACCAGCGCGCGGCGCCCGTCGTCGAGCAACTCGCGCAGTGTGGTGATCTCACCGACACGTTCGAACCCACCGACCTCGACCACCGTCAACGCCTCGTTCAGGCGCACCGTCTGGCCGGTCCGGAACGAGTCGATCTCGAGATTCGGGGACACCCCCACCCGCATCTTGCGGCCCGAGGTGAACACGTCGACGGTGCTGTCCTCGAACGACTCGAGCAGCACCCCGTACCCGCTGGGCGGTTGACCGAGACGATCGACCTCCTCGCGGAGCGTGAGCAACTGCTGACGCGCCTCCTTGAGGGTCTCGAGCAGCTTCCCGTTACGTACCGTGACCGACTCGAGCCTCGATTCGAGGTCGCGGACGCGATCGGACGGTTCGGTGAGCCTGGTCCGGAGGGCGACCACCTCGGCGCGCAGTTCTTCGAGTTCCCGTGCGGCAGCACCCGAATCCGGATTCTCTGACGAGGTCATGTGCGACTCCCTCCACTTGGTCATTCCACGCTACCGGCAGTTCGCCGAAAGTGGGGGGCGACACGAAATCCTCGTGTTGCGAACGCGTGTCGCCTCAGTCACGGGTACACGGCGACGCAGCCCGTCGCCACACTGTTAGCCTTGCCTAATCTCGACAATCGTGCCGTTTCGTTTGTTCCCGAAAGGACTACTTCTGTGAACACCCGCACCCTCTGGGCCGCTGCGGCCACCGTCCTCGCCGTCACCGTGCTGCCCGCCTGCTCCTCGGACGGCGACACCACCAGCGACGAGGCGACCACCACGACCAGCGCTGACACCACCGGTATCGAGACCACCACCGCCACCGAGACCAGCGGCACTGCCCAGGCCCCCGTCGACGCCGCCGAACTCCAGACCCAGATGGACGTGTTCTTCGACCCCGCCGCCCCCGTCGACGCCAAGATCGCCGTCATCGAAAACGGTGAGGCCCGCACAGCCGTGATCACCCAGTTCAACGAGGTGCTCACCGGCTACCCCCTCACCGCCACGGTCGGGGAGGTCAACGGCGTCGACGACACCACCGTCACCGCCGTCACCGAGATCGCCGGACCCCACGGCGGCGCACCCGTGACCCTCACCTTCACCGAGGTCGACGACGCGTGGCTGCTCGCCGACGACAGCACCTGCTCCGTCCTCGAAATGGGTCGCCTCACCTGCGAGTGAGCCGGCACATCGCCGCCCGGCGGCGGCTCAGCCCTTGCTGGGGCGCCGCTGCGGCTTCGGGGTGACCGTGCCCTCTGCCAACTTGCGGGCCGACACCAGGAACGCAGTGTGCCCCTGCATACGATGCTCCGGCCGCACCGCCAACCCCACCACATGCCAGTCCCGCACCATCGACTCCCACGACCGCGGCTCGGTCCAGCACGTCTGCTCACGCATCGCCTCGACGACCTTCGACAACTGCGTCACCGTCGCCACATACACGATCAACACACCACCGGGCACCAGCGCATTCGCCACCGCCGGCAACGCATCCCACGGCGCCAACATGTCCAACACCACCCGATCCACCGGCCCGTGCTTCTCGACGTCGTACGACGCGACATCGGCGACCGTCAGATCCCAATTCGCCGGGCGCTCCCCGAAGAACGTCTCCACATTGCGCACAGCATGCACCGCGTGATCATCGCGCACCTCGTACGAGATCACCTTGCCCTCCGGGCCCACCGCCCGCAGCAACGAACACGTCAACGCACCCGAGCCGGCACCCGCCTCGAGCACCCGTGCTCCCGGGAACACATCCCCCTCGTGCACGATCTGCGCCGCATCCTTCGGATAGATCACCTGCGCTCCGCGCGGCATCGACAGCACATAGTCCACCAGCAGAGGACGCAACGCCAGATACGGTGTGCCGTTCGTCGAGGTCACCACCGTGCCCTCGTCCGTGCCGATCAGATCGTCGTGCACGATCCCGCCGCGATGGGTGTGGAACTCCTTACCGGACTCGAGGACGACCGTGTACTTGCGGCCCTTGGCGTCGGTCAACTGCACCCGATCCCCCACCCCGAACGGTCCGCTGCGCCCGAGTCCGCCTACTGCCATCGCCGTGCCACCTTCGCCTACATGCAACCGTCACACCCGTGACGCCCAGACCCGACACGGTGCCAGGCCGCACACCAGCCTGCCAGGCGACCACCCGAGACCCTCCACACCCCCCACATGCCATCATCGGATACCCATCCTCGAGACGATCCCGGAGACCGACCCGCGTGAGCGACACCGCCTACTTCGTGCCCATCCCCGCACCCGGGACCGCCCTCGACGGCACCGCCACCGACCCCCACATCGAATGCTTCCGGCCCACCCGCCACACCGTCAGCACCTGGGGCCCCGACCTGCAGCACGGCGCACCCCCATCCGCACTGCTCGTCCGCGCCCTCGAACGACACCGGCCACGCCCCGACGCGCGGCTCTCCCGTATCTGCATCGACCTGCTCGGCCCCGTACCGCTGACCGACATCGAAGTACGCACCCGCATCGACCGGCCCGGCCGACAGATCGAACTCGTCGTCGCCGAACTGTGGGCCACCGCCCCCGACGGCACCGGCCGCGCGGTTGCGCGCGGCACCGGATGGCGCCTGCAGACCCACGACCTTCCCGACGTCGCCCGCACCTCCGAACCGGCACTCGCCCCCTTCGACCCCGCCGCCGAGCCCTCCGACATGACTCTGTTCGGGCTCAGCGGCTACATCGACACCCTCGACTGGCACATCGTGACCCCGTTCGGAGTACCCGGGCCCTCCGCCGCATGGGTCCGCGCCCGCCTCGCCCTCGTCGAAGGAGAAACCGTCACACCCCTCGAACGACTCTTCGCCGTGGCAGACGTCGCCAACGGCATCGGATCCAAACTCGACCCCGCACACTGGCTGTTCCTCAACACCGACCTCACGGTGCACCTGTTCCGTGAACCCGACAGTCACTGGACCGGCATCTCCGCCGAAACCTCCGTCGGCCCCGACGGCATCGGCATGACCACCGGAGTACTCCACGACGAACACGGCCCGCTCGGACGCATCACGCAGAACGTGCAGGTGCGGCCCCGCTGACGCGCGACCGCACCTGTCACCTCACCCCGCAGCGCGGGTCATCACATCACTCCTCGGTGACGCCCCGCATCGCGCGACACGACCGGATATCCGACGCCAGGATCGCGCGGGCACCGATCTCCGCGAGCTGATCCATCACCGCATTGTGGCCCTTACGCGGCACCATCGCCCGGACCGCCACCGAATAGTCGTTCGCCAGCGGCGAGATCGTCGGCGACTCCAAACCGGGTGTCACCTTCACCGCAGCATCGAGCAGGTGCTTCGGGCAGTCGTAGTCGATCATCACGTACTGCTGCGCGAAGACCACACCCTCGAGGCGGGCGATCAGCTGGTTGCGGGCCCGATCGGTCCGATCCGCGGCCTCCCGCTCGATCAGCACACCCTCCGAGTCGCACAAAGAATCCCCGAACGCCACCAGATCGTGCTGCCGCAGCGTACGACCCGACCCCACCACATCGGCGATCGCATCCGCGACACCGAGCTGGATCGAGATCTCCACCGCGCCGTCGAGCCGGATCACCGTCGCCTCGATGCCCCGCTCGTCCAGATCCCTACGCACCAGATTCGCGTACGACGTCGCGATCCGCAGACCCCGCAGGTCCTCGATCTGCCACGCCCGACCCTTCGGACCCGCATACCTGAACCTCGACGACCCGAAGCCCAACGACAACCGCTCGGCGACAGGCGCACCCGAATCCAAGGCCAGATCCCGGCCGGTGATACCCAGATCGAGCTCACCGGACCCGACATAGATCGCGATGTCCTTGGGACGCAAGAAGAAGAACTCGACCTCGTTGACCGGGTCGATCACGGTCAGATCCCGAGAATCGGAGCGCCAGCGGTAACCGGCCTCCCGCAGAATCTCGGCGGCGGACTCGGACAACGAACCCTTGTTGGGAACTGCAACGCGCAGCATGGAAGAAATCCTTTCGGACAGAAGGGGGGCAAGAAGATCGATCGGGACACATCCGGGGCACGGACGGCACACCCGCCACCGAAGAGGCGGTCACCGGCCGTCACAAATGCTTGTAGACGTCCTCGAGCTTCAGGCCACGCCCCACCATCAACACCTGCGTCCAGTACAGCAGCTGGGAGATCTCCTCAGCGAGCTCCTCATCGGACTGGTACTCGGCAGCGATCCACACTTCGCCGGCTTCCTCGAGCACCTTCTTGCCCTGCGCATGGACACCGGCATCCAACGCAGCAACGGTGCCGGAACCCTCAGGACGGGTCGCAGCACGCTCGGTCAGCTCGGCGAACAGGGATTCGAAGGTCTTCACGGAAACCGATTGTTTCATGCCACGCCCCCGCGCCCACAATCAGGACACCGCACCACTCACCACGACAACTCCTGCGCACTGTCGAACCGCCGCACCGTTCCACTCACCGGATCCACGAACTCCAACGTGCGCGCCAGCAACTGCAACGGATCGGTGAACTGCCCCGGCGCGCGGCGCACGAACTCCGGATAGAAATTGTCCCCCTCGATCGGCACATCCAACGACATCAGATGCAACCGCAATTGATGAGTACGACCTGTGCGCGGATACAACCGATACCGAGCCCGCCCACCGCGGTGTTCCACCAACTCGATCAGCGTCTCCGAATTCGGCTCGCCCGGCACCTGCGTCGCCGTCAACTCACCGTGCCGCTTCACGATCCGCGTCCGCACCGTGCGCGGAAACTCCAGTTCAGGTCGATACCCCGCGATCGCCTCGTACACCTTGCACACCCGCTGCTGCTCGAACAACGCCTGATACGGACGCCGCAACACCGGATCACTCGTGCACAACAACACCCCAGCGGTCATCCGATCGAGCCGATGCACCGGCACCAGATCCGGCAGATCCAGATCCCGCCGCAACCGCACCGTCACCGTCTCCCGGATATGCGCACCACGCGGGATAGTCGACAGGAAATGGGGCTTGTCGACCACCACCAACCCGTCACCGCGATACAGCACCTCCACCGGGAACGGCACCGGCGTCTCCGGCGGCGGCTCCCGATAGAAATACACGAACCGGCCCGGCTGGAACCGAGTCAGCTCATCCACGTGCCGCCCGTGCTCATCGACGAGTTCCCGCGCCGCAATCCGGACGTGCCAGTCCTCATCCGGGTACTCGTCGAGCAGAAACTCGAGTACCGTGCGCGCGGCACCCTCAACCGGCATGCGAACCCGATCGGGACCCAACCCATCGCGCACCGGCAACGGCGCAGCGGCCACGTCAGGACCCGGCTTCGGTCGTGTCCGGAACACATCCCTCGCACACCAACGTCAACTCCCGACCGTCGACATCGGGATGATTGCGGTACCGCGACGTCGGCGTTCCGCACATCGTGCACCGCCCCAGCGTGACCGCGTCCCCGGAGAACTCCACGTTCATCCGACCGTCGAAGACGTAGAGCGAACCTTCCCACAACCCGGCATCACCGAACGTCTCGCCGTACCGGACGATGCCGCCGTCGAGCTGGTACACCTCTTCGAAACCACGATTGCGCATCAACACCGACAACACCTCACACCGCACCCCACCCGTGCAGTACGTCACCACCGGCTTCGACTTCAGGTGGTCGTACCGGCCGCTGTCCAGCTCCGCGACGAACTCGCGCGTGGTGTCCACATCCGGCACCACCGCATCCCGGAACCGCCCGATCTGCGCCTCGAGCTTGTTGCGGCCGTCGAAGAACACCACATCGTCCCGCTCGCTCATCAATGCATGCACGGCGTGCGGCGACAGATGCGTCCCGCCGCCGACCACACCGTTCTCGTCGACCTTGACCTCGTCCGGCGCCCCGAACGTGACGATCTCGGGCCGCACCTTCACCGACAACCGCGGGAAATCGTCGCCCGTGCCGTCGGACCACTTGACGTCGACATCACGAAACGCCCGATAGCTGCGCAACCCCCGCACATACTTTTTCACCGCCTCGATGTTGCCCCCGACAGTGCCGTTGATGCCGTGCTCGGAAATCAGGATCCGGCCGGTCAACCCGTTCGACGCGGCCAGGGTGTGCTGCCACAACCGGATCGCCTCCGGATCCGGCAACGCTGTGAACTTGTAGAACAGGACGATCTTCGGAACCGCCACGATCACTGCCGCCCGGATGCGTGCAGCGCGTGCAGATCTGCCACCGACAGACCTTCCAGCGTCGACCGGAACACCCGCCGCGACGAGCCCGGCACCGTCGTCAGCGACGGCACCACCAACACCGTGCAGCCCGCCGCATCCGCAGCCGCCGCACCCGTCGGCGAATCCTCGACCGCGAGACACTGCGCCGGATCGAGACCCAGCAACTCCGCTGCCCTCAGATACGGTGCAGGATCCGGCTTGCCCGCGGGAACCTCGTCCCCGCACACCGTGTGATCGAAGTGATCGCGACCGAGGGTGTCGAGCGCGACATCGCACAAGATCCGGCCGGTGTTGGTCACCAACGCCTGACCGAGGCCCGCGGCACGAACCGAGCCCAACGCGTCTCGCGCACCCGGACGCCACGGCAAACCCTGCGCGAACAACCCCGACATGTACGCGTTGAGCCAGTCCTCCGCGGCAGTCTGCTCATCCGGCGTCGGGTCGAGCCCCAGGCCGTCGAACGTCCGCCACACCGACAGATCCAGCGGACCCCCGATAGTCGAGATCCGGGTCTCCTCCGACATGGGCCCACCGAGATGCAGCGACAGCTCGCGCATCCCGATGTCCCACAACTGCTCCGATTCGAGCAGCGTGCCGTCCATGTCCCACAACACCGCCTGCAACACACCCGCCCGATTCGAGATAGCGGGTGCGTCGCCGATCAACTCAGACATTGAAGTACTTGGCCTCCGGGTGGTGCAGCACGAACGCATCGGTGGACTGCTCGGGATGCAACTGCAACTCCTCCGACAGCTCCACCCCGATCCGCTCGGGCTCGAGCAACTCGACGAGCTTGATCCGATCCTCGAGCTCCGGGCACGCGCCGTAACCGAAAGCGAAACGAGCGCCCCGGTACGCGAGCTTGAAGTACTCGGCCACCTCGTCCGGATCCTCGTCCGCGGCCGTGCCGCCACCGGAGAACGCAAGCTCCTGCCGGACCCGCCGATGCCAGTACTCGGCCAGCGCCTCGGTCAACTGCACACCGATACCGTGCACCTCCAGATAGTCGCGGTACGAGTTCGACGCAAACAACTCGTTCGCGAAATCCGCAATCGGCTGACCCATCGTCACCAACTGGAACGGCCACACATCGACCTCACCCGACGCGACCGCATCCTCACGCGACCGCACGAAATCGGCGATGCACAAGAAACGCGACCGCTGCTGACGCGGGAACGTGAACCGGTACCGCTCCGGAGCATCCGGACGCGGCTCCGTCAGGATCACCACATCATCACCCTCGGACACCGCCGGGAAGTACCCGTACACCACCGCAGCGTGCTGCAGAATGCCCTCAGTCGACAACCGATCCAGCCAATACCGCAACCGCGGCCGACCCTCCGACTCCACCAACTCCTCATACGTCGGACCGTCACCGGCACGCTGGCCCCGCAGACCCCACTGGCCCAGGAACAACGCCCTCTCGTCCACCAACGACGCATACTCGGCCAACGCGATCCCCTTGACCACCCGTGTCCCCCAGAACGGGGGCGTCGGCACCGGCAGATCCGCCGCCACGTCACTGCGCTCGGGGATCACCGCCGGAGTCTCCTCCGCCTTGCGCTTCTCCGCGATCCGTTTGCTGCGCTCGTGCCGCGCCTTACGCTCGGCCGCCTTGCGCGCGGCTTCGAGCGCCTCCGGGCTGTTCGGATCCGGACCCTCGCCGCGCTTGATCGCCATCACACGATCCATCAGCGTCAGTCCCTCGAACGCGTCGCGCGCGTACGACACCTCACCCGAATACACCTCGGCGAGATCGTTCTCGACGTAGCTCCGCGTGAGGGCCGCACCACCGAGAAGTACCGGGAACTGCTCCGAGACACCCCGGGAGTTGAGCTCCTCGAGGTTCTCCTTCATCACCACGGTCGACTTCACCAACAGACCGGACATGCCGATCACATCGGCGCGCTTGTCGATTGCTGCTTCGAGAATCGTCGAGATCGGCTGCTTGATACCGAGGTTGACCACCTCGTACCCGTTGTTCGACAAAATGATGTCCACGAGATTCTTACCGATGTCATGCACATCGCCCTTGACGGTCGCCAGGACGATCCGGCCCTTGCCGTCGTCGCCCGTCGACTCCATGTGCGGCTCGAGATGCGCCACGGCTGCCTTCATCACCTCAGCGGACTGCAACACGAACGGCAACTGCATCTGCCCGGACCCGAACAACTCACCGACCGTCTTCATCCCCGACAACAAGGTGTCGTTGATGATCGCCAGCGGCGGCACCGTCGTCATCGCCTCGTCGAGGTCGGCTTCGAGACCGTTGCGCTCACCGTCGACGATCCGCCGCTCGAGACGCTCGAACAGCGGCAAGCCAGCGAGCTCCTGCGCGCGGGATTCACGTGCCGACGCCGCCGACACCCCCTCGAACAGCTCCATCAGTTTCTGCAGCGGGTCGTAGCCCTCGCTGCGCCGGTCGTACACCAGATCCAACGCGACCTGTCGCTGCTCGTCGGGGATCCGGGCCATCGGCAGGATTTTCGACGCGTGCACGATCGCGGTGTCGAGGCCCGCCTCGGTGCACTCGTTCAAGAACACCGAGTTCAGCACCTGCCGCGCTGCCGGGTTCAGACCGAACGACACATTCGACACGCCCAGGGTGAAGTGCACCCGCGGATGTAGGCGGTGGAGCTCGCGGATCGCCGCGATCGTCTCGATCGCGTCGCGCCGCACCTCCTCCTGCCCCGTCGAGATGGGGAACGTCAACGCGTCGACGATGATGTCGTCGGGTTCGAGACCCCAGTTCTCGGTCAGATCCGTGATGAGGCGCTCGGCGATACGCACCTTGTGCGCAGCCGTTCGTGCCTGACCTTCCTCGTCGATCGTCAGCGCGACCACCGCCGCGCCGTGCTCCACGACGTGCGCCATGATCCGCTGGAACCGCGACCCCGGCCCGTCACCGTCCTCGTAGTTCACCGAGTTCACGGCACACCGGCCACCGAGATGCTCGAGACCCGCCCGGATCACGTCCGGCTCGGTCGAGTCGATCATGATCGGCAACGTCGACGACGTCGCGAACCGCGACGCGAGCTCCGACATGTCGCGTGCACCGTCGCGACCCACGTAGTCGACATTGAGGTCGAGCATGTGCGCACCGTCGCGGATCTGATCCTTGGCGATATCGAGGCACTTCTCCCAATCCGCGGCGATCATCGCCTCACGGAACGCCTTCGACCCGTTCGTGTTGGTGCGCTCACCGATCATCAGAATCGACGCGTCCTGCTCGAACGGCACCGCCGTGTACAGCGACGACACACCCGGCTCGTGCTGCGGGGCCCGAATCGCCGGCTGCGCCTCGCGTACAGCCTCCGCGACCTGACGGATGTGCTCCGGCGTCGTACCGCAGCACCCACCGACCAGCGCGAGCCCGAACTCCGACACGAACCCGGCGAGCGCCTCCGCAAGCTCGTTCGGCAGCAGCGGGTACTCGGCCCCATTCTTACCGAGCACCGGCAGACCGGCGTTCGGCATCACCGACACCGGGATGCGGGCATGCTGCGACAAGTACCGCAGATGCTCGCTCATCTCGGCGGGACCCGTCGCACAATTCAGCCCGATCAGATCGATACCGAGCGGCTCCAACGCGGTGAGCGCTGCTCCGATCTCCGATCCGAGCAACATCGTGCCGGTGGTCTCCACCGTGACATGGGCGATGATCGGGATCCGCCGGCCTGCCTGCTCCATCGCGCGGCGGCTGCCGATGATCGCGGACTTCGCCTGCAGCAAGTCCTGACAGGTCTCGACGAGGATCGCGTCGGCACCACCGTCGAGCATGCCCAACGCGGCTTCGCCGTAGGCATCTCGCAGCACATCGAACGGCGCATGGCCGAGGGTGGGCAACTTGGTGCCCGGACCCATCGAACCCAGCACCATCCGAGGTACCCCGTCGGCGGACGGACCCATCTCGTCTGCCACCTCCCGTGCGAGCCGGGCGCCGCGCTCGGAGAGATCGCGGATGCGGTCGGAGATGTCGTAATCGGCGAGGTTGGGCAGGTTGCAGCCGAAAGTATTGGTCGAGACGATGTCGGCCCCGGCTTCGAAGTACGCCCGATGGATCCCCTTGATCACATCGGGTCGAGTCTCGTTCAAGATCTCGTTGCACCCCTCCAGGCCAAGGAAGTCGTCGAGCGACAGATCCGCAGCCTGCAACATGGTGCCCATCGCCCCGTCTCCGATGACAACACGCTGTTTCAGCGCATCGAACAAGGCAGAGTTCAGTGGGGTGGACATGGCAACCAGAGTAGTGGGCGCACAAACCGCACCCGGCCGTAGGCTGGATGGGTGAGTGCACGTGAGTATCCCGAGACCCCGGAGCAGGCCGTTCCCGAGTTCCGCAACCCGGTGCTCGTCGCCGCGTTCGAAGGATGGAATGACGCCGGCGACGCCGCCACCGGGGCTGTCGAGCACCTCGAACTGATCTGGGACGCCGAACCCTTCGCCGAACTGGACTCCGAGGAGTATTACGACTACCAGGTCAACCGCCCCCAGGCCCGCCTCGTCGACGGCGTGACCCGACAGATCGAGTGGCCCGCGACCCGCCTGTCCGCGTGCTCCCCGCCGGGCAGCGACCGCGACATCGTGCTGCTACGCGGTATCGAACCCAACATGCGCTGGCGCAGCTTCTGCGACGCGATCCTCGAACTCATCGACGACCTGGGAATCCACACCGTCGTGGTGCTCGGTGCACTGCTCGCCGACACCCCGCACACTCGCCCGGTACCGGTGACCGGCACCGCCTACAGCGCCGACGCCGCCAAGCGGTTCAACCTCGAGAAATCGCGATACGAAGGGCCGACAGGCATCAACGGGGTTCTGCAGGACGCGTGCGTGCGCGCGGGAATCCCCGCCGTGTCCTTCTGGGCGGCCGTCCCCCACTACGTGTCGAACCCACCGAACCCCAAGGCCACGGTCGCTCTGCTGCGCCGCGTCGAAGACGTCCTCGACGTAGAGGTCCCACTCGGTGAACTCCCCGCGCTCGCCGAGGAATGGGAAGAGGCCGTCACCTCGATGACCGAGGACGACGAAGACATCACCGACTACGTGCGCGGTCTCGAAGAACGCGGCGACGCCGAAACCGATATCTCCGATGTGATCTCCAATATCGACGGCGACGCGCTCGCCGCCGAGTTCGAACGCTATCTGCGACGAAGGGGCCCCGGCGGGTTCGCTCAGTGAGCGGATACCGCGAATCGCTCCAGCGCGCGGCACTGTACGTCGGCGGATTCCTCGGCCCGTTCGGTGGTGGCGTCGTCGTGTCGATGCTGCCCGAGATCGGAGACGACACGGGAGTGTCCGCCGGAGTCGCCGCGACCACGGTCACCGCGTACCTGGGCGTGTTCGCCGTGTTCATGTTGTTTTCCGGAACCCTCGGCGCACGCTGGGGTCGGTTGCGGACTGTGCGTACCGCCTACGTGGTGTACGCGGTGGTCTCGGTCGCTGCGGCACTCGCGCCGACGTTCTCGCTGCTGATAGGCGCTCGCATGCTGCAGGGTGCGGGAAACGCGTTCACCACTCCCCTGCTGCTCGCAGCGTTGGCAGCGATCACTCCACGTGAGTCGCTGGGGCGTGCACTCGGCCTGTTCGGCGCGATGCAGGCGGCCGGGCAGACCACAGCACCGCTCGTCGGCGGTCTCGCCGCGGAAGTGAACTGGAGATGGGCATTCGTCGTCCTCGCCGCCGCTGCCGTCGTACTCGCCGTGATCGGCCTGCCCGATCGTATGGACGAAGCCGAGGAAGGTCCGGCTCGGCTACGGGACGCCCTACGTCCACGCGTACTCCGGGTCGGAGTGGTCGCGCTCCTCGGCTTCGGCGCACTCGGCGGGTTGGGGTTTCTCCTGGCATTCCGTGTCGAAGACGACTTCGGTCTTTCCCCTGCAGGCCGAGGTGCGCTGCTCACGGTCTTCGGGCTGGCAGGGATCCTCACGGCCCGTCGTGTGGGAACGCTCATCGACCGAATCGGCGCGCAACGCTCGGTCCTCCTCGGTGCAGTGTCCGGCGCTGTCCTCCTGGTCGCGGCAGGAACGTTGGGAAGCATCGCCGTCATCGCGGCGGTGTGGTTCGTCGCCGGTATTGCCTCGCAGTGCGTCCTGGTCGCGGCGAACGCCGCAGTCCTGGGCGACTCCGGAGGTAATCGGGGTGGCGCGGTCTCTGTGGTCCTGGCATTCCGCTTCGGTGGCGCGGCCATCGCTCCTGCCGCGTTGACTCCCCTGTATGCCACCCACCCGACCGCGGCATTCGTCGTCCCCGCTGTGCTGCTCGCAGTGATGGCGCCGCTGATGATGCCGTCGGATCCGGCGTCGACGACCGACCGCTGAACACCGCTCTTGTCAGAGCGGTCGGTGAGGGAGGCTCTCATAGCGGTGAATATTCGGTTTTTCAAGCTTTTCCGTATGGTTCAGAATATTTCGAGAGTCGCCACGCCGGGCCGGTCTTCATACATAGCGAGTCGCTCGATCCAGGAGCCACCGACCGCTCGTGCCCGCCACAGTGCGCTCCCAAGCGGCTCGATGCCCGTCGTGGTGTGGGCCTACTTCCCCACCGAAGCCGAGAGCCTCCGGATCGCTACTACTCCCCCGTCGGGAGTGCGCGTAGTGACTTCACTGTCGCATCGACTGCACGTGCCGCTTCCGCCCCCTTGGTGACGAAGTGGCGCGTGAAGTAGTTGATGTGCTCCTCGTGCTCATGGAAGTGGTGCGGGGTGAGCACAACCGAGAACACCGGAACACCTGTGTCGAGCTGCACGCGCATCAGACCGTCGATCACGGCTCTGGCCACGAAGTCGTGTCGGTAGATGCCACCGTCCACGACGAGCCCCGCCGCGACGACTGCGTCGTACCGCCCGGAGTGAGCGAGGCGCTGAGCGTGCAGAGGAATCTCGAATGCACCGGGAACCTCGAAGAAGTCCAGCGAGTCCTTCGCGTACCCCAGCGCGACGATCTCGTCGGTGAATCCTTCCTTCGCCTGGTCGACGATAGTGCGATGCCATGTGGCCTGGATGAACGCGATACGGCGCGCGGTGTCACTCATGTCGATGAAGTTAGCGCATCGACCTACCCCACTTTGCGGCTTGTACCGATGTGACGTGCACGACAGCACCACTATTTTGTTTATTCTGGGTTTCCGTCTCGTACAGACTGTTAGTGTGGTGGATGTGGCGCACCAGGACTCACCGGATACGATCGAGGCCGCGGGCCCCAAGCCGGAACGGCCGATCGACATCTACCGCCGCGCGGCGGTCTGCCTCGAAGCCTGCCTTCCCCTGGGATGGACGATGTCCAGCGACAGACCCCGCTCCCCCGAGGCTCCCCAGCGATTGGTCGTCACCTCCCCCGAAGGTGAGTCGGTGTCGTTCGCGATCGTCGCGTCCCGAGGCGTCCTCAGCGGCGACGTCGCGCGCATCGCAGCCGAACTCTCCGACTCCGACCGTGGCTTCGTGTGCGCGCACTACCTGTCAGATCCCGTGCGCCGGCAACTCGACCAGCACGGCATCTCCTACGCAGACGCCACCGGAAACCTCACTCTGGTCGCGTCCCGGCCCGCAGTATGGGTGCGCAATCGCGGAGCCGACGCAGATCCGTGGCGGGGCCCGGGACGCCCCTCCGGTGTGCTGACCGGAGAACCTTCCGACCGAGTGGTCCGCGCCCTCGCCGACCACTCCGGTGAAATGACCGTGCCGGAATTGATCAAGCTCTCCGGCGCGTCCACCGGCGCCACCTACCGCGTGGTGGAGGTCCTCATGGAGCGGGAGTTCATCCGGCGCATCCCCCGCGGGGGCATCACCGAAGTGCGGTGGGAACAGATGCTGCGCGCCTGGGCCGCGGATCGGAAGATGTGCGCAACCCGTCGCTTCGCAGCGCCGGACGGCCTCGAGATCGTGCGGAACCAACTCGCCGAGCGAATCGACATCACCTACGCCCTCAGCGGTGTCGGTGCCACCGACTACGCAGACTCCGACGTCCTGGAACTGTATGCCGACGACCCCGACGACTTCGCCGGCGCATTGGGACTGCGCCCCGTGGACCGCGGTGGCGACGTGGTGGTCGCGATTCCGTGGTCGCCGGTGGTGTTCGACCGCATGGATCGCGCGCGGTCTCTGCGAAGCGTGGCGCCGTCGCACGTGTACGCAGACCTGCTGTCGGGCCCGTTCCGCGATCAGGAAGCCGCCGAACACATGCGTGCACGCCTGACCGCAGACGAAGCGCACTGGCGTCGCCCCATCCACTGACCCGCTCGCCGGGTGCCTGTACGGTTCGAGGTGGCAGCACACGCACAACAGGAGGTTCGGCCGAGATGGATTCCACGTCGGCGGTCGGGGACCTCCCCTCAGCGCTCGACTCTGCTGCATTGGCAAGTCGATTGGGCGAACACAGGCCGGCGGTATTCCTCGACTACGACGGCGTGCTCACCCCCATCGTCGACAGGCCCGACGACGCAGTCCTGTCCGCCACGATGCGCACCACTGTCCGGAAACTGGCCGACCGCTGCCCCGTGTGCATCGTCACCGGTCGCGACCGCGACGTCGTCCAGCAATTGATGGGCATCGACGATCTCACCGTCGCGGGTAGTCACGGCTTCGATATCTGGAAGCCCGGTCAGGGCGTGATCTCCCCCGATTCCCTCGGCGATTTCACCGAACTCGTCGCCGACACCACCGCGACGCTGCGCGAACGACTCGCCGACACCGACGGGGTGACCCTCGAACCGAAGCAGGCCTCGGTGGCTGTGCACTACCGGAACGCCGGGCCGCAGGCACGTCAGCACACACGCGATGTCGTCCACGCGCTACTCGACGAGTTGCCTGATCGACTCGAGTTGATTCCCGGGAAAATGGTGTACGAACTGCGGCCGGCAGTCGACTGGAACAAGGGCAAGGCCGTCCTGCACCTGATCGACGTGCTCGGCCTCGACTCCGACGACATCGTCCCGATGTACCTCGGCGACGACATCACGGACGAGGACGCGTTCGCTGCTGTCCGCGGCACAGGAATCGGGATTCTCGTGGGCAGCCCCGATGACCCCGAAATGAAGAATCGGGTCACCGCAGCCGAATTCGGGCTCGCGTCGGTGGACGACGTGGCACGCTTCCTTTCCGAGCTGGGTAGATGACGATCATGTAGCCGAACGGTTCGGCCGGCAGGAGGTAGTCCGTGTACGACCCCGAGTTCAGTCTCGAGTACGACCGGTTCGATCCCGAGGCGGAGGGCCTGAGGGAATCGATGACCTCGACCGGCAACGGGTACTTCTGTACCCGCGGCGCCGCCGAGTGGGAGGACACGGGCGAGGTCCACTACCCCGGCACCTACGCGCACCGCTGCTACAACCGCGAGACGACCATCATGGGCGGAAGTCCCGTCCACAACGAGGATCTGGTCAATCTCCCGAACTGGCTGGTTCTCAAACTGCGCATCGACGGCGAGGACGCGATCCGGTTGTCGAATGCCGAGGTGCTGTCCTACCGGCACGTGTACGACATCCGCACCGCGACGGTCATCCGAGAAGTTCGCTTCCGGGATCGGAACGGCCGTGAGACGTCTTTGGTGAGTCGACGTTTCGTCAGCATGGCGCATTCGCATCAGGGTGCACTCGAGTGGACACTCACCCCCGAGAACTGGGCCGGCCGCGTCGAGATCGTCTCGGCGATCGACGGTCGTGTGTCGAATCGTGCGGTAGCCCGTTATCGCGATCTCGAGGGGCGCCATCTCGATCCGGTCACACCTCGCACCTTCGGTCCTGACACGATCGCATTGAAAGTTCAGATCCGGCAGTCGGACATCTACATCGCTCAGGCCGCACGCACTCGGGTGTTCTCCGGCAGCAACACCGAGCCCATCGACGTCGACCGCGACCTGTATCAGATGGAGGACTACATCCAGCAGGTCCTGGCCTTCGACGTCGCCGAGGGTAGCGCGGTCCGCGTGGAGAAGATCGTGTCGATGTTCACCTCGCGTGACGATGCGATCACCGAGCCGCTCGCGTCCGCCGGCCGACATGTGTTGCGTTACTCCGATTTCGCCGCGGCCTGGGACGAGCATGCCGCGGCCTGGGATGAACTGTGGGACGTCTGCGATATCCGGCTGCCCAGGGAGCCCCGCACGCAGTTGCTGCTGCGCTTGCACGTCTCGCATGTTCTTCAGGTGTGTTCCCGTCACACGTCGCGTCTGGATGCGGGTGTTCCGGCCCGCGGACTCAATGGCGAGGCCTATCGTGGGCATGTCTTCTGGGACGAGTTGTACGTGTATCCGTTTCTGGATCTGAGGATCCCGGAGGTCACCAAAGGGCTGATCATGTATCGGTACCGGCGGTTGTCCGAGGCTCAGGCCGCAGCGACCGAGGCCGGGTATCGGGGCGCGATGTACCCGTGGCAGAGCGGATCCGACGGTACGGAGGAGACCCAGCTCGTCCATCTCAATCCGCTGTCGGGTCTGTGGGATCCGGATCTGAGCCGTCATCAGCGACACGTGAGTGCGGCGATCTTCTACAACGTGTGGAGGTACTACCAGGCGACCGACGACTTCGAGTTCCTTGCCGACCAGGGCGCGGAGATGATGCTCGAGATCACCCGGTTCTGGGCGTCGATTGCCGAGTACAACCCCGAACGGGATCGCTACGAGATCCACGGGGTGATGGGGCCCGACGAGTTCCACGAGCGCTACCCTGACTCGGACGAGGCCGGGCTGCACAACAACGCATACACGAACGTGATGGTGGCGTGGATTGCGGCGAAGGCGATCGAGGTGCTCGAACTGCTGTCGACCAGCAGGCAGACGGCGCTGCGAGCAGCGTTGCGGGTGACCAACGAAGAGTTGCACCGTTGGTCGGAGATGAGCCGGAAGATGTTCGTCCCGTTCCACGACGGGGTGATCAGTCAGTTCGAGGGCTACGAGAAACTCGACGAGATCGATTGGGATCACTATCGCGCGGAGTACTCGAACATCCAGAGGATGGACCGGATCCTGCGTGCCGAGGGGCACGATCCCAATCGTTTCAAGGTGTCGAAACAGGCGGATGCGGTGATGCTGTTCTTCCTGTTCGACGACAACGAGTTGAGGCCGATCTTCGAGCGTCTCCGCTACGAGTACGACCGGGATCTCGTGCGGCGCACGGTCGACTACTACGACGAGCGCTCCTCACACGGGTCCACGCTCAGTTTCGTCGCGTACGCGGGGGTGCTGGCGGGGTTCGATCCCGAGTCGTCGTGGGAGCGGTTCAAGGTGGCGCTCGAGAGCGATGTGAGCGATCTGCAGGGCGGTACCACCAAGGAGGGGATCCACATGGGTGTCATGGCCGGGACGTTGGATCTGGTGCAGCGCTATTACGTCGGTGCCCGGATCTACGACGGTGTGCTGGTGTTCCGGCCCCGGCTGCTCCCTCACCTCGACGGGGTGTCGTTCTCCATGCGCTATCGGGGCACCCCGCTGCGGGTGCAGATCTCCGGTGAGACGTTGACGGTGCGTGCTGAGGCCGAGGGGTTCCGGGTGCCGGTGCAGGTCGGGGTGAACGGAGAGACGGTGCAGCTCGGCGCGGGGCAATCGCACGAGTTCCGGGTCCCGACCGCTCCCCTGCCCGCCTGATCGAGCGGGGATCGCCATGACGCGCGAGGAGAGTTCGCCCGCAACGGGGTTCGCGGGTGTGATCTTCGACGTCGACGGGGTGCTCGTCGACTCACCCCACGAGGTGGCCTGGCGGGAGTCGCTGGCCGAGCTCATGACGGGCCCGTGGCGGCATGCGGCCGAGCGCTCCGCCTGGTCGCCGGGCGCATTCACCTCCCGGGTCTACCGCGAGGTGCTGTCCGGGAAGCCTCGGCATGCGGGTGCGCTGGCCTGCCTCGAATACTTCGAAGTCCCCGACGCGCAGCGGCGTGTGAGCGAGTACGCGGAGCGTAAGCAGGCGATGCTGCTCCGGTTGATCGAGGAGGGCCGGTTCGACGCGTATGCCGACGGGGTGCGATTGGTGATGGCGGTGCGGGGCGCGGGTATTCCCGTCGCGGCGGCGTCGTCCTCGAAGAATGCACACCGATTCCTGCAGGCGATCCGGCTCGGGGATTACGGAGGTGGCGACACAACTTTGCTCGACGTGTTCGACGCGGACCTGTCGGGTCGCGATTTCGCCGAGGGCAAGCCTGATCCGGAAATCTTTCTCACTGCGGCCGCCCAGCTCCGCGTGACCGCGGAGCGGTGTGTGGTGGTCGAGGACGCGGTCAGTGGTGTGCAGGCCGCCAAGGCGGGCGCGATGGTCGCGCTCGGTGTGGCGCGCGCCGGCGACGAGCATGAGTTGGCACATGCGGGTGCGGATCTTGTCGTGACCTCGCTCGATGATGTGGATCGTGACGCGTTCGTCGACGGACGGCTGGCACGGCGCGCACGCTGACTCGGAGGGTTCAGCGGTCGAGTCCGCGCCAGCGCCAGTCGGCGATCTCGGGCATGTCCTCGCCGTGCTTCCGGATGTACTGCCGGTGCCTGATCAGCGTGTTCTTCAGATGTTCGCGCGCGTAGGCGGCCACCGGGAGGAGGCGTTCGACGCGGTCGATGACGTCCAACGCCAGATCGAATCGGTCGATCCTGTTGAGCACACACATGTCGAACGGGGTTGTCGTGGTGCCCTCTTCGATGTATCCGCGCACGTGGATGTTGTCGTGGTTGTGACGGCGGTAGGTGAGCCGGTGGATGAGCCACGGGTATCCGTGGTACGCGAACACGACGGGAGTGTCGGTGGTGAACAGAGCGTCGAAGTCGGCGTCGGGTAGTCCGTGCGGGTGTTCTCGGTCGTCCTGGAGGCGCATCAGGTCCACGACGTTGACCACCCGGATCAGCAGGTCGGGGAACCATTCGTGGAGCATCTCCACTGCGGCGAGGGTTTCCATGGTGGGGACGTCGCCTGCGCAGGCGAGTACCACGTCGGGTTCTGCGTCGCGGTCGGTGCCGGCCCATTCCCAGATCCCGATCCCTTTGGTGCAGTGGACGATGGCGTCGTCGATGGAAAGATACTGCGGCTGAGGTTGTTTCCCTGCGACGATGACGTTGATGTACTGGCGGGTGCGCAGGCAATGGTCGGTGACCGAGAGGAGGGTGTTGGCGTCGGGTGGTAGGTAGACGCGAATCACGTCGGATTTCTTGTTGACGACGTGATCGATGAATCCGGGGTCCTGATGGGAGAATCCGTTGTGGTCCTGACGCCACACATGTGAGGTGAGTAGGTAGTTGAGGGACGGAATGGGGCGACGCCAGTCGATCCGGTTGGTGGTGCGAAGCCATTTGGCGTGCTGGTTCACCATCGAGTCGACGATGTGCACGAACGCCTCGTAACAGGAGAACAATCCGTGTCGTCCGGTCAGCAGGTATCCCTCGAGCCATCCCTGGCAGCTGTGTTCGGACAGAATCTCCATGACCCGGCCGTCCGGTGCGAGGTGATCGTCGGTCGGTAGGATCTCGGCGTTCCAGGTGCGATCAGTTGCGTCGAGGACGTCGTCCAGCCGGTTGGAGTTGTGCTCGTCGGGGGCGACCATGCGGAAGGTTTTCGGGTTGTCGCGCATGACGTCGCGGAGGAAGGTGCCGAGGATTCTTGTGGATTCGGCGACGTCGTGTCCGTGGACCTCGACGGCCACAGCGTGGTCGCGGAAATCGGGTAGTGCGAGATCCCGGATTGCGGGACCGCCGTTGGCGTGTGGATTGGCGCTCATGCGTCGAGGTCCGGCCGGGTTCAGCGTGCGCAGGTCCGGCACGGGTGTTCCGTTGCCATCGAACAGCTCGTCCGGGCGGTAGCTGCGCAGCCAGTGTTCGAGGATATCGCGATGCTCGTCGTCATCGCGAGCCTGCGCGAACGGCACTTGATGTGCCCGCCACGTGCCTTCGATCGGGAGCCCGTCGACCTCCACCGGTCCGGTCCAGCCTTTCGGGGAGCGCAGCACGATCATCGGCCACGACGGTCGATCGCTGCTGCCGGACAGGCGGGCTTGCTGCTGGATGTCGGTGATGCGGTCGAGACAGCGGTCCAGCGCCCCGGCGAAGTGCCGGTGCATGTAGTCGGGATCCTTACCCGAAACGACGATCGGTTCGTGTCCGTATCCGCGAAGGAGCGATTCGAGTTCGTCGTCGCCGATGCGGTCGAGAAGCGTGGGACCGGCGATTTTGTATCCGTTGAGGTGCAGGATGGGAAGTACGGCTCCGTCGCGGCGTGGATCGACGAATTTGTTGGAATGCCAGCTCGCGGCGAGTGGGCCGGTTTCGGCTTCGCCGTCTCCGATGACCGCTGCGACGACGAGATCGGGGTTGTCGAATGCGGCGCCGTACGCATGGGACAGCGAGTACCCGAGTTCGCCTCCCTCGTGGATGGATCCGGGGGTCTCCGGGGCCACGTGACTGGGTATGCCCCCGGGGAACGAGAACTGGGTGAACAGGCGACGCATGCCCGATTCGTCCTGGGAGATGTCGGGGTAGATCTCGCTGTATGTTCCTTCGAGCCAGGCTGCGGCGACCGGCCCGGGCCCGCCGTGGCCGGGCCCCATGATGTAGATCATGTCGAGGTCGCGGGCGAGGATCGCGCGGTTGAGGTGCGCGTAGATGAAGTTCAGCCCCGGGGTGGTGCCCCAGTGTCCGAGAAGGCGCGGTTTGATGTGCTCGGCTCGTAGTGGTTCGCGTAGCAGCGGGTTGCCCATGAGATAGATCTGCCCGACGGACAGGTAGTTGGCGGCCCGCCACCATGCGTCGAGATCGTGGACGTCCCCATCGGTCAGGGTGGTGGGTTCAGTGTCAGGGGTCTGCATCAGGCTCCTCATCGACGACAACCGACCGTGATGTTGTGCTGCACAGCCGGCTCATTCGCGTACCCTCTGCACGAACGGTACCCACCGCACAGGCGTCTCACTCGTCGATCTCGGATTCAGCGGTGGGTCGCCCGTCAGGAGGCCGGCCGGGCCTGCGCGGCGTGGCCGTAGACACGAGGTCGTCGCCGAGGTGGCGCAGCTACGAGGTCCGGTGAGCGACGAGGTCGACACCGGAGTGTGGTTGCTGTCGGGCCGCACCGAGTCGTGGAGCGAGATCTGGCCTCAGGTGCAGACGTTGCAGGTGAGCTGACCCCGGCCTGCCTCCAGACGGCGAGAATGCTCAGAGCCCGAGGCGGGTCACGGCGTTCGCGACCAGGCCGGCGTGCTGACGGCTGTAGAGCGCGACCATGCGTTCGTCGGCGTGCCCGGTCTGGGTCATGATCGTCTGGGTGGTGGCTCCGCCGCGGACGGCCTGGGTGACGAACCCCGCGCGCAGGCTGTGTCCTCCGAGGGTTGCGACGAGTTCGTCGCTGAATCCGGCGCGGCGGGCGCGGCGTTGGATCATCGAATGCACAGATTGCCCGGACAGCGCTCCGGCGCCGAGTGACCCGGTGCGGTGCACCGGGCGGAACAGTGCACGGTTGCCTGTGGGTTTCGTCCCGGTGGATGTCGTCCCTGCGGCGAGGCCCCGGCAGCAATGTTGCATCGGACCTTCATCGCCGTGCTCGAGTAGCGCCGCAACGGCGGGTCTGCCTCCGTCGTCCCAGGTATCGAGGACTTCACGCCAGCGACGATACGCGCACACGGGGCAGGTGTGTGGGTCGTGGCCGTGTGGGAGGGTGACGGTGCGGCCGCGCGCAGTGCGGTCGGTTTTGGACTGGCGCACGGTGACATAGAGGCCGTCGGCACGGTGTGGGACGACGTCGGCGACCGTGAGCGAGGTCAGTTCGGAGCGGCGCAACGCCCCGGCGAGTCCCATGAGTAGTAGGGCGGCGTCGCGGCGTTCGGCGGCACGTTCGGCCCAGCCTGCGGTCGCGGCGTCGGTCCGCATGTGGGTGAGGATAGTGCGGATGTCGTCGGTGAGCAGCGGGGTGCGTCGGGCGGGTGGGGTGGCACGGTCGCGGCGGATTCCCCGGAGGAGTTCGCGGACCGATTCGTGCTGCCCGGGTTTCGGGTATCCGGCCAGGGAGTGCATCTTGTTGATGGTCGAGATCCACCGGGACAGCGTCGACGGTGCGTAGGCATAGCGGCCGTCGGCTCGCACTTCGACCGATTTCTCGGTGACGAACCAGGAGATCTGGTCGGGTGTCGCAGGGAGCGGGGAGTGTCCGGTGCTGTGGCACCAGCGGGTGTAGGTGTCCCAATCGTTCAGCTGCGCCGCACGGGTGTTGTCGGATGCGGCCTTGTCCCGCAACCGGCGCATTGCGTCGGTGATCGTGTCCGGAGGTTGCGGGGTGTGCTGGGCGAGGTCTGCCGGGGTGACGACGTCGGGACCGTGTTCGGTGCTCATCGTCGGTCAGGCCTCGTTGGCGTGTTGGACGCGCAGGTCGCGGGCGAGGTGGTCGCGTTGTTCGACGACGAGGCGGCGCAGTGCACCGGGGGCGTCGGCGTTCGCGGCGAGCCACGCGTCGACCTGGTCGAGGGTGTCCGTGGCGGGAAACAGTCCGAGGACGATGCGGCGGGCGATCTCGATGCTGCGTTCGGACCAGGTGTCTCGCAGGATTGCGAAGTAGTCGCTGTCGTAGGGGCCGGTGAGGTCGCGGCGCGCACCGGCACGGAAGCCACCGATGGTCGCGTCGAGGTGGTCGTTGGTCAGAGCGTGGTCGGCGCAGATCGCCGCCCAGGCGTGGGCTTTGACCTCTGCGCGGGGGCGAGCTGTCATCGCCCGCAGGTGGGCGGTTCGGCCGGTGGCGGTGTCGTCGCGACGCAGTTCGTCGTCGAGGTCGGGCTTGTCGGCGTATCCGGTGGCGGTCAGTGCCGTCCACCAGGCCCATCGCAGATCTGCGTCGAGTGCGAGCCCGGTCGGTGCGGGTGTGGCGCCGTCGAGGATCGCTCGGAGGTCGGCGGCGCGGTGAGCGTCCATGGCGGCGGCAGCGCCGACTGCGCGGGCGAACGCGAGTTGGGTGCCGCTGCCGGGTTCGGCGCTGCCGAGTCCGTGCCACATTGCGTCGAGCCACGCCGCGCGCGCGTCGGGGCGGGCGGCGGCAGGAAGGTAGTGCTCGATGGCGGCGGGCGCGTTGGCGAGGACCGCGGTGAGCAGCGAGAGGTTCGGTTCGTCGGTCGAGAAGCGCCTCGCCATGGCGATGTAGCGGGTGGCGGTGAGTTCGCCGTCGCGGGTTGCGTTCCACAGTGCCGACCAGATAAGGCCGCGGGCGAGGGGATCGCGGACGCGGTCGAGTGAGGATTCGACGGTGTTGAGGGAGCGTTCGTCGAGGCGGATCTTGGCGTAGGTGAGGTCGTCGTCGTTGAGCAGGATCAGGGGTGCCTCGGGTAGGTCGATGGCGGTGTGGGCGTCGTCGATGTCGATCTCGGCGCGGTGGGCGCGGATGAGGTCGCCGGCGGAGTCGTGGTCGTAGCAGCCGACGGCGAGCCGGTGGGGTCGCGGTTCGGTCTGCACGATGTCGTACCGGCCGTCACCGGCCGGTTCGATGGTCAATGTGGAGACACCGGTGGTCTGCAGCCACGCGCGCGCCCATTCGGTGAGGTCGCGGCCGGAGGTGGTGGACAGTTCGCTGAGCAGGTCGTCGAGCGTGGTGTTGCCGTAGGCGTGCGCGCGGAAGTAGCGGCGGGCGCCTTCGAAGAACGCGTCACGGCCGACGTACGCGACGAGTTGTTTGAGGACGCTGGCACCTTTGGCATAGGTGATGCCGTCGAAGTTGAGTTTGGCGGCTTCGAGGTCGACGATGTCGGCGACGATCGGGTGGGTGGTGGGGAGCTGATCCTGCAGGTACGCCCAGGCTTTGCGGCGGTTGGCGAAGGCGACCCAGGCATCGGTGTATTTCGTGGCTTCGGCGCTCACGAGAGAACCCATGTAGTCAGCAAAGGATTCTTTGAGCCACAAGTCGTCCCACCACTTCATGGTGACGAGGTCGCCGAACCACATGTGTGCCATCTCGTGCAGGATCGTATTGGCACGGGCCTGGTACTGGGCTTCGGTGGCGGCGCCGCGGAAGACATAGGCCTCGGTGAAGGTGACACAGCCGGGGTTCTCCATGGCTCCGAGGTTGTATTCGGGGACGAACACCTGGTCGTATTTGCCGAACGGGTACGGGTAGTCGAAGTGTTCGGCGTAGAAGTCGAGGCCTTCGCTGGTGACCTGGAGGATCTCGTCGGCGTCGAGGTGTTCGGAGAGCGAGGCGCGGCACAGCAACCGCAGCGGCACTGTGAGCTCTCCCGTGCTCCATGACGAGTCGATGCGATGGTAAGGCCCGGCGACGATGGCGGTGATGTAGGTGGAGATCGGCAGGGTCGGGGCGAACGTCACGGTCTGGTTGTCGCCGCCCCGCTGGCGGTGGTCGACGGCTTGGTTGGAGATGACCTGCCAGTGTGCGGGTGCGGTGACGACGAACGTGTGCGCGCCCTTGAGGTCGGGTTGTTCGAAGCACGCGAAGACGCGGCGCGCGTCGGCCGGTTCGTATTGGGTGTAGAGGTAGGTTTCGCCGTCGACGGGGTCGAGGAAGCGGTGCAGGCCCTCCCCCGATCGGCTGTAGCGGCCGGTGGCGACGATGGTGACGACGTTGATCTCGCGGAGGCCGCTGACGGTGATCCGTGCGCCGTCGTAGACGACGGGGATCAGGTCACCGTTGACAGTCACGGATTCGACCGAGTCGCCGAGGAAATCGAGCCAGGTCTCCGGTGTGGACGCGGTGAACTCGACGGTGGTCACCGTGGGGAAGCCGGTGCGATCCGGGTCGACGGCGCCGCGCAGGTCGAGTTCGACGTGGTACGAGTGCACGTCGAGAGCGCGGGCGCGCGCGGAGGTTTCGGCTCGGGACAGGTTGGCGGAACTCACGGATTCGATCCTGCCATCCCCGCGCTGGTTTCTGGTCGGCTCGGGTCGGTGTGCGTGTGTCTGCGGGTGCGATGGCGGTTATCGGCGGGTCAGGGTCGTCCAGTCGGGATCGAGGCGACCGAGGAACAGATCCTGCTCGTCGGCAAGCGAGCCGGATAGTGGTAACGACACGAAACGGCACGCGAACTGTAGTCCCGCGTCGGTGTCGGTGCCGCGGACGGTGTGGATCCAGGAGTCGTGGTCGTCCTCGGGGGCGTGGAGGTGAAGGACGTGGGTGTGCCGGGGTTGCCCGGTGATCGGGTGCGGTCGGTGATCGATACCGACCGCCCCGATCACCGGGCAGAGGTCGAGGCCGGTTTCTTCGGTGACCTCACGGAGCACGGCTGTGTGCGGGTCTTCGTCGGCTCGGATGCCTCCGGCGGGGATCTGGGTGCCCGCGTCGGGGATATCGAGGTGGTCGAATACGAGCAGCTCTGGTCCTGCGCGGTGGCGGATCACGTAGGCGGCGACGCGTCTGCGAGGTGTCGGCATCGGCTCAGTATCGAGGTGCCGGCTCCGCCTTGTGTTCCAGGGGCCCTGTGTTCCGGAGGCCTTGCGCGTGTCAGGCGCCGAGGACGTCCGCGAGTGGGGTCGAGGGGCGGCCGGTGAGGCGGCGCAGGTCGTCGCGGTCGGTGTCGAGGACGCCTGCGGCGATTCCGGCATCGGAGTCGGCCAGGATCTGCGCGAACTGCGCCGGCACTCCGGCTCCTTCGAGCATGGTGGCGTATTCCGCCTGCGGTAGGTTTTTGTAGGCGACCTCGGTGCCGAGGACGCGGGAGAGCGCGTCGGCGATGTCGGTGTAGGTGAGGTGCTGGTCGCCGGCGAGTTCGTAGGTGACGCCGTCGTGGCCGTCGGTGGTCAGGACTGCGGCGGCTGCGTCGGCGAAGTCCTTGCGGGCGGCTCCGGCGACGCGTCCGGTGCCGGCTGCGCCGAACAGTGCGCCGGTGGCCTTGGCGGTGTCGACCGCCGATTCGTAGTTCTCCCAGTACCAGCCGTTGCGCAGCAGTGTGTGGGTGATTCCGGACTCGGCGAGCAGTTCTTCGGTGGCCTTGTGCTCGGCGGCGAGCGCCAGAGGGCTGGTGTCGGCGGCGAGGATCGAGGTGTAGGCGATGGATCGGACTCCGGCTGCCTTGGCTGCTTCGATGAGGTTGGTGTGTTGTGGCAGTCGCTGGCCGACCTCGCTACCGGAGATGAGGAGCAGCTTGTCGACGCCGGTGAGGGCCTCGCGGAGTGCAGTGGGATCGGCGTAGTCGGCGGCGCGAACCTGGATACCGGCGGCTGCGAGGTCAGTGGCCTTGGCGGTGTCACGGACGACCGCAACGATGGTGCCGGGGTCGACGCCACGTTCCTGCAGTGCGGCAATGGTCAGACGGCCGAGGTGTCCGGTAGCTCCGGTGACGGCGATGGTCATGTGTGTCTCCTCATGTCGGGTCCGCGCGCAGAGGCGCGCACACTCTCGAGCTTCAACTTCCAGCACTATTTATACGCTTACTTTTCTATAGTGCAATGTTTTCATTAGCGCTTCCCCGAGGTTCGCGAGGTAAAATGGACAGCCATGAGCACCGCCGACCTCCCCGAAGCCAATGTCTTCGCGCGCGACTGCGCATCCCGGCCCGTGCTTCAGAACATCACCGGACGCTGGGGTGCCCTGGTGCTCGCAGCACTGTCCGAGGCGACCCACCGCTTCTCCGAACTGCGCCGCCATGTCGACGGCATCAGTGAGCGGATGCTCTCTCAGACCCTGCAGACCCTCGAGCGCGACGGCCTCGTACACCGAGAGGTCCTCACGACCATCCCCCCGCACGTCGAGTACTCGCTCACAGAGCTGGGACACCGGATCGCCACTCCGCTGCTCACACTCCTGTTCCTCGTGGAAGAGAGCGTGCCCGAGATCCTCGCGGCGCAGATCGAGCACGATCGCACCCACTGAGCGTGCACACGCCGGCCGACAGCACCTCACGCCCCGTACGGCGGAGGCGTGCGGGTGCACGTCACATCCGCCTTGTCACATCCGCTCGGAGAGAATCTCGACGTACCCGTCCGTTCCATCGACGCGGATCCGCTGCCCGTCACGGATCGAGACGGTGGCGCCCGGCACCGCGACCACCGCAGGTAGTCCGTACTCCCTCGCGATCACCGCACCGTGTGTCATCAGTCCACCCACCTCGGTGACCAGACCCGCGATCGTGACGAACAGCGGCGTCCAGCTCGGATCGGTGTAGGCGGTCACCAGGATGTCGCCCGTTTCCAGGTCGGCCTGCCCGATGTCGGAGACCACGCGGGCGCGTCCTTCGACGACCCCTGTGGACACCGCCAGGCCGGGTAACGCACCGGTGGGAAGATCCTCGCGGCGGTACACGCCGGTGACGATCTCACCGTCCGAGGTGAGCACGCGCGGCGGTGTGAGCGTTCGGAACGCACGGAACTCCTCTTCCCGTTCACGGAGGAGTTCGGCGGAGGCGTGTTGTGTGCGCACGACCTCACGGAGTTCGTCGAAGCGCAGATAGAAGATGTCGTCTGCTCGTCGAAGCACCCCGACCTGGACGAGGCGTTCGGCTTCGCCGAGTAGCGCCTGCTTGTAGACGAAGTAGCGAGAGACCATTCCGTACTTCGGATATTCGCGATAGCCCGCGAAGGTGCGGACGCGGTCGATCATCGCTTTGATCTCGCCCGCCTTGCGGGCCCCATCCGGCAGAGCGCGGAGCCGCTCGAGTACCTCGTGTTCCTTCTGCTGCGCCGCGCGCAGACCGTCGTCGAAACGTCGGCGGGCGGCGCCCGGTTCGAAGTTGGCGACGTTGGCGAGAATGGTCGGGACGAGCGCGGTGGGGTGTTCGCGCCAGCGAGGCCTGGTGATGTCGATCTCGCCGACGCAGCGCATCCCGTACTTGTCGAGGTACGAGTCGATGGCGTCGCGGGCCTCTCGTCCGCCGGGGACCGCGGCGAGTGCATCGAAGAAGTGCGCATCGTCGATTCCGGTGTCCTCGACACGGTGAAGGAATGCGACGACTTCGGGACGCGGCCGGATCACGTCGGCCACGTCGAGTAACTCGAGGCCCATTTCGGAGGTGATGTTGTGGGGGACGGATTGGGTGAGGGCGTCGATGGCGTGTCCTTCCCCCAGCCATTCGTCGAGGTGGTCGCGGAGCCAGGTCGCGCCGTCCAAGGAGGCCATGATCGCCTGGTAACTCCTCGGCGCGAACAGGATCCGGCGCAGTTCCTGGATGTCTGCGTCGATGAAGTCGAGGAGAGCGAGCCCGGTTCGGGTTCGGATGTCGCGGGCCAACGCCGAGGTGGAGGCTTCACTGTCTGCGATCAGTTCGATGACGAGCGTGTCGTCGGTCTCGATCGACGCGGGTGGGGCAGCGGGAGCCGGTGTCCCGTCGGAGAGTGCATCCGGGTGGGTCCGGACGAAGCCGCGCTCGACGAGGGTGCGCAGTGCGTCGCCGACAAGTGGTTCGGAGCTGCCGAGCGCCGCCACCAGGCCTGCGCTCGCCCTGGGCGATGCCAATCTCTCGGTGACGTCGACGAACAGCCGGCCTCCCGCGTCGCGCATGGGTGCTGTGCTCGTCATCTGCCATACGGACAACCCGAGCGGTTTCATGGCGTCGGTCATCATCTGCTGGTGGCCGACCGAGACGTACACGCGGTTGGCGTCGTCGGCGGCTTCAGGGATCGGGAACAGGGTGGTGATGGGCCGGCTCTGGACGACCAGGAACTCGTCGTCGGAAAGACACCATTCGATGTCCTGGGGGCGTCCGAAGTGGGCTTCGATGTCGCGGCCGAGTTGCGCGAGGCACACTGCCTGCGCATCGGTCAGCACCGGCCGGGTCTGCTGCTCCGGTTCGAGGGTGCAGATTTTCGTTCCGCCTGCCGGATCGGCCTCGACCGCGAGCTCTTTTCTCGCCACGGCCCTGTTCGTGACGTCCCCGTCGCGCACTGTGTAGACGTCTGCGTTGACGAGTCCGGAGACCAAGGCCTCACCGAATCCGAATCCGGCGTCGATGGAGACCACGGTGCGATCGGAGGTGACGGGGTCGGCGGTGAACAGGATCCCGGAGGCCTGCGGAAACGCCATGCGCTGCACGACGACCGCCATGTGGATCGTGCGGTGATCGAAACCGTTGCGTAGCCGGTAGGTGACGGAGCGGTCGGTGAACAACGACGCCCAGCACCGGCTGACGTGCCGGAGGATCTCCTGTGCACCGATGACGTTGAGGTAGGTGTCCTGCTGACCGGCGAACGAGGCGTTCGGCAGGTCCTCGGCGGTCGCGCTCGAGCGCACGGCATACGCGCCGCGTTCGCCGAGGCCAGCGTGCGCGCCGACGATCGCCGCCGCTACTTCGTCGGGGATCGTGCACTCTTCGATCGCGCGACGAATCTCGGCGCTCGAGATTATGATCTGCTCGCGGTCGTTCTCGTCCAGCCCCGAGAGCCGGTCGATCAGCGCCTCTACCCGGGGTGCTTCGGCGAAGACCCGACGAAAGGCATCCGTCGTCACGCAGAAGCCTTCCGGAACCTGTGCGCCGGCGAGACGTGCCAATTCGCCGAGGTTCGCGCCTTTACCTCCGACCTGTGCAATATCGGTACGGTCGATCTCGTCGAAGTCCAGCACGTAACCCATTCGCTGCTCCTCACCTGTGGTGTCGGCATGTGAGAGGCGAGTATGGACCAATTATCGGGGTCTCATGAGCGGCACCGATCGTGTATAACGTGAAAGGGGGACGGGGAATTCTCAGGCAGTCGGTCCGATCTGGACAATCCTCAACAGTTGGTGCTCGATCCGACGGTTGGCGTCCGATATTCCGATACACCTGCAGTCATTACCGGCACCTATTGTCCGGGGCGCACGGATCGTGGTGCTCGCAGTCGGTCGACGATGACGCCGCGGGCAGCTCGTCCTTCCGGTGTGGGAGTGAGCGGGTAGACGTGCAGAAGCCCGTCTCCTTCGTGATAGTCGACGTCGACGCCTGCCGCCATCGCCTTCTCGACGAGCAGGCCGGTATCGGGATAGATGATATCGCGGGTGCCGATGAACACGGTGAGTGGTCCGAGGCCGTGTAGATCGGCGGCGAGGGGGCTGACCCACGGGTGGTCGAGGGCGAGGTCGCGGCGCCAGTGGTCGATGAACACGCGGGTGCCCTCCCGGGCGAGCCACGGATCGGTGGGTTGGACGAGGTCGATCTCGGGGTTGGACAGAGACAGATCGAGAGCCCCCGAGATGAGCACCGTACGTGGCAGCAACAGCGCGTGCTCGTCGCGCAGGGCGATCGCGGCCGAGAGCGCGATCTGCCCGCCCGCGGAGTCGCCGGCCATGCGCACGGTGCCGTACAGATCATGGTTGGCCCGGACGAGTTCGGCGATCGCGGGAACAACCTCACCGGCGGTACCGAACGGCACCAGCGGGTAGATCGGCACGGTGACGGTCGTCTGCGCTTCCGCTGCAATCTGCGACGCGAGATGCCAATGCTGCGAAACGATTTCGTTTACCCATCCCCCACCGTGGACGTAGACGGTATTGCCGTGCGGCTCGCCCGCGGCGGGGACGATCGTGTAGATCGGCCACTGTCCACTCCGGTCGAGCGTCACGGTCACGTCACGGCGCAAGCGGGCCGGCGGCCCGTAGGTGCGCGGACGGAGCGACACTTCCTTCAGATGGGCGCGTGCGGTGGCCGGATCGAGGTAGTTGCGATTTCGGCGCATCGCCTTGATCACTGCGGGCAACAGACGACTCGGCACACTCGGCAACGTGTTCCTCCAGTATTCGACGGTGCAACCGCGCTCGACGGTCGGATCCCCGCTCTGCGTCGTGCCCACTGTAGATACCGAACCCATCCGGCGACCGCTACCGGTAGTCAGCGGGGCTCAGGTGGTGGCGCACGCGGGCGCCGGCGCATCCTCGGACAACGGCGCCCCGATCGGCGTGAGATACACGACGTCGAGGACCACCGGCACTGTGCCGACATTGCGGCCGACGTGCACGTGGTCGGCTCCCGCAGGTTCGTCGATCACATCTCCTGTGTCGTAGACCACCGGCACGCAATCTGCTCCGGGATGGGTGAGCGTTCCCGCCCGGACGATGCCGAGGACGGGCCCGTCGTGGTAGTGCCACCCCGTGGTTCCACCCGGATCGATGGTGATCTCCCGCGCCACCGCGTGCACGCCGGCGGGGACGAACGGCAGAAGATTCGGTGGAATCTCGATGTCCACCCATGTCACGCCCGAGATTCCCTGGCTCGGCGTGGCGTGGGCCCACCCGGGCACCGCCACGGACCCAGCGATCACGATCGCCGCGAGCACACCACGCATGGGTCGCCTCATGGCCTCCGACGTTACCGCCCGCGCAACCTGCACCGGGGCCGAACGCGCACGCCGGTCGCCGACACGGACCGCGGGTGATGCGGGCCCGAGGCCGTGGTCCGCCTACCCTGTCACAGTGAACGAAACAGGTCGATCCCACGTCGGAGCGGTCGAGGACCCGCTGGTGCGGGACGACCGGCTGCGGTTGTTCTCGTTCGCGACCGCCGAGAAACGCACTCACTACCTGTGGGTTCTGCGCGCGTTCGACCACGCCCGCGGCAACTACACGGTGCTGCTGCACGCCGGGGACGTCGAGACCGTTCTGAACCGCATCGCCGCGGACGGTCCCGGCGACGTGCCAGAGGCCTCCGATCTTCCGGCGTTGCTCGAGCAACTCCACGCGTGGGGTGTGCTCGAACGCAGCTACGACGGCACACGCGCCGCGACCCTCGCCGAGTACCGCAACCGCCACTACGTCTATCAGTTCGGGCAGGCAGGTTACCGGGCGTTCCGCGCGGTCGAGGATGTGCTCTCGGCGCGCGGGGAAGACGTCTCCCTGTCGCGGTTGGCGCTGGCGGATCTGCTCGCCGACCTCACCGAACTGGCCGACGCGAACGCCGCCGGTGATGGTGAACTCGTCTACCGCAAACTGAGTCGGCTCGACGCGACGCTGTCGGACATGGCCGAACGGGCTGCCCGGTTCTACCTGGTGCTCGGCGACCTGGTGCGCACCACGGAGATCACTCCGGAAGTATTTCTCGATCAGAAGGACGCGCTGCTCACGCACATGCGCGAGTTCAGTTCCGATCTTGCCCGCTACGCCCCCAAGCTCACGGCCGCACTCGACCGTGTCCATGCCACCGGCGCCGACACACTGCATACGCTCGCGGCGCAGCATGACGAGCGCGTTCTGCTCTCGTTCGAGGAGCGTGAGGCCGACTGGCGGATGCGCTGGCGCGGCGTCGAGCACTGGTTCGTCGGTGTGGGGTCCGCGCCGAGTGAATCGGAACGGCTGCGCGGCGCCACGATCAATGCCATCTCGGCGGTGTTGTCGCTGCTGCGACGTCTGACCGAGCAACGGCGCGGCGGGGTCAGCCGCGAATCGCAGCTGCGGCATCTGGCCGGGTGGTTCGCGAACTCGCCCACCGAAGACGCCGCGCATGCCCTGTTCGGGGCGGTGTTCGACCTCGGCCGGCCTCGGCATTTCTCGATCCCGCATCCTGACGCGGACGTCATTCCCGTCACCCGCTCGTGGTGGGAGGTGCCGCCGGTGGAGATCGCCCGCACGCTCGCCGAGACCGGCCGCCGCCCCGCCGCGGGTGCCCCCGGGCGGATCCAGCGCAACGATGCCGGGGTGCGCAGGCTCCGCGAGAAGCAACTCGAGACGCAACGGCGCCGAGCGCAGGCCGCGAAATCGCTCGCGGCCGGTGGGGTGCGACAGAGGGAGCTCTCGGAGCCGGAAGCCGAGGTGTTGTTGAGTCTGCTGGATGCGGCGTTGTCGGCGCGGGTACCGGTCAGTGGCCGGGTGCGAGCAGATGAGGGGTCCTCCGGGACGCAGAACGGGGTGAAACTCACATTGCGGCCGAGTGGGGAGTCGATGGTGGTGCGCACCGCGCGGGGCAGTCTGTATTTGGATCATCTGTCGGTGGAGGTGCAGTGAAGGCGCGTTCGATTGCGTCGGTCGATCTCGATTCGTATCAACGTGCGGCACGACTGATCCTGACGCATCATCTGGTGACGACGACGTTCCCGGATCGGTCGGCGTTGTCGTCGCTGCGCCGGTGGGCGACGGAGTTGCGTGAGGATCTGCTCGCCACGTTCGGGTATCGGCTCGAGGTCACAGAGACCACGGCGCGATTGTTCACGGTCGCCGATCGGCTGGATCCGGGCGCGGGGACGAGTACGGCGACGGATCGGTCGTTCGATCGTCGCCGGTATGCGTATCTGGCGTTGGCGATCGCGGCGCTGGGGCGCGGTGGTGGTCAGATCACGTTGTCGGAGTTGGCCGATCATGTGGCATCGGACGCGGGCCGGGTGGAGGGGGTCGATCTCGACACCGAGCGGGCCGCGGACCGGGATGCGTTCGTCGATGCGGTGGCGTGGTTGACGGCGCGGGGTGCGCTGGCGCTCGCCGATGGTGATGCGGGTGGTTGGGCTAGCGACCCGGGGCGCGGGGAGGCGCTCTACGACATTGATCGTGCGGTGGTGGCCGCGGTGTTCCGTCCCCCGCGGGCGCTGCAGCATCTGACGTCGGTGCGGGCGCTGCTCGGTTCGTCCGTGCCGCACGGCGACACCGGTGAGGTGCGACGCCGGGTGCGCCGCGCGCTGGTCCAGAAGCCGGTCGTCTACGCCGAGGAATTGTCGGACGACGAAGCGCTGCAGTTGGCGTTGCCGCGCACCACCGATGAGGTGGAGTTGTTGACTGGTCTGGTGTGCGAGCGGCGCGCCGAAGGGGTGGCGCTGGTCGACACGTCGGGCCGGTTGTCGGATGTGCGGTTTCCGAATACGGGGACGGTCGCGCAGGTCGCGTTGCTGTTGGCCGGGGAGATCTGCGATCGGGTGTTGGATCCGGATGCTCCGGCCCCGGAGCGGATGCCACTGCCCGCGGGCGGGCATGATGCGCTGGCGGCGGCGATCGATGGTGCGATTCCGCGGTCGGGGTTGTTCACGCCGTTGGCGTCGGCGATGCCGGGCGAGTTCGTCGATCGGTTCGAGGGCGCGTCGGAGCGTCCGGCGACGCATCCGCTGATCGAGGATTCGTGGATTGCGGGCACGATCGGGCGGCTCGTCCACACCTATGGGCGGACGTTCGCTGCGCAGTGGCAGGCGGATCCGGCGGGGCTTGCGCAGGCGGCGACGGAGCGGCTCGAGCAGATGCGGTTGGTGGTGCGCACGCCCGGCGGGGTGCTGGCGTTGCCGGCGCTGGCGCGGTTCCGTGGGGTGACGGTCAGTGTGCGCAAGCGTGATCCGGAGATCGAACTGTTTCCCGATTTGTCTCTGCCGGACGATCCGCCTCCGAGCGGGCCCGCGCTCAGTGACCCTGATCTTTCCAGCACCTCGGCGTCCACTGTTCCCGATTCGATCGACACGGAGATCTCATGAGCAGCGCCCGTTTCCGCCCGACACGTGCCGGGATCATCAACCTGTGGGACTACCGCGACCAGGAGTTCTCGTTCGCGGACGGCCGTCTGGTGCTGCGCGGCCCGAATGGCTCCGGCAAGACGAAAGCGCTGGAGGTGCTGTTCCCGTTCGTGTTGGACGGGCGCATCGAGCCGCGGCGGCTCAACCCGTTCGCCGGTGAGGAGCGCACCATGCGCTCGAATCTGCTGTATCAGGGGCAGGAGAGCGCGCATTCGTATGTGTGGATGGAGTTCAGCCGCGGGCAGCGCGACGATCCGGAAGCGGTCACGGTCGGGATCGGGATGCGCGCGACCAAGGGCAACGACAAGGTCACCCGCTGGCATTTCGTGGTGGATGGGCGGGTCGGTGTCGACTTCTCTCTGCTGGACGACGAGGATCGGCCGCTGACGAAGAAGCAGCTGATCGAGCAGGTCGGTGCCGAGGCGATCACCGAGCGCCCGATCGAGTACCGGGCGGCGATCGATGCGCGGATGTTCGGGCTCGGTGCGCAGCGGTACGACCAGTTGATCAATCTGATCCTGACCTTGCGGCGTCCGCAGCTGGCGAAGAATCTGGACCCGAAGGGTCTGTCGCAGGCTCTGACCGACGGGTTGCGGCCCCTCGATGACGAGCTCGTCGTCGAGGCGGCCCGGTCATTCTCCGATATGGAGGAGGTCGCCCGCACGCTGGAGTCACTTGCGGCCGCCGATGATGCGGCGCAGCGGTTCGTCACCGTCTATTCGAAGTATGTGCGGCAGCAGGCGCGAGTGGCGGTGGAGCAGGTCTCTGGGCGGCTCGATGCCGTCGACGCGGCGGTGCTCGCGTTGCGGCAGGCCGCCACCACCCGGCAGGAAGCCATGGTCGCGCGCACCGAGTCGGAGGAGCGGCTCGCCGGGACCGAGCGGGAGCACGAACAGGCCCGCACCACGCTAGATGCGTTGCAGCGGTCGAGCGCGTACGAGGGTAAGCAGCAACTCGACGATCTCGCGTCGGTGGTGGCGAATCTCGAGCGCACCACGTCCGCGCAGACCGAGAATGCCGGGCGGGCGCAGGCCGCGGTGGCCGACCGGATCAGCGAGCAGTCCCGCGCCGAGGAGATCGTGACTGCCGCGACGTCGGCGCGGCGCCGCACAGAGGATGCGATGCAGGCCGCAGCCGAGGATGCGTCGATCGCATGGTCGGGTGTGGAGCACGGCGACCGGACGGATCGTCTGGTGGCGGCGATCGAGGCGAACGCCGAGGAACGCGACGCCGATGTGCGGGCGGTGCGCAGCGCCTTGTCGAAGGTCGACGGGGCTGCCACGGCGCGCACGCGGGCGGAATCGGCGGCGACGCGGAGTCGCGGTCAACGCGACACGGCTTCGGCGGCGGTGGAGGCCGCGGAAACCGTGGTCGAGCTTGCCCGCAGCGAGGCGGCGAGCGAGTTGCGTCACTGGTGGACCGACCACACGAACACTTTTTCCGCCGTGGGGTTGTCGACGCCGGTGTTCGAGGCGCTCGATGCGGCGTTCGGTGCGGTCGGTGAGGACGACGCGACCGCGCCGGCTGCGGCGCTGGCCGAGCACACCGGCCCGGTCGTCGAGGAGATCCGGTTCCGGCGACGCGCCATGGGTTCGGAGATCGACGCGCTCGCGGTGCGGATCGGGGAGCTCGAGCAGGAACGCGCCGCGGTGGCGGCGGAGCGGGACGACGCTCCCCCACCGTTCCGCGCGCGCTGCGGGTCGCGGGAGGGCTGGGCCGGCGCTCCGTTGTGGCAGCTCGTGCGGTTCCGGGACGATGTGTCCGCGGACCAGGCGGCGGGTGTCGAGGCGGCGTTGCAGGCGGCGAATCTGCTCGACGGGTGGCTTGTCGGGGGCACCGGCGAGGTGCCGGATCTCGAGTCGGATCAGGTGCTGGTGGCGTTGCCGCCAGAGCAACGACCGTCCGGCCCGACCGTTTCGGATGTTCTTGTTCCCGAATCGGATACGTCGGTTCCGGAGTCGCGGGTCGCGGAGGTGCTGGCGTCGATCGCGTTGACGACCGAGCCGGAGCCGGGCATCGGTGTCGCGGTGGATGTGCGCGGCGGCTATCGGCAGGGCGTGCAGGTCGGCCGGCACGTGAAGGATCACGCCGAGTTCATCGGGGCGACAGCGCGGGCGCGGCGCCGGCAGCGGCGCATCGCCGAACTGGAGGCGACCATCGCCGAATCTCGCGCCGAGGTGCGGACCCTGCGTGCGGCGGAGCACTCGCTCGGCGATCGACTCACCGCCCTCGACCGTGCGGTGAAGGCACTCCCCCGCACCGGCACGGTCCTCGCGGCGCTGCGAAAGGTCACCGAGTGTGCTGGTGCGTTGCGTACCGCGCAGGAATCGGCGGCGGCGGCCGACCGGGATCTCGATCAGGTGATCGCCGATGCGTCGGTCAAGGAACAGCAGTTGCGTGCGGCCGCGGCGCGGCACCGCACCCCGCTCACCACCACCGAGCTGGACAGCCTCGACGCCGCGATCCGGCATTTCCGGACGCAAGGTCAGGCGCTGCTGCGGGCGCTGCGCGATCAGGCGAACGCCGCCGAGCGTCTGCGGGAGGCGCAGTCTCGGCACGACGAGGCGCGGATCGCGTCGGACGAGGCCGCCGAACGGTCCCTCGAGGCAGCGCAGTCGCTGGCGCATCAACAACAGCGGCTCGAGACGTTGCGGGAGTCGATCGGGGCGAGCGCCGAGCGCATCGATGCGCAACTCGAGGGGGCGCGCGGGCGAATCGAATCGGAGAAGGCGGCCGAACGTGTGGCCCGGAATGCGTTCCAGTCAGCGCTCGAGCAGATCGGCAAGGCCGAGGCGGCGCACACCGCTGCGGAGCAGGCGTTGAGGTCGGCACTGGTGGAATGTCACGTCGATGCCAGCAAGCTGGCGCCGTTCGCGCACCGCGACCTGTTGGCGTTGCTCGAGGTGCACAGTGAGCACGTGTGGCCGGCGAGTGAAGCGGCGTGGCTCGATGCCGATCAGGTGCTCTACCGGATCCGGCACGCGTCGGACACCGAGGGTGCCGTCGAGGTGCTGCCCGTCGAAGTGACCGGGCTGTTCCGGTCGCTGGAGGCGGCGACGGTGTCGGTGTCGGCGGGGGAATCGGCTCGTAAGTCGACGGGGTCGGCGTTGACGTCGGCGCTGCAGGATTTCGATGCCGAGCTCGCGCGGGGACGCGACTATCGCCTGACCTGGGATGCTCCCGACGGAGTGACGGTGGTGCAGGTGCAGGACGAGCAGGGTTACAGCTCGGTCGGGCGGTTCGCGGCGCGCATCGCGCAGGCCAGGCAGGAGCAGGAAGCACTGCTCACCGACTCCGAGCGTCGCATCCTCGAGGATGCACTGTTGACCGGGTTGTCGCAACAGATCCACGAACGCACCGTCGACGCCCGTGATCTGATCGGTCGGATGGGCGCCGAGATGCGGCAGCGGCACATGTCGTCGGGCACCACGATCGGGGTGCACTGGGTGCTCGCCGATCATCTCGACGAGCGGGCACGGGCGGTGTGCAAGCTGCTCGACCGGGATGCGTCGGCGTTGTCGCCGGAGGATCTGGCGGGGATCCGGGCGCATTTCGCGTCGCGGATCCGTGCGGAGCGGGCGGCGCATCCGGAGCGGTCGTACCCGGAGATCCTCGCGTCCACGCTCGATTACCGGCGGTGGCGGGTGTTCTCGTTCAGTCTCATCGGTGCCGACGGCAACGAGGACCGGTTGACGCCGGCGCGGCATTCGGCGTTGTCCGGTGGTGAGCAGTCGGTGTCGCTGCATTTGCCGTTGTTCGCGGCGGCGCACGTGATGCTCGATTCGGCCGATCCGCACGCGCCGCGATTGCTGGCGCTCGATGAGGCGTTCGCCGGTGTCGACGACACCGGGCGCAGCGAATTGCTCGGGTTGTGTGTGCAATTCGACCTCGACCTGTTCATGACCGGTTTCGATCTGTGGATCACCTACGGCGGAGTGCCGGGGTGCGCACACTACGATCTGTCGCATTCGGTGGCCGAGCACACGGTCGCGGCGACCCTGCTGGTGTGGTCCGGTGGCGAGTTGCTGGCCGAGCACGACGGGTCGGATCTGGCGATGGCGCTGGGGTCACCGGGCACGCGGCGGGTGGTGCAGCCGGTCGATGGCACGTTCGAGTTCGCCTGATCAGCACGGGGTTCTGCTCCTCTGATGGCGGTTGAGACGGTGGGGTGTCCTTGACTTCCTCCCCCGCGTGAACACGGAGGACTCCTACGCAGCCTCACCACATGGTGCGGTCTGTTCAGCGGGTTCCTGCTTCACCGGGTCCGCGCATGCAAGCACACGTCTTACGCTCCCTCCACAAGCGTTTACCCTCCCCACCAGCCCAGCGGCGAGCAACACATTCACAGCAGCGTTGTAGTCCCGATCCAACACCAACCCACACGAAGCACACACCCACACCCGCACATCCAACGGCTTCGCCCCCTCACGCACCCCACACCCCGCACACACCTGCGACGTCGGCTCCCACCGGCCGATCCTGTGCACCACCACGCCGAACCGGGCGGCCTTCTCCTCGATCAGCCGAGTCAGCATCGACCAGCCGGCATCGTGCACCGACTTCGCCACCCTCGTGCGCGCCAAACCCGCCACCGACAACCCCTCGAGCGCGACCGCTTGGTTCTCGCGGACCACCCTCAACGCCAGCTTGTGGTGATGATCCAACCGCGTCTCACGCACCTTCCGGTGCGCCACCGCCACCCTCCGACGCGCCTTGTCCCGATTCCTCGACCCCCTCATGGTGCGTGAGTGCGCCCGCTGCGCACGGGCCAATCCTCGCTCCTTCGACCACAACCAGCGAGGATTGTCGACCTTCTCACGAGTACCGTCGTCGTAGACGATCGCCGCCAGATCCGTCAACCCCACATCCACACCGGCAGCCCGAACCGGCGGAGCCGGAACCACCGCCGGCGCCGGCTCATCGACGACGAAGGACACATAGTGCCGCCCGTCCGCCTCACGGATCACCGTCACACTCGACGGGTCCGCCGGCAACGGTCGCGACGACTCGTACCGCACACGCCCGATCTTCGGCAACCGCACACACCCGATACCACTGCCCGGCTCGAGAACCGAGAACCCCGCGTTGCGGGTGAAACGAGCAGACTGGCGATGTGTCCGCTTCTTGAATTTCGGAGCTCCGACCTTGCGGCCCTTACGTTTCCCGGTACGAGAATCGAAAAAGTTCGCGTACGCGCGATTCAGGTCCGCCAGCGACTGCTGCAACGGCACCGACGACACATCAGCCAGCCACGCCCGTTCGGGAGTTGTTTTCGCGGCGGTCAGCGCCGCCGACAACTCACCCTTGCTCGGGATCGACCGGCCCGCCCTGCGGGCAGATTCCCTCGCGGCGAGGGCATCGTTGAACACCCGGCAGCACCCGAACAATCGAGACAGCGCCCTGTGCTGTTCCCCTTGGGATAGGCACGATAGCGGTATCGCTTGAGCACCCTCCGACGATATCATTTGGTGTCGTGAATGAATCTAGTCTTGTTCGCTCTGGTAGACGCGCAGTGTGGGACTGTCACGCACATTTGGTGTTCGTCACGAAATATCGGCGTGGCGCGTTCACCGGCCCCATCCTGACAGACTGCGAGCAGATCATGCGGAAGGTGTGTGGGGACTTCGGATGCGAACTGCGGGAATTCAACGGCGAGGACGATCATGTGCACCTGCTGATCGACTTTCCCGCGACCGTGCAACTGTCGAAGTTGGTGAATTCACTCAAAGGCGTGTCCTCACGGCACTTGCGGCGTGATCACGCGGAGCACCTTTCCCGTTACCTGTGGGGCGGGCATTTATGGTCCCGCTCCTACTACTGCGGGACTGCGGGCGGCGCCCCACTGTCGGTGATTGCCGAATACGTGAAGTCCCAACGTCGCCCTGCGTAACGGTGATTCACTTCCACCGTGAACGATGGAACACTCTCACCGAGATCGGTAGAACGCCGAATCGGCCCGCAGCAGGAGCTTGCCGGTGGCGTTCTCCGCTCGCATCCGGTGCAGGGGGGGAGGGTTGTCGGCGATGATCCGAGCGGCGCCGCGTGGTGAGCCGCAGGGGCCTTTGCGGACGCGCTGCGCGGCGATTACCGGGCGGTGCTGTCGGTGGTGATGGCGGCGATAAGGGCGTTGAGTCCGCGGACTCCGGAGTACCCGTATCCGAAGCCTTCCTTCGTGTGGCCGTGGACGTCAACGATCGTGTCGTCGACGTCGACGACAACCGGCCCGGTGTCGATCCCGGCCACCAAAGGGGTTCGTGCGGCGAGGTTTTTCAGTAGCCTCGCGGCGACTGCGTCGAGTTGGCGGACGTGCCCGCGACCAACGAACACACCTCCCTGCCGGCATTCGCTTCTTTGTCGGTCGGGATGGTCAGGTGTTTGTCCGCCAACTCATGGATCATCGCGTGTTGCGCCAGTTTCACGGTGGGAACAAGTCCGGCCGTCTCGATCAGGTCAGGATCGTCGAAGAGTACTTCGGCGCTGCCCGAGGGTCGGCTCAGCTTCATCGGTGACTACTCCTTCGAGTGATGTTCGCGCTGCCGGACAACGTGGGGCCCGGCCGGCCGCCAGGCGCATCGCCCGCTGCAACGCCGCGTTGATCACGAACGCTGCGATACCTAACACGCCGACGATGGCCACTGCCGCGGCCGGGTAGGGAGCGGTGAAAGTGAGGGCAAGCATTGCGGCGCCACACCAGCTCGGAATTGGTCAGCACCGGCGGGCGACCTGTCCAGCGGACCGGGCAACTCGTCATCGATTTCATGCACGGTGCGGTCAGGAGGGGCGTCCCGATCGTTCGTCACACAATGGCCATAGGGGCACTCCGCCCATGTCCGGGCATCACTGGGATTTCGGACTTGCTGGTCTAGGGTGCGAGTCCGACGACAGCCTCCAGGTCTTCGAGGCCGGCCAAGTGCGCGGTGAGTTCGCCTCGTTCGGCTTCGGTGAGGGGGACGGCGCGGGCACGGGTGAGGGCATCGACCGCGGCGGTGGTGTCGTCGGCGCGGATGGCGAGTTCGGCGCGGTAGGCCAACGCCTCGACCAGTTCGGCGGCGGGTGCGCGATCCTGCTCCCGGGCCAGCGTGGCGTCCAGGATCTTCGCCGCCTGCTGATTGTCACCCTTGGAGTCGCCGAGCACGACGGCGTTCTCCAGCGCCCTGGTCAGCTTGCCGACCGCGGGTGCACCGGTGCCGCCGGTACCTGGGGACGCGAAGATTCGGATCCAGTTCCCGCCGGGGTCGACGACAGTGAACCCGGAGTGGTTGTCGGCGTTCTTGCGTTTCCGCGGGCGGGTCATCCGCGGGATTCCGGAGACCAGGAGCTTGCCGTGGACCGCGCGCATGCCCGCGGCGAACGCCTCGAAGAGCTGCTGGGTGTCGGGCACGCTGACTATGCAACTACCGTAGGAGTCCTCGGGTCTGAAGTCCGGCATGCCGAAGAACTGCAGCTGGAGGTCTTCTCGCTGCAGACCCACGCACGGGTTCGGACGGACCTGGTAGTAGGTCCGGGTGAAGCCGAGCATGGTGTAGAACTCGACGATCTCGTCGATGGATCCGCATGGAAGCAGCGGGACGGTTATCTCATGGGCCATGTCATTGCTCCGTTTCGAGGGGTTCGCCGATGCTCGCGGCCGCTACTCGGCCGGCTGTGCGGGGCGGCTGATGGGGGAACCGGGCTCTCCGGCCATGCTGAATGCGCCCTCTTCCAGGCGGTGGATCAGTCGCCGGGTCCACTGGGCGCCGGTATCGGCGGTCGCGAGCCACAGCGAGATGACCTCGCCCACCGGCCCCCAGGCGTCCAGCTCTGTGTCCGCGGGCAGGTGTGCGGTGATGCTGGTGCGCCAGTCGCGCATCGCGTCGGCGCGGGTGCGCAGGACCTGCAGGGCCTGCCCCCGGGGAAGGTCCTCGATCAGGCCCACCGCGGCACACAGGACGTCCAGCCGCGGCTCGCGGTCGGCCAAGGCCCGGCGCAGGAGGCTGAGGTACTCCTGCTCACCCTTGTCCGTCAGCTCGTATTCGATCCTCGGCGGGCCCCCGGCGACCGACGGATCCGAATGGGACGCCGCCGCCAGCAGGCCCTGTCCGGCCATGCTCTTGAGCGCGTGATACACCGAACCCGATGTGGCGGTGGACCACTCGTGTGCGCCCCAGGACTCCAGATCCGCGCGGATCTGATATCCGTGTGCGCGCCCGCGCCTGCGTAGCGCTCCCAGGACCAGAAGTCGTACCGGCTTCATCGAACCCTTCCCGTATAACTAACCAAATTTGGCGACTGCGAGAAGCGTACTTCGCCCCGGGCATATTAGCCAAATTTGGTTATACCGAGTCGTGCGCCGCCTCGGGCCGTGCACGATCATGTGGTTGCGTCTGTCCTCAGCGACGAACACGACCTCGAACTCGTCAACACACCG
Organism: Rhodococcus artemisiae; assembly: GCF_036327795.1. Lineage (NCBI taxonomy): Bacteria > Bacillati > Actinomycetota > Actinomycetes > Mycobacteriales > Nocardiaceae > Rhodococcus > Rhodococcus artemisiae. Next base: position 108,866 of record NZ_JAUTXY010000001.1, read on the forward strand.
GGCACCCGCAGCGTCGACAATCGACGCCGAGCCATCCTCGCCACATCACTGAGAATTCGCCGCCGATTTCGCCACTTCGACGAGAACTCACCAGATCAGAAGTGAACCGACACCGAAGACCCCGGCCGTTGGTTCGGCAGACCGCTCGAAGTGTGTTGGGGCGAATGGCTTTGCCCGCCACTCGCGGCGAAGCCCGTCCGGCGCTGTCAGCGCACTGAGGTGACCTTGGTGAACAGACCTGAGCGTCGAGCAAGAACGGCCACACCTGGACACTTACCTCACCCGCCAGGTGCTGCCGTAGCAAAGTGTAGGGCGTAGCCGCATCACCTGTGCTGCACAAGCATTCAGAATGGAAAATGCTACAAGACCCGACAGAATCGGTGGATCCAGGCTTCGTCCCTTGCGTATTTCCAGCCGAAGTGACCATCGCAGACATGCTTTCTGGCCAAGGAGCACGGGGGGCACCGCCTGGTGGGATGAATTCGCGCGCCATGACCCCTTCGCCAAGGCCGACCCCACCACCCTGCGTGTCGACGCCGAGATCGCGTACCGACCCTTTGCCCAGCGAATTGACCATCTCTCAGCTAATTCGGTGGAAACGTCCAACTCGGAAGGATTACGTTCATCGGGTTCAAGATTCTTGCGTCCTAACGAGGTGTATGTGATGACGGCCCGAGCAACGGCAGTCGATCCAGGTCGACTGTTCTCCGCACATGAGAACTGAACGAAGCTCGAGGAGTACCTCTCGTGGATCTTCCACGCATCTTCACCATTCGCGAAAGTAGCCACCGCATCCACAACCCGTTCACCTCTGGCAAGCTCGCCGCCTTGGGGCAGGCACTGCACCTGAAACCCGGGGACGCGCGTGCTCGACCTCGCCAGCGGGTCGGGCGAAATGCTCTGCACCTGGGCCCGTGACCACCGCGTCACGGGGACTGGTGTGGACATCAGCACGGTGTTCACCGAGCAGGCCCGCGCCCGCGCCGCTGAACTCGGCGTCGCTGACCGGGTCACCTTCGTGCACTCCGACGCCTCCGGCTTCGTCGCGGACACACCGGTCGATCTCGCCGCGTGCGTGGGCGCCACCTGGATCGGAGACGGCGTGGCCGGCACCGTCCAGCTGCTCTGAGAAAGAGTCTGCGTCCCGGCGGCCTGATGCTGATCGGTGAGCCGTACTGGCGTCGGGAAGTGCCCGACCAGGAAACCGCCAAATCCTGCGGTGCGAGCGGCAAGGACGCCTTCCTGCTACTGCCGGAGCTCATCGAGCAGTTCGGCGATCTCGGGTTCGACATCGTGGAAATGGTGTTGGCCGATCAGGACAGCTGGGATCGGTACCAAGCAGCGCAGTGGCTCAACCTCCGCCGCTGGCTCGACGACCATCCCGATGACGAGCTGGCCGGCGAGGTGCGGGCCGAGCTCGCCACCGAGCCCGCCCGCTACACGCGGTACCAGCGTGAGCACCTCGGCTGGGGAGTGTTCGCACTGATGGGCCGCTGACAGTGTGACGAGCGCGGGTCCGGGCAACACTGCCTGGACCCGCGCGTTCTTCATGTCCGATCTGTCGAGTAGGTCATACTTGGCGTTCCGGGGTTGCCTGACGCGCGCCGGTGACCTTCGACGACGGAAGGCGGCCGGCCTTGGAGGTGCCATGGAGGGTGTCGCCGTCGACCGTCACGTCGAACGCCAGGTTCAGCCTCATGGGCTTGGTGATGGCCTGCTTCCAGGTGAGCCGGTCGCCGTCGAGGACCACGGCGTGCAGCGGTACCTGCTCGCCCGCTCCGTGGGCGGTTCCGGTCAGGACTCCGTCGCGCCGGTGGAATTCGACCACGGCCGTCATCGTGCCGATGGGGGTGGAGATGGTGAGCTTCCAGGTGCCTTCTACGGGCATGCCGTTGTACTTCCTGACTTGTGCAGTTACGGGAATGGAGCGCGGTGGGGAGGTTTCAGAGAGTGGCGGGAGCCGGTCCTTGGGCGCGCCAGACGGTGCCGCGCCGCTCGTGGGCAAACAACTCTTCGACCGTGTGGGCGATCCGAGGGCCCAACTCGCGCTCCAGTAGATAGAGCCCGAGGTCGATCCCGGAGGTGACTCCGGCGCCGGTGATCACGTCGCCGTCGTCCACGATGCGGGCGCGGACGGCATGGGCGCCGGTTGCATCCAGCAGATCGAGTCCCAAGTGGTGAGTGGTGGCGTGTCGCCCTTCCAGCAGACCGGCCATGGCCAGGACCAGCGAGCCGCCGCACACGGTGGCGATCGTGATGGCGGGGTCAGCCATTGCCTGCCCGAGGAGCGTGGGCAACTCGGTTGTCAGAGTCCGGCCCAGTAGCACCGGGATGAACTCGTCCCGCTTCCATTCGCCATCGCCCGCCACCGCTTCGGGGTCCTCACCGGGTTCGCCGATACGGCCGGATGCGCCGGGCACCAGAAGCATGTCTGCCCGCTCCAGGTCGAGAGCACCTGCGGCGCGCAGCACCAGACCCCCGGTGCCACTGATCACCTCGCGGGGCCCCTCCGCGGAGACCAGTTCCACGGTCAGCGCTCCGTCCGATGCCGTGCCTCCCGCGTACAGCACTTCGTATGGGGCGATGACGTCGAGTGGGTCGAAGCCGTCGAACAGCACAATCTGGATGTGCATGGGGTGTTCCTTCGTATCGATTTCTATGGGACGCATGAAGTCAACCGGCTGTCGACCGGATCGACCAGTGGCGTGAGTGACGTTCTTCAACGAGATACTGTCAACTCTATCGGGAGGCTTGAACGTATCCTCACCTGTGGTTATCTGAAACTTGCTATGATTGATCCTATCGGCGATAGGGTAGATTCTCGCCATGCACACCGTTGCCGTTCTCGCGCTGGATCAGGTGATCCCTTTCGACCTGTCCACCCCGATCGAGGTCTTTTCACGGACCCGCCTGCCCGACGGGCGGTCCGGCTACCAGGTCCGGGTGTGTGCCGAGAGCGACGAGATCGACGCCGGAGCTTTCACGCTGCGTGCACCCTGGGGCCTGGAGGGCTTTCAGGACGCGGACACGATCATCGTGCCGGGAGTCATCGATCCCACCGCTCCCGTCTCGCCCACTGTGCGTGACGCGCTGCGGTCGGCCGCTGCCGACGGCACACGGATCGCCTCCATCTGCTCGGGCACCTTCCCCCTGGCGGCCACCGGACTCCTGGACGGGTTGCGCGCCACGACGCACTGGCTTGCGGCTGGGCTTCTGTCGGATATCCACCCGAACATCGACGTCGACCCGAATGTCCTCTACGTCGACAATGGCCAGTTCCTCACCTCTGCCGGTGCTGCCGCGGGTATGGACCTGTGCCTGCACATGATCCGCCGTGACTACGGCTCGGCTGTCGCCGCCGATGCCGCCCGTCTGTCGGTGATGCCTCTCGAGCGGGAGGGCGGACAGGCACAGTTCATCGTCTACGACCACGCCCCCACCCCCCAGGGCTCCGAGCTGGAGACACTGCTCACCTGGCTGCGGGAGAACCTTGTCCGTGACCTCACCTTGACCGATATCGCAGCGCGGGCCGGTACCAGCACCCGCACCGTGATCCGACGTTTCCGCGACCAGACCGGCACTACGCCTCTCCAGTGGCTCCACCAGGCCCGCATCCGCCAGGCGCAACACCTCTTGGAAACCACCGACCATTCCGTGGAACGCATCGGTGGCCAGGTCGGCTTCGGCTCATCCACCACCTTCCGCGACCGCTTCAAACTCATCACCGGCGTCAGCCCGCAGACCTACCGACGCACATTCCGGAGCGAGCCCTGACTGTGATGGACATCAGTGTGTTGGTCCCTGCGACGGCCACCGGAGTCACCCCGCCGTGGCCCAGCTCACACTGGGAGGAGGCTCGGTTTCCGAGAACGGTGGCCGATCAACAGATAATGCTTGCGTTCCTGTCGATTCCTCACCTCGCTCCACTGCCATTGCTCACGGAGCGGCCTTGCCCAGCGCTCCCCGCTCGATCGGGTTTCCGTGTGACACAGCACTTCCACCCAGACCTCCCCTTCGCCGCCCACTCGCCGCTGGAAGCGATCCGGGAAAGCCGGATGTTCGGCGGCGCCCATGGCGAGCATGACCCGGTTGAGCGACCGAAGTATGGATCGCTGAACTTCCGCGCCCACCCGTACGCGGTTCACCTCGTTTCGGTTCGTCCTACTTCCTGCTCGCCGAGCACACGCTCGACCGGACCACTTTTGCTTCCCGGACAGCGTCTCGGGCCCGACCTGTTCGGCACAGCTGAGGCGATGCACTTGATAGGGGCTGGCGACGCGGTGGAATTCGGCGATCCTCTCGACGACTACATCGAAGCCCACGTTCACGGACCCATCGACATAGCGTCGGACTTCGAGGCGCTTGTGCTCGACCCGAGCTACCGCGATTCGCCACTCACCTGAATTGCTGGCACCACGGTAGGTTCGTCGACATGGAGGCCGTCGAGCATATGCCGGTCTCCCCCACAAGTCCGGCGGTTCGCCGCGCCTATCTCGGATGTTCGTGCAGCACCGACGAACGCGCCAGCAACCACCTCGAACCATCCGTGCGCGCCGATGCACTCGAAGTCCTGACCGATGTCGATACCGACGTCGCCGCCCAGTTGCCGGAGCTCGAGATGCTTGACACATGGGGCCGCGCAGCCTGCACGGCTCGCGTGGTCATCGTGGCCTCGTTTTCGCACTGCTCCGCGAGGCGAGCCACATCCGGAGTACTCATCGGAGTGGACATTTCCTCGATCGACTGATCGAGCCCCGGGAAGTACTTGCAAAAATCACCACGCTCGTCATGCTCGAACCAACGAACTACGAGAAGAAAACCGTGCTGCGGTCACACTTCATCCGCCAGGCGACCTCGAGTTGATCGGCGACCGGAACAACCCGGCGCACCTCATGTAGCAGGCATGGCCGACGGCCCGGCGTCGAGGCTGATCTCCAACCCAACTGCCCGTCCACCGTGTTTCCGGAGGCTGCCGAACAGTGTGGTGATCACGAATACACGGAACTTATTGCCATATTTCGCGGTCATCGCCCGCTTCGCGGTGCGTAACTCATGTGCGGGCAGCACTCGCGCCGAGCCGGACCGCCACGGTCCCGTAGGGATTCCATCGAAGTCCGACGACGCGATCTCAACCCTGGGGTTGCGCCGGATCCGTTCGACCTTCCACGAGCGAGCAGGCGTATACCCATACCAGCGGCCACCGGCAGATGCCAGCCACACCGGCGTCGTCCTCGCCGAACCGTCTCGTCGGAACGTGCGCAGGGCAAAGAACTGGTCACCACCGGGATCGTCACGAAACGCCATACCCGCAGTATCCCAAACCTCAGCACCGACCACGGAATCCACCGATATCGATGATGGGCGATCCACAGATCTTGACAGTGTCTCCATCCGGGGACCTGTCATACAGTACGGCCCACATCGTCGAGGTGACTCCCCGCCGGCATCAGCGCCATCACCTTGCGGCTCAGCTTGCTCGTCATCCCCGACAACATCCTGCCCTTCTCATCCAACGCCAGATCGGCGGACGCGCGCAAATTCGCCGAGCGGGGCCGTCCGGATCGGCGTGCACCTCACCCGAGCTCGAAACACACCGCCTCTGCCTCGATTTCGAGGCTCTTCATCGCCTTGTCCACGCGGGTGAATTTCAGGAGGTGCGCCGGTGTGAGGATCGCTTCGATCGGCGACCACCTCGATACATGATCGCGGGTGAAGGTAGGGAGTCCCGCGTGTGGCGCGGGCGATTCCCTCGACGATTCGCGTACCCGGATCAGCTTCTGAAGCACCTTCATGCTCGCTTGGTCAGATGACATGTCCCCTATGCACTCACCGGTGCACAGGACGCAACAACTCCGGGTCGTTGTTGCGCGGCGAGTTCACCGCCGTAGCCACCTCATACAGATCCAAATGCGGCTCCGGGATCGAATTCAGCAACGCATCGATATCCTCGCGCTCCGTCAGCGCCGGATCAAGCCACGGCCCGACGAACGTATCCGGAAGAATTACCGGCGACCGGTCGTGCACCTGACCGGCCGCATCTGTCGCCGGCCGCGTGAGCACTGTGCACGTCCACAACCACCGATCGGGATCGTCCTTGGGCAGATCCGGATTCGGCCACAACTCGTACAGGCCTGCCATCGACACCGGACCGTCACCGTGCAGGAAGAACGGGATCTTCTTGCCGTAATCGTCCTTCATCCATTCGAAGTAGCCGTCCGCCGGCAACACGCAGCGGCGGCGCACCGAAGCCGCTTTGAAGGCCGGTTTGCTCGTGATCGTCTCCGACCGCGCGTTGATCAACCGCGACCCGATCTTCGGATCCTTCGCCCACGACGGCACCAAACCCCATTTCACCTGCGATGACACCATTCGCACCGGGTCTGCGTCCGGATCGCTGCGCGGCGCGCGTTCGAGCACCACGTTCACCTGCTGGGTCGGCGCGATGTTGTAGGACGGTGGTAACTCCTCCCCCACTGTCTCGACGGCGTCGTACGCCGCGAGCAGATCGCCTCGGGTGCTGGTGCTTGCATAGCGTCCGCACACGATCAGACCTCCGTTGTCACAGATACACAATGAACGATAGCCTCGGTCACCGACGCGTCCGGAGATTCGGATAGGAAATAGGGTGTTCATCTGCGCTGATGCGACGTCCCCGGCGCTTCCGCAAACTGTGTCGCGGTCCGCCCTGCGCACCTCCCGCGGTGCGGCAGAACGACTTGCTGGCCAGGACCTTGACGATCGGTGCCCCCTCGATCTCGTCCGGGCAGTCCCACAGCGCGAGCGCTCGGCCTCCGAAGTCAGCGGACCGGTAGCGGACGCCCGCGACCTTCGCAGCGGCAGGCTGATCCCCATAGATCGCGCGTGCCCACTGCTGGGTCAGCGCGCGGTTCTCGTTCCCGGAGGCCCTCGCGGGCAGCGCACCGATCGCCATTGCCGCGCCGGGCCGAATCGTGAGTGTGGATCTCCCGCAGCAGCCGCAGCCTGGCAACGCGCCATTTCGAGTGCAGCGGCACGACCCCAGCCTCACCGAACACCTAACACGCGGACGTCGCAAGATCGACCGCCAGGTAGATCACCGAGCGCGCATCCGGGTCGACCGCCGGTACGGCGAAGGGCGGCTGTGATGATCGAAAACGGGCATACACCCCGAACAACTGGAACACCGACCCGCTCGGGGTGACCGATCGCGGTGATAGATACGATACCACGGTACCGCCGGCAGGCGCGCACGCCCACCGATGATCCGCAGCGGACAGTCGCCGCGCCGGTACCTCGAGGGGATTGGCCATCAGGCGGCTGACAACGATTCGACGACCGCGAACACGTGGTCGAAGTCGCGAAGCATCTCTTGCGCGGGCGTGGGCCCCCGAAGTTGTCGTTCGGCCGACTCATCCACTGCGACAGGCTCGACACCCCGCCCGGCAAGGCATCGACGAGCGGACCAAGATCCGGCAGCACCGACACCGTCTGAGGAGAAATCCCGAGCACATCGGCGCCGCCTGACGGCCGAACAGGTGCGTCGCGGGAGACCAGTAGCGCGGCGGCGTCCATGGGTTCCAGGTCGCCCAGCTCGATGACCTGCACCATGTCGGCCCAGCCGGGGTCGGCCTGCCACGCCACATCCGGGGGTATGTGCCCGGCCACCACGACCACCGCACCGACCGGCAGCGCCGGCAGAAACCGTTCGCACAGCCAGTTTTCCAGGCTGTGGATATGTTGGAAGTTGTCGATCAGCAGCACCGCGCGCTCGTCGGCGAGTATCGAGCCGGCCTCGGTCGTGAAGGCTGCGGGGGATGTCTCGAGCATCCTCCCGTCCAGCATCAGCACGGTGCGAGCAGCCTCTGCGCCTCGCTGGGCGAAGCGTCCCAACAGCGCCGACTTGCCGACGCCGCCGGGGCCGTGCACGAACATCACTCTGCCGCCGCTGCACAGCGCCTCGTCGAAGGCGGCGAACTCCTCCTTCCGTCCGACGAAGGATCAGTGCCTCGCGGCCTCGAGACGCCCCATCCACGCGCCCGGCATCATCGCGCCCCTCGTCAACGAGCGTGCAGAGCATTGCGAATTTCCTGGGTCGTTGGTGGCACGCCGACGTCCGGGTGGTGTTCGAAGTGCCACCACTCGTTGTCGTAGATGCGGTAGAGGCCGTAGCGGGCACCGTGTTCTTCCAGCCAGCGCGCGCCTTCGAGCGGGCGCACATCCAGTGCACTGCCCTTGACGTGCCTGGATTCCGCAGGTGGCAGTACGTGTATCCGGGCTGCGGCCGGTGAGCCGGCGCGGCGCACCTCCTCGTCGAACAACCGCTGTTGAAGACAGGGATCGCGGTATCCCGAAGTGAGGCCGATAAGCTGCCCGTGGCGCCAGAGCGCCTCGGTGCGCGCAGCGGTGAACGCCGCCCTGGCATCGTCGGTGAGCCCGGTGAGTTCTTCGGCAGGAAATCGCAATCCCAATGCCCAGCAGCAGGCCAGTTCGCGGGCGCGGCAGGGATTGCAGATGAACGCAACGGGCAGCAGGAACACGGCGAGCACCACCGTGACTACGGCAAACAGCCGGTCACGGGGCCGAAGAGGGATGGTGCGTGGTTCGTTCATGCCTCCAGTGAAGGAGGTCTGGTGTTGCCGGCCCGTATTCAGTTTTCGATACTTCCACGATATGCGCCAGCTCGTAGTATCACGTGTATACGCGTGTTGATGTCGAAAACGAGCCCTACATGGCCGATGCCCTCCGCAACAGGCTGCGCCTCGAGGCCATCGAACTCCGCGATCTGCGTGCTCCGGCTCCGCACCACGCAGATCGATCTTCACCGTCCAGTCCGTCGAGTTCGACGTAGGCTCACCCGATTAGGCTCCCATCGTCCCTGAACGCGTACCTCGCGGCGCGTTCCGACCCCGCGATCTATCCGACTGGGAGCGGCAGGACTCGCCAGCACCGGAATTCTGATCGGATTGTCTACCGCTTTCCACAGCGCGAAGTTCCCACCACGCCTTCAGCTGGAGCTGTCCATGACACCATCCACTGATCCCTACGCAATCGAAAACGCACCAACGCATTTCGACCTTGGCTCGCCCTACCTGATCGTCCCTATAGTCGGTTGCATCCTCGGGATCCTCGCGGCGCTGCTATGGACTGTGGCCGAGCGTCGCTCCGCCACCGCACACTGAACGCCCTCAAGAAACACGGCTGCCAGGTGACGCCGTAGAACTGCGCGCGGTACGCGTCGCTACCTCGTTGACCACCGGCACCGCTACGTTCAGGCGATGAGATGTGCGCGCTGCCGTCACGATCCAGCACAACCACATCAACTTCCTGGGCCGCTACGCCTTCTCCCGAGCTGATGTGGCCGGGGGATTTGCGCCCCTTCCACGACGGCGCCCACGAGAGCGGCTGAGTGTCGGTTTCGGGGAACTGAGTCAGGAGCCGCGCGAATATAGGGCTGGGTGAGGGTCAGCCGGTGGTTGACCGCCACGGGTGCATGGGGCTCGGTACGGCGGGCGTCGGCGCGGACACTCACGGCACAAATGGGACAGCCGTTGCCGGGAGCGGTAGCGAGGTAGAGGTGGCCGATCAGTGGACACCAGGCGGGGAGCGGCCGTCCTAGAGCTGATCTTGCCCCACCTCCTTCGTGTCCGGGCAAGTCACGTACTCCTGAACAGCCGGTCCAGATGCACGTCGATCGCGGCGAGCACATCCCGGGGCTCGATCACGTCGAGTTCGATCAGGGAGGTGAAGCCGGTGAGGGCAAGGAGCAGGTTGGTCTCGATCGCCGGGTCGCGGCCGGAGTCGATGTGCCCGTCGGCGATCGCCTGGCGGACCAGTTGCTCGACGAGGGCCCGCCCTTGGACAAGGCCGCGGCGCGCCTGCTCGTGCACGTCCTCGTCGTGCAACGCCTCCAGGACGTAGGCAGCGCTCATCCGGCTGGTCGCGCGGGCATCGGCATGCAGAGGGAGCATTTCCGCGAGCGTCAGTCGCAGCACGTCACGGGGATGCGGACGGTCACCGAGCTTTTCGAGCCCCTGGCGTACGCGGACCGAGGTCTGCTCGGACGCGAAATCCATGGCGAAGGAGAGCATGGCGGCCCGGGAAGCGAAGTAGTGCTGCAGCTGCCCGAGTGACATGCCCGCCTCCTGCGCCACCACACGCATCGTCAGCTGTGTGACGCCGCCCTGCTCCACCACTCGCCACAGTGCGCGGGCGATCACTTCGCGGCGGCCACGGTGATCCACCTGTTTCGGCATCGCCGACCCTCCCCTCGTATCCCGGAACTACTCCAATACAGTTGACATAATACACACGACCCATAAACCTTGGGTCCACGCGAGGGAAGGAATCGTCATGTCCGAACAGCCGAAGGTACGGACCACCGAAGGCGTGGTGCAGGGGCGGCGGCGGAGGCACGCGGTGTTCCGCGGCATCCCCTACGCCCAGCCCCCGGTCGGAGCGCTGCGCTTCGGCGCGCCCGCGCCGCCGCACCGCTGGGAGGGGACGCGGCAGGCGGTCGAGTTCGGCCCCGTGGTGCCGCTGTCCCTGCCGATCGACGTGCCCCCGCAGGGCACAGACTGGCTGACGCTCAACGTCGGCACACCGGATCCCGGCACGGCGGGACTGCCGGTGCTGGTGTGGATCCCCGTGGGCGGCTACCTCTCGGCGGCGTCGAGCGACCCGATGTTCGACCCGGCAGCACTGGCCGAGGCGGGAGTCGTCGTGGTGACCATCAACTGCCGCGTGGGCGCGGAGGGATTCGCGTTCCTCGACGACGTGCCGCCCAACCGCGGATTCCTCGACCAGATCGCGGCGCTGGAGTGGGTGCAGCGCAACATCGCCGCCTTCGGAGGCGACCCCGGCCAGGTCACCGTGGCCGGGGTATCAGCCGGAGCGGGGTCGGTCGCCGCTCTCCTGACGATGAAGTCCGCGCGCGGACTGTTCCGACGGGCAATCGCCCACTCGGTGCCGGGGCTGCACAGCACCCCAGCGCTGGCACGACAGGTCACCGCCGCGTTCGCGGACCGGCTCGGCGCGGTGGCCCCCACCGCCGATGCCCTGCGCGACATCGACCCCTGGCGCCTCGCCGCCGAGCTGACCTCTTTCAACGCAGGCCTCCACGCGCACCAGGAGAGCTGGGGACGCCTCACGGAGACCGGCACCGCGCTGTGCCCCGTTGTCGACGGCGAGGTGCTCGCGGAAACTCCCTGGTCCGCGCTGACAGGCGCGCGCGCGAGCGGGACCGAACTACTCGTCGGCCACACCCGGGACGAATTCCGGTACTTCAGCGTCATGAGCGGACGGTACGGCACCTTCACCGAGGAGGACGCCCATGCAGCCCTGGAACTGCTCGCCCCGCAGCCGGACGGTGCGCAGGCCTACCGTGCCGCGTTCCCGCAGGCAGGCCCGGAGGAGCTCGTGGAGACGGTGTACTCCGACGCCCTCTTCCGCATGCCATCACAGAAGCTGGCCGAGGCGAACGCCGCAGCCGGCGGCACCTCCTACCTGTTCGAACTGTGCTGGGTTGCCCCGGCCCTCGGCGGCATCCTGGGCGCCTGCCACAGCCTCGACGTGCCCTTGGCGTTCGGCACGCTGGACAGCCCCGTCGCCGCCCAGCTCATCGGCGAGGAGCCCACTTCCGAGGCCGTCGCGCTCTCCCGAGAACTCCAGGAGGCATGGGTCCGCTTCGTCACCACAGGCGACGCGGACTGGCCCGCCCACCGGCCCGACAGGCACCTCACCCGCGTCCTGGACACCGAGTCGAAGACTCTGCCCTACCCCGAACAGGCATCCCGCCAGATCTGGGAAGGCCACTTCCCCGCCCCCTTCGACCTCTCGTAATTGTCCGAGTCGCCTCCTACAACTGCGACGCCGCCACCCACCCATCGGGCACAGCGCGAATCGTCCTGCAGCCAGGAAACACCCGGCCCGCTTGGCACCAGATCCCACCAGAGTGTGGACATTGACCACGCGGCCGTTATCGCGGACCTCGAGCACGAGAACATCGGCGGGCGACGAGTGCGTACTGCCCTGGTCCAAGGGGCGGAGATGCCCGGCAACGACGTTGAAGAAGCGACCCAGTTCGAAAGGGCGGGTTGGGGTGGGACATTCCACCGTCGGATGGTCACTGCGCGCAGCCCAACGACAGGCCAGGTGAGCTTCCCCCACTTCCCCGGGGACTTCCGAACCAGGTTTGATCGTAAGAACCGAGGAAGGACGTCATCGTGGGAACGAAGAAGTATCCACCGGAACTACGCGAACGCGCGGTCCGGTTGTATCGCGAGTCGGATCCGAACCCGGTACTCCGCCGACTGGCCGAACAGCTGAACCTGCACCCCGCAGCGCTGCGGAACTGGATCCGGCAGGCCGAGGCCGATCACGGCGAACGCGAGGATCGGCCGACCACGGCGATGCTCGAGGAGAGCTGGCGCCTGGCGAAGGAGAATGCGGAGCTCCGCCGGGTCAACGAGGTCTTGCGGGCGGCGAGTGCGTATTTCGCGTCGTAGATCGACCCGACCCGGAGAAGGTCATGAATTTCATTGATGACCATGACTTCTCGGTCGGTCTCGTCCTGCGGTATTGAAGGTTCCGGCCTCGACCTACTACGACTGGCGAGCCCGGCGCACCCCACCGTCGCCGCGGCGGCGCGGCGACGCCGAGCTGCTGGAGTTGATCGACGAGATCCGCCGGCTCACACGAGTTCGCCAGGCACCTACGGCTCCCCGCGGGTCTCGCTCGAACTGCGACGCCGTTCCATGACATCAAGGATCTCCACGAGCGGCGCCGGTTCGTCGGGGAGAGACCACTGCGTCACCGGCGAGATCGTCGACAAAGTACGGCGCAGATGCATGGCAGACAGTAGCTGCAGTCACCGACATCGACGTGCACAAGTAAGGAACCCAGTGTCGTTCGGTCACCTCGCAGCGGGTAGGCGCGACGAAGATCCAGCCGGACCTCGCAGCCAGCTCCTGTGCCCAGTCGGTGAGTGTGCGGTTCGCGTACATTTGGTACCGATGGACACTGCGATCACCGCCTTGCTGGCGCACCTCGATCACGTCGACCCGGGCGGTGTCGTCGGCGTCTACCTGTTCGGATCAGCCACCGCAGGCGGGCTCCGTCCGCACAGTGACCTGGACCTTCTCCTCCTGACTCGACGCACATTGACGCGGTCGGAGAGGCGCGGGATCGTGAAACTACTGCTGTCACTGTCGGGTTGGCCGGGACATTCCGTACGGTTCCCTGAGGTAGCGGATCGGCGCCCCGTCGAGTTGACGTCACTGGTGCTCATGAACGACCACCCCTGGTCTCCACCTGCGTGGCGAGACTTCCAATACGGGGAATGGTTGCGTAACGATTTCGCCGGTGGCGTGCTACCCGAGTCTTCAGAGGACCCGGATGTTCCGATCCTGTTGGCAACCGCACTCGGGGGCCACCGACCCCTTCGTGGACCGGACCTCGGCGATCTGATCGCCCCGGTGCCGGACGAGGTTCTGCGTCGGTCGATGTTCGATCTGTTGCCCGGCATCCTCGATGGGTTGTCCGCAAATGAGGGCGAAGAGACGCACATACTGCTGGTGCTCGCCCGCATCCTCGTGACGCTCGAGACCGGGCGGATCGTCCCGAAGAACGAGGCCGTCGATCACGTCGCGGTTTATCTACCTGAACCGCACGCGCTGATACTCGAGCGCGCCCGTGCGAGCTACGTCGGTGAGGTACCGGACGATTGGTCGAGCCTCGCCGACGGGGTAGCTGCGGCAGCCGAATACATGGTGGCTCTCGCTCGCAGGCATTCTGCCTAGACCGGCGACCACCACAGTTTCATCCGGTCGAACCCGACCCGGCCTGTTGGTGCGGGCACACACGATGAAAATGCACTTCGCCCGCAGATGGTCAAAGTGCGCATTCTGGACCCGCTTTCCGTAGGGGTGAGGAAAGTTCGGTGACGTTACACGGCGTCAGGTCGGTGGCCATCGATTCGTTTGACGGGTAGCCACGTCGAGAGGGTCCGGCCCAGTGATCCCAGAAGGCGCTCGCCGTACACGCACAGGGTCTGCTCCCATGGGTGCCCGAACGTTCCCTCGCTCAGATCCTCGCGCAGGAAGATGTAGTAGTCACCGTTGGGGTAGACCGGCACCCGCCACTCGGCGTCGCTGGTGGTGGCATGCACGGCCGCATCGAGCCGATAGCACGTGTGCTGCCAGTCCAGCACCACGAACATCGGATCGTCCGGAAACTCAGTGATGAAGCAACGCAACGCTTCGGCGTTGACCGCATCGAACCTGCTCGCCCACGCGCCCGTGACGTCGGCGGGCGCGGTGAGATCGAACGTGATCGACGGTGTCGGTTCGGCGATCGCCGGCCAATCCGGCTCGGTGAGACCCGGCCGGAACCCGAACCGGTCAGTGAACCGACCCCAGTACGGATGCTTGTCGTCGAGTGTGGTCCATCCCGGCGGCAGCGGGCTACCGAAGTCGAGCGTGTGCCTCATCATGGCGCGTCTCCTGTCGACGACTGTTGCGACCGCTTGTACGGGTTCTGCGGTAGCGGGTTGATATCATCGCTGTCCCAGGCCACCCGGTTCGTGGCGGTGGTGTCGATGGTCTCCACGGGCGGGCACGCATGCAGTGCTCGGGCGCAGTCGGTGGAGGAACCGATGTAGGTCGGCATCAGATCGATGTCGGCGGCGGCGAACCACGCCCGGTCCTGCGGCCACCACAGGTTCGGTCCCCACGAGTCGAGAGCACGAACCGCGTCGTCCCAGACGGTGCCCCGGCCGTCCCCGACACCACCGTTGGTCCCGTTATACAGCAGGGAGAACCATTCGACAGTCGGATGGATCACTGCGCCGGTTGCTGCTGCGACCTCGGCCCACCGCACTGGCATCTGCTCACCCGAGCCGGTCGCGATGTGCATCGCAGGATGAAGTATCTGCGTGTCGGCAGGGAAGATCGGCGGCACCAACGATCCGACGGTGCAATCGAAGCGGGGCAGTGCGGCGGTTACCCAGTCACCCGGGTACACGTCGTCGACGGCATCTTCGGCCTGCCACACCAGATTCTGTTCGTGGTCACCCAGAGTCATCGCGCCTCACTTACCCAGCTGCTGGACGTCGGTGGCCTTGAACAATATCCGTCCTGTTCTCCTTGTCTCCAGTCGAACTCGACGGTCTCTCCTACGACCTGGCTCGGAGTTCGGTCTTGTCGATGTGGCTCCAATGAGCCTGTCTTGTCGGCCCGTCCTTCCCAGGCATGTTGTGCGTTGCTTCCTGGCCTTCGGTGAAGGAGCCGTATCGTCCGACGCATCGCACGATTGGAGTTCGGTGTTCTGGAAAGGCGTGGGGTCGGTGGCAGACGGTGGTGCTGCGCCCGGAAGCGTCTTACGACGGCAACGGTGCGGGAGTGGCATGGCGAGGTCGGGTCGGGAGTGCTCGATTCTCCAGAGATCCCGGCGGGTGCTGGGTATCCACAGAGTGGACGGTGGCTACCGGATCAGATTCGGCCTCAGGACAACCCGGAATCGCTCGACACCGGGATAGCGCTGACCGAGCGATGCAACATCGAACCCGATCGCCCGGTAGAACCCGACCGCGTCGCCGTCCGTTTCGGTCTCGATCGGATCGCCCGGATGCTCGGCCTGAACCCACTCGACCAATGCGGCGCCTACACCTTGTCGCTCCCAACGTGGATCGGTGGCGATATGCAACAGCTCCACGCAGCGAAGTGTCCCCCGGCAGTCGGTGTGATGGAAGTAGCCGACGACGCCGATAACAGAACGCTCCGCGAACACGCCCGTGAGTCCGGCTGGTCCGGCGCAATAGCGCGCGCAGGCGCGGTCGAGCCGCGCGCGGTCGTCCCCGCCGACCGCGCGCTCGAGGAGTTCGACGACGCCAGCGACGTCGATGGTCGTTGGCTCAACTACGAATGCCGTCATGACCGGACGCTAACAGTGGAAGCCATTTGCAGTCGCCACAGGAGAACGCCGGTCGAGACGGCGATCTCCCGTTCGTCGCGGCGCAGGCACGCCGCGCTGGCCAACATGGCCGAGACCCCTCAACTCAGAGCGGCGACAGGCGATCACCCAACACCGTGATCGTGTACCTATTGCCGGGAACTTCCGGTGTCGACGGCACCAGACCAGCCGATCCGTTGCCTTGTCGATGTACCGCGGCACCCCATGCAGATGAAAATGGAATGCCGATTGCCACGCGTCAGCGCCGCAGCAGTTGAGGAGATTCACCTCGTCGGCCCCCAGACGCTCGATGGCAGCCTTGGCGATCCGCTGGGCGGACATGATGACTGCAGTCAGGTCCTCAGCCGGTATCTCGATCAGGTCTTTTGCTGCGCCTGTCGCACGACGTCGAATCAAACCCGACGACTCACCTTCTCCTTGCTGCTCGACCATCTTGGCGGACGGGCCAGTCGCGGATGGGTGGCATGCGCCTCGCGATTGCGTGGTATCACATCCGATCTCGGCATAAGCGGTTGATCAATCGCTGGGTCATGTCTTCTGCTCTCCTTGCTGCTGGCGATCGACGTAGGCGGTGAGCTCACCTATCCGCGCTACGATCTCGCCCTTGTACCGTCCCCACATGGCCTGACCGTAACGCTGCTGAGGTGCGAGGTGAGTGCCGTCGGGCAACGCAGGCCACTGCAGCCATTCATCGAAATCCTGGGAATAGCTCCTGATCTCGGCGGCGATTCTGGTGTCGCTGACGTCACTCGACATCCAGAATCCGTTCGTAGGGCTGCCGTTGACCATCATCGTGAGAAGCAACCCCGCTACGGGGTCCACCTCGGGTCTGACGTCGATGTGCCACACACCGGGATCGAACTTGTCCAGTCCGTCGGAGGGCAGGGTGTCAGGGGAGATCCGGGCGAACAGCTCGAAAGCGATTCCGTCATCGCATCACAGGCGTGCGTTGAGCTCCGGTTGCGAGCGCCCACCAATGAGGCCGGCCTCTATGAGATTGTTCGGTGCGGCATTGATACTGGACGCGTGAGTGCCGAACTACGATCCCTTACCGTGTACGTCGACACCGGGCGCTGGGCCGACACCGTACTGACGGAGGTCGATCTGTATGTCCCCGCAGGGCAGATCACCGCGCTGATCGGTGGCCCCGGCGAAGGAAAAACGATGATCGCCTACGCCCTGACCGGCCGACTGCCCGACTCGGCCCAGGCCACCGGTGACATTCTGATCGATGGCACGGTCGGGTACATCCCACAGGAGGGCATCGACGCCTTCGCCCCCGACGACACCGTCTTTGCCCAACTCGATGATCTGGAGCAACGCCATCGGTCTTGGACGGTCACGCAAGCGTGCGCCGCCGCCCACTATCCGCCCGATGCTCGAAAACTCCTTCCTCGGAACAACTCTGCGGGGCAGATCCAGCGCGCCGCTGTTGCCGCAGCTCTCCTCAGGTCCCCCGACGTACTGATCGCCGACGGCCCGACCTCTTCCCTCGATCAGGGCACAGCACTCGGTGTGTGGACATCACTACGCGAGTATGCCGATTCCGGTGCTGCACTCCTCGTCATCACCCACGACATTCCGCTGCTCATGGCTACCGGCTATGCCGACAATGTCGTGGTGATCGAGAAAGGACGCATACTCGCCGCCGGAACGACATCGGAGCTGTCCACCGCGCACGACCCACGAGTGCGTACCTACTTCCGGAACTCGAGGCCCGACTGATGCAGGCCCTGCGGAGAAAATTGGTTGTCAGACGGCCATCGACATTGCTTCGATGTTGCCATGAGCGAACGCACGCAACTCACGCGCATGCACGATCGCGGCACCGACGACCCCGAGATCCTCTATCGCCTCCTCGACGAGGCGCGGGTCGCTCACGTGGCATTCATTCGGCGCGATTACCCGGTGGTGTTGCCCATGGCGTTCGGTCGGGACGGAAACAGGTTGTTTCTGCACGGCTCCACGGGCGCCGGCGCCTTTCTTGCTTCACGTACCGGGCTCGAGGTGTCGGTCGCCGTCACCCTCGTCGACGGTCTCGTGTTCGCGCGCTCGACATTCGACAGCACCATGAACTACCGCAGCGCGGTGGTTTTCGGCCTCGCGACACCGGTGCCCGAAGCCCACAAGGAGAAGGCTCTGCGCGCGGTCACCGAGCATCTCATGCCGGGGCGATGGGACGAGGTTCGCACGCCCACCGCGAAGGAGCTCGCTGCAACGACCGTGCTGGAAGTCCCGTTGAGCGAGGTGAGCGTCAAGATGCGTGCAGCTGGTCCCGGCGAGGATCCGGGCGACAGCGAGGATCGGTCGGTGTGGGCCGGAGTGGTGCCGCTGCGCACTGTCGCCGGCGTTCCTGAACCGTCACCGTTGACCGATTCCAGCGTGCCGGTATCCGATTCGGTCCGGTCGTTGCTCTGACCCGTTCGACCGCGAAGACCCTCATCCGCCTCGTCGGGCGTACACCGCCGACAGGGCCTACACGCCCTCTTGCCAGAACGCGCGCTGACACGCGGATCGCGTTTCCTGCTCGAAATCGGCCCGACGATGGGATGATGCGCTGGGTCGGTCGAGCAGACGAAGGGAGTTCACGCGGGTGCCATCAATCACGGTGAAGGCCGCCCGCGCGCAATTGAGGGATCTGGTTCGGAAGGTCAACGACGATACGGTCGCGGTCGAGATCGACGGTAAACGCGACACCGCGGTGTTGATCTCGAAGGCGCGGTACCTCGCTCTTCAGGAGGCGTCCTTCCTACTACGCTCCCCCGAGTTGATGGCAAGTCTGCGTCGAGAGATGGAGCGGTCGGTTCAAGAGCAGATGGTCGCGCACCCGGTGTCCGAGGACGAATCCGTGGGCGAGCCCACCTCCGCACCGTCTCCCAAGAACACCAAGAACACCAAGAGCCGAAAGAAGCGGAAGACGCGCAAAAAACGGCGGCGGGCCCGGTAGCCCTCCCGAATCCCGTTTCTCACCCGCATGTCGCGGCCGTGCGAGTCCGATTCGAGGCTGAATACGGCACCCCGGTTGCCGCGACGCGATCTCGAACGAACCTTCGCCGATGCGGAGCGCCTCCAGGGTCCTTGACCCGTTGCCGGTGCACGTCGCCTCTGACCACCACCGCGTTACGAACCGGTCGATACCGTCAGCGAAGGTCGAGCCGCATCAGAACTCGGGGATGACCGGCCAGAACGGAGGTGGTGTCGGCGACATGGGTGAACCCGGCGCGTTCGAAGTTCTTTCGGATACCGGCGTAGGCCATCGTCATGTCGACCTTGTCCTCACCACTGTCGAGCGGGTACGCCTCGATCGCCGGTGCGCAGTGGGCGCGGGCGAACTCGATCGCGCCGGCGATCAGAGCATGTGAGATCCCCTGCTTGCGATGACCGGGACGTACACGGATACACCACAGCGACCAGACCGGCAGGTCGTCGACATGCGGGATCCTACGGCTGCGCGCGAAGGACGTGTCCGAGCGCGGCGCCACGGCGGCCCAGCCGACCGGCTCGTCACCGTCGTAGGCGAGAACCCCCGGTGGGGGCTCCGCACGGCACAGTTCGGCGACATAGTCGCCGCGGGCCGATCCGCGAAGTTCGTTGTTGAGCTTGGACGAAATCCGGTAGCTCAAGCACCAGCACACGTTGGCTCCGGGTGACTTCGGACCGACCAGAGCGCGGACATCTGCGAACACCGAGGCGGGGCGAACTGCGATGGTCATGGATCCACGATGCCATGACCTACCTGACGACACCTCTGATGCTGTGTGGTTCGGACCGCTGTGGAGGCGGTGTTCGAAGGTTCCATCCTCGGCGTGCGATCTCCCGACACACGTTGTGGTTCTCATTCTTCGGTCTGCCCGCCCGTGGGAACAGCCGACGAATTCGTGGCGAGGAGCCCGAGAAAGTGCTCTGCGGCCACTGTTGTGGGCGCCAGTGTCCGGCCGACCAGAGCCAGAATCCGCCGGGGGCGATTCGGGCGCACCCGAATCCTTCGCAGACCGCTGCGCCGTGCGATCGTGTCCGGGACAACCGCGACGCCGAGGCCGTGCCGAACCAGCTCGAGTACTCGATCGATGTCGCTCACGCGGAACGTGATCCGTCGGTGCACACCTGCGGCAACGAACAATGATTCGATGGTGGTCTGCAGACCTGTTCCGGCCTGGAAGTCGACGAAAGGGTACGGTTGCAAGCCTGCCAGGTCGATGTCGTCCGTTGCCGAGAGCGGATGGCTTGGAGCCACCACAACGGCCAGTTCCTCGGTGTAGCTACGCAGTGCGGTGAGCCCGGCAGGAAGCGGTCGCGCGTCGAGGGCGACGAATGCCAAGTCCAGTTCGCCGGCGGCCACAGCCTCGAACAGTTCAGCGGTGGTCGCCTCCCGAAGTGTGACCTCGATCCCCGGATATCTGTAATGCAGCCGAGCGAGCAACGCGGGTAGATCCACCGCGGTGAAAGTTTGCACCGTTCCCAACGCCAACGTGCCTGCCTCTCCGGTCCGGAGGCGGCCGACAGCCGCGCCGGCGTCCGCTGCCTCGCGGAGCATCCGCTTCGCATAGGGGTAGAACACTTTGCCGGCCGCAGTGAGAAGCACGGATCGAGTCGTGCGCTCGAACAAAGCCGAGCCGAGCTCACCTTCGAGCGCCCGAACAGAGGAGCTGAGGGCCGATTGGGACAGGTGCATCGACTCGGCGGCGCGGGTGAAATGAGCGTGCTCGGCCACCGCCACGAAATGTCGAATCTGACGAAGCTCCATTAACCGATTCTACTTCTCAATCCGATGAAAATATCCTGTTGGACAGATAGTCGAGATGACTCCACGATCGACAGCATGGCCCGCACCCCCACCACGTTCCCCCGATTGGATCGACGTCTCGTCGCTGTGATGGCGCTCGCTTCCGGCCTGGTGGTAGCCAACAGTTATTACGCCCAACCGCTCGTCGGCTCGATCGCCGAGAGCTTCGACGCCTCGACGTCCGAAGTGGGCCTCGTCGTCACCGCGGGGCAGGTCGGCTACGCCCTCGGACTGGCATTGTTGGTACCGGTAGGAGACATGGTCGAGCGGCGTCGACTCCTGCGCTGGATGCTGGCGGCCACCGCCGCGGCGCTGCTGATGATGGCCTGGTCCCCGACCTGGCAGACCCTTGCCGCCTCCGCGATCCTGGTCAGCACCGGTTCGGTCGTGGGCCAGATCCTGGTACCCTTCGCAGCTACGCTTGCTCACGACGACGAACGCGGGCGGGTCATAGGCAACGTGATGACCGGTCTGCTGCTCGGCATCCTCCTGTCCAGGGTGATTGCCGGGTTGATCGCCGAGATCGCCGGCTGGCGAGCGGTGTTCGTGTGCGCAGCCGTTCTGATGCTGATCACCATGTGCTTGATCCATACGCTCCCGGTATCGGCTCCCACCACCGACTCCGGTTACCGGGCGCTGCTGGCCTCGGTGGTACGACTGGTGACCACCGAACCGGTACTGCGACAGCGAATCGCCTACGGCGCACTGACATATGCGTCCTTCGGGGTATTCTGGACCACCGTCGGATTCCTACTCGCCGGCCCGAATTACGAATGGTCCCAGGCACAAATCGGAGTATTCACCCTCTTCGGTGTCGCCGGCGCACTGGCTGCCCGTGTGGCGGGATCTCTGGCTGACCGCGGATACTCCCGCCAACAAACCGGAGTGTTCGTCGCCGTCACTGCTACGAGTTTCTTCCTGCTCGGCGTCGGAGAACACCATGTCATCGCACTGGCCGTCGGTGTCGCCCTGCTCGATCTCGGGATCCAGGGAACCCACATCAGTAACCAGAGCTTGATCTACCCGTTGCGCCCGGACGCACGAAGCCGCCTGAACACCGCGTACATGACCTGTTACTTTCTTGCCGGGTCACTCGGGAGCGTGTTGTCCACCGTCGCCTACTTCACCGGCGGGTGGCGGGCGGTGTGCGTACTCGGTGGATTCTTTCCCGCATGTGGTGTCCTACTGTGGATCCGGGAAATGTGCGGAAGCGCGGGCTCACCGCGGGAAGTCGGCGTGGAACAACAAGCCAACGGGACCTGATTCAACCGGGAGCACGGAAGCCCCTGGCGACAATGGGCTCAGCGTACGAAAAAGTCCGACTGGTCGATGCGACGAAGAACCCAACCCAGTTCAAGGACGATGACGAGGTCGCTCCAACGCGGACGGAGCATGAGAACGGAAACGCACTCCGCAGCAGCGCAATGGAATCCGGTTGTGTTCCGTGTCCCGGCAGGCAACCCTTGATGAGCCGTTTCCGATGGCAGGATCTGCAGCGGCTTACACCGCCGACGAAGCGTGGGGGCCTTTCTGCTTGCCGCCGGGCAGGCTCACCGGACCGATGCATGGCGGGTTTGTGGGCGTACTTACCTGCATTCGACTGTGCCCGCTATCCCTGCCGCGCCTTGAAGCGCGGGTTCTGCTTGTTGATCACGTAGACCCGCCCGCGGCGGCGGACAACCTGCGATCCCGGCTGGTTCTTCAACGACTTCAGCGACGAACGGACCTTCATACACCCTCCTAATGACAACGGTTATCGTTATACTAACGCATCTCACACGTGCACAGCACAGGACGGAAACCATGAACACCACCGAACCCGTGAAGGTCCACCTGTTCTTCACCCAGCACGCCGCCACCGACGCATTCCAGCGAGCCCTCGGTACAGCCACGAACCGAATGATCGACTGCAGCGCACTCCTGTCCGCGGGCCCGGCGCTGCCGAACTCCGCCACGCCCGACCTCCTCGTCCGGTGCAGCCCCGACACCGACGCGCAGCGCATCGTCTCCGAATTCGAGTCCGCGCGACGCCACTCGGAAATGCGAGCCGATCTGGCATCTGTCATCACCACCCTCGACGCCGACAGCACCGCCCGAACCCTGCTCGGACGGCCACATCTCGGCGCACCCGAGTCACCCGTGACGCTGGCGGCACACATCGAACACGCGTCGACGCTCGTGCTGACCGGATGGGGCTCGATGGAGCCCACCGACCTGCATCCACTCGTGGCTCTGCTCGGACACCTCAATCCCACAGCCACACTTGTCCTTCTCGGTCCGCAAGCGCCACTCGGCCCACTTGGCCACCCCACCGATATCGCAGCGGTGACGTTGAACCGGCCCGGCTGGATCCACCTGCTGGGCGACGCATTTTCCCCGCGGGTCGCGCACGACCGCGTGCAGGCGTTCCGGTATCAGAACTTCCGGCCATTCCACCCCGACCGACTCGCCGCGATTCTCGGTGGCGGGTTCGACTGCGATTCCGGCGGCCGGGTGATCCGCTCGGCCGGTTTCTGCCGGCTGGCATCCCGGCCACACACGACGATCCTGTGGGACCACTGTGGAACAGAGATCGGACTCGGCCGGCTCCGCACCGAAGACCACTCCCCCGAACCGCTGACGTTCGGTCAGGACATCGCGTTCTTCGGCATCGATCTCGACATCCCCCGCACGATCACGATGTTGGACGAGTGCACACTCGACGACGACGAATTCCTCCTCGGGCCCGACAACTGGACCCAGATCCCCGACCCCCTGCCCAGATGGTGAACACTCGTACCGGGCGACATGCGGCGTCGGAAGCCCGTGGAGCCGCCGTCGGAGAATTCGCTGTCGGTGAACGAATCGGACCGGCAGACGGGTCCAATTGGGATGTATGGCCTTCTTTGCTAGATTCGTCACGCCAGGTAGCCCCGACAATGGGGTCAGGTGGAATCCGGTGGGAATCCGGAGCTGACGCGCAACGGTGAGGGGCGAACAACCCCGAGCCCGATACCCTGCTGGACCGGTGGCGGCTCGCCGTGCCCGGTAATGACGTGTGGTCCGCTCGCGTGCAGTGGCTACGGGAAGCTCGATGGGTAATGCACCGAAGAATTCGGAAGTCTGTGGTCGCCGCGGCGACCGTGATGGTGTTGGGCGCGGCCGGGTGTGGCACTTCTACCGATAGCGACGACCCGGACGATACCGTAGACGCTCGCGGTGTGATCAACTGCGGGATCACGGTTTCACCCAGCGGTCCCATCGAGCGGGCAGTGGCCGTCAACCAGCCCGCCGTCGAGTTGCTGCTCAGTCTCGGGCTGGCAGATCGGCTATCCGGGGTCGCACTCGGTGACGACCGGCTTCTGCCGGAGCTCGAACCTGCGGCCTCCGAGGTGTACGCGTTCGACACGGAATTCCCCTCGTTCGAATCGGTGCTGGATCGTGAGCCGGATTTCGTCTACACCACTTTCGACTACACATTCACCGATGAGGGAATCGCGGATCGCGACCGGTTCACTGAAATGGGAATCTCGACGTATCAGTCTCCGAGCGAATGCACCGGGCAGGACGCCGTGCAGGATTCCGAGCTCACTCTCGACGATCTGTACTCCGAGATCGTGGACGTATCCACGCTGTTCGATGTCCGCGAACGCGGCGATGACCTGGTCGGCGATCTGCGTGGCCGGGCAACGACGGCTGCTGGAAGTATCGACGCCTCCGAGGTGACACTCGCATGGTGGTATGCGGGAACTGCCAGTCCGTACATTGCCGGCTGCTGCGGTGCTCCGGGAATCATGACGCGCGAGGTCGGGGCGCAGAACGCGTTCGGCGACAGTCGACAATTGTGGCCCGAGGTGGGATGGGAGAGCATCCTGGATCGTGACCCCACCGTCCTCGTCTTGGCCGACCTCACCCGTGGCAGTGACGGCGACAGCGCCGAGGAGAAGATCAGGTTCCTCGAAGCGGATCCGGTGGCCAGTCGTCTGACCGCGGTGCAGAACAAGCGCTACATCATCCTCGAAGGCACCACCATGGACCCGTCGATCCGCAACATCGGAGGAATCGAGCAGCTCGCCACAGACCTTCGCGAACTGGGTGTGGCGCAATGACACCCGATGAATTGGTCGAGCGCTGGGACAGCCAGCAGGCCGCCTATATCGCCGACCGGGAGGGGCGGTTCACGGCGATTCTCGACACGCTCGAGCTCGCGACAGGAGGCGAGTTCACCGCAGTCGACCTCGCCTGTGGTCCGGGCTCGTTGACCGCGCGGATCTTGGACCGGTTCCCACAATCGCGTGTCGTCGCGGTCGACTACGATCCGATGCTGCTCGAACTCGCCCGCGAGTACCTCGACGACTACGGACATCGCGTGCGTTACGTCGACGCCGACCTCACCGATCCACAGTGGTCGAATCGGGTGGCCGAACAGCTCGATACCTCACCTCGGGCGTTTGTCTCGACCACCGCGTTGCACTGGCTGCAGCCCGAGCAGGTGGTGAGCCTGTACGCCCAGATCAAATCGATGCTCGGACCGGGTGGCCTGTTTCTCAACGGTGACCACTTCCGCTTCGACGGCATCGATCAGCACATCACGGAGTGGTCGGCACAGCACGATCGGTCGACCCAGCGCCTCGGTTTCGCTGCGGGCGCGGACGAGTGGGATCAATGGTGGGACCTGCTGCGGTCACACCCCCGCATCGGGTACCTGCATGACGAACGAACGCGCCGATTCGCAAATCGGGACGGCACTCCCCCGACCACGGTGCAATTCCAGCTTGCCGCGTTGAGACAGGCCGGGTTCGCCGAGTCGGGGACCGTCTGGCAACTGTTCGACGATTACGTCGTCTACGGAGTCGTCCGACCACACCGATGACGTGACGCGCTCGGACTGCTCGGCCGGGGCGACGACGGCGGCGGTACCATCACGACTCGTGCATACTCTCGCGATTCCCTCCCCGGAGGAGATGCGTCCTCGCTGGGCTTCTTACGCAGCCGTATCGGCCGCTCGAGGAAGCCGATGGGCCGAAGGATGCTATGCGCGTGGAGCGACTTGGCATTTCGACGACGGTGGCGGGAACTGGGCAGATCTACGTTGGCACAGCAGGTCGGAAGCTGTCTTGATCGGTTACGACCACGAATACTCCGAAGCCTACTTCGATGCCGCGGCCGACTATTTCGACCGCAGCGAAACAGATCTGTTCGCTGGTGTTCCGCCGTGGTGGAGACATGCTGCGGCCCGCTACATCGAACGCCAGCGTCGAACCGGTGAGTGGATCGGCTTCGTCTACGGCTTCGACGGTTCCCGGTGGAGTCGAGCCGACTACACCGAACCCGACGGGTTCGACGCACTCGGCCTCCCCTTTTCGAGTGACGCCACCTGCAGCCGGCACATCGTCGACCTGCTGAATTCTTGGAATCCCCACGACCGCGCTACCTCTCACACCGTCGCCTCCCTGCTCTCCCGAGGTCACACCCTCGATCGCAGCACAGCCGACTCGGTGCTCGGGGCCAGAAATCTCGACGTTGACGCCGCCGTAGCCGCCGCCAACGCGTTCACACCGCTTCCCAGGGGCGACAACTGAGGTTGGCCGGTGTCGCGCATCGAATGCGCCGCCGATCTACTGGTATCAGCGTCCTTCATCCGAATGATGTTCTGGCACAGCAGTTACCCCCGGCCTGGGGCCGCGTCGACGAGCGTTCGGCGTCACCCCGAACAACTCGAGGACCGCTCGTTCGTCGTCGGCGAGCGTACCGGTGCGCCAGCGTTTGATCTGCCGATACAGCCACTCTCCGAGTCGCTCACCGTCATCGGTGGTGTAGTGGACAGGCACCTCTGCGGTGCCATGCACTTCACGGTACGCGGCAAGTTCGGTGAGCATGCGGAGCCGCTTGGCATCGACTCGAGGAATCGGCTCGACCCGCCAGTCGAAGCCGACCGCATCGAGCTCTCGTTCACGCTGAGAAGGTAGCGTTCGGGTCGCGCGCGCAATCCGTTGCCGCTCCACCCAACGTCCGAGTCGAAATCCGTCTGCGGTCACGAGATCACCGGTTACCGAAACGCGTTGAGCATGCGCGGCGTACCTCCGGACGGCCGGGGACAACGCTCGAGGCTCTTGGGACGGAGGGGTTCTGTGGGCGACGGTGGATGCTCGCATAGACCCAGTATGAACCGTCGACGGCCAGGAGAACCATCGAACGTGAACGCCGCGCGTCGTGAAGCGGGCATAGGTTGGTGAACACGGGCCCCGAATTCAGAATGCCGAGAGCCCCGCAACAGCAAAGTTGAGGAAGGCCTCGAACGTCTTCTCCGGATCCGCGGCTCCACCTTGCTCGTTCAACGCTCCGGTCGTCTCGCCGAGAATGAACCCGGACAGGAGTGCGAACAGAGTCTTGCGGGCGTAGACGAATTCGGCCTCGTCGACGCCGGCACGGGAAAGGATCCGGTCGAGCGCTCGCCAGAGAAGATGGTCGCCTCCGGAAACTTCCGGGTGCGACAGCGCGTAGAGCCACAGTGAAGGGTGCCGGCGGGCGCTGGCGCGGCATGCGTAGCCGAGTGCACGCAATTGTTCCCCCCATGGTGCGTCACCTTCGGGCACGTCCAGTTGGAGGGCCACCAGGGCGCACACTCTCTGGAGTAGCGCGGTCTTGTTGTCGACATGGTGATAGAGCGACATCGGGTTGACGTCCAGTTCGACTGCCAGCTTGCGCATGGACAGGCCCTCCACGCCGCCCGCGTCGACGAGGCGCAGAGCTGTCGAATAGATCTCGTCCGGGGTAAGAGGTGCGCCCCGATGCGCGCTCACAGCCATACACCGTATGCTAGCGATCGCCATACAGTGTATGGCTGGTGACTACCATCGGTTACCGGCCTCGGGCGACAAGGAGTTCTCGATGACTGCGACCCGATCCATCCCCGCGCTGCGCGGGGTGCCGTTCCTCGGCAATGCCCTGCAACTGTCCGGCGACGTGCCCACGGAGTTCCTGGTCGAGGCAGCCGACAAGCACCCCGAAGGGATCTACCGGGTGGATATCCTCGGCCGTCAGGCACTGTTCGTCTATGATCCCGACCTTGTCGACGAGGTCTGCGACGAGACGCGGTTCTACAAGAGCGTCGCGCCCCCGCTGTCGATCGTGCGCGACTTCGCCGGCGACGGCCTGTTCACCGCCCGCGGTAACGAACCGGTCTGGGGCCAGGCCCACCGGATCCTGATGCCCGCATTCGGGCAACGATCCATGAAGGCCTACTTCCCCCAGATGCTCGAGGTCGCCGAAGCCCTGACCACCTCGTGGACAGCCCGGCAGAGCGAGGATCTTGCCGTCGCAGACGATATGACCCGCCTGACCCTGGACACCATCGCCCTCACCGGCTTCGGATATCGGTTCGACTCCTTCTCCTCCCTGCAACTGCACCCGTTCCTACAAGCAATGGGCAATGCCTTGACCGAGGCCATGGTTCGCGCCAGGCAGCCTCTGATGGTCACCCGCATGCGCGCGCGTCGGGAAGAGGCCTACCGGGCCGACATCCGGGCCATGCAGGAATTGGTGGACGACGTCATACGCCAGCGCCGCGGCCACGGTCATGACGGTGGGACAGACCTCCTCGGCCTGATGCTCGAAGCCACGGACCCCCGCACCGGGGATCCGTTGCCCGATGAGAACATCCGCAATCAAGTGCTGACATTTCTCATCGCAGGCCATGAAACGACCAGCGGGCTGCTGTCGTTCGCCCTGTACAACCTGCTTCGCAACCCCCATGTGCTCGCGCAGGCCTATCAGGAGGTGGACCGCTTCCTTCCCGACGGTAGCGTTCCGACTTACGAGACAACAATGAAACTCGACGTGATCCCCCGCGTGCTCGAGGAGACGCTACGGATCTGGTCGCCCATCCCGGGGATCATCCTCAAGCCTTTCGCCGATACCACTATCGGCCAGTACCGTGTCCTCGCGGGTCAACAGATCTTCGTTCTGCTGCCCTCGCTGCATCGGCACGCCAAGGCGTGGGACCGCCCCGACGAATTCGACATCGACAGATGGCTCCCCGAGCGCAGGGGCGAGCACCATCGTGCCGGTTACAAACCGTTCGGGAACGGTGAACGCGCCTGCATCGGGCGACAGTTCGCGCTCACCGAAGCACGCTTGGCCCTCGCGATGATCCTGCAGAAGTTCGCGATCAGCGATCCCCACGCCTACCGAATGCAGGTGAAACAGACACTCACTCTCAAACCCGAGGGCTTCACCATCCGTGTCCGCGAACGTCGTCCCCACGAGCGGGCACCCATGCCTGCCCCGGCCGCCGACCCGAATACCCACGAGCACCACCTCGGCGCGGTGACCGCCGGCACCGCACTCACTGTCGCCTACGGATCCAATCTGGGCACCTGTACCGACATCGCCGAACGACTCGCCGAGCGGGCCGGACGATCCGGCTTCGACGTCCACCTCACCACTCTCGACGAGCTCACTGCCGAGCCACCTCGCGATGGGATGCTCGCAGTGGTCACGTCCAGCTACAACGGGCGCGCGCCCGACAACGCCCAACTCTTCGATTCCCTCGACGAGCTGCCGTCACTGCAGGGAGTGCGATTGGCGCTGCTGGGGTGCGGCGACACGCAATGGCCCACCTACCAGGCGTTCCCCCGTCGCGCCTACGCGAAACTCACCGGAGCCGGGGCGGTTCCACTGATCGCCCGCGGCGAGGCCGACGCAGCCGGCGACTTCGACGGTGGTGTCAGCGCATGGACCTCGGCTCTGTGGAAAGCGTTGGCTGCGGAGTACGGCGCGACCGCTGCGGACCGCGGTTCCCGCTACCGCATGGAAGTCCTCACCGAAGCCGACATTCGACCCGACGTTCTCTCCGCGACCGCCGTCCCGCTGACTGTGGTCGAGAACCGGGAACTCACCGGCGATCCGTCCGGACTGTGGAACTTCAGCCTCGAAGCTCCCCGCCCCGGCGTGCGTTCGATCGTGGCCGAACTTCCCGACGACGTTCCCTATGCCGCCGGCGACCACCTCGCCGTCTTCGCCAGGAACGAGCCCGAACAGGTCCGACGGGCACTGCACCTGCTCCGAACCTCCCACAACCAGGTCATCCGGCTGCGCACCCGAGGAACTACACATCTCCCCGTGGACACGCCGGTCACAGCCGCACTGCTGCTGACCGAATTCTCCGAACTGCAGGAGCCGGCCACCCGCGCCGATCTCGAGACGCTCGCCGCCCACGCTCGCTGCCCGGACACACTCCGACAACTCGCAACGCTCGCAGACTCCTACGCAGAGGAGATCCTGACCAAACGCGTGTGCGTGCTCGACCTGCTCGAACGGTTCCCCGCGATCACGCTGCCGCTGGCGGTCTTTCTGGAGACTGCGGGCCCGATCCGGCCGCGCTACTACTCCATCTCGTCTTCGCCCCTGGCTTCACCGAACCATGTCCGGCTCACGATCGGGCTCGTCGACGGGCCCTCATGGTCGGGTTCCGGCCGGTATCGCGGTACCTGCTCTGCCTACCTGGCCGGCCTCGCCCCGGGCGACGTCTTCTACGGCCACGTTCGCACCCCCGTACCGGCTTTCCGACTGCCCGACGACCCGGACACACCGGTCATCCTGATCGGGCCGGGTACCGGCATCGCCCCCTTGAGAGGATTCCTGGAGGAACGGGCCAACACCGCGTCCAGAGGGCCGGTCGAGCTGTTCACCGGATGTCGCCACCCCGAGCACGACCGTCTCTACGCCGACGATCTCGACAGGTGGCATGCAGCCGGTCTGGTGCGGGTGCACACGGCGTACTCCGCGCTGCCCGACCACCCGGACCGATTCGTCCAGCAGGCCCTCGTCACCGAAGCCGACCGAATCCGGGAACTGCTCGAGCGAGGAGCACACATCTACGTGTGCGGAGACGGGCTGCACATGGCGCCGGCCGTACGACGGGCACTTGCACAGGTCCTTACCGGACGGACCGGCGACGACGGCGAGACCGCGCTACGCCGTCTCGAGTCCGACGGCCGCTTCCACCAGGACATCTTCGCCTGACGTCGATGTCGCACCGATTCGCACGTGCCGCCGCGTACGGTGACCTCATGCGTTCAGGCGGTAAGGGATCGATCACTCCTAAGTTGGGCCGGCCACCCACGACGTCGATCGAGGACATACTCGACGCGGCCGAGCGAGTGGGCCTCGACAACCTCACACGAGCGGCGGTTGCGCGCGAACTCGGAGTGTCGGACGCGACCATCCGTCATCACGTTGAGTCGATCGACCGCCTGTACGCGAGGGCGTCCGCCCGGGTGTTCGGCCGCCTGCAGCTCGACGCACCCGAGGCGCAGACCTGGCAGGAGTATCTGCGCGTCCTCGCGGATCGGTTCACTGCACTGCTGAAAGAGTTTCCGGGGGTCGAGGACTATGTGCTTCGCGGCCCGTACGAGCGCATCACAGTGGACATGTTCGAGGCAATCATCGACGAACTGATGCAGCGCGATACCCGCCTCGACCGAAAGGCGTCGCATCTTCTCGGATCTCGGCTGCTTACCCTCACCGCTGCGCTGCGTCCTCCGCGTCGCAACCGCTATCCCGGCGCCGTCTACCCGCGCAGTGATCTGTACGAGGGTCAGGTGGGCTGGACCATCGAGGCGTTTCTCGTAGGCGCCGACATGCTGATCGCGAACGGACAACTACCCGAAGCGGTGCCGACACCGAACGCCGAGTGGACCCATCTCGACGCAGCCGACCCGTCAAGGCACTGAGGTAACCCTTCCCTTTTATTGCTAGGGTGGCAATATGTCACCTCGCGCATGCAGACGCACGCTCGGACTCCTCGCCACCGCCACGGCAACGGTCCTCGCGCTCACCAGCTGTTCGACTGCTTCCACCACGGACGACGAACACGCACAGAGCACAGCCTCGTACTACCCGATTACCGTCACGACCACGACCGGGTCGACAACGATCCACGAACTTCCCGAACGCGTCGTCACCCTCGGCAACCCCGCTTTCGAAGACGTGATCGCACTCGGTATCGACCCCGTCGGTGCAAGTGTCCACAACATCGAGGCGCTGCCCTATCTCGCCGACCACGCGGATCACGACTCGATCGACGATAATCTCGCAGACCCGTACGCGAACGAAATCAACTTCGAAGCCATCCTTGCGCTGGAACCCGACCTGATCGTCGCCCCCGCGTGGCCCCAGTTCACCGAGCCCACAACGGCCGAGACCCTCCGGAAGATCGCACCGACCCTGATCTTCGACATGCAAGACGCCGACAACGATTGGCAGCTCGGAATCCGGCAGGTTGCACAGGCCTTCGACAGGACGGACGAAGGCGAGCAGCTGATCGCCGACGCCGTCGCCGCCTATGACGACGTGGGCGCGAGGCACCCCACCCTCGCGGAGAAGCCCTACTCGTTCGGCCTCTACTACAACTCCGACATCATGCTGGCGTCCGCCGGCAACGTCCTCCGCTTGTTCGGCATGCGTCCGGCAGACGATCAACACGAGGTCGAGAACGGTGACGCGAAAACCGTGTACTCGGGTGAGACCACCGGATTGGTCGACGGCGCGCTCGTGTTGCTGATGCCGTCGCCGCGCACCTCCACCACGACGCTCGAGTCGTCACCCTCGTGGGACGGCAATCTGTCCGAGCGTGTCGTCTGGCTCAGTGACGCGCAGGGCGAAGCAATCAACAACGCAGGAATCCTGGGCAAGATCTGGCTGCCGCAAGCCATGGACCCGACGTTCTCCGCACTCGATTGAGCCATGCACGGAAGGACTCGCAATGACCGACGGATACGAATTGGGCAATGGAATCGTGATGACCCGCGCCCATATCACCGACATCACCCCACGTCCCGGTTCCATCCTCCGATTCCGGGTCCACGCTCCCCTCATCTCACAGATGCGGCCGCGCGGCCTAGCTCCGGTCTTCAAGATCTTCACCGCCAGGAGCCGGGATGCACGCCTGACCCTCCCGACATTCGACGAGCACCAATTAGCCCTCCCCACCTGGGAGAGCGACCCCAGCCGCCCGATTGCCCGCGCCTACACGGCGCTATGTTTCGTCCCTGGCGCCGACCACATCATCTTCGACGCACTCGACCTCGGAGCAGCCGCCAGTTGGGTTCACCGTGCGCGCATCGGGGACACGGTCGGCGTCATCGGGTTCAAGCATGAGTTCATCGTCGACGACACTGTCGACAGCGTTCTCCTCGTCGGCGACCGCAGCACCTCCCCCGCCGTGGACGAGATTCTGCGGTCGTGTCCGGATCGGGCACGCACCACAGTTCTCCCTACCGATGTCTCATTCGACGACGGCGACTCGTGGGAAACGCGAATGCAATCCGCTCTCGTCGGCGCGGGCGATCACACGTCGGTATGGATCGCCGGTGAGGTCGACCTTGTCGCCGCGGGACGGCGAATCGCCATTGCATCCGGCGTTCCCGGATCCAGAATCGTGTCGCTACCGTACTGGCATCGAGACTTGAGCCGCGAGGACTTCGATCGCGTCCTCTACCGCCGCTATCAGCGCGCCGCCGAGGCCGGCCTCGAGATTTCCGATCCGGAGATCGCCGCGCAGATAGAACTGTCGCGGGCAGAGCCGACGGAACTACACGCGATCGGATCATATTGAGTCCCAGCAGGTTCCCACTTACACCACCGCCCTCGTCAGGCATCGACCCGTGAGCCCCGATTGCCCGTGTCAAGACGAACGATGCATTCGACGACGCCACCCGGTGGTGGGTCGGCCTGCGTCAGTGTTCCGGCACCAGCACCGCCCCGGCGCCGCGCACCGCCTCCACGTCGACCGGCAGTGATCGGAGGGGTTCTCCGTCGGCGTAGACGGTGATGCCCGGGCACTCGAGCCGCACCCGTCGTGCGCGGCGCACCATCACCTCGGGCAGGTCGACGTGGGTGCCCCGATAGACAGTCGGGAACAGGCGCAGGAGGCGAGAACGGTTCGCCGAGGTGGCGACCACCACGTCGAGCAGACCGTCGTCGAGTAGCGCACCCGGTGCAATTCGCATGCCGCCCCCGTAAGTGGAGGCGTTGCCGACGGCCACCAGAGTTGCGTCGAGTTCGATGGCCGGTTCGTCATCGAAGGTGATCCGGTACGGGAGCAGTCGCAGGTTCACCAGTTCGACGACTGTGGCGGCGTTGTACCGCAGGCGACCACGAGGCCACTTCATACGGTTGGCGCGGTCGGTGACGAGAGCGTCGAATCCTCCCGCGAGCACAGTGCCGAACCACTGGTCCGGCCCCTGGGTCGAGGAGACTCGACCCAGATCGATGGTTCGTCGCCGACCGGTGGCGACGATATCGGCTGCTGCGGCCGGATCGTCCGGGATCCCAAGGACGCGAGCGAGATCGTTTCCGGTTCCGGCAGAGACGATCCCGACGGGCGTGCCCGTCGTGGCGGTTGCCTGCCACGCCTGCCACACGATACCGTCGCCGCCGACAGCGACGACCGCGTCGATGCCGTCCTCGACTGCGTGGCGGGTGAGTGCGATCGATTCATCGACGGAATCGGCGGCGATGTGAGCGATGCGCAGTCCGTGCGCGCGTAGTCGTTTGCCGGCAACCGCGAGCGTGTGGAGGGCATCGGCGCCTGCGGTCGGGTTGCTCAGCACCACAACCGAACCGGTGGTCAAGGGATGAGCTTTCCGGGATTGAGGATGTGGTGCGGATCGAGCGCGTTCTTGATGGCACGGAGCACTTCCACACCGCAGTCCCCTATCTCGTCCGTCATCCACGGCAGGTGGTCTCGTCCGACGGCGTGATGATGGGTGATGGTTCCGCCGGCAGCGACCATCGCCGCCGTGGCCGCCTGCTTCGCCGCGGTCCATTGCGCCACCGTGTCATCGGTCTGGGCGCACACGATCGTGAAATACAGTGACGCACCGGCCGGATACGTGTGCGAGATGTGGCACATCACCAGCGGTGGCGTGCCGCCCTCGCGGAGCGTGTCGGTGAGCGCCTCGGTCACCGCTGCACGCAGCCGCGACAGATTCGACCAGGTGGTCGCCGTTTCGAGCGTCTCCGCGAGGGCACCCGCCTGGAGCAGCGCGTCCCGCAGGTGCGGTGCGCCGAATCGCCCGTGCTCCCATTGGCGGGCAGGCTCCGCGCCGAGGTCGACTCCTCCTGCCGCACCGAGGATTTCCTGCACTGCTGCCGCGCGGTCACGCACGTATCGCTCGTTGCCCTCGATGGTGGTCACCGCAAGACATCCACCAGGAGATGTACGCCCGATGTCTTTGTGCAGGGCGAGGTTGAGGCCGGTTTCGGCTTCGTCCGAGAGCCGGAGCACGGTCGGCGGCAGGCCGCTCTGGACGAGAGTTCGAAGTGCGTCCGCGCCGGTGGTGAAATCGGGGAAGCTCCATGCCCGGTGCTCGACCACTGCAGGGATGGGATGGATGCGTACGCCGACCTCGGTGATGATTCCGAAAGTCCCTTCGGAACCGAGGAAGAGTTGTCGTAGATCCGGGCCTGCTGCGGAGGCCGGCGGGTGGCCGACCCGAATGGTGCCGCGCGGTGTGGCCACCGTCATGTGTTCGACCATGTCGTCGAACCTCCCGTATCCAGCAGAGGCCTGACCGGAAGATCGGGTGGCTGCGAACCCGCCGATGGTAGCGTGCCGGAAACTCTGAGGGTAGTGACCGAGCGAGAATCCGTGCCTGCCGAGCAACTCTTCGGTCTGAGGCCCGGTGGCACCGGCCTGCACGGTGGCGATGCGTGAGACCGGGTCGAGATCGGTGAGTGCGTTCAATCGGCGGAGATCCACAGCGATCACTGCGGACAAGCGGCCGGAATCAGGGTCGACTCCCCCGACGACACTGGTACCTCCGCCGAATGGGACAACCGCAATCGACTGTGCTGCACAGTATTCGAGGAGGCTCAGGACCTCGTCGTGATCGGCGGGCAGAACCACAGCGTCCGGTGCCGTCTGCGAATCGGAGCCCTGCCGATGCAACAGGTCCAGAGTGCTCTTGCCGCCGGCGTGACGGAGGCGCGTGGCGTCGTCGTCGAGGACGTGGTCGGCATCGAGGAGGCGAACGAGGTCGGCGCGATACTCCGGGGTGAGCCGGGTAGGGGTGAGCCGGACGTCGGATTCCGCGAGCGGGACCCGCCGGCGGTGGACACCGAGCGCCTGCTCGAGCAGGGTATGCACCTCGGGGCCCAGTTCGGTTCGATGTTCGGCCGTCCCCCATGCGTCCCACTCCATGTTCGGAGCGAGCTGATCGGGTCGTTGGGGCGTGAAGCTCTCAGTCATGCGTTACAGTTTTACACATGACGCCAGTTCGTAACGACATATTCGGTGATGAGGCGTCCTCGCAGCACCCGGTGGGGCCCGATTCCGAGCGCGCCGGCGACAGCATCGAGGACAAGATTCTCGACGCCGCCCGCTCCTGCCTGCTCGACTTCGGATTACGACGCACCACCCTCGCCGAGATCGCTCGCCGCGCGGGCGTCAGCCGACCTACCGTCTACCGTCGATGGCCGGATACGGACTCGGTCCTCGCCGACCTGCTCACCAGGGAAATCCGTGCCGCGCTTCCCGACACACGCGGTGTCGGGCCCACCCGCCCGCTTCTGGTGTCGGCGGTCGTCGCCGCCGCCCACGACATCGGCACGCACCCCATCTTCGAGAAGGTGTTGCGAACCGATCCGGAAGTGTTCATCACGTACATCGTCGACCGGCTCGGCACCAGCCAGCGCGTCATCCTCGATATCCTCGTCACTGCGATCGAACAGGGCCAGAACGATGGCTCCATCCGCGCCGGTAATCCGCAGACGCTCGCCGCGTTCATCCTGCTCACCGCGCAATCGACGGTGCAATCGGTCCGCATGATCAGCGAAGTCGTCGACCACCGAGCCCTACTCGACGAGCTCGGCCAGGCCATCGATTCCTATCTCGCCCCAACCGAAAGGCACTGATGATGACCCCCACCGGGTCGAGCGCCCTGAACGCCACCCGCCGCATCCGCGAGCTCGAGGAACTCGACGAGCACCCCACCGTCGACCTCCTCGTCATCGGCGGTGGCGTCACCGGGGCGGGTGTCGCCCTCGACGCCGCCAGCCGGGGACTGAGCGTCGTGCTCGCCGAACGCCATGATCTCGCGTTCGGCACCAGCCGCTGGAGCTCGAAACTCGTACACGGCGGGCTGCGCTATCTCGCTTCGGGCAACGTCGGCATCGCCCGAGAGAGCGCAGTCGAACGCGATATCGTCATGACGCGCACCGCACCACACCTCGTGCGGCCACTCCCCCAGCTCGTACCGCTCCTGCCATCCGTGGGAGCCGCCGAAGCAGCATTGGTCCGCACCGGATTTCTCGCCGGCGACGCGCTGCGTGCCACCGCAGGAACACCGGCCAGCGTTCTTCCGCGGTCCCGGCGCGTCAGCGCGACGCGCACCGCTGCTCTTGCCCCGGCGGTTCGGCGAGCCGGGCTGCGCGGCGGCCTTCTCGCCTACGACGGTCAGCTCGTCGACGACGCCCGGTTCGTCGTCGCGCTCGCCCGCACGGCCGCCGCGTACGGGGCGCGGATCCTCACCCGCGTCGAAGCCCGCGACGTCACCGGCGACGGCGCCACCCTCCACGACGTCCTCACCGGCACAGACCTGCATGTCCGTGCCCGCGCCGTCGTGAATGCCGCCGGGGTGTGGGCCGGTCGTGTCGACCCCACCATCCGGCTGCGACCGAGCCGCGGTACCCACCTCGTTCTCGATGCGGCGGCACTCGGGAACCCGACCGCCGCGCTCACGGTGCCGATCCCGGGCGAGCGCAACCGCTTCGTGTTCGCCCTACCTGCCCAACTCGGCCGCGTCTACCTCGGATTGACCGACGAGGAAGCGCCTGGTGAGCTGCCGGACGTGCCCCAGGCCAGCGACGGTGAGATCGATTTCCTGCTCGACACGGTCAATACGGCACTCGCGACACCACTGACCCGCGACGACGTGCTGGGAACGTTCGCCGGATTACGCCCACTGCTCGACACCACCGCGCCCGACACCGGGGGTTCGACAGCCGACCTGTCGCGCAAGCACGCGGTCATCAGGACGGAGGGCGGGCCGATCGGCATCGTCGGCGGCAAACTCACCACCTATCGGAAGATGGCCGAGGACGCCGTCGACACGGCAATCGAAGTGGCCGGCCTGACTGCGCGGCCATGCCACACCCGGCAACTGCCGGTGGTCGGCGCAGCGAAATCCGCGGTGCTCGGCATGCTGACGGCGCCGCAGTCACTGGTGCAGCGGTACGGAACCGAGGCGGCGCTGCTTGCGGCCGATCCCGTGCGGATGGAGCCCATCGCACCCGGAATCGACATAACGAGAGCGGAAGTGGAGTTCGCTGTGAGCCACGAAGGCGCGCTCGACGTCGGCGACGTGCTCGATCGCCGCACTCGAATCGGCTTGGTGCCAGGAGAGCGGGCGCACGCCGAAAACGCGGTCTCGACCGTATTCGAGTAAACCGTTGGACCGCGGCTGGACATAGGTGAAATCGTGAGGGACATGACCTCCTTCGACGCCTCCGATGCCATCTCGCTCGCCGCCGCGCACGGCCTGCACCTGTCCGCGGACGACGCCACAGTGAACGAAGCCGGCCTGGACTACCGCGTAGTCATGGCTTCCGACGACACGGGGCAACGCTGGGTACTGCGTGTACCACGCCGCGACGACGTCTCGTCGGGCATGGCCACCGAAATGCGTATTCTCGATCTGGTCTCCCCCGTCCTGGCCGAGGCCGGTATCGCTGTCCCACACTGGCAGATCCGCGCCGCTGACCTGATCGCCTATCCTGCGCTACCCGGAGCGCCCGGATTGACCCTCACCGACACCGGAGAACCCGTCTGGCACATCGAGCCCGCCAGCCCCGACTACGCCCGGCGCCTGGGACACCTATTGGCCCGCCTGCACTCCCTCGGCGCGCAGCAGGCCGAGGCCGCGGGCGTCGAGGTACGCAGCCCCGCCCAGGTACGCCGGTCATGGCGAGACGACATCGATCGGGTGAGTGAGGCTTTCACCGTCGCCCCTTCCCTGAGCCGGGGGTGGCAGACCTGGCTCGAGGACGAGAGCTGCTGGCCCGAACACACTGTCATGACACACGGTGAGATCTACCCCGCACACGTCCTGCTCGACGAAGGCGGCGCGATCACCGGGGTCCTGGACTGGACCACCGCCCGTGTCGACGACCCGGCCCGCGACCTGTCCGCCCAATACGGCGCCGCCGGTGAGGACATGCTGCACGCCACCATCGCCGCCTACGCTGCCGCTGGAGGGCGCACGTACCCCGGGCTCGCGGCCCAGGCCAAACAACTGTGGGACGCCTCCCCCATCGGATACGCCCTCTACGCCCTGACCACCCAGGCAGAAGCCGACCTCACCACGGCAGCCACGCTGCTCAACCCGGTTCGACAACCTCAACGTGTCACGACACCAGACAGCCCGGACAGGGCCTGTTCGAGGTGAGCAGGCCATTCCTGTGGGTCGATCCTGTGTACCGCAGACTCGCTGGGGAAGGCACTGGAGATCACCACATCCGGCGTGAGCGTGCCCAGCAGCCGCAGGCTGTCGGCCAGAGTGCGGGCGTCGCTGAAGCTTTCGATGTACCCCGCCGTCCATTCTCCTGACGCACCGACGAACAGCGTGTCGCCGGTGAACAGGTAGCGGGCTCCGTCGGCGCCGGGAACCAGATAGCAGACACTGCCGATGGTGTGTCCGGGTGTCGGAATCACCTCCACCCCGTTGTCATCGGTGTACCGGTCCGCCAGCGGGACGTCGATGCGTGCGTGCCGTCCGATCGCATCGGCTTCGGCCGCGGGTGCGTGCAACTTCGTACCGAACCGCTCGGCGATCCTTCCGAGCATCGGGCCCGCTTCGTCCTGATGAGACAGATACTGATCAGTGAATCCGCCTCGTCGTTCCAATTCGGCGAAGTCGGCCTCGCCGGCGACCGAGTAGAACAGCACGTTGGTGTTTCCGGTCCACAGGTAGGCATGGGTGGTCAGGCCGGGAAACGGATCATCTTGTTGTGTTTCCCACATGTCAGGCAGCACTTGCCGCATCGTTGTTCCTCCTCGTTGTCAGTGTTGAACGACAACTCCACGGTGCAACCTCGAGCCCACTCGAGGTCAAGGCCGGTGGAGATGAGGGCGTTCCATTCCCGCAACCACCCTGGTGTTGCCGCACCGGCAATCGCGGGAGCTGGAAGCCGACACACGCGCGCGAAGACTGCCCGGTCGTCGAATTCCGTACCAGGCGGAGGTAACCGCGTCACTGCCCGCGCGGCGTGACCCAGATGGTGATGTCCGCGTGCACGACCTCTGTTCCGCCGGTGTCGTAAACACGCACCGGGACAACCAGTTCCAGACCTTCGGAATCGGATGCGAAGTCCGGGAGCGAGCCGAGTTCGGCCACCGCGCGAAGACCGGATTCCGCCTTGACAAGGTACTGGGTGGACATCGCCTTCGGAATCCATCGATGCGTCGAGGGCACTGTCGCCTCGGCGAGCATCCCCATGGCCGCTTCGGCGAGGTTGCACGCGGCGATTGCATGAAAGGTACCGAGATGGTTGTGGACGCCCCACCATTTCGGGGCTCGCACCTCACAGCGTCCCGGTTCCAGCTCGGTGACGCGGGGCAGCACCGTCGCGAAGAACGGCACGCGCACACACATGCCCACCGAGAAGAGCGCGGACCCCACGGCATTGCGCGGCAGCTTCAGCCAGCTTCGATAGGTCGATGTCAAGGCAGATTCCATGCCGCCACCTTACTCGGCAGTAAGAATGGGGAGAGGTGGCTGTGGTTGGATCGAGCCATGACCGAGGACAACGATATCGCCACCGTCGTCAGCGCCGGCCGAGTCATCGCGGCCCGGCCCGAAGTTGTATTCGAATTGATCGCCGACCCGATGCAGCAGCCACGCTGGGACGGCAACGACAACCTCGCCGAGGCAGCACCCGGTCAACGGGTACAGGCGATCGGTGACGTGTTCACCATGACCCTCAGCAATGGCAAGGTCCGCGACAACCACGTCGTGGAGTACGAAGAAGGTCGTCTGATCGCGTGGCGACCGTCGCCGCAGGGTGGGCGCCCGCCCGGACACCTGTGGCGCTGGGAGCTCGAGCCGGTCGACGAGGACCACGTCCGCGTCACGCACACCTACGACTGGACCGAACTGACCGACAAGTCACGGCTCGAGCGCGCACGTGCCACCACATCGGACAAGCTTGCAGCCTCGGTGGACCGGCTCGCCGCACTCGCCGAGTCGACTCGCTCCTGACCCCGCCTCGGCTCAGCGATCAAGTTTGGCCTTCGCCCGGTGTCGACGGACGGCATCGCGGTTCGCGCAACGCACAGAGCAATACCGCTGACGACCGTTGCGGGTGATGTCGACGACGACGGCCGAGCACGGGTCCCCTGGGACCTGCCCTGCGGCGCAACGTCCGAGACGGTGCATTCCGCGGGTGGTGAGGTGCAGCGCCGTGCCGACGCTGATGATGGATCGGAGAACGTCGGGTAGCGATTTCTCTTCGGCGCGGTAGTGCAGATGCCACCCCTCGCCGTCGTGATCGATCAGCCGCGGATAGGCCGACGCGGTGGCCATCTGCGCGTTGAGCAGGCGTGCGCGTTCCTGCGGGTCGGACGCGTCGACGACCGTCAACCACTCATCGATGACCGTCCGGGCGAGTGCATGGTCGTCCGACGCCTCGTCGAATTCCATCGTCATCCCGACATCCCGTGTTCGTGTCTCGATCTCGGCGCGTGTAGCGGGCCAGTCATTGGCCAGTGACGCGGCGAGTACGACTGCATACTCGCCGTAAGGGTTGAGATGCATAACGGCATTACATCATGGTGGGAGGCATGATCACACGGGAAACCTACGAAAACCCCACACTCGCCGGCACGCAGAGCAGCGCGCACGAACACGGGTGGGCTGTCGAGTCGAGCCACGCGACGTCGATGGGTCGAGTGCTCTACGTCCTCTGCGAAGCGTGCAGAGCGCGGCGTATCGATCTCCAACACCACACTCAGGCTCCCCCGGCGGCACTCACCAAAGATCTCCCCTGACAGCGTCGAGCACAGAAATTGGCATGACGCAGCGGCGCCGGATCCGCAATACTGTGCCGTTCGCCTGCAATCGACGAAAGAGGCCAGATCCATGGCTGTAGTTATCGAGCGAGACGACGGTACTCGCATTCACGGACCGGGGAAGTTGTCGGCCGAACGCCTTCAACACGAACTGGCGTTGCGCCGGCGGGCGAATCGAATCCCCAGGCGACGTCACCACGACGGAAAGGGCGGTCGTCGCCAGCAACGCCGCGCTGCCGCGTCGTCGTGGTGACGGGCGCCTTCTCAGTTCGGCTCGGCAATCGAACGCCGCTTCCGCTACGGTGTCCGTGTGTTGTCCACTGCCCGTACCTGGTGGCGGCCGCTCCGGCGGTCGTGACCATTGCGCGTGTCCCGAGTCGCCTTCCGCTGGCGGCTCGGCTCTGAGAGACAGACGACGTCAGTGCAGGCCGCTCCCGAATCGATGGAGCTTTTCGATGCCGACAGAATCCGATCCACCCACCACGATCAGCGACATCCTCGTCAGTTCACGATCACTGGCGGAGTACCGAGCGATGTTCACCCTCACCGGCGACGACCTGCGTTGCCGAATCCTCGACTGTCCGGGCGGTACTGCAGGTTTCACTGCCGACGTGTGTGCGGCCGGCGGCGACGTCACCGCGTGCGATCCGGTCTACGGGCAGTACACGACCATAGAGCTGGCAGCTATGGCTCAGCGGGAATCCGATAGGGGCAACCGGTACTGCCGCAGCCATGCGGACGATTATGTGTGGACATTCTTCTCGGATCCGGACGATCACGCCTTCTCACGCAGCGAAGCCGGCCGTCAGTTCTCGGACGACCGCCGCGCACATCCCGAGCGCTACATCGCAGGCGGACTCCCCCGATTGCCGTTCGACGACAAAGCTTTCGACTTGGTGCTCAGCTCTCACCTGCTGTTCAGCTACGCGGATCGGCTCGATCTGTCGTTCCACCACGATGCTGTGTGTGAACTCATGAGGGTCGCCGCCGCCGAGGTGCGCATCTTCCCTCTCGTCACTCTGGATCAGACCGAGTATCCGCACCTCGACGCCCTGCGACAACGTCTCGCCGACGACGGCATCACCACTGACATTCTCAGCGTCGATTACCAATTCCAAGCCGGTGCCAATGCGATGCTCGTGTGCACTCGGAGCACCGACCCGCAATGACGACTGTCAGGTGCGAGAAAGACTTTCCTCGCGTCGTGCGGGTTTCCGATGGTGATGTTCGTGAGGAAACCCGCACGGCGGAAGGAAGGTTTACGGAATCACCGGTAGCGGCGCCGCACCGGGATCCACCAGCGCCGACGCACGGTGGTGAGCAGCGACCAACTCGTCCGCAGTCTGTCGCGGCGGCACCCGATCGAGCAACCAACGCTCGACCAGCAGCGCAACCTTGGCCAGCATCTCGGTACGCAACCGCAGGAACGAATCCTCCGGATCGTCGCCGACCTGGCCGAGCAGCACCCACCACGCCCATGCGACAGCCCCGGCGTTGGCAACGAAATCCGGAACCACCGGGATACCTCGCCCGATCAGTGCCACCTCGGCCTCCGGGGTCGTCGCCGCATTCGCGGCCTCGACGACGACTTTCGCCGCGACCTGGTCGATGTTGTCCGTCGTGATCGCATACGAGATCGCGGCGGGGACGAAGATGTCTGCCGCGACACCGACCACGGCCGCGCGCGGCAATTGCTGAACGTGCGCCGGGACCCGGGTGCGGTCGATCTCCCCGTAGGCGTCACGCAGGTCGAGCAGAGCCGGGATGTCGAGGCCGTCGGCACAGTACAGCGTGCCCGCGGCATCGGCGACAGCGATCACGCGAACGCCGGCCTCATGCAGATACCACGCGGCACCACCTCCCATGGTGCCGATGCCCTGGATGGCGACGGTCGTGTCGGCCAGTGCCCATTCGTGCGCGTGCATGGTGCCGATGCACGCCTGCGCGACGCCGTACCCACCGACCACATCTCCGAGCAGGAAACCGCCGGTGACCGGCGCGTTCAGCGCTGTCCGGACGCGCTGCAGCGTCCGTTCCGGATCCTGGGCACGCCCGATCGCCGCGTGGTAGGACTGCTGGAGTCCGAGCCGCGCGAAGACGTCGTCGATCAGATGCTGAGGCACTCCCAGGTCCTCCGCGGTGACCCAATGTGTGTCCAGCCACGGACGCATCGCGTGACAGAACCGCTCCAGGACGCCGACCGCACGGGGATCCTTCGGGTCGAAATCGATGCCACCCTTTGCGCCGCCGACCGGCAG
This sequence comes from Rhodococcus artemisiae, assembly GCF_036327795.1. Taxonomy (NCBI): domain Bacteria; kingdom Bacillati; phylum Actinomycetota; class Actinomycetes; order Mycobacteriales; family Nocardiaceae; genus Rhodococcus; species Rhodococcus artemisiae. Next base: position 152,904 of record NZ_JAUTXY010000001.1, read on the forward strand.
GTCGAACACTGCGGTCTTCGCCGCCATCCCGCGGGCCAGATCCTCGACCTCCGACACCGTGCAACCCGCCCTCATTCGGGTGCCGCCGGTGGAAAGCCCGGACACCGAAGTGTGCACGACGAGATAGCCGTGTGCTCCGGTGATCGGGTCGGTCCAGGTCATTCGCAAGAGAGGCTCACGGGGACCTTGTTCTCTGTTGTCGGGTCCTTGCCCGAACGCACGCTCCATCGTCGAGGTCATAGTGAGCCACCCCAATCATCCGCAGTAGATTTTCGTCGCCACGAGTAATCGGCTGACAACGCCAGCGTGCATGTGGTTGCGACCCGGCGTCCAGTTACGAAACATGAATGATTGCGTTCACAGTTCCTACACAGCCCTTACCCTGGCGGTATGGAGCTGTCCCTGCGCCGGCTACGGATGCTTCGGGAATTACATCGCCGAGGCACCGTGACCGCGGCTGCCGCGGCATTGCATTACACCACCTCGGCCGTCTCTCAACAGCTTGCGTTACTCGAACGAGACGTCGGTGCAACTCTTTTCGTGCGACATGGCCGTCGGGTGCAGCTCACCGACGCCGGTCTCGTCCTCGCCGAACACGCCGAGGAGATCCTCCGCTCGGTGGAGCGCGCCACGACCGCTCTCGAACGCACCCAGGACGGAGTCACCGCACGATTGGTCGGCGGCGTGTGGGCGTCGGTCGCATCGAGTCTGTTGCCGAAGGCACTGACCTTGCTCGCGGTCGAGCATCCCGGCATCGAGGTCCGCACGAAGGAGCTCGCGCCGGAGGACACCGCGGGTGCTGTCCAGGTCGGCACGTTGGATTTCTCGTTCGTGATCGATTACTCCAACTATCCGATGCCGTGGGATCCCGCGTTGACCAGGGTGGTCATCGCGGTGGAGCGATTACACGCCGTCATGCCTCCCGGAACGGCACCGGCCGAGACCATGACGTTGGCAGATCTCGCCGAGTACCCGTGGGTACTGGCCGGACCCACTTCCCATTTCGGCCGAGCGGTGCGCATAGCGTGTCAACGCTCCGGGTTCGAGCCCAGGATCAATCACGAGGTCGGCGAGCAGGCGACGGCACTCGCGATGGTCGCTGCGGGCCTGGGCGTCACCCTCGTCTCCGACCTCGGGCTGACACTGCCTCCACCCGGGATAGAGGTGGTCGCGCTCACCGACCCGCTGATGCGCACGATCTCCATCGCCCATCGCGGCGCCGACGCCCAACGACGGCCACTGCAGTTGGTGATCGACGCGGTCCGCACGGCGGCGGCCGCCCAGGGGCTCGCGGTATCGCTACCGTCCGAGGAACCGTCGATCACACACGAGTGAATCGGTTGTGCAGTTTTCGACGTCTGCCCTCGGCGTGTCGCGTCAAGTTCTGCGCACTCGAAATCGCTTATCGCGTCGTCGTCCACAGCAATTCAGGGCGTATCGATCCCATCCCGTACATCTGAACACCCTGAGTGCCTTCGCCGAGCACGGCCGCCGGTGCGGTACGGATGTACCACACGACGGGGTTGAGGTCGACGATTCGCTGCTGGGCTGTCTCGTAGGCTCCGGCGCGATCCTCGAGTTCGGCCGCGGTCCGGCCTTCGTCGATGGCGGCGTTGAGTTCGGGATCGTTGATACCGCTGAAATTCCCGGTCGAGTCACCGTGAAAATTGCTCCAGAGTGCGGTATCGGGATCGAGGATCGTTGCCGACGTGATCGCCACATCGAAATCGTATGTGTGGAGTCGCGGTAGCGCGGCGGTGAAGTCCAGGACTTCGACCTGAACGTCGACACCGTCGAACGCGCTCAACTGCGCCTGGACCGCTTCCGCAACGGCCTTGTTCTCGACCGAGGTGTAGGCCAGGAAGGTGAACGATACGGGTTTGCCCTCGGCTGCGAGTTCGTCGAACAACTGCTGCGCCGTATCCGGGTCATGCGTCGAGATCGGAATGTCCGCATAGAACGGTGAGTTCTCGTCGAACAAGGTCCGCGGAAGTTCGGCGCGTCCTGCGAAAACCACCTCATTCAGTGCGTCGATGTCGATAGCGTGTGCGAGCGCTCGCCGAGCGCGTTCGTCGTCGAACGGTGCTCGGCGGGTGTTCAGCGCGAGAAACTGTCCGCCACCCGACGGTTCGACGAGCGTGCGGAGACCGGCGTCCTCTGCGCGGCCGAGGGTCGCCCAGCTCCCTTCGATAGCAAGACCGGCCTGGCCCGAGATCACGGCGTTGACGCGCTGGTTTGTGTCGCCGTTGTGCACGAGTTCGATTCCGTCCAGATAGGGCGCCGGCTCGTATCCGGGGTTGCGTTCGAGGATGATGCGGTCCTGCCGCCGCCATTGCGTCATCGTGAACGGACCGGCCCCGACAGGATGGTCGTCGAATGCCTGACGTCCCGCCTCGAGCGCGGTGGGGGAAGCGATCCAATTCAAACCACCCCACACCACGGCCTGCGCATAATGCGGGTTGGGCGAAGCGAGTATCACCCGCAGTGTCAGCGGATCGGTCACTTCGAGAGCTGTGATCTGCGATGCCTGGATCAACGACGGCGATCCGGTGTTCTGATCGCGCATGCGTTCCCAGTTGTATCGGACGGCTTCGGCGTCGTAGGGAGTTCCGTCGCTGAAGCGGATTCCCTCGCGCAGTTCCAGTTCGAAGGTGGCCCCACCATCCGACGTCTCGAACGATTCGGCGAGGACGGGCGTCAGCTCGAGCGTCTCCGGATCGTTGACCAGCAACGTTCCATACAGCGCGTTACCGATGAGACTGTTCGACACCCACGCGTTGACGAGAGTCGCCGGATCGAGTGAGCGCGGCTCACCACCCTGGACGACCCTCATCGTCCCTCCTCGAACCGGATCTCCCGCCTCCGCATCATCAGTCCGCACTGCACCGCTGCCTCCACACCCACCGACCACCAAGGCCATCGATGTGACCAACGCCGCCAGCATCGTGCGCCGGGCCACGGGTCGGCGACGCGGGAGGTTCAGCATCTGGGACTCCTTCACTGGAGTCACTGCGCGAGAGCCGGATTCGACTCGAAACAGAGACAATTCGGTGTGGTTCGAAACATGACGAAACGATACTCTCACAGTCAAGAATATAATTCTTCTGCCGGTGTCGAGACACGAGTATTCCGCTGAGCCCGCGCATGCGGTACTCATGTCGATCATGTCCACCAGGGAGAGATATCAGCGATTCGCAGAGCTCGAAGCCCACGGCATCTCACCGACCTACGAGCTGCTGTGTTCGGGGATCGCCGACGACTCCGAGATCGTCGAACACATCGAACGGCTCCCCGAATCCAAACGACAACCGAACCTCGTCCTCGGAGCGTCCCGCCACCTCGGTGCCCCCACGGATTCGTACTCGTCCTTCCGCAGGTGGACTCTCGATAACTGGGCTGCCGTGGAGCGAACTGCCCTCGCTCACTCCACCCAGACGAACGAGGCAGGACGAGCTGCGGTGCTGTTGCCGATACTGGGGTTACTCGACGGACCTCTGTGGCTGATCGAGGTCGGCGCTTCAGCAGGGCTGTGCCTATACCCGGATCGGTACAGCTACCTTTACGACGGACATCATGCGGTGCACCCGGACGACGGTCCCTCGCCAGTCGTGCTGTCTTGCACCACCACTGGGGAGCCCCCGATTCCCCGCCGGCTTCCGACGATCGCGTTCCGCGCCGGTCTCGATCTCAATCCTCTCGATGTCACCAACGAGGACGACATGTCCTGGCTCGACAGTCTGATCTGGCCCGAACACCACACCCGACGCGAGAATCTCCGCGCGGCGGCTGCCATCGCCGGAGCGGATCGACCGCATCTTGTCCGCGGCGACCTCAACACCGCTGTCGCCGACCTGGTGGACCAAGCGCCCACAGGCACCACTGTCGTCGTCTTCCACAGTGCTGTACTCAACTACGTGGACCCAGAGGAACGCGCTGCGTTCGAGCAGACCGTCCGAGCATTACCGTGCCACTGGATATCCAACGAGAGTCCACGCGTCCTCCCCGGCATCACCCGCCTGCTGGGCGTCCCCCTGGGCGAGATCGGTGGACGGTTCGTTCTCGGCCTCGACGGTCGACCTGTCGCACTGACCGGCGCGCACGGACAATCGCTCGACTGGGTTCGGTGATGGCCTCCCTCCTTGCACACGCGACGCGCACCCGTCAGGTGCCGCAGAAGGTCTGGAAGGTGTCGGTGAACGACCGCGGAGCGGGTACGGCGTACTCCGACCACTCGTCGCGCCGCTCGAACGGATGCGTCACCACCTCCAGCAAAGTCTCGAACGGAACCAGATCGCCGGTGGTAGCGGCACGCAGAGCAGCCTCGACGTGGTGGTTGCGCGGGACATACAGCGGGTTGACGCGATCCATCACGTCCGCTGTCTCGGCCATCCCACGCCCATACCTCTCGAGTTCCGCACGCCAGCGTTCCAGCCACGGACCTGCGGATTCGCGAGGCATGAGATCGTCGAGGGGCGCCGAATTCCCGCGGAGTTCGTCGGCGAGGGCACGGAAGGTGCCCGTCCAGTCTGCGCCGTGTGCGGCCATCAGCTTCAACAACTCGTCGGCCAGAGCCCGATCGACGTCCTCGCCGGCCAGTCCCAGTTTGGCTGCCATGCCGCGCGTGAAGCCGGTCTCGTAATGGTCGTCGAAGGTATCGAGGGCAGCGGTCGCGGCGGTGATCGCGTCGTTCGGAACGGAGTCCAGCAGTGCCAGAAGCGTTTCTGCGAAACGCGCCAGGTTCCATTTCAAAACCACGGGTTGTTTGCCGTACGAGTAGCGGCCACTGTGATCGATGGAGCTGAAGACAGCTGAGGGGTCGTACGCGTCGAGGAAAGCACACGGACCGTAGTCGATGGTCTCCCCCGAGATCGTCGTGTTGTCGGTGTTCATCACTCCGTGCACGAACCCGGTGAGCATCCAGTGCGCCACCAGGCGCGCCTGGGCCTCGACCACTGCCTCGAGGAACGCCAGATAACGGTTCCGCTCGCCTTTCGCCGGCAGGTCGGTGAGCTGCGGGTAATGACGGGCGATCGCATAGTCGGCGAGCGTGCGGAGGATGTCGCCGTGACGGACCGCGAGTTCGAAAGTTCCCACACGCAGATGACTGGCCGCGACCCGCGCGAGTACCGCCCCGGGCTCGGCACCGTTGCGGTGGACGGGGCAACCCGTCGCAACGACCGACAACGACCGTGTGGTGGGAACCCCGAGGGCATGCATCGCCTCGCTGACCAGGTATTCGCGCAGCATCGGGCCGACCACCGCGAACCCGTCGCCGCCGCGAGAGAACGGTGTGGGCCCCGACCCTTTCAGATGCAGATCCACGCGGCTTCCCTCGATGTCCACGAGCTCGCCGAGCAGCAACGCTCTGCCGTCTCCGAGGAGCGGCGCGTACCCACCGAATTGATGACCCGCATACGCCATCGCAACCGGTGTCGCGTCGGACGGCGCCGCCGCCCCGGACAGGACTGCGATCCCCTCGTCGCTTCGCAGTACCGCTGCGTCCAACCGCAGCTGCGCTGCGAGCTGGTCGTTGAGCACGAGCAGCGTCGGATCCGGAACCTCGGCGCCCTTCCATGACACGCTCAGCGCACTCAGTTCGTCGACGAAGCTGCTCTCGAGACCGAAGGCTGTATTCGTGTCTGCTGGTGATTCCTGCGTAGCCGCCATGCTTCGAGGGTAGCCACCCCGACCTACCACCGGTGTGTGCATCGCGCGGAGGATTCCACGATGTGTTCGCCTCCGCGCAGGTCCGACGGCTCTGTTACTCTCCATCGCTGTCAAGGGGGGACACATGCCGAATGATGCCTCGAGAGTTGATCTTGATCGACCCTCACACCTGTCGGGCCGGCTCGACCAGCTCGCACGAAGCGCCGGCACACTGAAGGTCGTACCGCACGAGCCCTGGATCGACGCTCCCGCAACGAGCCTGTCGTCGCTCCGGGCAGTTGTCAGCATCTCGACAGACCTGCTCGACGGAGCGTTGGTCGCTGCTGTCACCGAACGGTTCGAGGAAACAGCCGACGTGATGCGTCAGGCCGTAGTCCAGTACAAGAATGCCGACGACGCCGTGGTGGAACAGCTTGCCGCGACCTACCTGTCGGCCACCGGTACCTGGACCACGAGCAGCGACACGTGACACCGACGAGAACCCAGGTCGAGAACTGGACCCCCGGATCACTGCTCACCTGGCGAGACGGCTGGAAAAGCCTCGGAACCAGCAGCGAAGGGCTCTTCGACGACTACGTCGCCCACGTCGAGAAGGTCGACGGCCAGTACTGGGAAGGTGTGGCCGCCGAAGCGGCCTTCGAGCGCGCCCACAGCGACCGCACCACCGCACGCTCCATCGTCGACACACTCGAGCGCGTAGCCGGAACCGTCACCACCGGATACCACGCGATCAAAGGCAACCTCGACGCTGCACGCGACGCTCTCGCCACCGCACAGGAGAACTGCTTCACCATCACCGAGAACCTCGACGTGATCGACCCCCGCACCGAAGACGACGCAGACCGCGAGGCGTTCCGCGCAGGGCTGCAGACCACTCTGCAGCGCTATGCCATGCTCGCCGAGCAGGCAGATCTCGATTTGACGCGCAGACTGGAAGAGGCCCGCACCAGCTTGCAGATGGCCTTCAGCAGTTGATGTCGACGCTGCCGGACGACGCACGAGCGGGTCTGGCCAACTCGTTGCAGATCATCTCGACCGACACCGTCACCGTCGCGACCAGCGGAGACCCCGACGTCCCCAGCCGAGGCGGCTTCGACCTTCTCCCCGAAGGCATCCGCGACTCCCTGTCCCGGGACGACCGGGTGGTTCACAGCGTAGAAGCGGTCGGAGGTACCGCTCTGAGGCAGACCACCCTCCATGGTGTCCCAGAGACACACGCCATCGCGTCGATCGTCGCTGCAGGAGACAGCGAGTACCGCCACGGCAGCGACCTCGACAAGAACCTCCTCGCCGCAGGTCGCGAATATCTCGATGCACAGGTCACGCACGATCAAGATCCCCAGCGTCAGATGACGATCTTCGAAGTCAATGGCCACCCGCCGGGAGATCCGTACCTCGACCCGATATTCGCAGCGGTCTCCGACGATCGCGTTGCCGTCGAGCAGGCAGTCACGGATGCGAACGGTTCCGATTTCGTACGAGACGTCCTGACCCACTCGTGGTCCGATGAATCCGCCGTACAGCCGATGTTCCACTTCGACGAAATCGAAGGCGCCGTCCAGGACCCGAACGATCCCGTCGATGTCGCGGAAGCAACCCGGAGCGGACAGATCATGTCGGCGGTCGCGTCGGCGATGAGCACAGATGCTGCGTGGCAGCAGATGTCGAGCATTCCCGGCACAGATCACCACTCGATCGGCGAGGTGAATCCCGAACTGGTGCGCACCATTTCCCACAGCATGACGCCGTACATCCCAAGCCTCGTGAGTGTCGAGACACCTGGTCGGCCCGGGTTCGATATAGAGGGGTGGACGGACCCCGAAGGCTCCGGAAGCTACCGCGGCTCCGCCAACGTATTCGCCGCGCTGTCCACTGATGACGAAGCTGGGACGCACTTCCAATCCCATGCCCTGAAAGAATCCGTCGCAGCCCAGATCCGATTCGGAGAGAACCCGGATGCTCCGAATTCGAACCAGCATCTCGCCAACGCCGGTCAACTTTTGGCGTTGACCGACAAGGGTATCGAAATGTCGATGCAGGACCGGTACGACGACGAAACCACCCGGGACCTGGCCGTGTATGAACAGAGGGCCAATGCATACAACGCTGTCACGTGGCTCGGAGGTCACGTTCTCCCTGGAACTGATTTGTTCTTCAATACGAGATCCGCCGGCGGGGAGCCCTTGAAAGAAACACTGCTCGGCCCCAAGCCGGATCCAGCAGCCGACGCGTACGTGAATCGCCCGAATTTCGAGCGCCTCAGCTACGTTGCGCTGTCAGCCATTCAAAACTTCCCAGAGTCTGACCGGATGCGCTTCAACGAATTATTCAATGAAGACGGAAACCTGCGCAGCTACGGTGAGCTGTTCTCGCCGGATAGTAGCGATTCACACAAAAAGACGATGGACTACCTTCTTGCCAATCTAATGGACGCATCCGGTGACCACCACGGACTCCAGCTGGCCTACAACGAAGTCAGGCTCTCACGTGACTAGAATCTGCCGTCCTTTAACCGTCATTTCAATGCTCCTATTCCTCGGCGGATGCACCCAGCCGAGCAGTTCCATTCACTCACCCGCTACGCCCGAATTGCAGATAGCCTATACAAACTCTTGGTCCGCCGAACCGAGTATCGACCTGTTCAGCCGCGGTAGCGAACTCGTTCGCGCTTCCCTCGAAGCTGGCTGGCAGACATCCAATTACACGTTCGAGGACTCATTTCCTGGGTATCGCGAAGCCATTGGCTACCCGGGCAAGGTCAACCGAGACATCACTTGGATCGTCCAATCGGAGAACACCGAGAAGAACCGGGTCGGCGAATTCACAGCCCGCTACCATATCACCGAACTCATCGAATCACCCACCGAAATCACTGCCAACGTATGTGAGGACTTCGTCTACGCAGAAACGAAGACCTACGATACTCCTGCCCGCCACGGCTTCTCGTGGACCGTGGCACTCCGCAACACCTCCGACACCCCAGGCCTCCCCGGAATCGTCGATACCGACCCCGACGAACACGATCCCCGCGCCCGCCGCACACCGGGCTGGGATGTGTTCGGCACCTGGAAAATCACCCGACTGACCCCCGACAGTCTCGACAACGAGCAAAACCTTGCCGACCCTGCCTGTACGACATGGTGGCTGACCAATCACCCTGACACTTTGCGGGTCGTCGACCACTTCACGTTTCGCCCGCCCGGAACTGTTCCTGGTGTCCCGCGCACTCCGCAGTATCCCGAGTGGATAGGCCAATCGGAGCCTCAGTAGCGGCACAGACCGATCGCCCTGCCCGGGGAGCGTCGGCGACATAGGTGGGGATCAGGGTTCGTCAACCGACCTGCTCGAACAGCGACACGATGATCCCTTCGGGCCCACGCACGTAAGCCATCCGCACGCTGTTCTCGTACTCACCGATACCGCCGACGAGGCCGAATCCGCCCGCGGACACCGCGTCGATTACAGCTTGAAGGTCGCCGACTTCGAAAGACACGTTGCGCAACCCGATCTCGTTGGCCATCGCCGACGGCGATCCGGGCACGTGATCGGGCGTGACGAAGCTCGAGAGCTCGAGCCCAGAGCCTCCGCCGGGCGGCCGTAGCATCACGATCTCGCAGTGTGCGCCGGGGATGCCGCAGACAGTCTCGACGAATTCACCTTCCACAGATCCGGTGCCCTCCACCTCGAGGCCGAGTTCTACGAAGAATGCCGTCGCTGAGGCGAGATCCGCGACGGTGATGCCGACGTGGTCGAACCGTTGTACACGTGCCAAGGGATTCATCCCCTGATTATCGTCATGTCCAGTTCGGTTTCGGGGTGCAGACCCGGATATTCGACGTGTTCGTACGGAGTGCGACTGTTCCCATCACACTCGGCGATCACGACGTCGTCGATGACCTCGCCGCGAGTCGCTTCCAGACCTCGACGTCGGTGCGAGGTCCTCCCGGCATGTCGGCTCCGTAGCGAGCAATCTCGCCGGGAATATCCAAGGGTGCGACCATTGCAGCACCCGGATACAACGCTTCTTCGATCCGCTCGTCGGGCACAAGCCAGCAGATCTCGAATTCGATCCCGTCGGGATCGCGGCCGTACAGCGCCTTGGTGGCGGCGTGGTCGGCCGCGCCCGTCAATGCTCCCGCGTCGACCAGACGCTGACGCATGTCGTCGAGGTCGGAAAGTGTTTCCACCTCCCACGCAACGTGATACAGCCCGACCCTGCCCGGCACCATCGGACCGCCGCCCTGCGCCTGGAACAGTCCCAGATCATGATCGTTCGCCGATCCCGCGTGTCGGAGAAACGCACCACCGGGGAACTCCCCCGCCAATCGCTCGAACCCGAGCACGTGCTCGTAGAAGTGCAGACTGCGTTGCAGGTTCGCCACATACAGGACGACATGATTGATGCCGCGCATCCCCATCGACAATCCCTCTTCGAAGGCCGCACCGCGTCCGGTGCGTGAGCTGTGAACCTGCCATTCTCCATCGAGCGTTCACCGCCGCGATCACGCGTTCCCGAAGAGCGGAACCCGCACAGTGCGCTCTCTACTCGACCCTCCGGCGAATGGTGCGCGGCACCTCCAATACCGCGTGTGCACCCTCGTCATCACCGAGTCGCTCGGCCAGGGATTGTTCCGCGAGTCCCGGCGGCAATGCGGCGGAAAACTTCAGTCCCGACACCGCATCGGCCGCGACCGTCCGCGCGCGCCACGCAATCTGTGCGAGAGCGGCGGCCACATCGCGTGCGGTGCCATCGGGCAGCAGGCGCAACGATTTCTCATCGATGGGTTGCCGAGGGTCGATCAGCGACGGCAACGACGCCTGCAGGGTTCGGTTGGCTGCAGTACCCGCCCACGTCCACCATCGTCCGCTCCCTTCGGAAGGAAGCGCGATGACCGATGCCTCGGTCTCGACCGCAGGCAGATAGCTCGCACGCAAGTCGACGAGGGTTGATTCGGCTCGTTGAGTCAGCGTGACACCCGGTGGCGTCGCACCGAACAGCACCGATCGCATGCCCTTGCGCGATCTCGTACGCCACGCCGCCGCCGAGGCCGGACCATTTGGCTCGTCCACCCGAGTCGACGGGTTCGACGAAGCAGCGTCTCCGCGGCCGGTCGATGTGGGTGACCTTCCATGAGCGACCCGCGAGCAGCAGGATCCGAGGTCCGTCGACCTCTTCGGTGAGCAGGTCGGTGCCGATCGTGCCGACCTCGTTGCGTCCGGCGAGCACCGTGAATTCCGGTGGGGCACTGAACACCGCAGTCAGGTCAGAAAAGTAGCGTCGGCCGAACCGTCGTTCGGCTTCCGGTCCGATGTCGTTCGGCGGCAGACAACGATGAATGCGACAGGAATGTGGTGATGCCACGGTCGCGCGACGCCGCACCGAGTTCCTCGGCGCGGCGTCGCGAGTCGACGAACACCAATCGCATCTCCCCCTGATGCAGGGATGCGATGACCGTGGCAGCGTTCGAGACGGAACCCACGTAATCGACGGTGATGTCGGGATCAGTAGCGGGTGCTCCGACATCCGGCGCGACGACACGGCGCGGCCGACCGGTTGCACTCCCCTGCAGCCACGCCGGCAACTCGTCGGGATTGCCGACCGTCGCCGACAGTCCGATGCGCTGAATGTCGCGACCGGCGACGCGGGCGAGTCGTTCGAGGACAGCGAGCAGGTGCCTTCGCGGTCGTCCCCCGCGAAGGCGTGGACTTCGTCGACGACGGCGCGCAGTCCCGCGAACAGCACCCGTGGATCGACCTTCGTGGACACAAGCATCGCTTCGAGTGATTCGGGGGCGGTGAGCAGGATATCCGGTCGCTCCCGCAGGATGCGCATGCGTGCAGACTGGCCGACGTCGCCGTGCCACACGGCAGCGCTGCGACCGAGCCATTGCGCGTAGCCGTGTAGACGTGGCTGAAGGTTGTTGAGCAGCGCCCGCAGCGGGCATACGTACAGTACCGAGGTGCCCTGCCGGTCGTGTTCGGCCATGGCCGACAGCAATGGGTAGGCCGCGGCTTCGGTCTTTCCGCCGGCCGTGGGAGCCAGCACGAGCGCATCGTCGCCTGCAAGGATCGGTGCGACGGCAGCAGCTTGGGTGGGTCGAAGGCCGTCCCAGCGCAGGGTGTTCGCGAGGTGGTACTGAACTCCCGGGTGGAGCTGGCCGAAGGCGTCGTCGGTCACGAATCGAATCCTTCGGTCGTGATGGTCGGACACCTCGTCGATCATTCGCGGACGACCCGGACAGAGCAACTCCGCAACCGGTCTCGCTACCGACCCCGAAAGGAATCTGTAGTGACAGGCGATGGACATGTCGCTGCACTCGCCGCCGTCATCAACTTCTGAGGGCACGCGATAGCCCTGCGAGGTCAAGCCGAATCTCGGGAGCGCATTTCCAGCATAGGCCCCGAACTGCGTCCACCCGCCCGCCGAGCTCGACATGCGAGTCGTCGTCAGCGCACTCGGATGCCCTGATCGGCGAGGAACTCACGGGCACGTCCCAGTTGGCGGTCAGTGGAGAAGGCGTACCACTGATCGGCGAGGCCTCCTGGTGGACGAGGTCCCGGAACCGGCCGAAAGCACCATTGCCCTCGATCGCCCGCTCCAGCCGCTCCCGCAGCGCCGCATCATGATTCCGCTCGGTGAAGGCCGCCATGTCATGCCAGCCATCGCGTGAGTCGGCCCGGTCGAATCGGAGCCAATGATCGGGCTCGGCCTCCACGTCGACGGCGGCGTCCTCTCCAACCATCATCGGATCAGTACTGCTGGCGTCGAATACCTCTCCGGTGCGCAGGTCGACGTAGCCGCCCGTCGACATCTCCAGGTCCCCCTCCAATTCGATACCGAGCATCTCGAGGTCGACCGGCACCACCCGCCCGGCCGGCGGCTCGCCGCGCAGGCACGCGAGCAGGTCCTCGGCCAGCACCCCGTCGCCCGTCCCGGCCCGCCAGGTCAGTTCTTCCAGGATCGCCTCCGACCACAGCGGCCGGTACAGACCTTCGATCGCCAAGGACTGCAGGAAATCCCGCTGCCGGCCGGGCCACACTACCGATGTGTCGAGGACAACCGCGAACATCCGTGGAGTGTATGGACGCCGACCGACATGGACTCCGGTGGTTACCTGCGCTCGGCGCGGGTACGTCGGCGCGCCGCCACCGCCTTACGGGCGGCCTTCGACTGCTGGGCGATCTTCTCCGGATCATCCTCGTCATCGAGTGCAACAGAGGTGTTCACCAGCTCCTCGTACTGCTGCGCGCGTCGTCGCTGCTGATAGTCGAGGACATCGCGCAGCACGAGACGATGGCGGGTGCCGATCTTCTCCGCCGGCAACTCTCCCACCGTGATCAACCGCTTGACCGTCGGCCGGCTCACCCCGAGCAGATCGGCTGCCTGCTGCGTGGTCAGCTTCGTCATACGGGGCGCAACAGTAACCGCGCGTCCGGCTTGCAGCGCGGAGACCACCTGCTTGAGGATTGCGTGCACCTCAGGAGGGACCGGCACCTGTTCGCCTTCGCCGGCGCCAACGAGTAGATATCGCGGTTCGACCCGATCACCGAAGCGACGTTCGTGAGCGTCGAGGAAGCTGACCACATCGGCCAGGCCAGTGTGTTCGCCGGGATCCGGAAGGTAGGTGTGTTCCTCCAGTGCTTGCGTCATCACCCAACCTCTCTCCTTCGAAAGAAACGAAACATGTTATCGAAACTTTCGAAATCTGCCCAAGGTACTGGCCGATAGCCCCGAATCAGGTGCAGTCCGGGATGCCTGCGATGAGTGAGATTGTGCGTGCGCGCAGGCCCGCCGCGGCGCTTCAGTCCTCCCAGGTCCCGGCTGTGACGCCGACCACGTCGATCGCGAATCGGCGATCACCTGATCCGGCGTTATCCGGTAGGACTCGTGGAGCCGAAATTCCGGAAGACGGCCGCCGTCAGCGCAGCAGCCCTGAAGCCATCAGCCCCGTTCGAAGCGCGTCGTACTCGCCGTCATCAAGAGCAAGAAGCGGAGACCGCACGAACCTGTTCTGCAGGACACCGAGCAACTCGAGCGCCCCCTTGACCGTCGTCGCACCGTAATTGGGGACGCCCATCACCGCATGCAACGCCGGCTGCAAACGGGCATTGATCGTTCGCGCGGCCTCGACATCGCCCGAGAAGAACGCTGTGATCATCGCGCGGATCTCGTCGCCCGCCACATGGCCGAGCACAGAGACGACCCCGCACGCCCCGTACGCAAGGAATCCCAACGTGAGACTGTCATCCCCCGAGTAGACCGCATAGCCCAATTCGCGCAACAGGATCGCCTGAGTGGGATCCCCCGCTGCGTCCTTCACGGCGACCACAGAGGGCCACTGCGCCATCTCCTCGAACGTCGACGGTGCCAGCTTGGTGCCCGCCCGACCTGGAATGTCATAGATCATGACGGGAACGTCGACTGCATCCACGACAGAACGAAAATGGTGCAGAACTCCACCCTGACTCGGCTTGTTGTAATACGGCGTGACCAACAACAGCCCATCGGCCCCGTGCTCGGCAGCCTGACGCGCCAATTCCAGCGTGTGCCGGGTGTCGTTCGTACCCACCCCGGCAACGATCGTTGCGCGGTCGCCCACCGCATCCTTGACCACACGCAATATCCGACCGTCCTCGGCGGTGGTCGTCGTGGCCGCCTCACCGGTTGTGCCGGAGACCACGATCCCGTCGTGTCCGTGGTCGACCAGATGTCGCGCGATCCGAGCAGTCGCCTCCTCGTCGACGTCGCCATCGGCGGTAAACGCGGTAGCCATCGCGGTCAATACGCGCCCGAACGGCGCCACGGGCTCAGCGGAAACTGTCATTGCCTCAGTATGCGCGACACACCGGCACAACCCCCACAATCCGCGGTCAGCACACTCCGATGCCGATCAGCTGCGCGATGCGCCGATCGCCACCACCTGCGCCCATTCCGGTGGTCGGGTGGGAACGTAGTCGGGGTTCGATTCGTTTCGGGGAACGATGCGAGGGAACAGGCCGACCACCGTTCGGCATCCCGGACGGCTGCTGGGCCAAGGGGTTTGCCCGTCGGTGAGGACAACCACCACATCTGGGCGGGGCCGACTGCGCAGCGCCCTGTCGAATCCGGCGCGCAGATCCGTGCCGCCGCCCCCGAACAGTGGAATGTCCTCCGCCTGGCACAGCGGGTGCACGACCCTGGCTGCCGCGTCGCAGGACAGCACCGTGACCAGGTCGCGGCGCCCGCCCACGGCCCGCGCGATGGCGGCCACCTCGAGGAGTGCGCTGCCCAGGTCGGCGTCGCTGACCGAACCGGAGGTGTCGACGATGACACTGACCCGAGGCGGGGTGCGCCGCAGGCTCGGTAGCACCGCACCGGGCACAGCGGCGGAGCGCCGCGCCGGCCTGCGGTAGGTGTAGTCATCGCCGGTGCCGGACGAGGAGGTGGCTGAGCGGATCGCCGCGCCCAGCAGAGCCCGCCACGGCTGCGGCGGGTGCAAGGCCTCCTCCGCCCACCGTCGCCATCCGCGGGCTGCATTGCCCGATTGCCCGATGATGCTGTGCGCCACCCGGAAACGAACAGCGTCTCGTTGCTCGTCACTGAGCGCGTTGGCGCCCTCGGGGCCCAGTTCCCACTCCCGGCTCAGTCCGTCGGCACCGCTGCCGCAGTCGAGCCACGCCAGTCCGTCGGTCCACGGACCGAGTCCGAACTCGCCCAGGTAATCCTCCATGAGCCGACCGCCGGACAATCCCAGGGTGGACGGCAGTACTGCATCGTGAGGTGTCTGCAGTCCGTCGCCGAACGCGTCGTCGTTGATCTCGGCATCGGCGGCGAGATTCATCCGGAGCCGATCGGCGCGCGACGTCAGTTCGTGTGCGCGGGCGTAGCGGTCGCTGCGGCCGTGATGATCGCGCAGCAGATGCGACACCCCGTGGACCAGGACCGAGGCCAGTTCCTCCACCGGTCGCTGAGCGAGGAAGGCAGGTGAGACGTAGCAGCGCCAATGCCGGTCCACACCGATGGTCGGCACGCGGGGCGACGCGACGATGTGCAGCGCGTACAAGGCGGTCGCGAGGTAGGGCCGGGCGCGAGCGGCGTACAACCGCGCGGCGTAGATCTTGTCCACGTCGACCGCAGGTGCCGCCCTCATCGACCGGCCTGCGCGGCGGCACGGTCGCCGGCGAGGTCTGCCGCCTGAGAGACCGACACGACCCCGGCGAGCCGGTCGATCGCCGCAGGCACCTCCCAGTCGTCCCGGCGCAGAGTGGCAAGGGTGGTCGCCGGGACGACCACGAGGTCGGGTGGCCCGGTTTCCACCGCGGTGACCAGGATTTCCCACGCCGCGTCCCAACGGGGCTTCTCCGGCCGTCGGCGGACGGCGGCGACCACCGCGTCGAGCACAGCCTGACGCAGATCCCCGCGATCGGGGAGATCGGCCGACGCGGGATCGGCGAGCAGCGTCTCCGGGTCGGGGAGGTCCATGCGCTCGATGGCCGCGAGCAGCTCGAAACCGGGCCCGTCGCCGACACTCCCCCGGACCAACAGGGACAGCACGTCTTTCGACGACGAGGTGGCGGTCGCGAAGGCGATCAGCCGCACGGTCATGTCCCAGCTCCGTGGCGACGGCCAGGCGCTACCGCGGCGGGTCTGGCTGCTGGGCAGTTGATGCACGAGGGCGGGTCGGGCGGTGAGGAGCTCGCAGACCGCGCGGCGGGCGAACGTCACCGCGTCGGAGAACGTCTCCGGGTCGAGGCGCGGTAGCGTCGCGCGTGGCCAGGTTCCGCCGAGGCCCCGGACGACCACGTCGTGGTCGTATGCCCAGTGCAGGTGCACGAATCGGTTCGCCAGAGGTGGACTCAGTTCCCAGCCGTCCGCTGCCGACGACGGTGGGTTGGCTGCGGCCACGATGCGGACCTCGGGTGGGAGTTGCAGTGCCCCGATTCGTCTTTCCAGCACGAGACGGAGCAGAGCAGCCTGCACGGCAGGCGGTGCCGTCGACAGTTCGTCCAGGAAGAGCAATCCTCGGCCGGCCTCCACGAGTCGGACGGCCCAGTCGGGCGGGGCCATCGGGACGCCCTGTGTTGCCGGGTCGTCCCCGAGAACGGGCAGACCCGAGAAGTCCGACGGCTCGTGCACACTCGCGATGACGGTGGTCAGTGGTAGGTCCACGGCTTCGGCGAGCTGGGTCAGGGCGGCGGTCTTGCCGATTCCCGGTTCGCCCCACAGCAGGACCGGTAGGTCCGCGGACACCGCCAGTGTGAGGGCCTCGAGTTGGTCGTCGGGGCGAGGTTCGGTTGTGACCGTGCCGAGCATCGCCAACAGAGCTGCGGCACTGTCGAGTTCGATGTTGCCGGGACTGCGGGGAAGGAATGTGGAAGACATGTGCATCACCTGTGGTATCTCGGGGGGAACATCAGGATTCGGCCGGTCGGCCGCGCTGCGGGACAGTGAGTTTCGGGAAACGAGGAAGGGTTCAGTGGGAGCGGGTACGGCGCGACCGTCCGGTACGCCGCGGTCGCGATGCGGGCGGTGTCTCGACCGGTGCCGTACGGAACCGGTCGTAGATGGTGCGGCGGTCCACAGATGCTCGGAGTTCGTCCAGCAGGGGTCCGTCACGGAGAATCGCGTCGGGACCGAGTAGTCCTTCGACGACTGCCAGCGCCCCATCGGTGTCGCCATGGTCCAGGCGTTCACGCACGCCCGGCAGACAGTCCGGGCGGCGATGCGCCTGGTCGATGACCTGAAGACACGGCAGCGGAGTGCCGCGCAACGCAACGAGCAGTTCTTCGCGCCGGATCTCGACGGGGTCGTGGTCGAGTGCGGTCAGTACGCCGTCGACCAGTCCGATCCGGTGTCGTTCACCACGGCATTCGACGAGGTGAATCCGGTTCTCCCGGTTCGGCGTCCGGGAAGTTTTCGGCGGCGACCAGCCCGGTTCCAGGACGGCGGCGACCAGTGGGTGCAGCCGATCGGCGGTGATCGCGCCCGACCGGATGAGTTCCAGGTCGGGCAGCACCCAGGTCGCGGCATCGGGCAGCACCGGGAGCGCGGCGAGCCGGCCGCGCGGGTAGTCGTCCACGAGATGCATCGCGGCGGGGTCGGTGTCCCCCACCGGCTCCACCACCAGGTCGTGCCGGCCCCCGCACCGCACCCGCACAGGGCCATCACGTTGTCCGTCCGCGCCGAGCAGGATGCGGGCTTCGTCAGCCCAGCGGTCGATGGCGCAGCCCTCCGGGATCGCCGCGGCCAGGGCTGGGTCGAGCTCGGCGACGCCCGGCATTTGGCCTGTCCCACTGCGTATTCGCAGATCACCGGATCTGCGCGTATCCCACAGGTGCCGGTGGAGGTCGAGCCGGAACCGCCGGTTGGGTCGCGGATGGGGATGGTTCGCGGAATCCGAGCCGCCCCACAGTGCCAGCACGATTCTCTGCCCGGCATCCGCCCAGGCCGGAGCGGTGCGGACCACCAGGTGCACGGAACCGGTTCCACCGCAACATTTTCGGTTCTCCTGTGGACCGTATCGGGCCAGTGCGATGGTCAGCCCGGGGCGCAGCAGCCCGTCGGGGGCCACGCGCGGAAGGTGCCAACGCAGTAGGTCGGGAGCCAGGTGTCGCAGGTCGTCCAGGACCTGCGACGAGACGTCGAAGCCGTGCGTGCGGGCCAGTACGCGTAGGTCGATGTCGACATCGAATCCCGCTGCTGCACAGGCGCCGCGCCAGTCACCGGCGAGACGCCGGTCGGTTGCGGCTTCGATCACGGACGACGGCACGGCGAACTCGCGCACGCGCAGCCAGAAGGACAGTCGGGTGTCGAACCCATTCGCGTTCGGAGGGTGCATCAGCACTCACCGTGAGCGAACTGGGCCCCCAATCTTGGATCAGAGAACTTTGTCATCCGCGTAATCGTAGCGCGCCTCTGCGATTGCGGCCAGTGTGCTCGCCCGGTTCCTGCCCGTGCGCGCATCCAGCAGCAGCGGGTGACGGGGAGGTTGTGTGCGAGCCTGTCGCCGGAATCGCACACAACCTCCCTCTCACCGCATCCGGAGAAGCCACGTGAGACCGGGATCCGCCGTCGCCCCCGGCGCTCAGCGCAACGAGATACCCAGAAGTGCGTCGACGGCGTCGGCGAACAGGCCTGGCGCGGAGGTATCGTCGCCGCCGCGGTCGACGGCGAACTGTGCCCACGCGTCGAGGGCTGCGAGGGCCTTGGGGGTGTCGAGGTCGTCGGCGAGGTGCTGGCGCAACCGCGCGACCGTGTCCTCCGCGGACGCAGCCGACGTCAACGCCGCCGCCCGCCGCCACAGGTCCAGCCGGGCTTCCGCAGAAGCAAGCACCTCGGACGTCCACGCCCGGTCGACGCGGTAGTGACCGGACAGAAGGCCGAGGCGGATCGCGGCGGGGTCGACGCCTTCGCCACGCATCTTCGAGACGAACACGAGGTTGCCCCGCGACTTGGACATCTTCTCGCCGTCGAGTCCGATCATGCCGGTGTGCACGTAGTGCCGTGCAAAGCGCCGGTCGCCGGTGACAGCTTCGGCGTGCGCGGCGGAGAACTCGTGGTGCGGGAAGATCAGGTCGCTGCCGCCACCTTGGACGTCGAAGCCGCTCCCGATGCGGTTGAGTGCGATAGCGGCGCATTCGATGTGCCAGCCGGGCCTGCCGTCGCCGAATGGGGATGGCCAGGACGGTTCGCCGGGACGCTGTGCGCGCCACAGGAGCGCGTCGAGCGGGTTGCGTTTGCCCGGCCGGTCCGGGTCGCCGCCACGTTCGGCGAAGAACTTCGCCATGGTGGCGTGGTCGTACCCGGACTCGTAGCCGAACTGTTCGGTGGCGTCGACCCGGAAGTACACATCCGGATACTGGTCGTCGTCGACGACATACGCGGCCCCTGATGCGACGAGCTTCTCGACGAGCTCGATCACCTCGCCCACCGATTCGACGGCACCGATGTAGTCGCGCGGCGGTAGTACCCGCAGCGCCTCCATGTCCTCACGGAACAGCGCGGTCTCGCGCATGCCGAGCACCACCCAGTCCTCGCCGTCGCGGGCGGCGCGTTCGAACAGCGGGTCGTCGACGTCGGTGACGTTCTGCACGTAGTGGACATCGTGCCCGTTGTCGCGCCAGATGCGGTTGACGAGATCGAACGTGAGGTAGGTGGCGGCGTGCCCGAGGTGGGTGGCGTCGTACGGGGTGATCCCGCACACGTACATCGTGGCCGTCGCGCCGGGGGTGACCGGTCGCACCGCTCGGTCGGCGGTGTCGAACAACCGCAGCGGGGGGCCTTCACCGGGCACGGACGGAATCGCGACATCGGACCAAGACAGCATGGACCCGAGCCTAATGGAATGGGCGAAACGAGCAGCCTCGCCCCTGCTCCGCGGCGGTGCGTCACCATGGATTCGGTACGGTTCGATGTCGGCCACGACCACGTGCGTTCGGCTCTACTGATTTCGGAATTGTGGGAGGTTCCCGTGGCTGGTGGTCTCGTCGCTCTGTTGGACGACGTGGCGGTGCTCGCGAAGGCGGCTGCTGCGTCCATCGACGACATCGGAGCTGCGGCCGGTAAGGCAAGTATCAAGGCTGCGGGTGTGGTGGTCGACGACACCGCCGTCACTCCCCGCTATGTGCACGGGTTCTCCCCCGACCGCGAACTGCCGATCATCCGCAGGATCGCGATCGGGTCGATCCGCAACAAGCTGCTGATCATCCTGCCGGTGGCGATGCTGCTGAGTCAGTTCCTTCCACAGGCACTGCCGTATCTGCTGATCGCCGGTGGCCTGTTCCTGTGCTTCGAGGGCGCCGAGAAGGTCTACGAAGCGCTGTTCGGTGGTCACCATGCCGACGAGGACGTCCCGGCGGCGGCGCGCGGGCCCGAGTTCGAGAAGACCATGGTCAGCGGCGCGATCCGTACCGATCTGATCCTGTCGGCCGAGATCATGGTGATCTCGCTGTCGTCGGTCGAGAGCGAACCGTTCGTCACCCGGCTTCTGGTGCTGATCGTCGTCGCGCTCCTGATCACCGTCCTGGTGTACGGGGTGGTCGCGCTGATCGTCAAGATGGACGACGTCGGCCTGGCGCTCGCACAACGCACCTCGGCCTTCAGCCAGCGCATCGGGCGCGGTCTGGTGGCCGCGATGCCGAAGGTGATGACGGTGCTCACCGTGGTCGGTATCGCCGCGATGCTGTGGGTGGGCGGCCACATCCTGATCGTCAACGTCGGTGAGGCCGGGTTCCATTGGCCGGCGGATCGTCTCCACGATCTCGAACACTGGTTCGGCGAGCTCGTACACGGCGGGTTCGGCGGCGTCCTGTCGTGGACCGCAGGCACCGTGTCGTCCGCGATCGTCGGACTCGTCCTCGGCGCGATCGTCGTGCTGATCGTGCACTTGATTCCGAAGCGGACGAAGAACTCCGCGGCGCACTGAGACGATCAGTTCGCGGGCAAGATCAGAACGACCGCCGACGCGGTCAGAATGCGGGCCAGGGGATGCGCCGCTCACCGATGGGGCGGGGCATCGCGGGCTGTTCGAGCAGCGTGGTGATGCGGTGGTGCAGCGCCGCGACCTCGGCGTCGGTGATGTGCTCGGCGAGCACATCGGCGAAGTCGCCGTCGAACCGGCGGGCGAGTTTGTCGAGGTCGGTGAGCAGCGCCTGGTCGACGGTGGAGTTCGCCCATCCCCACAGCACTGTCCGCAGCTTGTTCTGAGAGTGCAGGCAGATGCCGTGGTCGATGCCGTAGACGGTGCCGTCGATGCCTTCGAGGACGTGACCGCCTTTGCGGTCGGCGTTGTTGAGGACGACATCGAGCACGGCCATCCGCTGCAGTCGCGGGTCGTCGGCGTGGACCAGCGCGACGTCGCTGCCGTCCATGTCGCGCGCGTGCAGCACGGGCAGCCACCCGTCCGGGACGGCGTCGATCGGGCAGATGTCGACGAGGTCGAGCCGGTCGGCGGAGTCTTCGCGGGTGTCGATCCATCGTTGCACCATCCCGGGCCCGAACGGGCCGTCGCGCAGCACCGTGAGGGGGATGACGCCCCAGCCGAGTGCCTCGGAGATGAGGTAGGAGGCAACCTCGCGTCCGGCGAGGGTGCCGTCCGGGAAATCCCACAGCGGGCGTTCTCCGCGGACGGGTTTGTAGACGCACCGCACGGTCTGCGAATCGAGTGTGGCGTCGCACACGAGGGTGGCGTTGCTGGCGTGCACGACCTGCCCGACGACGGTCAGGTCACCGTCGGGCAGCACGCTGCGCACGTCGGGCACGGCCACGGTGTCAGCTCTCCTCGTCGAACCACGACGTCGGATCGAAGCCCGGTGTGCGCAGGTAGCCGTTGGTGCGCACACAGATGTGGCCTTCACCACCGATGGGTTCGCCGCACAGCGGGCAGGGGGTACGCCCGGCGGAGATGACCATCTCGGAGCGGGTCGCGAAGCCGCGCGCCTGGATCGGAGTGAGGAACACCCGGACCGCGTCGGGGCCTTCCTCGGTGTCGTCGAGGACGACGGATTCGTCGAGTTCGGTCTCGGTGACGGCGAGCAGTTCGACGACGACGGCGCCGGAGTCGGCGTCCCAGCCCAATCCCATGGTGCCGACCCGGAATTCCGCGTCGATGGGGGTTTCCAGGGGGCTGGTGTCGACGTCGGCGTCTTCGGGCAGCGTGGTGCCGAAGCGCCGGTGAACTTCTTCGAGCAGCAGACCCATCCGGTCGGCAAGGATCTGGACCTGCTGCTTCTCCAGTATCACACTCACCACCCGGGAGTCGTGTACGGCCTGCAGGTAGAACACCCGGTCGCCGGGTTCACCGACGGTGCCGGCAACGAACCGGTCCGGAGTCCGGAAGACGTGTATCGCGCGGGCCATTGCACCTCCTCGAGTCCGTTCACTGTGCCATGTCGGTCACTGTCATTATCCGCCCCGGGTGCTGTGTCCCTCTCCGGCCTCGTCTGCCGAGGATTCGTCGGCCCCGCTGCCGGGCACTTCACCACCGGGAACGGATTTCGGGGCGTCGGCGACCGCGAGACCGGAGAAGTCGCCGCCGGTGTCGTTGACGCGCAGGACGAAGGGCCTGGTGTCGGTGTAGCGCACGACGCTGATCGATGCGGGTTCCGCGACGATGCGCTGGAACCCGTCGAGGTGGGTTGCCAGCGCGTCGGCCAGGATCGCCTTGATCACATCGCCGTGGCTGCACGCGACCCACACGACGTCCTTGCCGTGGGTATCGGCGAGGCGACGGTCGTGCTCGCGGATCGCCGCGACCGCGCGGGCCTGCACCTGCGCGAGTCCTTCGCCGCCGGGGAAGATCGCCGCGGACGCATGCTGCTGCACCACCTTCCAGAGCGGTTCGCGGACGAGGTCGCCGAGTTTGCGGCCGGTCCATTGCCCGTAGTCGACTTCGGCGAGCCGGTCGTCGATGGTCGGTGTCAGCCCTCGGTCGGTGGCCAGCGGCTGCACGGTCTGTCGGCAGCGCAGCAGCGGCGACCGGACGATCTCGCTGATCTCGAGCCCTGTCAGGCGGGTGAGAAGGTTCTTGGCCTGCACGTGGCCGACCTCGTCGAGTTCTACCCCGGGGGTACGGCCGGCCAGCATGTGCGAGGTGTTGGCCGTCGACCGTCCGTGGCGCAGCAGGATGACCGTCATGTGATCCAGCCTAGATGTCGTGCGGCGCCATGGCGGCCGAGCGTCCCCACGGCGGCTACGTCGCCGCGATCACACCGGTGCCGAGCAGCCCGAACAGCAGCAGACCGACGATGATGCGGTATCCGACAAACCAGTACATCGAGTGGTTCACCACGAATTTGAGCAGCCAGGCGATCGCCGCGTAACCGACACCGAACGCGATGAGCGTCGCGACCGCGAGCTGAGCACCGGAGGCCTCGAGCCCCTCGCCGACGGGTTCGAACGCATCGGGAAGGCTGAACAGCCCTGAGGCGAGCACGGCCGGGATGGCCAGCAGGAACGAGTAGCGGGCCGCGGCTTCACGCGTCAGGCCGAGGAACAGCCCGGCGGAGATCGTGCCACCGGAGCGGGACACCCCCGGGATCAGTGCGAGCGCCTGCGCCGAACCCATGATCAGGCCGTCCTTGAGCGTGAGCTGCTCGATGGTGCGGCGCTGGCGTCCGTAGTATTCGGCGGCGGCGATGACGAACGAGAACACGATGAGCATGGTCGCGACGAGCCATAGGTTGCGTGCGACGGTGCGGATCTCGTCCTTGAACACCAGTCCCAGGATGCCGATCGGGATGGTGCCGAGAATCACATACCAACCCATCTTGTAGTCGTGGTTGTCGCGGTGCTCCTTGTGGAAGACGCCACGGAACCACGCGCGCATGATGCGCCAGATGTCGCCGGCGAAGAACAGCAGAACGGCGGCTTCGGTGCCGAGCTGCGTCACGGCGGTGAACGATGCGCCGGCGTCTGCTCCGAAGAACAGCTCGGACACGATCCGCAGGTGACCCGACGAAGAAATCGGCAGGAATTCGGTCAGACCCTGCACGAGTCCGAGGATGATTGTCTGCAGCCAGGTCATCGATTCGGTCATGCCGTCACCTCGGCACGGTCGCGGGAGGGTGGTGTCCGGTGGGTCGAGGTGCCCGCATTCGATGAGCGCAGAGTCCGATTCACCCGCGAAACAGTACGCGGCGCGGCGAACCTCCACTCGTCGTGCATCCGACATTAAGGTGCCAGTCATGGGAACGGTCGTGCATCGATCGGCAGGTTCCCTCCGGTCGGGAGGATCACAGGCGGTATGGAACACAGAACAGTGGGTTCGAGTGGACTGCGCGTGTCGCGGCTCGGACTCGGAACATTGACCTGGGGACGCGGCACCGACGGGGATGAGGCGGCTGCCCAGCTGTCGGCGTTCGTCGATGCGGGAGGCACCCTCGTCGACACCTCGCCCGCCTACGGTGATGGGGTTGCGCAGCGCATCCTCGCCGAACTGCTCGACGACGTGGTGCCCCGCGACGAACTGGTGCTCTCGGGCAGTTCCGGGATCGACACCACCAAGCTCGGCGCCGGCCGGGTCGACTGCTCCCGCGGTGGTCTGCTCACCCAACTCGACCACACACTGCGGGAACTGGGCACCGACCACCTCGATATCTGGCAGGTCGCGACCTGGGACCCGCACACCCCCATCGACGAGGTCGTCTCGGCTCTCGAGTTCGCCGTGTCCAGCGGCCGTGTCCGGTACGTCGGGGTGCGTGGCTATCTCGGGTGGCAGCTCGCGACGGCAGCAGCACGCACCCGACGGCCCGCTCCCCTGGTGTGCACGCAGGTCGAGTATTCGCTCCTGGCCCGCGGCGTCGAAGAGGAACTGATTCCCGCGGCAGCACATCACGGCGTCGGCGTGTTCGCGGCGGTTCCGCTCGCCGGTGGTGTGCTCACCGGTAAGTACCGCTCGGGGACGCCCGCCGATTCTCGCGGCGCCGACGACGTGCACACCGACGAAGTGCAGCGGTACCTGACGAAGTCCGCGATCAGGGTGGTCGACGCGGTGGCCACTGCCGCCGACGGGCTCGGCACATCGCCGTTGGCGGTGGCGTTGGCGTGGGTGCGGGATCGTCCGCATGTCGCCTCGGCTCTGGTCGGTGCGCGTGATCTGGCACAGTTGACGGGGGTGCTGGTCGCGGAGGAGCTGGCGTTGCCGCCGGCGATCTCGGCTGCGCTCGACGACGTCAGTGCGTGAGATGGAACCGGACCTCGCCGGCCCATCCCGCAGAGGTTAGGCTGTCCTGTCAACAGGGTTGATCACGGACAGCACAGGGAGGTGGGGTCGATGACCACGACCGAGGTCACAGGGTTCGCCGAGCGGATCCGGATCGAGACACAGCAGGCACATTCCGACACCGAGAACTCGGTGTTCGTCACCGAACTGCTCGCCGGCAAACTCGACGCCTCGGCCCATGCTGCGCTGATCGCCCAGACCTGGTTCGTGTACGACGCGCTCGAACGGATCGGGCAGACCTACGCCGACGACCCGATCGTCGGACCGTTCCTGGCCCCCGAGCTTCTCCGCACCTCGGCACTCGAGGCCGACCTCGTGTTCCTACTCGGCGAACAGTGGCGTGAAGGTATCGTGCCCCTGCCCGCCACCGTCGCGTATGTCGAACGGTTGCAGAAGGTGGCGGCATCCTCGCCGGAAGCGTTCCTGGCGCACCACTACCTGCGCTACATGGGCGACCTGTCGGGTGGGCAGATCATCCGCCGCATGCTCGAACGCGCCTACGGATACGACCGCGACGGGCTGCACTTCTACATCTTCGACGAGATCCCGAAGACGAAGCCGTTCAAGGACTCCTACCGCGCCAAGCTCGATGCCGCTCCCCTCGACGAGACACAGCAGCAGCAAGTGATCGACGAGGCGAACCTCGTCTTCGGTCTCAACGGCGCGTTGTTCGCCGGCCTGGCCGCCGATCTCGACCGATACCGGGCGCAGGTCTGAACGATATGTTCCGTTCGACCGTAAAGGTCCTGTCGGCGCTGCTCGTGGCGATCGTCGCGCTCACGCTCGGCGGCTGCAGCACCGAGTCCGGTGGAACCGGGACATCCGCGGCTGCCGGTGCCCGCACCGCGACCGTCGCAGACCCCGATCCACGACCGATCACCAGGGATACGTCCCCGACGCTTCCCGCGACAGTGCGCAGTTTCGACGGTGTCGATGTCACGGTGACCGATGCGTCGCGGATCGTGGTCGCGGACCGCTCCGGGACCCTCGCTCAGACCGTGTTCTCGCTCGGTCTCGGCGACAACGTCGTCGGCCGTTCCACCGCGATCTTCCCCGCCGGCGAGCACCTGCCGAACGTCACGCCCGGCGGGCACAGTCTCAACACCGAAGCGATCCTGGCGTTGAACCCCACGGTGGTGCTCACCGACACCTCGATAGGTCCGTTGGCCGTGCAGCAGCAGTTGCGCGACACCGGCGTGCCGGTGGTGTTCGTCGATCCGGAACGCAGCCTCGACACCGTGTCGACGGGCATCGAATCGGTTGCCGCAGCACTCGGCGTCCCTGAGGCAGGCGAGGCGCTGATCGAACGTACCAACGAGGAGATTGCCGCGGCACAGGCCTCTGTTCCGGCGGAGCACCCCGAGTTCACCGTCGCGTTCCTGTATCTGCGCGGCTCGGCGATCAAAATGCTGGGCGGACCGGGTTCCGGTGCCGATGCCTTGATCGAAGCCCTCGGCGGACGCGACGCAGGAACTGTGGCCGGTCTCGAGTCACAGTTCATGCCGATCACCAGCGAGGCCATGATCGCGTCTGCCCCCGACACGATCCTGATCATGACGCACAGTCTCGAGTCCGTCGGCGGGCCGGAAGGCCTGGCCGAGCTTCCGGGTGTCGCGCAGACCCCGGCCGGGAAGAACGGCAGCATCGTCGACATGGACGACGCGGTGCTGCTGAGTTTCGGACCCGAGACCGGTGAGGTCCTCGCGGCTCTCGTCGAAGCGTTTTATCCCCCCGATGCCGCGTGACCGTGTATCCCCTGATCGCGTGTCTGCTGTGAGCGAGGTGGGTGAAACCACCGGCCTGCCTGCCGAAGCGCTCCGCAAGGCCGGCCCCACCCGTACCACTGTGGTGTTCACCGGTCTCGTCCTCGCGCTCGTGGCGCTCGCGATCGTGTCGGCGTGCCTCGGCCAGGTGCCCACCAGCCCCGCCGAAGTGGTCGGCAGTATCCTCCACCGCATCGGACTCGACATCGGTCCGCTGCCCGCCCACCCGGCCGGCGAAGTCACGCTGTGGGAGGTGCGGTTCCCACGTGTCGTACTGGCGATGCTCGTCGGCGCCGCACTCGGCTGCTCCGGAGCGCTGCTACAGGGCATCTTCGCGAATCCTCTCGCCGAGCCCGGCGTGATCGGGGTGTCCTCGGGTGCTGCCGTCGGCGCGTCCGCGGTGATCGTGCTCGGTGGTGCCTTCTCGTCGGGATGGTCGCTGGCGTGGGCGGCGCTCCTGTCCGGCCTGGTCACCACGTTCCTCGTGTATGCGATGTCGCGATCGGGGGGACGGACCGAAGTGGTCACCGTGATCCTCACCGGTGTCGCCGTCAACGCCATGGCCGGTGGGCTCATCGCGTTCTTCACCTTCGTCGCGAATCCCGCAGCCCGCGACCAGATCGTGTTCTGGCAGCTGGGCAGCCTCGGGGGCGCCACGTGGGACGTCGTGTCGGTGGTCGCTCCACTCACCGCAGTCGGTGTCGCGGTGGCGATCGTGCTCGCTCCCAAACTCGATGTGCTCGCCCTCGGTGAGAGCGTTGCCCGCCATCTCGGGGTCAACGTCGAGCGGGTCCGGCAGGTGGCGATCGTCGCGGTCGCGGTGCTGGTCAGCGCGGCGGTGGCATTCACCGGCATCATCATGTTCGTGGGGCTCGTCGTGCCGCACCTGATGCGTCTCGCGCTCGGCCCCGCCCACCGCGTGCTCATGTTCGCCAGTGTCCTGGGCGGCGCGGTAGTGCTCCTGGCTGCCGATCTCGGTGCCCGCACCCTCGTGCCCAACGCCGACCTGCCGCTCGGCATGCTCACCGCACTGATCGGCGGCCCGGTGTTCTTCCTGATGCTGCGCCGGACCCGAGCCAAGCAAGGCGGGTGGGCGTGAGCCGGATGTCGTTCACCTCTCCCCTCGCGCCGATACTCGACCGGCTACGTGGCCGCCGCGACCTGCCCGAGCGAGCCACGCCCGGTTCCGTGCCCCTGAGCGGAACCGGGATCCGATTGCAGCGCGGCGAACGCGAAATCCTGCACGGCGTCGACTTCGAGGTTCGCGTCGGCGAAGTGGTGGCACTGGTCGGCCCCAACGGCGCGGGCAAGTCGACATTGCTCTCCGCGTTGACCGGCGACCATCCGCTCAGCGGCGGGCACGTCGAGGTCGACGGACGGGATCTCGACGAATGGACTCCCCTGGCGTTGGCGCGACGACGTGCGGTGCTGCCGCAGCAGCACACCGTCGGCTTTCCCTTCACGGCGCGGCAGATCGTGCAGATGGGCCGGGCCGCGTGGGCACGCACGGACCGCCAGGCCTCCGACGTCGAACTCGTCGACGCCGCGTTCGCAACCTGCGACGTGATGCACCTCGCCGACCGCCCCTTCCCCGCGTTGTCGGGCGGTGAACGTGCCCGGGTCGCGTTGGCCCGTGTGCTCGCCCAGGACACCCAGACGCTGTTGCTGGACGAACCGACCGCAGCACTCGACATCGGACATCAGGAAACGATCATGCGGGTGGTGCGATCCCGCGCCGATCACGGACACGCGGTGGTGGTGGTGTTGCACGACCTCGGCCTCGCGGCCGCGTACGCCGACCGAATCTGCGTGCTCGAGAAAGGGCGCCTCGTTGCCGACGGCAGCCCGGACGAGGTGCTCACCGAGGAATTGCTCAGCCGCGTCTACGACTATCCGGTGCGGGTCAGCGCTCACCCGGAGACCGGGACCCCCCTCGTGCTGCCGCATCGGGAGGTACCCGCGTCGCCGCTGTGAGCGCCACGTCACACCGTCATCGACCGGCGCGGAGGCGCTTGCACCCCCGGGATGACGATCGGGAAGACTGGATGACGGCGGCACCTGCAGGGCACTGCCACAGCCACAGCACAACAGCGAGGAGCAACGACGATGGGTGGACCGGTGATGCGCAGCGCCGCGGTGGTGATCGGGCTCGCGGTGACGCTGGTCGCCGGATGCTCCTCGTCCGAGGACGCGGCCGAGTCGGTACCGACCCGCGACCCGGCCACCGCTGCAGTGGCACCCGCGGTGACCACGACACCCGCCGGCGTCGTCACTCCCCTCGCGGAGTCGGTCGAAGCGATGGTCATCGCCCCCGGCACCAGCGTCGTCGCAGCCCTTGTCGACGACGGGCAGCAGCTGCTGTTGATCGATGGAGCAGGCGCAGACCCGCGCGAGGTGGCGTTGCCCACAGCCGCGGCAACCGTCTCCCCCGGCCCCGACGGAACCGTCCTGGCGCCCGCGGCAGGCGTGGTCGCGCAGGTCGACACCACCACCGGAACCGTCACGGAGGTGCCGGTCGACGGCGAGGCACTCTCGGCCGCGGTCCTGCCCGACGGCCGCTGGGCGGTCGGCACGTCGAACGGCACAGTGCTCATCGTCGCCCCCGAGACCGGTGACGTGGAGTCCACGATCCGCGGACTCGTCTCCGTCGACGCACTCACTGTCACCGACGACACCGTCGCCGCGCTGGACCGGCACCAGACGTCCATCACCGAACTCGACCTCGAGGATTCAAACCTGCGTATCGCACTGCGCGCCGGTGACGGCGCCACGCAGATGACCAGCGACCCGTTCGGGCGCGTCCTCGTCACCGACACCGACGGCGACGAACTGCTCGTCCACACGCTCGACTCGCTGGTGTTGCGGCAGCGTTATCCGGTGGGCCCAGCACCCTACGCGGTGGCCTACGACGAGAAACGTGACCTGGTGTGGGTCACCCTGACCGGCAGCAACGAGGTCGTGGGCTACGATCTGTCGACCGGTATCCCGAGGGAGCGCCACCGCTTCGCAACGGTGCGGCAACCCAACTCGCTCGCCGTCGATCCCGCAGATGCGGCACTGGTGGTGGCATCGGCGACCGGCGATGGACTGCAGAGGATTCCGGTCGAAGGGTAGTGATGACCAGCGAGAATGCGAGCCGGTTCACCCGCCTCCCCGTGGGGTGGGATACCAGCAACGACGACTACGAGTACGTGCCGCTGAAGCTTCCGAAGGAAGTCTCGCGGATCAGCGCCTCGCTGCGGCTCGCGATCTCGGCCGAGTTCCACGGCTGGGAGCTGACCCGGCTGCGGTTGTACCCCGACGGCAGTCGACGCGTGCTGCTGCGTCGGCGCAAGACCGGCCGTCACATCCCCGAACCCACCGTCCGCTGATCGAATATCCGGGCCTCGCGCCCACTCTGCAGGGAGTCGTTCGTGTACCGCTTGCTTCTTCGCGTGATGTTTCTCGTGCCGCCGGAACGGATCCACCACCTGGTGTTCCTGGTGCTACGTCTGATCACCGGCTTCGGGCCGACCCGCGCGCTCGCGTCGAAGATCCTCGCCGTCGACGATCCGGTGCTGGACAACACCGTGTTCGGTGTCCGGTTCCCGAATCCGGTGGGCATGGCCGCAGGTTTCGACAAGGACGCCAAGGGTGTCGACGCGTGGGGCCCACTCGGGTTCGGTTTCGCAGAGATCGGTACGGTCACGGCGCAGGCGCAGCCCGGCAACCCGGCGCCGCGACTGTTCCGGTTGCCGGAGGATCGAGCGCTGGTCAACCGGATGGGGTTCAACAATCACGGTGCCGGTGAGGCCGCGAATCACCTGCGGCAGCGCCGCAGGACGGTGCCGATCGGCGCGAACATCGGCAAAACGAAGATCGTGCCCGCCGAGCAGGCTGCGGAGGACTACACCGCGAGCGCGCAGCTGCTCGGTCCACTCGCCGATTTCGTGGTGGTCAACGTCTCGTCCCCGAACACCCCGGGCCTGCGGGATCTGCAGGCCGTCGAGTCGCTGCGTCCGCTGCTGCTGGCGGTCCTCGATACCGTGACGGTGCCGGTGCTCGTGAAGATCGCCCCGGACTTGTCGGACGAGGACGTCGACGCGGTCGCCGATCTCGCTGTCGAGTTGGAACTCGCCGGGATCGTGGCCACCAACACCACCATCCGCCGCGACGGATTGCGTACCGACGCCGCCCGTATCGAGGAGATCGGGGCCGGTGGCCTGTCGGGTGCTCCCGTGGCAGCACGGTCCCTCGAGGTACTGCGACGGCTGTACACGCGTGTCGGTGATCGATTGACGCTGGTGTCGGTCGGTGGGATCGAGACGCCCGAACAGGCGTGGGAGCGCATCCTGGCCGGTGCATCGCTGGTGCAGGGGTACACCGGGTTCATCTACGGCGGCGCGTTCTGGACGCGTCGCCTCAACAAGGGCCTCGCCCGCAAGCTGCGTGCGTCGGGGTATGCGTCGATCGCCGATGCAGTGGGGGCCGGTCGCTGAGACCGCCACTCCGCCCCACCGACCGAAGGTGACGTTCGGTCACTTGGAGTGTACGAATGTCACCTTCGGTCAGAGCGATCTTGCTACTTCACCTCGTAGGTACCGGTGAGCAGGCCGCGCGCGATGGCGTGTCCGAATACGTTGAATCCGAGGAACGCCGGGCTCGCATCCGGCCCGACGCCCTCGAGTGTGTCGACGTCGAGGGCGTGCACCGCGACGATGTAGCGATGGTGGCCGTGTCCGGCCGGCGGCGCCGCACCGATGAATCCGAAGGCGCCACCGTCGTGGCGCAGCTGCACGGCTCCCGTCGGCAATGCGGACGCATCGGCCGTACCGGCGCCGGACGGCAGTTCGGTGACCGAGGCCGGGATGTTCGCCACCGCCCAGTGCCAGAAGCCGGAGGCGGTCGGGGCGTCGGGGTCGAAGACCGTCACGACGAAGCTCTTGGTTTCTTCCGGGAAGCCGGACCACGACAGCTGTGGGGAGATGTCGCCACCGCCGGGTATTCCGAAGGCGCCGCTGGCCTGCGGGAGCTTCCACTCCTCGCCTTCGGCGAAGTCCTTGCTGGTCACCTGGAAGGTGGGCAGCGTGGGCAGGAACTCGTACGGGTCGTAATCGAAGGCCATACCGGTCCTTTCGGGTTGTGTTCGGTGATCGGTTTCGGTGATCAGGAGTGCATGAGGAAGTGTTCCATGACACGCGTGCCGAAGCGCAGCGCCTCGACGGGAACACGCTCGTCGACCCCGTGGAACAGGGCCGCGAAGTCGAGTTCCGGGGGCAGCTGCAGTGGCGCGAAGCCGAAGCAGCGGATCCCGAGCTTGGCGAACGCCTTGGCGTCGGTACCTCCCGACAGCATGTACGGCACCGTGCGCCCGAGGGGGTCGTGCGCCTCGATAGCGGCGTTCATCGCATCGACGAGGTCGCCATCGAACGTGGTCTCGTAGGAATCGAGGCTGGTGATCCATTCACGGGTCACGTCGGGGCCGATCAGTTCGTCGACGGTGCGTTCGAACTCGGCGCGGCGACCGGGCAGGATCCGGCAATCGACGACCGCTTCGGCGGTCTGCGGAATGACGTTCGCCTTGTAGCCTGCATCGAGCATCGTCGGGTTGGCGGTATCGCGCAGCGTGGCGCCGACAATTCTGGCGATCGAGCCGAGCTTGGCCAGAGTGCCCTCGAGGTCGGGTGAGGTGGGGTCGAAGTCCAGTCCGGTCTCCTCCCCCGCGGCGGCGAGAAACTCGGCAACAGAGTCAGGGACGACGAGCGGGAACGTGTGAGTGCCCAACCGCGCGACGGCCTGTGCGAGAATCGTGACGGCATTCTCCTCGTGGAGGAACGATCCGTGTCCGGCGCGCCCCTTCGCGGTCAAACGCATCCATCCGAGGCCCTTTTCTGCGGTCTCGACCATGTAGAGCCGGCGTTCGGTGCCGTCGGGTCGCGGGACGGTCAGGGAGAAGCCGCCCACCTCACCCACAGCTTCGGTGATCCCCTCGAACAGGTCGGGGCGGTGCCGGACCAGCCATTGGGAGCCGTAGGTCCCGCCGGCTTCTTCGTCGGCGAGGAATGCGAAGACGAGGTCGCGGGGCGGGACGATGCCCTCCGCTTTGAAGCGTCGGGCGACGGCGATCATCATCCCGACCATGTCTTTCATGTCTACGGCGCCACGACCCCAGACATAGCCGTCCTCGACTGCGCCGGAGAACGGGTGCACACTCCAGTCGGCGGGTTCGGCGGGGACCACGTCGAGGTGGCCGTGCAGCATCAGCGCACCGCGGTCCGGATCGGCACCGGGGAGCCTGGCGAACAGGTTGCCTCGACCGGGTGCACCGGATGCGACGTAGGTGGTCTCGTATCCGACCTCCTGCAGTTGGGACGCGACCCATTCGGCACATTCCTTCTCGCCGCGGGTAGTGGCGAGGTCGCCGGTATTCGACGTATCGAAGCGGATGAGCCGGGAGACGAGGTCGACGACCTCGGCTTCGGCTCGGGACGGTTGGTGCGCGCTCGACGTGGTGGCCATGCCTGCATGTCTACCACCGACGGCGTTGTGAATCACTGCAGGTGGGGGTGGCGATTTGGGAGCTGGGGCGT
This sequence comes from Rhodococcus artemisiae, assembly GCF_036327795.1. Taxonomy (NCBI): domain Bacteria; kingdom Bacillati; phylum Actinomycetota; class Actinomycetes; order Mycobacteriales; family Nocardiaceae; genus Rhodococcus; species Rhodococcus artemisiae. The sequence continues at coordinate 186,603 of NZ_JAUTXY010000001.1, forward strand.
GGTGCGTTAATCTTTCACAGCGCCCGCCGGAGCGGGTGCGAGCATCAAGTCCGAGTGGCGGAATGGCAGACGCGCTAGCTTGAGGTGCTAGTGTCCTATTAACGGACGTGGGGGTTCAAGTCCCCCCTCGGACACTCTGAGTCGAGACAGACGATGAAGGCCCCGAACCGATCAGGTTCGGGGCCTTCATCGTTGTCCGGATGATCGTCGGTCACGACGACGGGCAGGGTGAACGCGCCCCCGAACCGATCTGGGGAGGCGAATTGGGGAACGGCGCATCCATGCGCTACTGTTTCCGACAGCGCCCGCGAGAGCGGGAGTACACCGTGTGCTCGTGTGGCACCGGTCCGAGTGGCGGAATGGCAGACGCGCTAGCTTGAGGTGCTAGTGTCCTATTAACGGACGTGGGGGTTCAAGTCCCCCCTCGGACACCCCGAACATGATGGCCCCGAACCTGTTTCAGGTGCGGGGCCACCTTCGTCGGAGGGAATGCCACTCAGTCGCGGCGACCCTTGCGGAAATAGCTGATCGGCCCCACGAAGTTCACGGCGATGATCAGCGCCCACTCGAGCCTGTTGCCGTTGACCTTCTCGGCAGGCCGCGTCGCGAGATCGGCCCAGGCGCTCGCGGCGAGTGAGAGCTGGATGCTCGCGAGCACGAGCACGAGGGCTCTCTGCCACGGCGGCATGTCGGCGAATTTCTTCTTGGCACAGGTCGCATCCGCTGGTGCGGTCGAACTCATATTCCCTCCGAAGTGATCCTCAGGACACGAGCGTCGGGCCGTCCGCGCTCGCCCGGTACCATTATCGGGCTTCACCACACACCGGAAAAGGGCACATGGACCCCCACAGCGACACTGCAGCGACACTCACCGACACACTCGGATCCGATCGGATCGATCCCGCCGAACTCGACACCTGCCTCCGCGTACTCGATCTGGCGGGTGGACTCGCGGCCGATCACCCGGATGCGGTCACGGTGCAGCGCGCCGTCGGGCACATGTTCAAGAAGTTCAAGCGGCGCCGCCGCAACGAGCGACGCGACCGAAAGGCCGCCGCCGATCGCGAAGTGCTCGAGTCCACCGCGACCGGCTCCCCCACGCGCATCGACGACGAGACCGCCGGTGTTCCGCTCACCTCGTCCGCACGCAATGCCACCGCGGGCACGCTGCTGCGTCCGCGTGGCTGCTACGTGTGCAAGAACAAGTACACCCAGGTGGACGCGTTCTATCATCAGCTGTGCCCGGAGTGTGCTGCCGCGAATCATTCCAAGCGTGACGCCCGCACCGACCTCACCGGTCGACGTGCACTGCTCACCGGTGGCCGCGCCAAGATCGGCATGTACATCGCCCTGCGGCTGCTGCGCGACGGCGCGCACACCACGATCACCACCCGCTTCCCGAACGACGCGATCCGTCGGTTCAGTGCGATGGAGGACAGCGCCGACTGGATCCACCGCCTGCGGGTGGTCGGTATCGATCTTCGCGACCCGGCGCAGGTCGTCGCCCTCGCCGACGAGGTCGCAGCGCAGGGCCCGTTGGATATCCTCGTCAACAACGCGGCGCAGACCGTGCGGCGCTCCCCCGGCGCCTATTCGGCGCTCGCCGAGGCCGAGTCTGCGGCCCTTCCGGCAGGGCCTCGTCCAGAGGTCCTCACGTTCGGGAAGCCGTCGGATGCGCATCCCGCCGCCCTCGCCGGGAGCCTCTCGGACAGTGCGTTGTCGGCGGAGTCCGTGTCGTCGCTGGCCATGGTGGCCGGGTCCGCGACTCCCGAGCGGATCGCCGCGGGCATCGCGATCGACGCCGGCGGCCTGCTTCCCGATCTGGTGCACACCAACAGCTGGGTGCAGACCGTGGGTGAGGTCGAGCCACTCGAGCTGCTCGAGGTGCAGTTGTGCAACTCGGTGGCGCCGTTCATCCTCGTCGACCGGCTGCGCCCGTCGATGGCCTCGTCACCGGCGCGCCGCAAGTACGTCGTCAATGTCTCTGCAATGGAAGGACAGTTCGCGGGTCGCCGATACAAGGGTGCGGGACACCCGCATACGAACATGGCGAAGGCCGCGCTCAACATGCTCACCCGCACGAGCGCCGAGGAAATGTTCAGCGACGATATCCTCATGACTGCCGTCGACACGGGATGGATCACCGACGAACGACCCCACCACACGAAGATCCGGCTGGCCGAGGAAGGCTTCCACGCACCGCTCGATCTGGTCGACGGGGCGGCACGGGTGTACGACCCGATCGTGCAGGGCGAAGCCGGCGTCGATCTGTACGGGTGCTTCCTCAAGGACTACACCCCGGCGCCCTGGTGACATCCGGTCCGGTGAGATCCGGCCGACACGACACCACCGGCGGAGATCACTTGCACACCGATCGGATTCCGGATTCACCGGTGCGGGCCGCGATACTGATAGACGTGGTCCACTGTCCCACCGCGCATAGGAGCATCATGTCTGTCGCCGTCGTCCATGCCGAAACCCCCGAGGGACGCGCCGCCCTGCGTGCCGGCGCCCGCGAGGCCGCCGACCGCGGGCAGAAACTGGTCGTGCTGGCTCTGCTCGACGACCCCGCCGAGAGTGAGGCGGTGGACGCCGACGTCCGTGAGATTCTCGGCGAGGGCGACTGGGAACTGCTCACCGACGTCCACGACGGTGATTCGGTCGGAACACTCGTCGAGTTGCTCGCGCGCAGCGGCGCCGAAAGGGCGGTGGTGGGTAGCCGCGGCCGGACCGCAACCGGCAAGTTCCTGCTCGAACGTGGGCTGCAGCGCATGATCATCGAAGCGGCTGTTCCGGTACTCGTCGTGAAGGACGAATGATCGGCTTACGCTGGTTGCATGGTCTACCGGCTGCTCGCCGACGCCACCGCGTTCGTCCATCTGCTGTTCGTGCTCTACGTCGCGTTCGGCGGGTTTCTCACGTGGCGGTGGCCACGCACGATTGTCACCCATGTGCTCGCCGTGGTGTGGGGCGCTGGATCAGTGATCGTGGGGTTCGACTGCCCGTTGACGTCGGCAGAGAACTGGGCCCGGGACAAGGCCGGTGACTCGGGGCTACCCCCGGGCGGATTCATCGATCATTACCTGACCGGTGTGATCTATCCCGAATCCGCACTCGGCTTGGTCCGCGCGGGTGTCGTGGTCTGTGTCGTGGTGTCGTGGTCGGTGCTGTGGGTGCGCCACGGACGCACGCGGGCGAGAAAGGGCGCACTAGGACTTACTCGACAGTAGGGTGGCGGCATGACTGCCTCACGCCATCTCGACGTCGTCGTCTACGGCGCTACCGGCTTCGTCGGCCGGCTCACCGCCGAGTACCTCGCACACCACCTGCCGTCCGGTCTGACGGTCGGTCTCGCCGGTCGTTCCCACGACAAACTCGAATCCGTGCGCGGGGCGCTTCCTCCCACCGCCGCCGAGTGGCCTTTGATCATCGCAAATGCGGACGATCCCGATTCCCTGGCCGCGATGGCATCCGAGACTCGCGTGGTGATCACCACGGTCGGCCCCTACGCCCGTTTCGGCCTGCCGCTGGTCCAGGCGTGCGCCGAGGCAGGTACCGACTACGTGGACCTGACCGGCGAGGTTTTGTTCCAGCGCGAGAGCATCGACCGGTTCGACGACATCGCACACCGCACCGGCGCCCGCATCGTGCACGCGTGCGGGTTCGATTCGGTTCCGTCCGATCTCGGTGTGCATGCCTTGCGGCGCGCCGCGGACGCCGACGGTGCCGGCGCACTGACCGACACCACGTACGTCCTGACGTCGATGCGCGGCGGTGTCAGCGGCGGCACGATCGATTCACTGCGCAACCAGCTCGATGTAGTGCGCGGCGATCGCACTGCACGGAAGATCGCGGCGAGTCCCTACTCGTTGTCACCCGACCGGGATCTGGAGCCCGATCACGGCCGGCAGAGTGATATCGCGCTGGTCGACGGCAAGGCGATCGCTCCGGAGGTCACCGGATGGAAGGCGCCGTTCGCGATGGCGTCGGTCAACACCCGGGTGGTACGGCGCAGCAGCGCCCTCACCGAGGGGACCTACGGGCCGCGGTTCCGGTATCGGGAGGTGATGAACGTCGGCTCGTCGGTGGCATCCCCTCTGATCGCCGGGGCAGTCGCAGCGGGGCTGGGTGCCCTCGTGGCGGGCCTGTCGTTCCGCCCGACCAGGTTCCTGCTCGACAAGGTGTTGCCCGCCCCCGGTGAGGGCCCGTCGGAGCAGACCCGCGAACGCGGGCATTTCACGGTCGATCTGTACACCACCACCGAGACCGGCGCCCGCTACACAGCGCGGTTCGCCGCGAAGGGCGATCCCGGATACAAGGCGACCGCGGTGATGCTGAGCGAATCCGCGCTGTCGTTGGCCGTCGGAGGTTCGGCGTTGCACGCCGGTGGCGGGGTGCTCACGCCCGCGGTGGCGTTCGGCGACGTGCTGACCGAACGGCTCCGAGCGGCGGGCTTCGAGATCTCGACGCGCCGCCTGCCCTGACTGCGCGCACCGGCGTGGATCCGACATCGGCGACGGGTTATGCTCGATCGGTCGCTCATCCAGCGACCGAAGTATCCGACGGAAGATGGGGCACCATGCACGCGACGAGCATCGAGACGGCTCCGGCCGCTCGGCTTGCGCTGATGGCGTTCTGGCCCACCCGTCGTGGCGCGTGCTTCGACTGCGAGTGTTGTTCCTGGATGTCCTTCTGAGCGGTGTCGCACCGCTCGTCGTGTTCGTCTAGGTCCCTTCCAGTCGCACGGAGCGATGCATGCTCAATCTCCTCGTCTTCACGTTGGTCGGTGCCGGTGCCCAGTTGGTCGATGGTGCACTCGGCATGGCGTTCGGTGTCACTGCCACCACCCTGCTGATCTTCAGCGGTGTCGGCGCAGCGCACGCGAGTGCCGCCGTCCACCTGGCCGAGGTCGGCACAACTCTGGTCTCCGGTGCTGCGCATTGGCGGTTCCGCAACATCGACTGGAAGGTCGTGTTGCGACTCGGTGTGCCCGGCGCGGTCGGCGCGTTCCTCGGTGCCACTGTCCTGTCCGGCCTGTCCACGGAGGCAGCCGTGCCGGTCACGGCGACGATCCTGCTGGTCATCGGTGTGTACGTAGCGTTGCGTTTCTCGGTGCGCCCGCCGGCCGTGGCCGATGCCCGTAGATCGCCGCACACCGCGAAGTTCCTCTCACCACTCGGATTCTTCGGTGGTTTCATCGACGCGAGCGGCGGCGGTGGCTGGGGTCCCATCACCACCAGCACACTGCTTTCGCGCGGAAAGACCGCGCCGCGCACGGTGATCGGCTCGGTCAGTGCCTCGGAATTCCTCGTCGCGGTCGCCGCTAGCATCGGCTTCCTGATCGGCCTGGGGCGCGAGTCGCTCGACAACCTGCTCATCGTCGCAGGATTGGCACTCGGCGGTGCGCTTGCCGCCCCGGTGGCCGCATGGCTGGTCTCCCGCGTTCCGGCGACACTGTTGGGGACCGCCGTCGGCGGCGTGATCGTCGTGACCAACCTGTACAAGTTGTTCGACACCTTCGAGGTGTCCAGCACCGTCGCGACACTGCTCTACGTGCTGCTCATCGCCGGCTGGATCACCCTGTTGGTCGTGTCGTGGAAGCGTTCGAAACTCACTTCGGTCGAGTCGTCGGGCGGCCTCGAGAATCTCGAGGCGCCGACCCCGACAGCGTTGCAGGAAGACCCGCAGGGCCAAAAAATCTAGCACGTACCCCGGCGGGACAAAACGCCCATACCAAGATCATTACGGCGCTTGGCACCCGATAGCATTCGCCGCGTGAATCGACTCCGCCTTGCAGCTCTGCCTGCCATCCTTGCCTGCGCTCTCACCCTCGGTGCCTGCTCGTCCGACGACGACACGTCGGCCTCCGAGAGCGGCAACGCCTCCGAGACTGCCGATGCCACATTCTCCGACGGAGATGTCAGCGTCGAGACGCTCGACGCCGACCTCCTCGCGAAGTTCTCGAGCTGCGACGACGTGGCCCCGGCCGTGGAACAGTACATCGAAGGACTCGACGCCGATCCGAACAACGGCTCGAGCGACTACGGCGTGTACTGCACCTGGTCGACGCCCGCCAGTGCCGCAAGCCTCGACGACATCCGCACGGTCGAGGTCATGATCGAGACCGGGAACGGCGCCGTGTCGGACACCTCGGTACTCGGCACCGCAGGTCTCGAAGTGCTCTCCGACAGCGCCGTCGAGTCGAAGGGGGGCGTCGCGTACACGATGAACATGGGCACCGACGCGGCCGGCATCACCGTCACCACCGTCGAGTTCCCGGACGTGCGTGTCTCGATCACGGGCGGGCAGTGGTCCGACTCCCCCAGTTTGGACGGACCGGCCGCCGTCGCTGCCGCCACCGAAATTCTGGGCCTCTGAACAACCGGTCCGAGACGACCCGGGCGCGATCACCGAGATGGTGAGCGCGCCCGTTCTCGTGTCGGGTCACTCGAGTGTGCTCGCCGCACTCCGATCGGCGTCCTCATCCCGGGCAGCCCGGTCCCGGGTCATCACCCCGTGGGTGATGAGTACCTGCGCCGCGATATAGGTGAGCATCACCCAGAAGCCCGACAGCGGCAGGGGGAAATCCGAGACGAACGCGCGCAGCGCGATCAGCGAATCGGAGACCACGAAGATCACCGCGCCGATCGCGACGGCGCGCCCGACGCCGGTGGCGAGGATCGCCATCGTGGCCAGGCACAACGCGTAGACCACGACGGGGATCAGCAGCACACCTGCGCCCGGAGCGCACACCGCCACGAGGGCGACGACGGCGACACCGAATACGACGAGTACCCACCGCCTGGTGTGCAGCACGCTCCCGGCCCGATACGGCAGAAACGCCGCGATGTACGTCACCTGCGCACACAGGAAGAATCCGACGAGCACCAGGAACGAGGTGTCACCGTCGAACAGATCGGGTGCCGTGTCGCCGAGCCAGGAGAAGGTCAACGCCACCAGCGTCAGCTCGACGAGCCGTGATCGGGGCGCGGTCGTGCCGAGTACGAGCGCGGTCGCCAGCACCGGCATGAGCAGCCATTGAGTGGCATCGACCAGCATGGTCTCGGGGTCGATCAGCTGGGCGATCAGATGCACCGCGGCGAGTACACCGAAACCGGCGAACGCGATCCGCGCACCGATGCCCTGGGTCACCGAGCGGGACCGTCGTTCTCGTCGCCGCCGACACCGTCGAAAGCATCGAGGATCTGCTGCGCACCGATGGCCGCGGTGAGCGACCCGTCGCGCACTCCGGCCTCGACGTCACCGCGGATCGCCTTGACGCGCGGATTGCCTTCGAGTCGCCGGAGCAGCTGGTCGTGCACCATCGTCCACGTCCAATCGACCTGTTGGCGACTGCGGTTCTCGTCGAACTGTCCGGCCTCGGTGAGCACCCTCTTGTGCTCGAGGACGGTGTCCCAGAACGTATCCAGCCCCAGGCCTTCGAGACCACTCATAGTGATCACCGGCGGCTTCCACAACGCGTCGTGCGGATGCACCATGCGCATCGCGCCGGACAGTTCGCGCGCAGCGACACGCGCGTCGCGCTCGTGGTTGCCGTCCGCCTTGTTCACCGCGACCAGATCGGCGAGCTCGAGTACACCCTTCTTGATGCCCTGCAACTGGTCGCCGGTGCGGGCGAGCGTAAGGAAGCAGAAGCAGTCCACCATGTTCGCGACGGTGACCTCCGACTGCCCGACACCGACGGTTTCGACCAGAATCACGTCGAACCCGGCCGCCTCGAGCAGCACCATCGTTTCGCGGGTCGCCTTGGCGACACCGCCGAGAGTGCCGGCGGTGGGCGACGGCCGGATGAAGGCGTCCTGTTCCCCGGACAACCGGGCCATCCGGGTCTTGTCGCCCAGGATCGAGCCACCGGTACGGGTCGACGACGGGTCGACGGCGAGCACCGCGACCCGATGTCCCTTACCGAGCAGGTACATACCGAGCGAGTCGATGAACGTCGACTTCCCGACCCCGGGGACGCCGGTGATACCGACCCTGATCGCACCGCCCGCGCGCGGGAGCAGGCGCAGCAGCAGCTGCTGCGCCTGCTCCCGATGGTCGTCGCGAGTCGATTCGATCAGGGTGATCGCCTTCGCGAGTCCGGCGCGCTCGTTGGCGAGTACGGATTCCGCGAGGGCATCGAGGTCGACCGGACGCCTGCGCGTCACGGTATTCCCGATCGAGGTGTCACTCATGTCAGCTCGCGAGGGAGTGTCCGAGCTGGTCGGCCAGCTTGGTGAGCAACCCGGCCGCAGCGTCGGCGATGACGGTGCCGGGCGGGAAGATCGCCGCAGCACCGGCTTCGTACAGCTCATCGAAGTCACCGGGCGGGATGACGCCGCCGACCACGATCATGATGTCCTCGCGGCCCACCTCTGCAAGCGCCTGCTTGAGCGCGGGCACCAACGTGAGGTGTCCCGCTGCCAACGACGACACGCCGATGACGTGCACGTCGTTGTCGGCCGCCTGCCGGGCGACCTCTTCGGGGGTCTGGAACAGCGGTCCGACGTCGACGTCGAATCCCAGGTCGGCGAACGCGGTGGAGATCACCTTCTGTCCGCGGTCGTGGCCGTCCTGGCCCATCTTCGCGACGAGGATACGGGGACGACGTCCCTCTTCCTCCGCGAACTTCTCGACGAGTGCGATGGTCGTGGAAATGTTGCTCGCCTCCCCAGCTTCGTCGCGGTAGACGCCGCTGATCGTGCGGATCTCGGCCTGGTGCCGACCGTAGACCTTCTCAAGAGCGTCGGAGATCTCCCCGACGGTGGCCTTCGCGCGGGCCGCGTCGATCGCGAGCGCCAGCAAGTTGTTCTCGATGCCGCCCTCGGTGGCTGCGGCAGCACGGGTCAACTCCCCGAGCGCAGCCTGAGTGGCCGCCTCGTCGCGGTCGCCACGCAGCTGCTCGAGCTTCGCGAGCTGCTCGGCGCGCACCTTGGAGTTCTCGACCTTGAGAACCTCGATGCTGTCGGGCTCGGCAGGCACGTACTTGTTGACACCGATCAGCGGCTGGCGGCCGGAGTCGATGCGTGCCTGGGTACGGGCAGCAGCTTCCTCGATACGCAACTTCGGGATGCCCTCGGAGATGGCCTGCGCCATACCGCCGGCCTCCTCGACCTCCGCGATGTGCGCGCGGGCCCGGTTGGCGAGTTCGTGGGTGAGCCACTCGACGTAGTGCGAGCCTCCCCACGGGTCGATGGGCCGGGTGGTACCGGACTCCTGCTGCAGCAGCAGCTGGGTGTTGCGCGCGATGCGGGCCGAGAAGTCGGTCGGCAGCGCGATCGCCTCGTCGAGTGCGTTGGTATGCAGCGACTGGGTGTGTCCCTGGGTCGCGGCCATCGCCTCGACGCAGGTGCGTCCGACGTTGTTGAACACGTCCTGTGCGGTGAGCGACCAGCCGGAGGTCTGCGAGTGGGTTCGCAGGGAGAGCGACTTCGCGTTCTTCGGATCGAACTTCTCGACGAGTTCGGCCCACAGGAGCCGGCCGGCGCGGAGCTTGGCGACCTCCATGAAGAAATTCATGCCGATGGCCCAGAAGAACGACAGGCGCGGTGCGAACTTGTCGATTTCCATGCCCGCGTCGAGACCGGCGCGGATGTACTCGACACCGTCGGCCAGGGTGTAGGCCAGCTCCAGGTCGGCCGTGGCTCCGGCCTCCTGGATGTGGTAGCCCGAGATGGAGATCGAGTTGAACTTCGGCATCTTGGTGCTGGTGTACGCAAAGATGTCGGAGATGATCCGCATCGAGGGCTTCGGCGGGTAAATGTAGGTGTTGCGGACCATGAACTCTTTCAGAATGTCGTTCTGAATGGTTCCGGCCAGCTGCTCGGGGGTGACACCCTGTTCTTCCGCAGCCACGACGTACAGCGCGAGGATCGGCAGCACCGCGCCGTTCATCGTCATCGACACCGACACCTTCGACAGGTCGATGCCGTCGAACAGCTGACGCATGTCGAGGATCGAGTCGATGGCGACACCGGCCATACCGACATCGCCTTGGACGCGCGGGTGGTCGGAGTCGTAGCCGCGGTGGGTCGCGAGGTCGAAGGCCACCGACAGGCCCTTCTGACCGGCAGCGAGGTTACGACGGTAGAAGGCGTTGGATTCGGCTGCCGTCGAGAAACCCGCGTATTGGCGGATGGTCCACGGCTGGTTGACGTACATCGTCGGGTACGGGCCCCGCACGAACGGCGCGATGCCCGGGTAGCTGCCGAGGGGGTAGCCTTCGGCGGCGATGGCGTCGCGGTCGGACTTGGTGTAGACGGGTTTGACGTCGATGCCCTCGGGGGTGTTCCACACGACGTCGTCGACGGTGTAGTTGTTCGCGGACGCAACGGAGTCGACGAGCGCGGCGGTCTGCTCCGCAGTGGGAGCAGCGGGTTCCGGGGAATCCGGATCTGTCAGCGGGACATCGGCGAAGCTGCCGATCTCGGGGTGGATGCTCACTTACGCTCCCAGGGTGTTCAGAAGATCGGTCAGTGCGGCGACCGCGTCGATACGCGCGGTGAGGTAACCGTCCGGGCGGTTGTCGCCCTGCGCGTCACCCACGGCCTTCTCAGGGCCGGCGAGCAGCACGGTGGTGATCCCTGCTGCGCGCAGCGCGGCGGTGGCGGTGCCGCTGTGCTCGCCGTAGCGGGCATCGGTGCCGCACAGCACGGCGACGGTGGCGCCGGAGTCGCGGACCGCGGCGGCAAGGGTGTCGTCGCTCGGATCCACCGGGCCGGGGTTGAATGCCTCGATGCCACCGGCCGCGAGCAAGTTGCTGGCGAAGGTGGTGCGCACGTTGTGCTCGGCGACAGGTCCGAGGGGCGCGAGCAGCACCGTGGGCCGGGAGCCATGCACAGCGAGGTAGACGTCCGAGCGGTCGCGCAGCGCCTCGAACGGTGCTGCGTAACGCGCCGCGAAGGCACCCGAGTCGGCGACACCGGCGGGCAAGGGGGCCTCGCCGAGGTTCGGGAACTCGTTGATGCCGGTGACGGAGGTCTTGCGGTGCGCGATGTCGGACTCGCGGCGGGCGCGGGTCGCGGCGATGCGCTCGGAGACCAGCCCGGCGTCGAGCGCCGCGCGGTAGCCGCCGGCCGCCTCGATCTGCTGGAAGAACTCCCACGACTTGACCGCGACCTGCGCTGTCAGGTCCTCGATGTACCAGGATCCGGCGCCCGGGTCGAGGACGCGGCCGAGATTGGATTCCTCGAGCAGGAGCAGGTTGGTGTTGCGGGCGATGCGTGCGGAGAACGCCTCGGACACGCCGACGGCACCGGCGGGGAGCGCGGCATCGAACGGCAGGACGGTGACGGCGTCGGCGCCGCCGACTCCGGCGCCGAACGCGGCGAGGGTGGTGCGGAGCATGTTCACCCACGGGTCGCGCTGGGCCATCATGGCAGCGGAGGTCACCGCGTGCTGCGGTGCGTTGCCGGCGTCGCTCGCTCCTGCAACCTGTGCGACACGCGCCCACAGCTGACGGGCTGCGCGGAACTTCGCGATGGTCTGGAACTGGTCGTCGGTGGCCGCGAACCGGAACTCGATCTGGCGGAGGGCCTGCTGCGCGGACAGCCCTGCGGCGACGAGCGCGCGGACATACTCGATGCCGGCGGCGATGGCCGCGCCGAGTTCCTCGGCGTCGGAGGCACCGGAGTTGTGGAAAGCGGTGCCGTCGACGGTGAATGCGCGAACGGTCTCGACGCGCTCTGCTGCCGCGGTGGCGAGGGCAACGGCGTCGTCGACCGTGATGTCGGCGCGGCCGGAGAAGGCGCTGGTCAGCGGTGCAGCGCCGAGCGTGATGCGCACTGCGGCACGGTCGGCGACATCGGTGCGTGCGTCGAGGAACGTGTAGAGGGCCTCGGTGGCGGCAGCGAGGTCGCTGCCTGCGTCGAGGCTGATGGGTGCGAGGTCGACGAGCACCTTGTCGAGCGCCGTGGACAGTCCGTCGACGGGCAGTGCCCCGTCTCCGACCTGCAGCCACAGTGCGCTGACGCCGTTCTCCAGGGAGTCGAGGATGCGCTCGCCCAGGTCCTTGGCGTCGGTTCCGTCGAAGCGGGCGCTGACGAGCCAGCCGGCGTTGACGTCGCGGGTGGACGAGCCGCCACGGGTGTACGGGAACTGCCCGGGCAGGGGTGCCTCCGGGCGTTCGTCGCGGCCGCTGTAGAGCGGGGCAACCGTCACGTCGTCGTACGTGGTGGTCTCGAGCAGGCGCTGCGGCTCCGGGCCGAGTTCTGCCGGATCGACGCGGCGCGACTTGGCGAGTACGCCCGCGACCGCTTGCTGCCACTGCGCGTATGCGCGCGCGGCGTCCTCGGCCTCTGCTGCTAATGACACGTGCGATTTCCTCCTACTGCGGGTGGGCAGGCTCTCGGGCGGCCGGGGTGGGCCGACGGGGCGTGGCGCCTCGCAAAACATTAAGCCGATGTCGTTGTGATGCTAGCCGCACACTCCGGTGAATAATCGTGGGGATCACCACAATTTCGCTAGCGATCGATAACCACGCGAAACGCGGTTGTGTGATCCTGCAGTCCGTATCTCGGCGTGCCAGGTGCGTGCAGACCACGGCAGGTAGGCTGAGCCTCCGTGATGAGGATTCTCAGGGACCGCAGGGTCATCGGCATCCTCGTACTTCTCGCAGTCTTGGCGGCGGCGGCGCTGCTGCTTCCCCATCCATCGATCGGGCAGATCCGGGAGTGGTCGGAATCGGTCGACGGCCCCCTGCTGGTCCTGATCTTCTTCGCCGTCCACTCCCTTGTGACGATCACCCCGGTTCCGCGCACGGTATTCACCCTCAGTGCCGGTGTGCTGTTCGGTCCCGTGGTCGGGATCGCGGTCACCGGCGCGGCGACCGCCGTCAGCGCGGTTCTCGCGTTCGTGCTGGTACGAGCGCTGGGACGAGGCGTTGTGGCGTCGTATCTGACGCATCCCGCGGCGAAGGCCGTCGATCTGCGCCTCGCACGACGCGGTTGGCTCGCGGTCGGATCGCTGCGGCTGATCGCCGCGGCACCGTTCTTCGTCGTGAACTGTTGTTGTGCTGTGTCGGCGGTGCGCCTGGCCCCCTACACGCTCGCGACCATCGTCGGGATCCTGCCGGGGACCGTTGCCGTGGTACTCCTAGGTGATGTTCTCACCGGGGAGTCGAGTCCTGCACTGATGGGGACGACGGCGATCTGTATTGCGCTCGGCGTCGGCGGGCTCCTCCTCGAGGCGCGTCTGCCTCAGCCTGCAGGGTCGGCACTCGATGCCGTCATCGATCCGAACGAGAATGAGACAAGCCTGAAGGCTTGATTTTTAACATTCAAGGCTCTATCCTTGATTCATGTATGTGCTGACAGTCGATCAACGCGGCAGCCGCCGCGACATCGACCGCGTCGCCGATCTGCTCGACGAACTCCGCGACGCTCCCCTGCTCCGCAAGTTCGAACGCACCGCCGGCGACGAAGTCCAGGCCGTGTCCGACGACTCCGGCACCGTCATCGATCTCGTATTGAATCTCCTCGACCGGGACAACTGGAGCATCGGCATCGGGATCGGTCCCGTCGAGACACCGCTGCCCGCCCAGACCCGCGCCGGTCGCGGTCCCGCATTCGAGCACGCCCGCATCGCCGTCGAGCGCGCCAAGAACGTGCCCGGCCGCATTGCTGCGGACGGCGCCGACACCGATTCCGCATCCGACGTCGATGCCGCTCTGACCATGCTCGCGACGATTGTGCTCCGCCGTACCGATCAGGGTGTCGAAGCCGTTGCGCTTGCCCGCGCCGGACGGTCCCAGGCCGAGATCGCCGCCGAACTCGGCATCAGCAAACAGGCCGTGTCCCAGCGGTTGCTCACCGCCGGGTGGCAGGCCGAGTTCGCGGGCCGAGCCCTCCTGCACCGACTCCTCGAAAGGGCCGACCGTTGACCGTCGCCTCCCTGGTGCTCCTCGCTGTCGCCGCCGTCGCGCCGGCACTGTCCCTGATTCCGCGTCTTCCGGTGTGGATCGGGGCGGCGGTCACCGCGATCGCACTCGGTATCGCGGCCCTGACCGCGGCCGCCACCGACCCCGCTCAGGGCTTCGCGCTCGGGGCGACGCTCACCCTCACCACCCTCGTCGCCATCACCGGCGGCGGCCCGGCCGTACTTGTCGCGTTCCGGATCGCCCGTCGGCAACCCGACGCGGGACCGACGCCGACACCCCCGCCGGGACCGCTGCGCGGTGGCCGGGTCATCGGCGTCCTCGAACGCGGCGCGGTCGCCGCATCGATCCTGGCCGGGTGGCCGGAAGGGATCGCCATCATCATGGCGGTCAAAGGCCTGGCCAGATACCCGGAACTGCGCGAACCGCAGGCATCCGAGCAATTCATCATCGGCACGTCCACGAGCGTGCTGTGGGCCGCCGCGGCGTGTGGGGTCGGCCACGCCCTGATCACCTGAGCGCCCATACCCGCAGCCCGGCTGGCATAATTGCGGCGCAACTGAATATGCCAAGGAACTGCGGCGGGAGAGTCCCGCGTCTGCGGGCGCCGAAGGAGCAACCACCCGGGAATCTCTCAGGCCCACAGACCGCCGCACGCAAGGCAACTCTGGAAAGCAGCCCTTCGGGGCTCACCGACGGTGTAGGCGAGTCCTGACGGATTCGTGAAAGCTCTCAGGTCCGATGACAGAGCGGGGAACCACTACCGCTGGTGCGTGATGCACCCTGTCCGGAGGAAGTTCCTTGTCGCTGACCGTCGGCGCGCCCACGCGCGTCCAGCCTGTTCCCGTTCCCGTCGCACCGTCGACCACTCCCCCGCTTTCGCGACCACATCCGAATCGACGGCTCGGCATCGCCGCCATCGTCATCTCCGCGACCACCATGGGCGCCGCAGGGCTGTTCGGTCGTATGGCCACCCCGCCCGGCGCAGCGCTCGGCGAGGCCCTGACGCTGGGTCGAATGCTCGTCGGAACCGTGGGAATGCTGCTCCTGACCGTCTTCTCCCGACGGCTCGGCGTCATCCGCCGCACGCGGTTGTCCCCGTCGATCGTCCTCGGCGGTGTGTTCCTCGGTCTGTCGCTGGCCACCTACCTGTCGTCCACCCTGCTCACCGACCTGTCGCGGGCGGTGGTTCTGCACTACCTCGGTCCGCTCATCGCAACGGTGCTGGCCAGGGTTCTTCTCAAAGAATCGATCACTCGCATGGACGCGTTGTCGCTGGTGACCGCGTTCGCCGGGATGCTGCTGGCCGCCGGACTGATCGGCGGTAGCGCGACGGCGGGGTCCGACCAGCAGACCCTGGGAACGGTGCTAGGCGTCGCATCGGGCATCTTCTACGGCTTGGCACTGCTCTGCTACCGGTACCGCTCCGACATGCCCGCCGACGTCCGTAGCTTCTGGAATTTCGCCTTCGGCGCCGTGGCCACCGCGGCGATGGTCGCGGTCACGCGCCCTGACGTGACGGGCATGACCGGCGCCAACTGGGCGTGGGCCGCCGGCTTCTTCGTCGTCTGCGGCCTGCTCGCCCTGGGCCTGCTCGTCATCGCAGGCAAGCACCTACGGGCGGCCGAACTATCGGGTCTGTCGTATCTCGAGGTGGTGGTCGCGCTGATCTTCGGCGCCCTCGCGTTCGGCGAATCCATCTCGCTGGTCGCCGCCCTCGGAGCGGGAATGATCATCGCAGCGATGACGCTGCCCCTCGTCGCCGGTCGCCGGCGCCGCACCATGGCCCCCGCCACACAGATCGCACCCGCGGTATGACAGCGTCGCGGCCCGCACATCGGAGGTGCGGGCCGCGACGATTACGAGCGGAAAGCGTTATTGCTGGGGCGGATATTGCTGCTGGGGATCCGCCTGCTCCGGTTCACCGGTGGGCATCCACCCGGCCTGCGGGGGCTGCGACTGCGGCAGCGCCTGAGGCGGCGTTCCCGCGGCCCCGCCCGCCTGATGTCGCGGCGTCGGCACGGGCACATCGGGATCGACCGGCTTGCGGGCCACGGCCTCGGCTTCGGCGACAGCCTGCGCCACCGCGGGGTCGCTCTTGGTGGTGAACCAGTCCTCGACCTCCTCCGAGTCGTCCTCGGGCCGCTGCAGATCCTCTTCGACCGGACTCGGCTCGAACCGGAACACACCGTCATCGCCCGGCGCACCGAGATTCCTCGCGAAGCCCTTGAGGGCATCCCCGAAATCGCTGGGCAGCAGCCACACCTTGTTCGCGTCGCCCTGCGCCATCTGAGGCAACGTCTGAAGGTACTGGTAGGCAAGCAATTCCGGCGTCGGCTTACCTGACTTGATCGCCGCGAACACCTTCTCGATCGCCTTCGCTTCGCCCTGCGCCTCGAGGTAGCTCGCGGCACGGTCGCCCTGCGCGCGCAGGATCCGCGACTGCCGTTCCGCTTCTGCTTCCAGGATCGCAGCCTGCTTCGCACCCTCTGCGGAGAGGATCCGGGACTGCTTGTCGCCTTCGGCGGTCTTGATCGCGGCTTCACGATGGCCCTCGGCAGTGAGGATCACCGCGCGCTTCTCACGGTCCGCCTTCATCTGCTTTTCCATCGACTCCTGAATCGACGGCGGCGGATCGATGCTCTTGAGTTCGACTCGGGCCACCCGCAAACCCCACCGGCCGGTGGCCTCGTCCAGGACCCCGCGAAGCTGTCCGTTGATCGAATCACGCGACGTCAGGGTCTCTTCGAGCGTCATACCGCCGACCACGTTGCGCAGGGTCGTCACGGTCAGCTGTTCGACAGCAGCGATGTAGTTGCTGATCTCGTAGACCGCGGCCTGCGGATTGGTGACCTGGAAGTACACCACTGTGTCGATACTCAACGTCAGGTTGTCCTGGGTGATCACCGGCTGCGGCGGAAACGACACGACACGCTCACGCAGATCCACCTTGTCGCGGATCCGATCCACGAACGGCACCAGGAAGGTCAACTGTCCCGACGCCGTCCGGTAGTACCGGCCTAGTCGTTCGATCACGGCGGCCTCGGCCTGCGGCACCAACGCCACCGACCTGATCACCACGATCACAACAAGTGCCACCAATACGGCGAGCACTATCAATGCTTCCATCTACGGACCCCTCCACACGACGGCGGTTGCGCCGTCGATCTCCATCACGGTCACGGTTGTTCCGGCTTCGTACGATTCGGTCTCGTCCAGCGGTCGCGCTGTCCAGACGTCACCGTCGATCTTGACCTGACCCGAATGCGCATCGACCGACTCGAGCACCAGCGCGTGCTTGCCCGGCAGCGCATCGATTCCCGTGGTCAGGGCAGGTGGTTGTGCGTAGCGACGCCGCAACGGCGGACGCACCCCCAACAGCAGAACCAGCGACGCAATCGCGAATACCAGGGCGTCGAACCACACAGGCAGATCGGTGACGGCCGCGACACCGGCAGTGGCCAGCGCTGCCCCGCCCAACATCAGCAGGACGAAATCGCCGGTCAATGCCTCGCCGGCCGCCAAGGCGACACCGGCGATGAGCCAAATCAATGCCGTCACATGCCCATCCTGACACAATCCGGACATCCGGCGCAGATTCGCAGATCAGCGGTCCGACCGATGCGCTCGTCAGGGGTTCTCGGTTTCGGTGACGAAATCCACCAATCGTTCCACCGCGCCGAGCAGCGGTGATTCGAGGTCCCGGAATCCCGACACGGCACCGTAGACGCGGCGCCATCCGTCCTGCGGCGAGCCCCAGCCCAACTCGCGGCACACCCCGGTCTTCCAGTCCTGACCTCGTGGGATCTTCGGCCACGCATCGATCCCCAATACGGCCGGCCGAACGGCTTCCCAGACGTCGATGTAGGGATGCCCGGTGACCATCACGTAGGGGCCCAGATTCTGGGTGAGCCTTTCCTCCTTCGACCCGGCGACCAGGTGATCGGCCAGCACCCCGACGCGACGCCCGGGGCCCGGCCGGAATTCGGCGAGCCGCGCTCCGAGATTGTCGAGGCCCTCGAGTTGCTCGACGACCACACCCTCGACGCGCAGGTCGTGGCCCCACACCCGCTCGACGAGTGCCGCATCGTGCACGCCCTCCACCCAGATGCGGCTACCGCGCGCCACCCGGGCACGGAGGCCCTCGACCCGGACCGACCCCGACGCCGACCGGGTCGGTGTCGCTGCGGCGCGTGACTTCGGACGCGTCAACGTCACCGGAACACCGTCGACGAGGAACGCCGCCGGGCGCATCGCGAAGAGACGTGTTCGCCCCCCTGCGTCCTCGAGCCGGACGAAGTCACCGTCGTAGGTGCGTTCGAACCCGATCACCGCCCCACACCATCCGGACGCAGCGTCTTCGACCACCAGGTCTCTTTCGGCTTCGAGTTCCGGGATGGGCTTCTTCTTCGTGCGGCCGTGCCCGGCATAGATGTCGGCACCGTACATATCTCGTGGGCTCACGCCCGACCACGTTAGAACAGAGCGTCGAGGGCCCGATGGCGCCACGCCGAACGCCGCGACATGGACCG
The DNA here is from genome assembly GCF_036327795.1 of Rhodococcus artemisiae. Taxonomy (NCBI): domain Bacteria; kingdom Bacillati; phylum Actinomycetota; class Actinomycetes; order Mycobacteriales; family Nocardiaceae; genus Rhodococcus; species Rhodococcus artemisiae. The sequence goes on from NZ_JAUTXY010000001.1 coordinate 205,011, forward strand.
GACGCTGTCGGCGGATCGCTCTATGCTCGTCCGGTGAGTTCTCCCAGTCTGACCGTGGCCGTGTGGACGGGTTCGTGGCTGTCCGGCCACGCTGCCGCCGACGATGTGATCGACGCCCTGCTCGAGTGGGCCCCGATGCATCTGGTCGCCGCTCACGACGAGGACGCCGCGGCAGCCGCAGGGTTGCGCGGAACCCGACCGGTGGACGGTGCGGCGGGGTTGCTCACGGCGATCCGCCGGGCCGACCCTGCCGGTGGTGCGGGCCTCCGGTTGGTGCTCCCGGCGGCCGGTGATGTGCACGGACTGCCCGTGGGCACCGAATTCGCGACTGCGGCACTCGCTGCCGGTGAGGGCGTGCTGGCAGGCGCACCCGGCACGCAAGGCCTCGGGCTCGTTCCGACCGTGGAAGGTCCGGATGTCTTGCACTGGAAGGTGTTCGCGCTTCCTATGCTCCCCGAGCCGCCCACACCGCCCGGTCTCGGCGAGGCCGAGTTCACGATGAAGGAAGCGGTACGCGACGCCGCGGCGACCTTGACGAAAATCCAGACCGTGGACACCAACGGCCGACACGCCGATCCTCGAGCCGCGATCGCTGAGCAGATCGCCGAGTATGCGCGGCACCGGTATCCGGGGGTTCTGCCGCCACGGGCGGTACGCATTCTCGAATCCGCCGACCAGGTCGCGGCAATCCTGACTGTCGCGTCCGCAGGCGAGGGCCTACAGGCGGGTTCGGCGTCCGCGGCCGCCGCCCGCGAGGACGCACTGCGTCCCTTGTGGTCGGCGGTACGACTTGCCCGTCTCGGAGCAGTGGCAGCAACGCTCGGCGCGCTGGACCGCCACCGGTAGCCGCCCGCCACGCGGATCGTCGCAGGACAGCCGGAAGTTCACCTTCGGGACGCCTCGGCTTCGCGTGCACGGTGCCTTCGGGCAACACCGATCGCAGATCATTCCCGTCGCTATGACACCTAAATTGCGAAACCTCCGTTCTGCACTGAGCCGCGTCTCCGGTCTCGCTGTCGCTGCCGCCCTGACTGTTGCGCTGGCGGCCTGTTCCGAGCCCGCCACTCCGGACGAATCCACCGACGCGACGACCGACGCTGCGGCATCCACCTCGCTGACGGTCTACACCTCGGAGCCGCAGGCGAAGATCGACGAACTGGTCGCCGCGTTCAACGAGCAGAATCCCGACATCGACGTCGAGGTGTTCCGCGCCGGTACCGGTGACCTGACCGCACGGATCGAAGCCGAGCGCACCACGGGCGCGATCGCGGCGGATGTGCTGCTCGCCGCCGACGCCCCGACCTTCGAGAGCTACAAGTCCGACGGACTGCTACAGCAGTACACGCCGACAGGCGCCGATGCACTCGATCCCGATGTCGTGGATCCGGAGGGGTTCTATGTCGGCACCCGCATCATCCCCACCGTGATCGCCTACAACACCGGCGCGGTGGATGCGCCACCCATGTCGTGGCAGGACCTGACGGATCCGCAGTATCTGGGCAGGATCACCATGCCGAATCCGGATGTGTCCGGAGCCGCCGCCTACAACGCCGCGGTGTGGTTGAACACCCCTGAGCTCGGTGAGGCGTGGCTCGAGGGCCTCGCGGCCAACGAGCCGGTGATCGCCGAGAGCAACGGCCCGGTCGGACAGGCCGTCGCGGCCGGCACACAGCCCGTCGGCATCGTCGTCGACTACCTGGTCCGTGAGCTCGCAGCGAAGGGGTCGCCGATCGCGTTGAGCTACCCCACCGACGGTGTGCCGTACGTGTCTCAACCGGCGGGCATCTTCGCCGATTCCGACAGCACCGAGGCCGCGCAGAAGTTCGTCGACTTCCTCGTGAGCCGCGAAGGTCAGGAACTTGCGGTCGAGCAGTCGTATCTGCCGGTGCGCGACGACGTCGGTACACCCGACGGTGCCCCGGCCATGTCGGAACTGGCATTGCTGACCCCAGACCTGCAGGTGATCACCGATTCGCAGGACGAGGCGGTTGTCACGTTCAACGAACTTGTCGGCTGAGGTCCACGCTGTCGCCGCTGGGATGCAGTCCCGGCGGCGTAGGCGTGTCCGCGGCAGCGTGGACGCCGTCACCCTGGTGCGTGTAGCGCTGTGGGTGTTCGTCGCCGCTCTGATCATTGCGCCGCTGGCCACGGTTGTCTCGCTCGGCGCAAGCGGTCGCCACGTGCAACGTCTTATCGACGACGACATCGCGACCGCGGCAATCAACAGTGTCGTGTCGGCCGGCCTGTCGGCGGTGTTCGCGGTGTTCCTCGGCACGGCGATGGCGTTGCTTCTCGATCGCACCGATCTTCCCGGACGCGCAGCCCTACGGTTGATCCTTCTGTCACCCTTGCTGATTCCTCCGTTCGTCGGGGCGATCGCATGGACCGGTCTGCTCGGGCCGAGCGGCATGATCAACCGGTTCTGGACCGAACGATTCGGGGATGTGCTGTGGAACATCTACGGCGGCGACGGTGTGGTCTTCCTGCTGACGGTGCATTCGTATCCGATGGCGTACCTGATCATCGCGGCGGCATTGCGGAAGGTGCCCGGCGATCTCGAGCAGGTGGCGCGGATCGGCGGGGCCGGTCCGTGGCGTGCGATGCGGACTGTCACTGTGCCGCTCCTGCGCCCCGCCCTGCTGGCCGCGTTCACTCTCACCGCAGTGTCGAATCTCGCGGACTTCGGAATCCCCGCCCTGGTCGGGTTGCCGCAGCGATACGTGACCTTGTCGACGATGGTCTACCGCTATATCCAGTCCGGCACGGCCGATCGTCCGCTCGAGGTGGTTTCCACGATCGGTGTCGCGTTGCTGCTTCTCGCGGTCGCGGCGGTGTTCGCCGATCGTCGACTCGCCCGCCGCGGCCGGCAGCTCGACGGCCCGGTGACAGCGCCCCAACCGATCTCGTTGGACACCAGGCGTATTCCGGTTGGGATCCTCGCATGGATACTCGGTCTCGGTTCGACGGTCCTGCCGATCCTCGCACTGGCAACCCAGGCGCTGCTGCCGGCACCCGGTGTGCCGTTGACATGGGAGAATCTCACCCTCGACAGCATCGCCGGAGCGTTGACGGCGCCCGGCACCCTGGTCGGCATCCAGAATTCGGTGCTCCTCGCTACCGGGGCAGCTGCGGTCTGTACGGTGGTCGGCCTCATACTCGGTGTCCTGACCACCCGCACACAATCCAGGGACAACGCCGGACTCGACCTGATGGCGATGTTGCCGCAGGCGATCCCCGGTCTGGTGATCGCGGTGGGCTGGCTCATCGTCGGCCGTTACACCGGCCTGTTCGACACCCGCTGGGTGATCCTGTGCGCATATGTCACCGCGTTCCTGGCGATTGTGGTGCAGTCGGTGCGGGCGCCGTTGTCGTCGACTCCCCTGGCGCTCGAGGAGGCCGCGCGATCGTCGGGTGCATCGCGACTGCGAGCTTTGCGTGACGTGCCGTGGGCGATGACCGTCCCGGCAGCGATGACCGGCGGACTCCTCGTCGCGCTGACCGCGGTGCGTGAGCTGACGATGTCGGTGCTGCTCGTCTCTCCGGGAACACAGACCCTCGGCGTATCTATCTTCAACCTGCAACAGGCCGGTGACTACAACGCTGCATCGGCGCTGTCACTGGTCGTCGCGCTCGTGGGTACCGCGGGGCTCGGTCTGCTCGCCGGTGCGCGCGGCGGGCGTTGATCCGGCGCGGCGATACAGCGAAAGCCGCCGTACGGCGAAAAGGGAAGGAAACACAGCTATGTCGGCGATCACCCTCACCGGTGTGGACCTGCACTATCCGGACGGCACCGCCGCATTGACCGAGGTCGATATCGATGTGCACGACGGTGAGTTCATCGCGCTCGTCGGCCCGTCCGGGTCCGGTAAGACCACGCTCCTGCGGACCGTCGCCGGGTTCCTCGAGCCCACCGCCGGCACGGTGCGGATCGGCGGCGACACGGTCGCCGACAGCAGCCGTGCTGTACCGCCGGAGAAACGGCGCCTGGGCATGGTGTTCCAGCAGCATGCGATCTGGCCACATCGCTCCGTCGGCCGGAACGTGTCGTACCCGCTCGAGATCGCGAAGATGCCGCGGGTCCGCCGCGCCGCGCGAGTAGCGGAGGTGCTGGACCTGGTCGGGCTGGACGGATTCGAGAAGCGCGATCCCGCAACACTGTCGGGTGGCCAGCGCCAACGGGTCGCACTGGCGCGGGCGCTGGTGACCCATCCTCGTGCGTTGTTGCTCGACGAAGCGCTCTCCGCGCTCGACGAACCGCTGCGTGACAGGTTGCGTCTCGAACTGCGCACGCTCACCCGCGCACGGAATCTGACGGTATTGCACGTGACCCACGACCGTGCCGAAGCACTCGCGCTCGCCGATCGGGTCGCGATTCTCGAGGACGGCCGGATCCGTCAGATCGGAACGCCCGAAGAAGTGGTGTCGCGACCGAAGTCGGCGTTCGTAGCGCGATTCCTGTCGGACGCGAACGTGCTGCGCGGGTCTCTCGACGACGCAGGGTTCCGCTCCGGCGACCGCGCCGTCACGGTGTCGTCGGACGTTCTCCGCACAGCCTCGCGCGGCTCCGGCACACTCGCGGTGCTGCCGGCCGACATCGAGTTGGTTCCACTGGGCGCGCCGTCCGACCACGCCGGTGTCGTCGTGTCGTCGCTGTTCGGCCGCGATGCCAGTGACGTCGTGGTCACCTGTGGCGGGACCGATTTCCGTTGTGCCGTGCGGGGGTTACGGCCGACGGTCGGCGAGCAGGTCGGGCTCGGGATCCGGCGGGCATTGTTCTATCCCGACGACCCGGCGGCGGACCGCGACCCGGTCACGAGCGCCGCGCGGTGAGCAGCAGGTATTCCCAGTCCATGGTTCCCCGCCCGAGATCGTAGCGGCGCGCGAGATCGTCGAGGTCGCGGTCGAGTGCCGCCGCCCGATCCGGTGTGTCCGTCAGCGAGGCGTACACAGCCACGGTGGGTCCGTAGTTCTGCTTGAAGAAATCACGGAACTCGGCTGCGGTTCCGAAGGCGTCGACGCGCACCGTCTCCGTCCGGGTGTCGATGTCGCGCACCCGATCGCCGAGCAGCCCATGCACGTGAGTCTCGTCTCCCCACAGGGGTGGCGGCTGGGCTCCGGGAGGGGGCGGCGGGGCGTACGGCTTCATCGTCGCGAACATTTCTCCGATGAAGCCGGTCGGGGTCCAGGCGAGCAGCCCGATCCGGCCGCCCGGGCGCGTCACGCGTACGAGTTCGTCGGCCGCCGCCTGGTGGTGCGGCGCGAACATGATGCCGACGCACGAGAGCACCGTGTCGAAGGCGCCGGTGTCGAAGGGCAGGGCTTCCGCGTCGGTCTGGGTCCAGTCGAGCCGTGCACCGGCCGCCGCCGCATGGCGACGACCCACCTCGAACAGTTCCGGTGTCAGGTCACCGGCGGTGACATCGCCACCCGCCAGCGCTGCGGGAATCGACGCGTTGCCCGAGCCGGCGGCAATGTCGAGAACCCGGTCGCCGGTCTGCACGCCGGTGGCGGCGACGAGCCGTGCACCGAGGGTGGGTATGACGGTGTCCGCGACGGCCGGGTAGTCGCCGAGTGCCCACATCGCACGGTGTTTCGCCTTGAGCGCGTGGTCGGTGGTGGGAGTGGTGGAGTCGGTCATCTCGATGCTCCTGACTGGATGTACGCAACTCATCTCCGAGTGCGTGTGGTTCGACAGTACGAAGTAGCCTGCCCGCGTCTCCAGTACACGATCTGTACTGCTTTTCTGTTTACTCGGTGCCGAATCTGGTTCGAAGCCGCAGAGGGGCATAACATTCGTTCATGGGGCCGTCGTACCGCCAGTTCTGCCCCGTCGCGAAGGCGATGGAGCTGTTCGACGAGCGCTGGACGTTGTTGATCGTGCGTGAACTGGTACTCGGGAGCGAGCATTTCAACGAGCTGCGGCGCGGTCTGCCACGGATATCTCCGACGCTGCTGTCGAAACGGCTGCACCAGCTCACTGTCGCGGGCATCGTGGAGCGAACCGAGAACGGATCGGACGTCCGATACGTCCTGACTTCCGCGGGACGCGGACTCGAACCGGTCGTCGAGGCGCTCGGTGCCTGGGGTTCCCAGTGGACCGGCCGGCTCGGCGATCATGATCTGGATCCGAAGCTCCTGATGTGGGACATGCACCGTTGTGTCGATCACACGATGGCGCCCGAGACCCGCACGGTCATACAGTTCACGTTCCTGAGCTCGGCGCGCGGTTCACGCCGCTGGTGGATCGTGATCGCACCCGACGACGTCGACGTCTGCGACGAGGACCCCGGCTTCGAAGTCACGGTCCGCGTCAGCGCGGATCTGCGCGCCTTGACCGAGATCTGGCGCGGCGAGCTCGAGTGGCCGAAGGCTCTGCGGTCGGGCGCCGTGGTGATCGACGGGCCGGTGGAGATCCGGCGGAGCTTGCCGACGTGGTTCGTTCCGCGGTCATTCGGCTCGCCGCCTGTCGTCGAACCGGTCGTCTCAGGCGGGTGAGTCAGGACGGCAGGGAGCAACACTCGACGGCGTGACCGTCGGCGTCGACTCCGAGCGTCGGGAGCGTCCCGAGCCGTTGCGCCGCGAGACCGTCGGTCATCTCCTGGACGAGCCCGCGCACCAGTTCCACGAAGCGCTGATCGGTCCCGATCGTGGCGGCGCGAGCGAACACGACGCCGAGTTCTGCTGCACGGTCGCGGGCTTCGGTGTCGAGGTCCCACAGCACCTCGAGGTGATCGGAGACGAAGCCGATGGGGACGACGATGACGGCCCCGACACCCTTGTCGGACAGCGTGTCGAGGTGGTCGACGATGTCGGGTTCGAGCCACGGCACCTGCGGCGGACCGGAGCGGGACTGCCACACCTGGTCGTACTCGTCGACACCGGCGGCTGCGGCGACGAGCGCGCACGCCTCGGTGATCTGCCTGCTGTAGAGATGGCCACCGAGATCGGTGGGCCCGTCGGTCGCATCGGCGCGCACGGGCACCGAATGCGCGGTGAAGATGATACGGGCGTCGTCGCGGACCTCGTCGGGCAGCTCGGTGCGGGCTGCGGCGATCGCGTCGGCGGCCGCGGAGACAGCGAGCGGATGATCGTAGAACTGGCGCAGCTTCGTCAGCGCGGGGGCGTCGGCCCCGACGGCCTCGCGGGCACGCGCGAGGTCCTCGTGATATTGGCGGCACCCGGAGTATCCACCCCATGCCGAGGTCGCGAACACCAGTGCGTTGCAGACACCGTCGCGGGCCATCTCTGCGACGGTGTCCTCGACCATCGGGTGCCAGTTGCGGTTGCCGAAATAGATCGGCAGATCGATTCCGTGCGCATCGAATTCGGCACGCACGGCGTCGATGATCGCGCGGTTGAGCGCGTTGATCGGAGAGACACCCCCGAAGTGCAGGTAGTGCTGGGCGACGTCGTCGAGTCGTTCCGGCGGGATACCGCGACCACGGGTGACGTTCTCGAGGAACGGGCGCACATCGTCGGGGCCTTCGGGCCCGCCGAACGACAGCACCATCAGCGCGTCGTACGCCTCGGGGGTGTTCTCCATCGTGTTGTTCCTACTTCTCCGGTCGGTTCGTCAGGCGCCGAAGCCGACCTGCGAATGGAAGCCACCGTCGACGTAGACGATGGACCCGGTGGTGCCGGGCAGCCAGTCGGACAGCACGGTGCACACGGTCTTCGCGACCGGAGTGGGGTCGTCGACGTCCCAGCCGATCGGCGACGCGGCCGCCCAGCCGTCGTTGAGCTTGTTCATTTCGGCGCCCGGTCCGGTCGCGTCACCGGCGATGGCCTTCGCAGCGAGGGTCTTGATGGGGCCGGCGGAGACCAGATTCGAGCGGATGCCGCGCGGGCCGACCTCTTTCGCCACGTATCGGTTGACGGATTCGAGGGTGGCCTTGGAGACGCCCATCCAGTTGTAGAACGGAACGGCGCGGGCCGGATCGAAGTCCATGCCGACGATGGAGCCACCGTCGTTCATCACGGGCAGGACGGCTTTGGCGAGCGCGGCGTACGAGTACGCGGACACCTCCACTGCTACCGCGACGTCGGACCAGGGAGCGTCGAGGAACGGGCTTCCCAGGCACGAGCGGGGCGCGAAACCGATCGAATGCACGACGCCGTCGATACCTTCGGGCGCCAATTCCCGGATCTTGTCCGCCAGGCCCTCGAGCTGCTCGGGATTCTGCACGTCCAGCTGGATCGCGGGCGGCACCGGCTGCGGCAGCCGCTGCGCGATGCGGTCGATCAGCCGGAGCCGGTCGAATCCGGTGATGATCACCTTTGCGCCCTGTTCCTGCGCGACCTTCGCGGTGTGGAACGCGATCGAGGCATCTGTGATGATGCCGGTGACGAGAATGGTCTTGCCCTCGAGCAGTCCGCCCATGAGTGTGTCGATCCTCCAGTGAGTTTCGGATGTGGTCCGGTTCGCGGGCTGCTAGTGGCCCATGCCCATACCGCCGTCGACGGGGATCACCGCGCCGGAGACGTAGGCGGAGTCGTCCGAGGCGAGGAAGCTGACCACCGCGGCGATGTCCTCGGGCTTGCCGAGACGCTGCAGCGGGATGAACTTCTTCGCCATGTCGCGCATGTCGTCGGACAGATCGGCGGTCATGTCGGTCTCGACGAAGCCGGGGGCGACGACGTTGGCGGTGATCGACCGTGAGCCGAGCTCACGGGTCACCGAGCGTGCCAGGCCGATGACGCCGGCCTTCGAGGACGCGTAGTTGATCTGGCCGGCCTGACCGGCCATGCCGACAACCGAGCCGAGGAAGATCATCCGTCCCCAGCGTGCCCGCAGCATCGCGCGGTTGGCCCGTTTGGCACACCGGAACGCGCCGGTGAGGTTCGCATCGAGAACGTTCGTGAACTGGTCTTCGGTCATGCGCATCAGCAAGGTGTCGTCGGTGATGCCTGCGTTGGCGACCAGTACCTCGACCGGCCCCTGGTGTTCCTCGACGTCGCTGTATGCGCGGTCGACGGAGTCGCTGTCGGTGACATCGCAGACGACGCCGAACAGGTCCTCGGGCACGCCGGATCCGCGGTGGGTGACGGCGACCTTGTGTCCGTCCGCCTGGAGGCGTCGGGCAACGGCGAGGCCGATGCCCCGGTTTCCTCCGGTGACGAGGACCGAACGGGGGGTGGCCACGTGCCGCGACGGCGTGGCGCTGGTTGCGTCAGTCATGCCGACAAACCTATCTGGTAGTGGATCGAGTACGGAAAAGGCACCGCTGCTGCCACAACGCGGGTCAGGGCAGTCGCTGACGGAGCACCATCGCGGCGATCAGACCCCCGGCGACCGCAAAGACACCGAGCATGAGCCACGGACGGCTGGCGTCGCCGCGGGTGGTCTCGAACCCGATCTGCTCTTCGAGGGTGTCGTAGGCGCCTTCGAGTTCTTCGAGGCTGGACGCGGCGAAGAAACTACCACCGGACAACTTCGCTATCTCCTCGAGCGACGGATCGTCGACGGGGACCGGGATCTGTTCGTCCTCGATCGTCACGCTGCCGTATTGGGTGCCGAACGAAATGGTGGACACCGGGATGTCCTTCTCCGCTGCCTGACGGGCCGCGGTGAAACCGCCTCGGGGATCGTCCGGGCTTTCGGGCACGGTCTGCTTGCCGTCGGAAAGCAACACGATGCGCGCCGGTGGGGCCTGGTCGCTGCCACCGAGGACCGCGGCGAGGGTCTCGATGGATTGCATCGAGGTGAAGATCGCCTCGCCGGTCGCGGTGCGTTCGCTCAGTTGGAGATGATCGATCGCGGTCTTCGTCGCTTCTCTGTTGGTGGTGGGTGAGACGAGGACCGACGCCGTCCCGGAGAACGCGACGAGCCCGAGGTTGATGCCCGGGGTGAGGTCGTCGGCGAACGACTTGGCCGCTTCCTGTGCCGCCGCCAACCTGGACGGTGCGACGTCGGTGGCCTCCATCGACAACGACACATCGATCGCGAGGACAACGGTCGCGCGGTTGCGGGGAACCCGCTGTTCGGAGGTGGGTCCGGCCAGTGCGATGGTCAGCAGCGTGAGTCCGACGAGGAGCAGCGCGACGGGGATGTGCCGCGCGCGGCCCGGTCTGTCGGGTGCGACCTTCTCGAGCAGTTCGAAGTTGGTGAACCGCAGGGTGTTGGTGAGCCGGCGACGCTGCACGAGGATGTATCCGACGGCGAGAGCCGCGACGACGACCAGGAACAGCAGCCACCACGGGGAGGCGAAACCGGAGAAACTCATCGTCCCCCCTGTCCTGCGCCGATGCTGTGTCTGCGGGATGCGACGAAGCGGACGACATCACCGATCCAGTCGCGGTCGGTGCGCAGGCTCAACCGCGGTACGCCGCACCGTCGCAGAGCCTGTTCCACTGCGGCACGGTGGTCGGAGGCGGCCTGCGCGAAGTCGGCGCGCAGTTGCGGGGTGGTGGTGAATTCGCGGGTCCGGCCGGTTTCGGGGTCGTGCAGTACGACATCGCCGAGATCGGGTAGTTCGAGATCTCGCGGGTCGAGGACCTCGACGGCGAGCACGTCGTGCCGGGCAGACAGTGCCCGGAGCGGGCGCTCCCAGTCGATGGGGCCGAGGAAGTCGCTGATGACGACGATGAGTCCGCGGCGTCGTTGTGGGCGACGAAGTGAGTCGATGACACCGCGCAGATCGCCGCGGGTGCCATCCGCTGGGTGCGGAGTGGTGGCGATCGTGCGCAGCATCGACTGCGCATGCAGGCGTCCACCGCGGGCCGGCATGCGCGCGAAGTCGCGTCCGTTGGACACCACCGCGCCGATACGGTTTCCGCCACCGCCGGTGAGATAGGCAATCGCGGCAACGGAAGCGATCGCGAGGTCGCGCTTCTCGCAGGTTCCGGTACCGAAATCCAGGCTGGCCGACAGATCGAGTGCCAGCCAGGTCTCGAGTTCGCGGTCGGCTACGGTCTGCCGGACGTGCGGGTGGGTGGTGCGCGCGGTGACCGACCAGTCCATCTGCCGGACGTCGTCGCCGGGCTGGTATTCGCGGGCGTCACCGGGCTCGGATCCGGGGCCGGGGATCAGACCGAGGTGATCGCCGTGCAGGACACCGTCGAGGCGGCGGCGGACCGTCAGTTCCAGCGTGCGCAGCGCAGCGGTGAGTTCGGGTTCACGCAGTTGACCGGCACGGAACGTCGGCGGCGACCCGGGGGCGCGTTCACTCACCGGGGCGCCGCACCCGCCTCGGGTCCGGTGGACGGTGCGCCGGCACGTGCCGGCTGCGGAGGTGCAGACGCAAGAGGCGCGACCTGCGGAAGGCCGACGGTCTGCAGGATCCGGCCGATGATGTGATCCGGCGAGACGTCGTCGGCGAGCGCGTCGTACGACAGCACCAGACGGTGGCGTAGCACGTCGGGGATGACATCGATGATGTCCTGCGGGATGACGTAATCGCGTCCACGAACCAGCGCCAGCGCTCGGGCGGCAGAGATGATGCCGAGCGTCGCGCGGGGTGAGGCACCGTAGGCGATCCAGCCCTGCACGTCGTCGAGACCGATTTCGGCCGGGACGCGGGTCGCGAAGATCACCCGCACCACATAGTCGACGAGTGCATGGTGCACGAACACGCGACTCGCGACCGTCTGCAGGCGGATCAACTCGTCGCTACCGAGAATCTGCTTGGGTTCGGGTGCCGCGACACCCATGCGGTAGACGATCTCGCGTTCTTCCTCGACCGTCGGATAGTCGACGAGGACCTTGAACAGGAACCGGTCGCGCTGCGCCTCGGGAAGCGGGTAGACGCCCTCGTTCTCGATCGGGTTCTGGGTCGCCATGACGAGGAACGGATCTGGCATCGGGAAGGTCTTTCCACCGATGGTCACGTGCCGCTCGGCCATCACCTCGAGCAGCGCCGACTGCACCTTCGCGGGGGCACGGTTGATCTCGTCGGCGAGGACGAAGTTCGCGACGACCGGGCCGAGTTCGGTGTCGAATTCCTCGCGACCCTGCCGGTAGATCCGGGTGCCGACCAGGTCGGTCGGAACGAGGTCGGGGGTGAACTGCACGCGCGAGAACGAGCCGCCGACGACCTTGGCGAAGGTTTCGACGGCGAGGGTCTTGGCCACACCGGGCACGCCTTCGAGCAGCACGTGGCCTCTGGCGAGGACGCCGACCAGCATTCGTTCGACAAGCAGATCCTGTCCGACGATGACCCGTTTGACCTCGTAGATGGCCCGTTCGAGGAGCCGGACATCGTTCGCAGGATCGACCGCTTTCGGCGCGCTCTGGGCGTCACGGTTCTGTCCGTCGGGTTTCGGGCCGTCGTTGCGCGGCGGGGCCGGCTGCTGCGCCTTCGTCGTGTTCACTGCCGCGTTGTTCGCCGCCGGTGTGTTCCCGACCGGGGCTTTCACTGCGTTGTTACGCTCGCCGCTCTTCTGGCCGGTCGAGTCGCTCTTGTCGTTCGACCCTGCAGTCCCCGACGTCCCACCCTCGCGTGAGGTCACCAACAATCCACCGCTTTCGCCTGTCGCTCCGCTGGAAACACCTGCCGGCACCACTATTGCAGGTACCGGTATTCCGTGTCGTCACCCCCGCGCGACCTGCGCCGCGTTGCCGTCACGACACCATGCGCACCACATACGGTGTCATGCCGTCCCAGCGTACCGGCGAGATCTTCACGTGCGCACCCGACTGCGGCGCCTCGAGCATCGTGCCGTCGCCGAGATACAGGCCTACGTGCTGGCTGGCGTTCGGTCCGTAGAAGATCATGTCTCCGCGTTTCATCTCCGACGCGGCAACCTGAGTACCGGCGGTGTACTGATACCCGGTGTAGTGCGGGAGGGAGACGCCGATTCCTGCGAAGGCGTAGATCATCAGTCCGGAGCAGTCGAATCCGACCTTGTTGTAGTCGCCGTAGCTGTCGGCGACACCACCATCGCGGATTCCGCGGGTGGGTCCGTTCTCGTCACCGCCGCCCCATGCGTAGGGCACACCGATCTGCGACAGTCCTCGGTCGATCACCGTTTCGACGGCTGCGGTCCCTGTCAGCGTCGGACGCTGGGTCGTGCGCGGCGACGAGCGGGGGCCGGACTCGCGTGACGTCGACGGGCCGGTCTCATCGGCGGGGTCGGGATTCGTCCATTCACGGACGTCCTCGTCCTCGTCGTTACCTGTGTCGGTGCCCGTTCCGGTGTCGCCGCCCGTATCGTCGGGCTCGGTGCCGGTGCCCGTGCCGTCGGATTCGTTCGGCTCGGTCTCGGGTGTTTCGGTCTCGGCTACTTCGGTCTCGTTCGGACCGGTCACTGTCGGTGCAGTGACGGTCGGTGCGGGAATGTCGAGCTGTGTATGGGGACGTTGTCCGTTCGAGAGTTCGGCGGCACGCGCTCGCGCGGCGGCGTCCGCTGCCACCCGCACCGCCGCTTCGGATGCGGCCTGCGCGGCGACCTGCGCGGCTGCGGCTGCGGCGGCTTCCTCGGCGCGACGGCGGTCGTCCCACGCCACGTATTCGGCGCGCTGCCCTTCGAGCCCTGCGACATTCGTCCGCGCCTGGTCGAGTGTGGTCTGGGCCTGTGCGCGTTCCTGCTCGATGCGTTGTTTTTCGCTCGTCTGCGCGTCGAGCGCCGCGCGGGCCGTCGAGATTGCGGCTTCCGCCTCGGAGCGGCGTTGTTCGGCAGCGGCCGCCGCGGCGTCGGCGTCGAGCTTCGCAGCGCGGGCGCGGGAGTTGCTGTTGGCCTCCGTGGCGCGAGCACGTTCCAGTGCGTCGAGCACCGCGGTCCTGCCCGAGGACAACAGTCGCATCACCTGGGCGCGGTCGAGAAGATCGTCGGGTCCGTCCGTCGACAGGAAGGAAGCGAGAGACGCGCCGTTGACGCCCTGCGTGTAGCTGCTGCGCGCGAAGTCGTCGAAATCGTCCTGTGCGTGCCGGATCCGGGCTCCCGCATCCTGCAACGCCAGTTCCGAGGCTGTTACCTCCTGGGCCGCCGCATCCGCGGCATCGCGAGCCGACTGCAGATCGACGAGCGCACGGTTCACGTCTTCGCGCTTGATCGCCACCTGGGCATCGAGTTCGGCAAGCTGCTGGTCGGCACCGGCGATCTGCACGATCAATGAGCCGATCCGGTCGACGCCGGAACTCACCGCGTTGCCGGCGGCGTCGAGTTCCGAGTCGCTCGGATTCGGTGGAGGCGGTGGCACCGCTCCCGCTGTGGACCCGAGCCCGACGAGAACAGTGGTGATCAGCCCGAGCCCCGCGAGTAACCGCGGAACACGCCGCCGTGTTTGCGAAGACAGGTCCCTGTCCCGACCCGACGACCCATCTCGGTGCGTCGCCTCTCCGTCGTGTGACGAGGACTGTCGCGGAATCCCCCCGCGGATACCGAACCGTCGCACTGTGCTCTCCCTCGGTCGTGCCGACCGATCGCACCGGTCGACCCCGACGCCTGGAGAAGAGCGCACAACACCGATCGCCCGCGGTCGCGCGGTCGATCGCTGATGATCTCGTACCGATCACGGGTCAGCGTCCCGCAACTCGGGTTGTGACACTTCTTCCCCAAGAGCGCCACGTGAACCGTACGACACAGTAGGCACCCCCCGCACGACAGTCACAGATATTCGTCGGGAAAGCCCTGGTCGGCCACGACCGAACAGCGGCGACCGTCCCGGTCACAGGCGTGACCCGGTTGTCACCGCAGCAGAAGAATCGGTCGCGATCGAATGGTGGCGCGGCCACCGAGGGAGATCAGGAGAAGGAGGAGTCGGTGCGTCCGGGCGCAACCTGGCCGTCACCGGAACCCGCGACCGGTTCGCTGACCACCCGCCGCCGCTTGGCGAGATACGTCAGTCCGGCGCCTGCCGCCACCACAAGAATCAACACGATGGTCATCAATGTCCACGGTGGGGACGGTTCGAGGAGCGAATCGACGAAGTTGGTCGTCGACTCCACCGTGTCTCCCGTATAGGTCCGATCCTGTGCCGCCTCGAGCGTCACACGGTCGACCGTGTCGCTGAACGTGCCGACCCAATCGGGGCTGAGCACCAGCACGGTGCCACCGTCCTCGGATCCGACGGCGGTGGCGAGGTCGCGTAGTTGCGAATCCATGTACGGGTTGCTGTCGACCACGACGACACTGAGGTCGATGCCGTGCTCCTGGGCACGCTGCACCTGCTCGACGAGTTCGGAGGGATCGAGATCCGAGACCTCGAAGTCTTCGGGGACCGCTACCTGATCGTCGGCCAGGTCGGCGAGGATGGTCTCGAGTGTGACTCCGGGAGGGAGGTCCGTGGCCGCGGGCCCGGGTATACGAAACAGTGGCGCAGACATCTCTCTCCGGTGGTGCTGGTCAGAAGCGGGCGAACCGCATTCGCCGCGTCAGCCGAGAACGACGGGGACGCCGTCGGTGTCGCAGGCATGCCGCACTCGCACGGCACCACCGCACATTACGCGATGAACGGGGCCGGCTCGGACACCGACTCTCGCGCGGAGACCGGCTGTCACCGACGTGTCGAACCCCGCCCCGCCTATGTAGGACAAGCGTACTGTTAGACTTGCGGCGAGATGCCGCGGCACCGGTCAACCCCGGCCATGGTCGCGAGCCTCGCTTGAGCCGTCGACACAGCCCCGTCGACGGCGAGTCGTGACGACGAGTGGAGCTGATGTGAGCACCAGTATTGATTCGTTCGGCGCTAAGGGGACGCTGCAGGTCGGAGAGAACTCGTACGAGATCTTCCGCCTGTCGTCGGTCCCCGGCACCGAGAAACTCCCCTATTCCCTCAAGGTCCTCGCCGAGAACCTCCTGCGCACCGAAGACGGCGCGAATATCACCGCGGACCACATCCGCGCGATCGCGAACTGGGATCCGTCGGCCGAGCCGAGCGTCGAGATCCAGTTCACGCCCGCCCGCGTGGTGATGCAGGACTTCACCGGCGTTCCCTGCATCGTCGACCTCGCGACGATGCGCGAGGCCGTCACCGCTCTCGGTGGCGACCCGAACAAGGTCAACCCGCTCTCCCCCGCCGACATGGTCATCGACCACTCGGTCATCCTCGACGTCTTCGGCCAGGCCGATGCACTCGAGCGCAACGTCGACCTCGAATACCAGCGCAACGGCGAGCGTTACCAGTTCCTGCGTTGGGGCCAGGGCGCGTTCGACGATTTCAAGGTCGTCCCCCCGGGTATGGGCATCGTGCACCAGGTCAACATCGAGTACCTTGCACCGACCGTCATGTCCCGTAACGGACAGGCTTACCCCGACACCTGCGTCGGCACCGATTCGCACACCACCATGGTCAACGGCCTCGGCGTGCTCGGCTGGGGCGTCGGCGGCATCGAGGCCGAGGCCGCGATGCTCGGCCAGCCTGTCTCCATGCTCATCCCCCGCGTGGTCGGCTTCAAGCTCTCCGGCGAGATCAAGCCTGGAGTCACCGCAACCGACGTCGTGCTGACGGCCACGGACATGCTGCGCAAGCACGGCGTCGTCGGTAAGTTCGTGGAGTTCTACGGCGAGGGTGTCGCCGAGGTTCCGCTCGCGAACCGCGCAACCTTGGGCAACATGAGCCCCGAGTTCGGTTCCACCGCGGCAATCTTCCCGATCGACAGCGAAACGATCGACTACCTGCGGCTCACCGGCCGCAGCGACGAGCAGCTCGCACTCGTCGAGGCGTACGCCAAGGAACAGGGCCTGTGGCACAACCCCGACCAGGAGCCCGTCTTCTCCGAGTACATCGAGCTCGATCTGGGAACGGTTGTTCCCTCGATCGCAGGCCCGAAGCGCCCGCAGGACCGAATCCTGTTGTCGGAGTCCAAGACCGCATTCCGCAAGGACATCCACAACTACGTGGAAGAGCACTTCCCGGCGGAGCACACCCAGCTCGACGAGGCCGTCGAAGAATCCTTCCCCGCCTCCGATCCGGCCGCGCTGTCCTTCGCTGACGACGGAGCCGTCGACGTTCTGTCTGCTGCCAACGGCGCAGAAGGCCGTCCGAGCAAGCCGGTGGTCGTCAAGTCCGACGCCGGCGAGTTCGTGCTCGATCACGGCGCCGTCGTCGTTGCCGGCATCACGTCCTGCACCAATACGTCCAACCCGTCGGTCATGCTCGGTGCCGCGCTTCTCGCACGCAATGCTGTCGAGAAGGGCCTGACCACCAAGCCGTGGGTCAAGACCAATATGGCGCCCGGTTCGCAGGTGGTCACCGACTACTACGAGAAGGCCGGCCTGTGGCCGTACCTCGAGAAGCTCGGCTACTACCTCGGCGGTTACGGCTGCACCACCTGCATCGGTAACACCGGGCCGCTGCCCGAAGCCGTCTCCAAGGCGATCAACGACAACGACCTGTCGGTCACCGCGGTGCTCTCGGGCAACCGCAACTTCGAGGGACGCATCTCCCCCGACGTCAAGATGAACTACCTGGCATCCCCGCCGCTGGTCATTGCCTACGGTCTTGCCGGAACCATGGACTTCGACTTCGAAACCGATTCGCTCGGCAACGACACCGAGGGCAACCCGGTCTTCCTCGAGGACATCTGGCCGTCCACGCAGGAAATCGAAGAGACTATCAAGACGGCGATCAGCCAGGACATGTTCCGCAAGTCCTATGCCACGATCTTCGCCGGCGACAGCCGTTGGCAGAACCTTTCGACTCCCGAAGGTGACACCTTCGAGTGGGACCAGAACTCGACCTACGTTCGTAAGGCTCCGTACTTCGACGGCATGACGATGGATCCGGCACCGGTTGCCGACATCTCGGGTGCACGCGTGCTCGCGCTGCTCGGCGACTCGGTCACCACCGACCACATCAGCCCGGCCGGCCCGATCAAGCCCGGCACCCCGGCCGCGCAGTACCTGGACGCCAACGGTGTCGAGCGCAAGGACTACAACTCCCTGGGCTCGCGTCGCGGTAACCACGAAGTGATGATCCGCGGCACGTTCGCGAACATCCGTCTGAAGAACCAGCTCCTCGACGACGTCTCGGGTGGCTACACCCGCGACTTCACGCAGGAAGGCGCCCCGCAGGCGTTCATCTACGACGCGTCGCAGAACTACCAGGCTGCCGGCATCCCGCTGGTCGTCCTGGGCGGCAAGGAGTACGGCTCGGGTTCGTCGCGTGACTGGGCCGCCAAGGGCACCAGCCTGCTCGGCGTCAAGGCCGTCATCGTCGAGTCCTTCGAGCGGATCCACCGCTCGAACCTCATCGGCATGGGCGTTGTGCCGCTGCAGTTCCCGAAGGGCGAGTCGGCCGGTTCGCTCGGCCTGACCGGCACCGAGGTCTTCGACATCGAGGGCATCGCCGAGCTCAACAACGGCGTCACCCCGAAGACCGTGAAGGTCACTGCCACCAAGGAGAACGGCGAGAAGGTCGAGTTCGACGCGGTCGTCCGCATCGATACGCCCGGCGAAGCCGACTACTACCGCAACGGCGGCATCCTGCAGTACGTGCTGCGGAACATGATCCGAAGCTGATCGGATTCGTGACCGCCACGGTCACACCGGTGCGACAGCGGCGGGCCCGGGACACCTCTCGTCTCGGGCCCGCCGTGCACCACCGACCGTCCTGTTTACCGCTGTGGTTCCTATTTCCGGAAGGATGTGGGTGGTAGTGCCCAAAGTCAGTGAGGATCACCTCGCCGCGCGGCGCAGCCAGATCCTCGACGGTGCACGGCGCTGCTTCGCCGACTTCGGCTACGACGGAGCGACCGTACGACGCCTCGAGATCGCCACCGGCCTCTCTCGCGGCGCAATCTTCCACCACTTCAAAGACAAGGACGGGCTGTTCCTCGCGCTCGCGCAGGAAGACGCCGAACGCATGGCGGATGTCGCCAGCAACGAGGGCCTCGTCCAAGTCATGCGCGACATGCTCTCCAGCCCCGAGCAGTTCAATTGGCTCGGAACCCGTCTGGAGATCACGCGCAGACTGCGCACCGATCCCGAGTTCGCGAAAGCGTGGACCCAGCGTTCGGCCGAATTGACCGAGGCCACGGTCGGACGTCTCGAACGTCAGCGTAACGCCGGAAAACTCCGCGACGACGTGCCCACCGAGGTCCTCGTCGCGTATCTCGATCTCGTCCTCGACGGCCTCATCGCGCGGCTCGCATCAGGCCATGCGGAAATCGAACTCGGCCGGGTCCTCGACCTCGTCGAAGAATCGGTGCGCCGCCGAGACTGACCTCGCTCAGTGCCGGAGGCGTGGACAAGTTCTCAACTGCTGCTGTTGCTCGCCGATGTCGCACGCCGCCGATTCGGTCCGCCGCGTCCACGCAGACGCACCTGCGACTCCACAAGCACGTTGTGCACGAAACCGTATGATCGCCCGGTTTCCTGCGCCAACGTCCTGATGCTCGCACCCGCCTCGTAGCGACGCTTGAGTTCGGCCTGTAACCGGTCTCTGGACTCCCCGGTCACTCTGGCTCCCTTCGCATACGAAGGCTGCCCAGTGTCAGGATTTCGTGCCATCGAATCCTCCCGTCGCCTCGCCGAAGGTCCCATCACCCAGGCTAGTTCACGCAGGCAGCGCCCGGAGCGGATCGCGCAACGCCGACCGGATCGAAGGAAGAATCTGTGGGGCAGGGAGCACGTGCACCCGGCCCGAGGCGGTCACGCCAGCTGGATCAGCTCGAGGTAGTCCTGTGACCAGTGGTCCTCGGTGCCGTCCGGCAGCATGATGACCCGCTCCGGGTTCAGCGCCTCGGCAGCGCCCGGATCGTGCGTGACCAGAACCACGGCGCCTTCGTAGCTGCGCAGTGCATCGAGCACCTGCTCGCGCGAGATCGGATCGAGGTTGTTGGTCGGCTCGTCGAGCAGCAGCACATTCGCCGCGGACGACACCAGACCGGCGAGAGCCAGACGGGTCTTCTCGCCACCGGACAGCGTGCCTGCCGGCTGGTCGAGCTGCGGACCGGTGAACATGAACGCACCGAGCAGACCGCGCAGGTCCTGTTCGCCGGCGTCGGGCGCCGCGTGCCGGATGTTCTCCCACACCGTTGCCGCGTCGTCGATCGTGTCGTGCTCCTGCGCGAAGTAGCCCACTTTGAGACCGTGCCCGGGCTCGAGTTCGCCGAGGTCGGGGGTCTCGACACCCGCCAGCAGGCGCAGCAGCGTCGTCTTGCCGGCACCATTGAGCCCGAGGATCACGACGCGACTCCCACGGTCGATGGCCAGATCGACACCGGTGAAGATCTCGAGCGATCCGTACACCTTGGTCAATTCCTTCGCCATCAGCGGAGTCTTGCCACAGGCCGCGGGTGTGGGGAATCGGATCTTCGCGACCCGGTCGGCCACCCGGACGTCGTCGAGATCGCCCAGCAGTTTCTCGGCGCGCTTGGCCATGTTCTGCGCGGCGGTGGCCTTCGTCGCCTTGGCACCGAGCTTCGCTGCCTGTTTCTGCAGGGCCGAGGCCTTCTTCTCCGCATTGGCGCGTTCACGTCGGCGACGCGCCTCATCGGTCGCGCGGGCGTCGAGGTATTTCTTCCAGCCCATGTTGTAGATGTCGGCCTCGCCGCGCACGGCGTCGAGGAACCACACCTTGTTGACCACGTCGGCGAGAAGATCGACGTCGTGGCTGATGACCACGAGGCCACCCTCGTGGTTCTGCAGGAAGCCGCGCAGCCAGGTGATCGAGTCGGCGTCGAGGTGGTTGGTGGGCTCGTCGAGCAGGAGTGTGGTGTCCGACTTGCCGCCGGATCCGTCGGATGCGGCGAACAGGATCCGGGCCAGTTCGACGCGGCGACGCTGACCACCGGACAGGGTGTGCAATGCCTGGCCGAGCACGCGGTCGGGTAGGCCGAGACTGTGACAGATCCGGGAGGCCTCGGACTCCGCGACGTACCCGCCGAGCGTCGAGAACCGTTCCTCGAGGGAGCCGTACTTGCGCACGGCGCGGTCGCGGACCTTGTCGTCGACTGCTTCGGCCATCAACGCCTGCTGCTTCTCCATGCTGCGGAGAATCTCGTCGAGCCCTCGTGCGGAGAGCACCCTGTCCTTGGCGAGGACGTCGAGGTTGCCCTCCTTCGGGTCCTGCGGGAGGTATCCGAGGTCACCCGAGCGGATCACGGCGCCCGCATACGGTTCGCCCTCCCCCGCGAGGATCCGCAGAGTCGTGGTCTTCCCGGCACCGTTGCGCCCGACCAGACCGATCCGGTCACCCGCCTGGATGCGCAGCGCTGATCCCGGTGAGGAGAGCAGCGTCCGCGCGCCGGCGCGGACTTCCAGGTCGGTGGCGGTGATCACGCGTAAAGCTCCTCGATGGGTGAGAGTGGTGTGTGGGTCATCATGCCGGACACGCGGCACACGAACCATTGATTTTACCGCGCCACGTGCCGTTTCACGAGGTGAGATGCGCTACGTCTGCGCGCGACCGGATTAGTGTGACCCCATGATCACCGCGAGGACCGAATGAGGGCCGCACAGACCGCGGATGTCCTGGTCGCGGGCCTGGGACCGTCCGGGCGCGCGCTGGCCGCGCGCTGCGCGCAGGCCGGTCTGACGGTGCGGGCCGTCGACCCGTCACCGCACCGGGTGTGGACCGCCACCTACGGTGCATGGGCGGACGAATTGCCCCCGTGGCTACCGGAGAGTGTTCTCGCGGCCCGGGTCGAGTCCCCGGGTGCGTGGACCACCCGTCCCCATGTCCTCGACCGTCCTTATGCCGTGCTGGACACCGCGGCGCTGCAGCGGTCGCTGTCGCTCGAATCGGTGACAGTGACCCAGGCCCGTGTCCGCTCGGTCGGTCCCGGTGAGGTGGTCCTCGACGACGGTCAGCGATTGCGCGCCTCACACGTCTTCGATGCCCGCGGGGTGCCGGTGTCATCCGAATCCGCACAGCAGACGGCGTTCGGTGTGGTGACCGACGCGCACACCGCGGCGCCGGCCCTCGAGGAACGTTCGGCGTGGTTCATGGACTGGCGGCGCGACAACGGCACCACCGAGACGGACGCACCATCGTTCCTGTATGCGGTGCCCTTGGACGACGAACGAGTTCTTCTCGAAGAGACGTGCCTGGTAGGACGGCCTGCGCTCCCCCTCGCCGAGCTGCAGCGCAGGCTCGCGACACGATTGTCCGCACGCGGCGTCGAGGTCGCTGCCACGGCACCCGTGGAGCGGGTTCGGTTCTCGGTGGAGGGCGGTCCGCGACGGCACGACGGTGTGCTCGGGTTCGGTGCCTGCGGCGGTCTGATGCACCCGGCGACGGGTTATGCAGTCGCTGCGGCGCTCGCCGCCGCGGATCCGCTGGCGTCGGCGATCCGGTCGGGATCTGATCCCTACCGGCTGCTGTGGCCGAGGTCTGCGCGCGCTGTGGCGACGTTTCGGACCATGGGGCTGCAGGTGCTGCTCGGCCTGCGCCCGACGGAGGTACCCGAGTTCTTCGCCGCGTTCTTCGACCTGCCGATCGCGCGGCAACGCGCCTACCTGTCGGGAAGGACCGACGTCGTGGGAACCCTCGACGGGATGCGCCGGGTGTTCGGAGCCGCACCTTCGGGTGTGCGGTGGTCGATCCTGCGGAGGATCCGGTGAAGCCGAGCGCCTCCGGCCCGGGTCGATCATGATGGAATCATGCGATCGATCTGGAAGGGTGCCATCGCGTTCGGGCTCGTGAACGTCCCCGTGAAGGTGTACTCGGCCACAGAAAGCCACGACATCAGATTCCACCAGGTCCATGCCGCCGACGGCGGCCGGATCAAGTACCAGCGTGTGTGTAGTGAATGCGGTGAGATCATCCCGTTCCAGGACATCGACAAGGCATACGAATCCGACGAGGGCGTGCGTGTCGTACTCACCGACGACGATTTCGAGAAGCTACCCGCCGCCGAGAAACATGAGATCCCTGTCCTGCAGTTCGTTCCCACCGAGCAAATCGATCCGATCCTGTTCGAGAAGACCTACTATCTCGAGCCGGACTCTGCGTCCCCGAAAGCCTATGCACTGCTCGCGGCTACCCTCGAACGTAGTGACCGGACCGCGCTCGTGCATTTCACGCTGCGTCAACGCACCCGGCTCGCGGCCTTGCGGACCACCGACGGGGTTCTCGTCCTGCAGGCCCTGTTGTGGCCGGACGAGGTACGTGCCGCCGAATTCGGTGCGCTCGACGACGTGACAGCTCCGACCGACAAGGAGCTCGCAATGGCCGAGACCCTCGTCGAATCGATGTCCGACGACTTCGACCCCGCCGAGTTCACCGACGAGTACCAGCTGGAACTACGCGCGCTGCTCGACGACGCGATCGAGCGCGGGGGCGAGAAGGTTTTCCAGGTCGCCGAGGCGTCGACCGAAGGTGAGGACGCCGAGGTTCTCGACCTGGTGGCCGCCCTGCAGCGCAGCGTCAAGGCCGCAGGTGGGAAACAGGACACCGACGAGCAGGACACCGACACGACGAAGTCGGGGACGACCGGGACGAAGTCGACCGGGCGGAAGGCCCCGGCGAAGAAGACTGCTGCGAAGAAGGCGGCACCGAAAAAGCCTCAGGCCTCGGAGAGCACCGCGAAGAAGAGCACTGCGCGCAAACGCGCGTAGGAGGATCAGATCTCCGCGGTCGGGGCCGTTCAGCCGTCGTGAACCTCGATCGAGTCGCCGAGACGACCGAGAAGTTCGTTGAGTCGACGGATGTCGGTGCTGTCCCAGTCCGACAATCGGGTGCGCCACTGCTCGGTGTGCACCGATTCGAGTTCGCTGAGCCGTTGCCGGCACGCCGGGGTCAGCGCCAGGAGACGTGCACGCGCGTCGTTCGGGTCGGGTGTCCGCTCGACCAGACCGAGCCGCACCGTGCTGTCGATCCGGCGGGTGAGTGTGGACTTCTCGATGCCGAGGTCTGCATGCAGATCCGCCATTGCCACGGCATCGGCGCGACGCAGGATCATCAGCATCGGATAACAGACCGGATCGAGTTTGGGATGAACCGCCGAGGCTCGATCGCGGATCAGACCGCGGACACGGCGCCACAGGATCACCAGGCCCTGTTCGAGACCGATGATCGGATCGAGCTCAGAGACCGAATCGGCGGCCGCCGCCGGCCCTGAGGCCGCCCGCGCATCCGCCGATTCGGAGGTGTCTGTACTGGTCACACCGTGAAACCGAGCGCGCGCAGCTGCTCACGCCCGTCGTCGGTGATCTTGTCGGGGCCCCACGGCGGCATCCACACCCAGTTGATGCGCAGGTCATCGCAGAGTCCGCTGCGCACCAGGGCACCGCGAGCCTGATCTTCGATCACATCGGTGAGAGGGCATGCGGCCGAGGTCAGCGTCATGTCGACCGTGACGGCCTCGTCCGATTCGGAAATTCCGTAGACGAGCCCGAGGTCGACGACGTTGATGCCCAATTCAGGGTCGACCACATCGCGCATTGCTTCCTCGAGCTCGTCGAGACGCACGGGATCCAGAGGCGGTGCCGAATCTGCCACCAAGGCCGTGGCGGCCTCGTCGGTGGTCTGCTCGGTGTCGCCGACAGCGGTGTCGGGGGCGGGTTCGGTCATCGGTTCAGTCCTCCGCTCGAAACGGTTTCGTCGTCGCTCGTGCTGTCGGCGATCTGCACGACCGCATCTTTGAATGCCATCCAGCCCAGCAACGCGCACTTGACCCGCGCTGGGTACTTCGCGACTCCGGCGAAGGCGATGCCGTCGCCGAGTACGTCCTCGTCACCTTCGACTGTGCCGCGGCTACCGACCATCTCCGCGAAACTTGCGACCGTGGCCAGAGCCTCCTCGACAGGCATGCCGATCACCTGGTCGGTCAGGACCGATGTCGCGGCCTGGCTGATGGAGCAGCCCTGCCCGTCGTAGGAGACGTCGGCGACGACACCCTCGTCGAGGTGTACCCGCAGGGTCACCTCGTCGCCGCAGGTCGGGTTGACGTGGTGTACTTCCGCACCGTAAGGATCGCGCAGGCCCCGGTGATGGGGGTGCTTGTAGTGATCCAGGATCACTTCCTGGTACATCTGTTCCATTCGCATCAGGCACGCACCCCGAAGAAGGCCTGAGCACGACGGATGGCGGCGCCGAGCGCGGTGACCTCGTCCAGCGTGTTGTACACCGCGAACGACGCGCGCGCGGTTGCGGCGACCCCGAATCGACGGTGCAGCGGCCACGCGCAATGGTGCCCGACGCGAATTTCCACACCCTCGTCGTCGAGGATCTGCCCCAGGTCATGAGCATGAATACCGTCGACGACGAACGACACCGCACCACCGCGTTGTTCCGGGGTGGTCGGGCCGATGATGCGCAGCCCGTCGATGCCACCGAGCTCTGTCAGGGCAGCAGCGGTCAGTTCGTGTTCGTGTGCGGCGACGGCGTCCATGCCGATGTCCTGTAGATAACGCACGGCGGCACCGAGACCGACGGCCTGCGACGACATCGGGGAGCCCGCTTCGAATCGTTGCGGCGGCGCCGCGAACGACGTGGAGTCCATGGTCACGGTTTCGATCATCGATCCGCCCGTGATGAACGGCGGCACCTCGGCGAGGAGGGCACGGCGCCCGTAGAGGACCCCGACCCCGGACGGGCCGAACATCTTGTGCCCGGAGAACGCGGCGAAGTCGACACCGAGTTCGCGGAAATCCACCGCCATGTGCGGAACCGACTGGCATGCGTCGAGCACCACCAGCGCTCCGACCGCCTTCGCGCGGCGGACGATTTCCTCGACCGGGGCGACTGCACCGGTCACATTGGACTGGTGGGTGAACGCCACGACCTTGACCGCGTCGGTGAGCTCGCCATCGGTGGGAGCCTGCGATCCACCGCCGTACAACCGCGTCAGATCGATGCGGCCGTCGTCGGTGACCCCGTACCAGCGCAGTGTGGCGCCCGTGCGCTCGGCCAGTTCCTGCCACGGCACAAGGTTGGCGTGGTGCTCGAGTTCGGTGATCACGATCTCGTCGCCGGGTCCGAGTCGGTGTGCGAACCGGGCGTCGGCGAATGCGTAGGTGACGAGGTTGAGCGACTCGGTGGCGTTCTTGGTGAAGACCACCTCATCGGGATCGACCCCGACGAACGAGGCGATGACGGCGCGTGCGCCTTCGTATGCGTCGGTCGCTTCCTCGGACAACGCGTGCGCACCGCGGTGCACCGCGGCATTACGCGTGAGAACGAAGTCGCGTTCGGCGTCGAGCACCTGCACGGGACGCTGCGAGGTGGCCCCCGAATCGAGGTAGACCAGCGGCTTGTCGTCACGCACCGTGCGCCCGAGGATCGGGAAGTCCTCCCGTATCCGGGTGACGTCGAATGTCCGCACCGGCACCGTCATAGGGTCACGCTCCCTGGATGTCTGCCGTCGCTGCAGCGGCGGTGAAGCGTTCGTAGCCGTTCGCTTCGAGTTCGTCGGCGAGTTCGGGGCCACCGGACTCGACGATGCGGCCACCGACGAACACGTGCACGTGTTCCGGCTTGATGTAGCGCAGGATGCGCGTGTAGTGGGTGATCAACAGAACGCCGCCGTGCTCGCGCTCGCGATAGTTGTTGACGCCTTCGGACACCACACGGAGTGCATCGACGTCGAGTCCCGAGTCGGTTTCGTCGAGGATCGCGATCTGCGGCTTGAGCAAACCGAGCTGCAGGATCTCGTGGCGCTTCTTCTCACCGCCGGAGAAGCCCTCGTTGACGCTGCGCTCACCGAAGGAGGGGTCGATGTCGAGTTCGCTCATCGCCTCCTTGACCTCCTTGACCCAGTGGCGAAGCTTGGGAGCTTCACCGCGGCTGGCCGTGGCGGCGGTGCGCAGGAAGTTCGACATCGACACACCCGGCACCTCGACGGGGTACTGCATGGCGAGGAACAGTCCGGCACGGGCCCGCTCGTCCACACTCATCTCGAGGACATTCTCGCCGTTGAGGGTGATCGAGCCCGAGGTGACCTCGTACTTGGGGTGTCCGGCGATCGCGTACGACAGCGTGGACTTGCCGGAGCCGTTCGGGCCCATGATCGCGTGGGTCTCGCCGGAGCGGACTGTGAGGTTCACGCCCTTGAGGATGTCGATCGGCTCTGCATTCGCATCGGTCTGCGCGACGCGCGCGTGCAGGTCTTTGATCTCGAGGACGTTCTGGGGGCTGGACATCGGTCTACTGATTCCTTCGAAAGTCAATGGGAGTAACGGCGGGGCGGCGCGTCAGACGCCGACCGCAGCAAGTTCGGCCTCGACTGCGGCCTCGAGCCGTTCACGAACCTCGGGCACGGTGATCTTCTCGAGCAGTTCGTGGAAGAAGCCGCGCACGACGAGCCGTCGGGCCTGGTCCTCCGGAATACCGCGGGCTCGCAGGTAGAACAGTTGCTCGTCGTCGAAGCGGCCGGTCGCGGAGGCGTGGCCGGCGCCGACGATCTCGCCGGTCTCGATCTCGAGGTTCGGCACCGAGTCCGCGCGGGCACCGTCGGTGAGCACGAGATTGCGGTTGAGCTCGAAGGTGTCGGTGCCCTCGGCCTCGGCGCGAATGAGCACGTCGCCGATCCACACGGTGCGCGCATCGGGCTTGCCCGAATCCGGGTCGCCCTGGAGTGCGCCCTTGTACACCACGTTCGACTTGCAGTGCGGCTGCGAGTGATCGACGAGCAGACGCTGTTCGAGATGCTGTCCGTCGTCGGCGAAGTACAGGCCGAGAAGTTCGGCGTCGCCGCCGGGGCCGTCGTATTTGGCGGTGGCGGAGATGCGTACCAGGTCGCCGCCGAGCCCGACGGTGAAGTGCCGCAGCACGGCGTCACGCCCGAGGCGGGCATGGTGCGCCGCGACATGCACGGCGTCATCGGCCCAGTCCTGGATCGCGACGATCCGCAGCTGCGCGCTGTCGCCGAGGACGAATTCGACGTTCTCCGCGTAGGTGCCGCTGCCCTTCTGATCGAGCACGACTGTGGCCTGCGCGAACGCTCCGAGCCGGATCTGCAGGTGCCCGAAGGCCACGTGGTCTTCGCCCGGGCCGGTCACCGTGATGGTGACGGGTTCGGCGACCTCGACCTCGCGACCCACGGTGACGACGGTCGCCGTCTCGAACGAGGAGTACGCCTGCGCAGCGACCCGGTCGAACGGCACTCCTCCCTGGCCCAATCGGGTGTCGTCGCGGCCGACTGTCTCTACCTGCACACCCTCGACATCGCTGACCTCGATGGTCGCGGCGCCGTCGGCGACGGCCGTGCTGTCGTGCAGTCCACGCAGCCGACGCAGCGGGGTGAACCGCCACGCCTCGTCACGGCCGCCGGGGATCTCGAACGCGTTCACGTCGAACGACGTGAACACCTCGCCCTTATTGACAGCCGGTGTGCGGTTCTCACCGCGAACGGCGTCCTGGACACCGTTGCGGACAGCCGGCTCGCCGGCGGTATCCAAAGCCGGCTTGCCGGCGGTGGGAATGTTCTTTGCTTCCGCAGTCATTTAGCCGACTGCCCCTTCCATCTGCAGTTCGATGAGCCGGTTGAGCTCGAGTGCGTACTCCATCGGCAGTTCCTTGGCGATGGGCTCGACGAAGCCGCGCACGATCATCGCCATCGCCTCGTCCTCGTTCAGTCCGCGGCTCATCAGGTAGAACAGCTGATCGTCGCTGACCTTGGAGACGGTGGCCTCGTGACCCATCGTCACGTCGTCCTCGCGGATGTCGACGTACGGGTAGGTGTCGGAGCGGCTGATCTGGTCGACGAGCAGTGCGTCGCACTTGACCGTCGACTTCGACCCGTACGCGCCCTTGTTGACCTGCACAAGACCGCGGTACGACGCGCGACCGCCAGCACGTGCAACGGACTTCGACACGATCGTCGAGGAAGTGTGCGGCGCCAGGTGCAGCATCTTGGCACCCGTGTCCTGGTGCTGGCCCTCGCCGGCAAACGCGACCGAGAGCACCTCACCGCGGGCGTGTTCGCCCATCATCCACACAGCGGGGTACTTCATCGTCACCTTGGAACCGATGTTGCCGTCGATCCATTCCATCGAGCCACCCGCCTCGACCTTGGTGCGCTTGGTCACCAGGTTGTAGACGTTGTTCGACCAGTTCTGGATCGTCGTGTAGCGGCAATGGCCGCCCTTCTTGACGATGATCTCGACGACCGCGGAGTGCAGCGAGTCCGACTTGTAGATCGGCGCAGTGCAGCCCTCGACGTAATGCACGGACGCATCCTCGTCGACGATGATCAGCGTGCGCTCGAACTGGCCCATGTTCTCGGTGTTGATCCGGAAGTAGGCCTGCAGCGGGATGTCGACATGGACACCCGGCGGGACATAGATGAACGAGCCACCCGACCACACCGCGGTGTTGAGCGCTGAGAATTTGTTGTCGCCGGCCGGGATCACCGTGCCGAAGTACTCGCGGAACAACTCGGGGTGCTCCCGCAGACCCGAATCGGTGTCGAGGAAGATCACGCCCTGCGCCTCGAGGTCCTCACGAATCTGGTGGTAGACCACTTCGGACTCGTACTGCGCGGCGACACCCGACACGAGACGCTGCTTCTCCGCCTCCGGGATACCGAGCTTGTCGTAGGTGTTCTTGATGTCGTCGGGTAGGTCGTCCCAGCTCGCGGCCTGCTTCTCCGTGGAACGCACGAAGTACTTGATGTTGTCGAAGTCGATCCCGTCGAGATTCGAACCCCACACCGGCATCGGCTTCTTGTCGAAGGTGCGCAGCGCCTTGAGGCGGATGTCGAGCATCCACTCGGGCTCGTCCTTCTTCGAGGAGATGTCGCGCACGACGTCCTCGGACAGGCCGCGCTGCGCCACTGCGCCGGCAGCGTCGGAGTCCGACCAGCCGTATTCGTAGTGGCCGAGAGACTCGATGGCCTCTTCCTGCGTCAGCGGTGTACCGGCGCCGGATGTCTGGTCCGATGTGACGGTCATGCGGGCTCCTTCCGGAGTGGGGTGGTTGTCGGCGCGGGCTGTACCGACGGACGAACTTCGGGCTGTCTGGTGTTTCTGGTGTCTGGCGGTTCTCGGAGGGTCACGGGCTCGGCGGCTCCTTGGCCGGGAGAACCGGTACGTGGGTCGTGCAGAACGCGTCGCCATTGGCGATCGTCGCGAGACGCTGCACGTGGCTGCCGAGCAGCTGAACGAATGCGTCCTGTTCCGCCTCGCACAGCTCGGGGAACTCCTCCGCGACGTGAGAGACCGGGCAGTGGTGCTGGCAGATCTGCACGCCGGTACCGACCCGACGTGTCGACGCCGCGAATCCCGCTGCACTGAAGGCCTCGGCGATCTCGTCGGCGACCGTGTCGATCTCGTCGTCCGATCGGACGGGTTCGATACCGCCCACGATGGACTGGACCCGGCGGCGCGCGAAGTCTTCGATCGCCGCGGAGCCACCGAGTTCCCGCAGGTGGCGCATCGCCGCGCCGGCGAGATCGTCGTACGAGTGTCCGAGCCGGGCGCGACCGACGGAGGTGAGCTGGAAGCGGCGGGCAGGTCGGCCGCGTCCGCGTGTCTTCGCGCGCGGCGGAACGACGGACTGGGCCTCACCTGACTCGATGAGGGCATCGAGGTGACGCCGCACGCCCGCTGCGCTCAGACCGAGCCGCTCGCCGATGTCGGTTGCGGTGATCGGTCCGTTCTCGACCAGCAGCTGCACGACCGCGGCGCGGGTCTGGCCTTCCTGGTGCTCGCGTCCGGTCGCTGGACGCGCAGCACCCACGGCAGGTGCATGACCTGCGCGTTCCGCATGCTCCACGAACTCCGACGGGCTTTTCACAACACCAGTGTGACGGAATTCAGGACGCCGGTCCACCAAGGGTGCCCTTCCTCACCGTGGGAACAGACGCCACACCGGACAGATCCGGGCCGTCTCGACGCCCGTTACGCTTCCTGGGTGCCGTCGACTTCCCCCGAACCCGATTCGCCCTCGGATCACAGGTCCGACGGAACCGGTGTCGGTACCCGCGTGCTCACGCTGACCCGGCGCGCCCTCGGTGTCGACGGCCGCGGCGCACGACTCGATGTGGCCACCGTGCTGCACGGCGACGAGACCGAAGGGCGCGGGCTCGATGCCACCGAGACCGTACAGTTGCACCGCATCCGACTGTTCGGTGCGAGCGGCGCCGTCCTCATGGCCGTCGGCGCGCTCGGGGCCGGGGCGCAACCGGTGCTGCAGAACCCCGTGCAGGGCGTCCGCGCGCTCGGACTCGCTGCCCGGATGCCCAGCGCCGCGCTGACCCTGACCATGACGGGGACCGTCCTGGTCGTCCTCGCGTGGCTCCTGCTCGGGCGTTTCGCGATCGGACGCCGCGACCCCGACGGACAACCGCGCCGCCTGACCCGGTCACAGCTCGACCGCACGCTGCTGTTGTGGATCCTTCCTCTGATCGTCGCGCCCCCGATGTTCAGCAAGGACGTGTATTCCTATCTTGCGCAGAGCGAGATCGCCGCACGTGGCTTGGACCCGTACGGAATCGGCCCGGCCGGTGCACTCGGCGTCGATCACGTCCTGACCCGGACTGTGCCGAACATCTGGCGCGACACCCCCGCTCCATACGGACCAGCCTTCATCTGGCTCGGCGAAAAGGTCACACTCCTCACCGGCGAGAACATCGTCGCGGGCATCTTCGTACACCGGTTGTTCGCATTGCTCGGCGTCGCCTTGATCGTGTGGGCCCTGCCGCGACTCGCGCGGCGGTGCGGTGTGGCTTCGGTGAGCGCCCTGTGGCTCGGCGCCGCGAACCCACTGCTGCTGTTCCACCTCGTGGCGGGTATCCACAACGAGGCGTTGATGCTCGGGCTCATGCTGGCCGGCGTCGAACTGGCGTTACGCGGGGTCTACCGCGACACGGACGGCACGCCACGATGGCAGGTCGTCGCGTGGCTTGCGGCGGGCACATCCGTGATCGCGTTGTCGTCGATGATCAAGGTGCCGTCGCTGCTCGCCCTCGGCTTCGTCGGCATGGCCCTGGCCCGCAAATGGGGCGGATCGGTGCGCTCGGTCCTCACGGCGGCGGCAGCGCTCGGTGTCGTCGCACTCGCGGTGATCGCCCTCATCAGCTGGGGCAGCGACCTCGGACTGGGCTGGACGCACACCCTGGGCACCGCTACCGAGGTCCGCAGCTGGATGTCGATCCCGACCTTGCTCGGAGTGGGAACCGGCCTGGCCGGAGTCCTACTCGGCCTCGGTGATCACACCACCGCAGTGTTGTCCATCACACGACCGATCGCCGCGCTGGTGGCGGCGTTCGTCACCGTGCGAATGCTGCTGGGCGTCCTGACCGGACGTCTGCATCCCGTCGGCGCACTGGGTGTCTCCCTCGGCGCGATCGTGCTGCTGTTCCCGGTGGTCCAACCGTGGTATCTGCTGTGGGCGGTGATTCCGTTGGCGGCATGGGCGAGCCGGCCGATCTTCCGCGTCCCGACGATCGTGTTCTCGTCGGTGGTCAGCGTGATCCTGATGCCCAACGGTGGCGAATACCAACCGTTCATCATCGTGCAGGCGGCCATCGCCACGATCGTGGTCGCCGGTCTCCTGATCATCGCGACCCGCAATCTGCTGCCGTGGCGCGGTGAGGATCACGCACCAGCGCGCCCGACAGAAAACGTCGACGCCTACGCTGGAAACCCGTGACCTCGAAATCTGCCGCAGGTGCGGCTCCCGCTGTGCGCCTCGACGGCGTCGTCAAGAAATTCGGGGGTGTGACCGCGGTCGACGGACTCGACCTGACAGTCGAACCCGCTCAGGTACTCGCTCTGCTCGGCCCCAACGGTGCCGGCAAGACCACCACGGTGGAAATGTGCGAAGGGTTCGTCACCCCCGACGCGGGCACGGTCCGCGTTCTCGGGCTCGACCCGATCACCCAGTCCGACCTCCTTCGGCCACGGATCGGGGTCATGTTGCAGGGTGGCGGCGCCTACCCGGGTTCCAAGGCCGGGGAGATGCTCGATCTGGTGGCTGCCTACTCCGCGGACCCACTCGATCCGAATTGGCTGTTGCAGCGCCTCGGACTCGAGGACTCCCGCCGCACCCCGTACCGGCGACTCTCCGGTGGGCAGCAGCAGCGCCTCGCGTTGGCGTGTGCGCTCGTCGGTCGCCCGGAACTGGTGTTCCTCGACGAACCCACCGCCGGATTGGACGCCCAGGCCCGGCTGCTGGTGTGGGAACTGATCGACGCCCTGCGTCGCGACGGTGTCGGCGTGTTGCTCACCACGCATCTGATGAACGAAGCCGAAGAACTCGCCGACGAGATCGTCATCATCGATCACGGCAAGGTCGTCGCCTCGGGGACCCCCGAGGAGGTCACCCGGATCGGTGCGGAGGGCCAGCTGTGGCTGTCGGCGCCACCCGACCTCGACCTCGCCGCGTTGCGCGTTTCCCTGGCAGACCCCTACCGGGTGCGCGAAGCGCTGCCCGGTCGTTATCTCGTCGAAGGCGATATCGATCCGTCCGTGGTCGCCGCGGCGGCCACGTGGTGTGCCGAGCAAGGTGCGCTCGCCACCGAGATCCGCGTCGACCAGCGCAGCCTCGAGGACGTGTTCCTCGAACTCACAGGACGGGAACTGAGAGGTTGAGTGTGACGCCCCGCGACCGCCTGGTCGACAACCGATTCACCCCCGGCACCTTCACGCCGGATCCACGACCCAACGCGCCCACGAAGATGCTCGTGGCACAGACTCGGATGGAACTGACTCTGCTGCTGCGCAACGGTGAGCAGCTTCTGCTGACGATGTTCATCCCGATCACCTTGCTGGTCGGACTCACTCTCCTGCCCATCGGCGACCTCGGCGACCCCCGCGTCGAGCGGGTCCTGCCCGCCGTGATGATGGTCGCGGTGATGTCCACCGCGTTCACCGGACAGGCGATCGCCGTCGGATTCGATCGCAGATACGGTGCACTGAAAAGGCTCGGCGCGACCGCCCTCCCTAAATGGGGCATTATCGCAGGTAAAAGCGCTGCGGTCGGGATCGTAGTGGTGATGCAATCAATTCTCCTGGGCGCAATCGGACTCGCGCTCGGCTGGCGCCCGAGCGTGATCGGGTTGGTCATCGGAGCGGTGGTCATCGCACTGGGAACGGTGATGTTCGCGACCCTGGGCCTGCTGCTCGGTGGCACCATGCGCGCCGAGATCGTGCTGGCGCTCGCGAACATCGTGTGGTTCGTTCTGCTGGGCATCGGCAGTGTCGTGCTCCTCGACGACGTGATCCCAGAGGCACTCGTGCACGTGGTCCGGTTGGTGCCGTCCGGATCCTTGACGTTGGCGCTCGACTCCGCGATCGCCGGAGGGGTCGATTGGCTCTCGATCGTGGTGATGGCGGTCTGGGCGCTGATCGGTGGCGCAGCTGCCGCCCGCTGGTTCCGGTTCACCTGACATGCGAGACGCGGGAGCACCCAACTACAGGCCGTAGTGGACGGAGTCGTACTATCGTGACCGTGCTGTATCGCGGCTATCTGAGTCTTGTCGACCGTCTGCCCCTGCCATCCCTCCGGACGCAGAAGATCATTGCGTTTCTGTCGATCGTGGTGCAGGGCGCCATCGCCGTCACCGGTTCGGTGGTACGCGTGACCGCGTCCGGGCTCGGGTGCCCCACATGGCCGCAGTGCTTTCCCGGCTCGATGGTGCCGGTCGGTGTGTCGAGCAACGTGAACACGTTGCATCAGATCGTCGAGTTCGGCAACCGGTTACTCACGTTCGTCGTCGTCCTGGTCGCCGCCTCGATCGTCCTCGCGGTCACACGGGCACGGAGGCGCCCCGAGGTGATCGCGTGGGCATGGGTGATGCCCGCAGGCACCGTGGTGCAGGCGATCATCGGCGGAATCACCGTGCTCGCAGGCCTGCTGTGGTGGACCGTCGCGATCCACCTCGTCGCCTCGATGCTCCTGGTGTGGCTCGCTGTGATCCTCTACACCAAGGTCGGTGAGCCCGACGACGGCGTGGTGGTGCAGACACTCCCCCAGCCGCTCCGGTGGCTCACTGCACTCTGCGGGGTCGCACTCGCCGGAGTCCTGATCGCCGGAACGATGGTCACCGGCGCCGGCCCGCATGCCGGCGACAAGAGCATCGACCGGCCGGTGCCGCGCCTGGACCTCGATATCACCAACCTCGTACACCTGCACGCGGAGTTGCTCGTCGCGTACCTGGCTCTACTGGTCGGCCTCACATTCGCGGTGTACGCAGTGCACACCACCGACGCCGTGAAGCTACGTCTGAAGGTCGTGCTGGCACTCGTCGTCGCGCAGTCCTCGATCGGTCTGATCCAGTTCTGGACGGACGTGCCGGCGGTGCTGGTGGTCATGCACGTCGCCGGCGCGGGACTGTGCACTGCTGCGACCGCAGCCGTCTGGGCTGCGGGCCGGGTTCGCACCGATTCTCCGGACCGCGAACCCGTCGCGGTCTGAGTTTCCTCTACAGATACGACTTCGGCCGCCCGAGGATCTCGGGCGGCCGATGCGTTCGTCATGCGGGCTCGGTCAGCGTTCGTTGCGCGCCTTCGGGAACCGGGTCTGCTTCGCGACCCAGCCGGCCATCTTCTTCCAATGCCCC
Source organism: Rhodococcus artemisiae (assembly GCF_036327795.1). Lineage (NCBI taxonomy): Bacteria > Bacillati > Actinomycetota > Actinomycetes > Mycobacteriales > Nocardiaceae > Rhodococcus > Rhodococcus artemisiae. The sequence continues at coordinate 240,341 of NZ_JAUTXY010000001.1, forward strand.
TGTGCCGGTGTGGCGATGCTGGCGACCTCACGCTCCCAACCGGAGACGGTGACGTTGGGCAGCGCATCGACCACCGCGTACGCGGTCGGCAGGTCGGCGACCACACGATCGCCGAGCACACCGTCCTCGGCGACGACGGTGATCCGCACGCCCACGTATCCGACGGGCTGGATGACCGCCTTGGCGGTCTCGCCGTGCTCGGCGACGAAGCTGCGGAGGGACGAGACGATGTCGGCCGGTGCCGGCGCGGTCTGGGTTTCGACGCTCATGCCTGCAGAATACTGTGGCCGTATGCGCGCAATACAAGTGGCACAGCACGGCGGTCCGGAAGTCCTCGTCCCGACGGAACTCCCCGACCCTCGACCCGGCCCCGGCGACCTGCTCGTCCGAACCGACGCCGTCGGCGTCAATTTCATCGACACCTATTTCCGGACCGGGATGTACGGCTCGGATCTGCCCTATGTCCCGGGTTCGGAGGGCACCGGGACGGTGGTGGACGTCGGCTCCGATGTCGACGATTTCGCCGTCGGGCAGCGAGTGGCGTGGTGCGCCGCGGAGGGCTCCTACGCCGAACTGGTCCGCGTCCCGGCAGCCGTGGCAGTGCCCGTTCCGGACTCGATTCCCGCCGATCAGGCCGCAGCGGTGCTGCTGCAGGGAATGACCGCGCACTACCTGATCGAATCGACCTATCCGGCGCAGCCGGGCGACACGGTGCTCGTACATGCGGGGGCGGGGGGCGTCGGGCTGCTCCTGACCCAGCTCGCCGTCGCCAAGGGCGTCCGCGTGATCACCACGGTCTCCACCGACGAGAAGGAGGCCTTGTCGCGGGAGGCGGGTGCGGCAGAGGTTCTGCGGTACGACGACGATCTCGGCGACCAGGTCCGGGCCCTCACCGGCGGTGACGGAGTGGCCGCCGTGTACGACGGGGTCGGTGCGGCAACTTTCGAGGCATCGCTGACGTCGCTGCGCATCCGCGGCACCCTCGCGCTGTTCGGGGCGGCGAGCGGCCCGGTGCCCCCATTCGATCTGCAGCGTCTCAATCCGGCCGGGTCGTTGTTCGTCACCCGTCCCACGCTGGCACACCACATCCTGACCCGCGAGGAGCTGCTGTGGCGCTCCGGTGACGTGTTCGCGGCGATCGCAGCGGGAACGCTGAACATCCGGGTCGGCGCGACGTACCCCCTCGCCGACGCGGACCGGGCACACACCGATCTCGAGTCGCGCCGCACCACCGGCTCGATCGTGCTGCTCCCGTAAAGGAACTCCCGCGACGATCTCTGCTTCCCGCGTCGGTTACGCGTCGTACGACCAGTGCGGGAAGCAAGAATTGTCGCGGGAAGGGTGTCAGAAGTACGACGCGATGGTCGGCAGATCCAGCACAGAATCCACGGCCAGGCCGAGGCATACGACGGCGAGATAGTTGTTGGACTGCAGGAAGAGCTTGAGGGGCTTGACGGACGCGCCGCCGCGAACGCTGTTGTAGAGCTGGTGCGCGACGTACAGGAACCACGCCCCCGCCAGCACCGTGACCACTGCGTAGACGAGACCGGCCGCGGGCACGATGACCAGCGTCGCCAAGACCGTCGCCCACGTGTAGAACAGGATCTGCTTGGTGACGTGCTGTTCGGTGGCGATCACCGGAAGCATCGGCACCCCGGCCGCCTTGTAGTCCTCCTTGTAGCGCATCGCGAGCGCCCAGGTGTGCGGCGGAGTCCAGAAGAAGATCACCAGGAACAACACGATCGGTTCCCAGCTCAGCGACCCGGTGACCGCGGCCCAGCCGACCATGACCGGCATGCACCCTGCGGCACCGCCCCACACGACGTTCTGCCACGTGCGGCGTTTGAGCACCATCGTGTAGACGAGCACGTAGAACGCGATGGTCACGACGACCAACACGCCGGCGAGGAGATTCGCGCGCCACCACAACCACAGGAAGGATGCGAGTCCCAGCACCACACCGAACACGAAGGCGTTGCGAGTCGGGACCGCTTGACGCGCAAGAGGCCGCAGCGCCGTGCGCTTCATCACCTTGTCGATGTCGGCGTCGACGACGCAGTTGAGCGCGTTTGCGCTCGCGGCACCCATCCACCCGCCGAACAGGGTGCTCAGGATCAGGACGATGTCGACGCTGCCACGGTCGGCGAAGAGCATCGCGGGAATCGTCGCGACGAGCAGCAGCTCGATCACGCGCGGTTTGGTCAACGCGATATACGCGAGCACCGTGCCGGAAAGACGACCCCACGCGGTGTCCGGTCGTGGCGTGGCGGGAACCTCCGGGGCGCCCAAGCCGTGACCTCCTGGTCGCCGCCCTGCTCGCACACTGTCTCCTTGCACCACGCGAATACGCACCTTCGCTCGCCCGCTCACGGTCGCCCGGTCGTTCGGACGCGCCACTACTACGGACGATGGTAGACCGCAGCCACCTGCGGACCGAATCGACCCGCTCACCACCGGGCATTACTCTGGAGGAGCGCGTGGGGCTTTGACACCCGCCGGCACCCCGTACACCCATGTCAGGAGACTTCTGCTCGTGTCGATCACAGACGAGATCCGCACCCTCACCCAGCCGGTCCACCCCGCCGACTGGACCGACCTGGATACCAAGGCCGTCGACACCGCGCGGATTCTCGCCGCCGACGCCGTCCAGAAGGTCGGAAACGGGCACCCGGGCACCGCAATGAGCCTGGCACCACTGGCCTACACGCTCTACCAGCGAGTTCTGCGGCACGATCCGACCGACCCGAAGTGGGTCGGCCGCGATCGCTTCGTTCTGTCGTGCGGGCATTCCAGCCTGACGCTGTACGTGCAGCTCTACCTGTCGGGCTACGGCCTCGAACTCGCCGACCTCGAGTCGCTCCGCACCTGGGGTTCGCTCACGCCCGGACACCCCGAATACGGCCACACCGCGGGCGTCGAGATGACCACCGGCCCGCTGGGCCAGGGTCTCGCCTCCGCCGTGGGTATGGCGATGGCAGCACGCCGTGAGCGTGGCCTGTTCGACCCCGAGGCCGCGCCGGGCTCGAGCCCGTTCGACCACTACATCTACGTGGTGGCCTCCGACGGCGACATCGAGGAGGGGGTTACCTCCGAGGCGTCCTCGCTTGCCGGGGTGCAGGAACTCGGCAATTTGATCGTCTTCTACGACGACAACAAGATCTCCATCGAGCACGACACTGCGATCGCCCTCGGTGAGGACGTCTCGAAGCGTTACGAGGCGTACGGCTGGCACGTGCAGACCGTCGAGGGCGGCGAGAACGTCTCCGCTCTGCTCGAGGCCGTCGAGAACGCCAAGGCGGTCACCGACCGTCCGTCGTTCATCTCGGTACGCACGATCATCGGTTACCCCGCCCCCACAAAGATGAACAGCGGCGACGCTCACGGTGCCGCGCTGGGCGCCGACGAGGTCGCCGCAGTCAAGACCGCTCTCGGGTTCGATCCCGAGAAGAACTTCGACGTGGCGGCCGAGGTGATCGAGCACACGCGCCGTGTCGTCGATCGCGGCACCAAGGCCCGCGAGGCCTGGCAGGCCGACTTCGACGCATGGGCCGAGCGTGAGCCGCAACGCAAGGAACTGTTCGATCGTCTGCACGAGGGCAGCTTCCCTGCGGGCTGGGTCGACGCACTTCCTACGTACGAACCGGTCGAGAAGGGACCGGCCACGCGTGCCGCGTCGGGTAAGGCACTCGCTGCCCTCGGCCCGATCCTGCCCGAACTGTGGGGCGGCTCCGCCGACCTCGCGGGCAGCAACAACACCACGATCTCCGGGTCCGAGTCGTTCGGCCCCGCCTCCATCTCGACGAAGGACTGGACGGCCCAGCCCTACGGCCGGACCCTGCACTTCGGCATCCGCGAGCACGCTATGGGGTCGATCCTCAACGGCATCGCGCTGCACGGTCCCACCCGCCCCTACGGTGGCACGTTCCTCGTGTTCTCCGACTACATGCGTCCCGCGGTGCGTCTCGCTGCATTGATGCAGACCCCCGCGATCTACGTGTGGACGCACGATTCGATCGGTCTCGGTGAGGACGGTCCGACACACCAGCCGATCGAACACCTCACCGCGCTGCGGGCCATCCCGAACCTCGCGGTGATCCGCCCCGCAGACGCCAACGAAACCTCGTTCGCATGGAAGTCCGCGCTCGAGAACCGCACCGGCCCCACGGCGCTCGCACTGACCCGTCAGAACGTGCCGGTACTCGCGGGCACCCGTGAGAAGGCCGAAGAAGGCGTCGCCCGCGGTGCCTACGTGCTCGCCGAGGCGTCGAACGACACACCCGAGGTCGTGCTCCTGGCCACCGGTTCCGAGGTCGAGCTCGCCGTCGCCGCCCGCGACACGCTCGAGGCCGACGGTGTCCCGACGCGGGTCGTGTCGGTACCGGTCCTCGAGTGGTTCCTCGAGCAGGATCAGGCGTACCGCGACGAGGTGCTGCCCCCGTCGGTCAAGGCCCGTGTCTCGGTCGAAGCCGGCCTGGCAATGTCCTGGTACCGGCTGCTCGGCGACGCGGGTGAGGCCGTCTCGCTCGAGCACTACGGCGCCTCCGCCGACTACAAGACTCTGTACCGCGAGTTCGGCATCACCGCCGAGGCCGTCGTCGACGCCGCCCGCCGCTCGCTGACACGTGTGAAGGGATGACCCCGATGACCCAGCAGACTTCCATTCAGAACGAGACTCTGGCACAGCTGTCCGCCGAAGGCGTGTCGGTGTGGCTCGACGACCTGTCGCGTGAGCGGATCGAGTCCGGCAATCTCGCCGAACTCGTCGCGACCCGCAGCGTCGTCGGTGTGACGACGAACCCGTCGATCTTCCAGGCGGCTCTGTCGAAGGGCCAGGCCTACGACGCGCAGATCCGCGAGCTCGCCGCGTCGGGTGCCGACGTCGACGCGACGATCCTCGCTGCCACCACCGACGACGTGCGCGCGGCGTGCGATGTGCTCGCCCCGGTCTTCGACGCGTCCGGCGGTCTCGACGGTCGTGTATCCATCGAGGTCGATCCCCGGTTGGCACACAAGACCGACGAGACGGTCGAGCAGGCGATCGAGCTGTGGAATATCGTCGACCGCCCGAACCTGTTCATCAAGATTCCGGCGACGGTAGCGGGCCTGCCTGCGATCGCCCGCGTGATCGGTGAAGGCATCAGCGTGAACGTGACACTGATCTTCTCGGTCGATCGCTACGAGCGGGTGATCGATGCATATCTCGACGGTCTCACCGCCGCCAAGGCGGCCGGTCACGACCTGTCGCAGATCCGGTCGGTGGCGTCGTTCTTCGTCTCGCGCGTCGACACCGAGATCGATCCGCGACTCGAGGAAATCGGTACCGACGCCGCACTTGCTCTGCGGGGCAAGGCCGGAGTCGCCAACGCTCGCCTGGCCTACGCGGCGTACCGCGCGGCGTTCGAAAGTGGCGCACGATTCCCATCGCTCGAGGCCGCGGGTGCCCACCCTCAGCGGGCACTGTGGGCCTCGACGGGTGTGAAGAACCCCGCCTACTCCGACACCCTGTACGTCACGGAACTGGTGGCGCCGAACACGGTCAACACCATGCCGGAGAAGACCCTCGAGGCCGTCGCCGACCACGGCGAGGTCACCGGCGACACCGTCACCGGCAACATCGCGGCCGCCCAGCAGGTCTTCGATGCACTCACCAAGATCGGAGTCGATCTGCCCGACGTCTTCCGCAAGCTCGAAGACGAGGGCGTAGAGAAGTTCGAGGTGTCCTGGAACGAGTTGCTGACGGCCACCTCTGAGCAGTTGGCTGCACACGCTCCGGGCGCGGAGGGCTGAGCGTGCGCGAATCCGGCGCGGCGGCGTGGGTCAACCCGCTGCGGGATGGCCGAGACCGTCGTCTTCCCCGCATCGCTGGGCCATGCGCCCTGGTGATCTTCGGGGTCACCGGCGACCTGGCCCGACGGAAGCTGATGCCCGCGGTATACGACCTGGCCAATCGAGGTCTCCTGCCGCCCGGATTCGCGCTGGTCGGTTTCGCTCGTCGGGACTGGGCCGACGAGGACTTCGGTCGGATCGTGCACGACGCTGTACGTGACCATTCGCGCACCCCGTTCCGCGAAGAGGTCTGGCAGCGACTCTCCGAAGGAATCCGCTTCGTGCAGGGCTCTTTCGACGACGACAGCGCTTTCGAAGAACTGGCCACCACGCTCGAGAAGCTCGACCGTGAACGCGGTACCGGCGGGAACCACGCGTTTTATCTGTCGGTCCCGCCCGCCGCGTTCCCTGTGGTGTGCGGGCAGTTGTCGCGCTCGGGGCTCGCCGAACCGAAGGACGGCGCGTGGAGCCGCGTGGTGATCGAGAAGCCGTTCGGGCACGATCAGGAAAGCGCGCGCGAGCTCAATTCCGTCGTCGGCGAGGTGTTCTCCCAGGATTCGGTGTTCCGCATCGACCACTATCTCGGTAAGGAAACGGTCCAGAACATCCTGGCGCTGCGTTTCGCGAACCAGCTGTTCGACCCGATCTGGAACGCTCATTACGTCGACCACGTGCAGATCACGATGGCCGAGGACATCGGTCTCGGTGGTCGCGCGGGGTACTACGACGGGATCGGCGCGGCCCGCGACGTCATCCAGAACCACCTGCTGCAGCTGCTCGCCTTCACAGCGATGGAGGAGCCGGTCAGCTTCGCACCGTCCGAGCTGCGCGCCGAGCGGATCAAGGTGCTCTCCGCGACCCGTCTCGCCGAGCCTCTCGACGAGACCACCGCCCGCGGTCAGTACACCGCGGGCTGGCAGGGCGGTGAACCCGTTGTGGGGTTGCTCGAGGAGAAGGGCTTCGCGTCCGATTCGACGACGGAGACCTACGCCGCGATCACCCTCGAAGTGGACACTCGCCGGTGGGCGGGTGTGCCGTTCTACCTCCGCACCGGCAAACGGCTCGGTCGTCGCGTCACCGAGATCGCGGTGGTCTTCAAGCGCGCACCGCATCTGCCGTTCGACACCACGATGACCGAAGAACTCGGTCAGAATGCCCTCGTCATCCGTGTCCAGCCCGACGAAGGTGTCACCATGCGTTTCGGCTCGAAGGTGCCCGGATCCGAGATGGAGGTCCGTGACGTGAACATGGACTTCAGCTACGGCCAGGCTTTCACGGTGTCGTCGCCCGAGGCGTACGAACGGCTGTTGCTCGACGTCCTGCTCGGTGAGCCGTCGCTGTTCCCGGTGGACGAGGAAGTCGAATTGTCCTGGCGTATCCTCGATCCGGTGCTCGAACAGTGGGCGACGTCGGGTCGCCCCGACGGATACGAGTCCGGCACCTGGGGTCCGGCGACCGCCGACGAGATGCTCCGCCGCTCCGGCCGTGAATGGAGGCGACCGTGAGAGTTCAATTACGCGACACCTCTGCCGTCGATGTCAGCAAGAAGATCGTGGAACTGCGTCGCACGGGCGGCGTCGTCACCCAGGGTCGTGTGCTGACCTTGATCGTGTGTGCCGGCGACGCCCGACGCCTCGAAGCGTCGATCTCGGCAGCGACCGACGCGTCCCGCGAGCATCCGTGTCGCGTCATCGTGATCGGGCGGGGACGCGCCGACGGCCCACCCCGCCTCGATGCGGAGATCCGGGTCGCCGGAGAGGCCGGTGCCTCCGAGGTACTGATCCTCGCGTTGCACGGCGAACTCGGCGACCATCAGGAATCTGTCGTGGTCCCGTTCCTGCTGCCGGACACACCGGTGGTCGCGTGGTGGCCGAACCAGGCCCCAGCCGTACCCGCCCAGGATCCGGTCGGGAAACTCGCGGTGCGGCGCATCACCGATGCCACCAATGCCATCGATCCGCGGGCCGACATCGTGGGGCGGCTCACTGGGTACCGGCCCGGCGACACCGACCTCGCATGGGCCCGAATCACGTACTGGCGCGCATTGCTCGTCTCCGCATTGGACCAGCCTCCCCACGAGAAGGTGCTCACGGCGAAGGTCTCAGGTCTGCACGGAGAGGTCGCGATCGATCTGCTGGCAGGATGGCTCGCGAGCCGGCTCGACTGCCCGGTACAGCGCGCAGTCGGTGAGTTGCGCGTCGAGTTGCACACCGAAACTCAGACCATCGTGCTCGATCGGCCGCAGGACGGCCGCGTGGCCACGCTGCAGCGCACCGACAAACCCGACGCCCTGATCACCCTGGCTCGCCGCGACTCCGCCGAATGTCTCGCAGAGGAGTTGCGACGCCTCGATCCCGACGAAATCTACGAGGCCGCGCTGGCGGAACTATCGAAGGTGGAATATGTCTGAGTTCGGACCCGTGGACGTAGCGAAGTTCGCCGATGCCGATGCGGTCGCGAAGGCTGCTGCGTCGGAATTCGTCGAAGCGATCGTCGCGGCACAACGCGAGCGTGTACAGGCATCGGTTGTCCTGACCGGCGGGGGCACCGGCATCGCGGTGCTCGAGCATGTCGGCCGCGCTCAGGGCGGCATCGACTGGTCGGCGGTGAACGTGTTCTTCGGCGACGAGCGGTTCCTGCCGCCGGGCCACCCCGACCGCAACGAGGTGCAGGCACGCGCCGCGCTGCTCGATCTGGTTCCGATCGACGCCGCGCGTGTCCACACGATGCCGGCGCTCGGCGAGGACGGCTGCACCACCCCGGAGGAGTCCGCTGCTCGCTACGCGGAGATGCTCGCGCAGCACTCCCCCGACGGCACCGTCCCCGCCTTCGACGTGCACCTGCTCGGTATGGGCGGGGAGGGTCACATCAATTCGTTGTTCCCGCACACGGATGCGGTGCGTGAGGAGACCCGGTTCGTGGTCGGGCTCGACGATTCCCCGAAGCCCCCGCCCGCGCGGGTGACGCTGACGTTGCCCGCGATTCAGCGGGCGCGACAGGTGTGGCTGCTCGTCACCGGTGCAGCCAAGGCCGACGCGGTCGCCGCGGCGGTCGGCGGCGCCGATCCGCAGGAGATTCCCGCAGCGGGTGCGAGGGGCCGCGAGCGGACAGTGTGGTTCGTCGATCCTGCTGCGGCAGCGAATCTCCCGAAGTCCTGATCGTCCGACCCGTTCTACGCTCCGCGGAAGCTCATGCGGTAGTCGCGCGGATTGGTCCCGGCAACACGCCTGAAGTGGTATCGGAAGGTTTCCGCGGCATCGAATCCTGTTGCACGTCCGATCGCCTCGACCGGCCGATCGGTGCTTTCCAGCAGCGACATCGCCGCTCGAATGCGCTGGCGGACAAGCCAGTCCAAGGGCGGGAACCCTGTGTATGCCCGGAATCTCCGGTGTAGTGTGCGCGGCGATACGTTCGCTTCGGCCGCAAGGTCCTGAACTGTCCACGGGCGGCCGACATCGTCGCCGACGGCACCGAGCATGCGCGTGAAGGCGGGGTCGTCGCGCACCTGAATCCGGTCGACGTCGACGAATTGGGACTGGTCTGCGTGGCGATGCGGTGTCACCACCAGCCGCCTTGCGATGTCGTTGGCCCGCTCGACCCCGTGGTCGTCGCGAATGAGGGCGATGCTGAGGTCGAGACCGGCGGATGCTCCGGCGCTGGTCACGAAGTTGCCGTCGCGCACGACGATCGCCGCGATGTTGAGGTCGACAGCCGGAAATGCGGACCTCATGAGATGCTCGTGCCGCCAGTGGGTCGTGGCCCGGCGACCGTCGAGGAGTCCTGCCTCGGCGAAGGCGAACGCACCGGTGCAGACCGACACCATACGGGCGCCGCGTGCTGCAGCCCCGCGGAGCAGATCCGCCCACTCGGCACAGCGATCACGGTGGGCGTCTCGGACGCCCGTCACGATGACCGTGTCTGCGTCGGCGATGGCCTCGATCGGGAACTGAGGGATGAGCGCAGCCCCGCTGAGTGTCGTCACGCCCGCCTCCGGCCCGCAGGTACGCAGTTCGTAGTCGAGATCGGGTAGCTCGGACCATCGAAATCCCAGGGCTTCGACCACCGCACCGTATTCGAGAAAGGTCATGCCGTCGTACACCGGCAGCGCCACCACCTGGGACATGACCTAATCTTACCGGTACCTGGCGTTGCTGCCACTGTTCTCGGTGTACCGGCAGTGGTGTGCTCGGAGTGCCAGAAGTAGCGACCACCAGGAGGTCTGTCCATGACTGCCCATTCGATGATCTCGAGCCTGCGCCACATCCTCGCGGGCCTGGACGCCGCGGCCCGCATTCGTCACGGAGTCCCCGTTCCGCCGACCCACCTCGCGCGCGCAACGCAGGGCACCTCGCCGCAGCTCACTCCTCCGATCCGTTCCGATCCGGGTCGTCCTGACCCGACTGCTGCTGCGGCATAGCCCCTCCCACGTGCACGCAACGTATGCGCGTCAGCGAGCGCGGACCGCTCACCGCACGTAGGGCCCTCAGTGATGACCGGGTCGGTATGCATCGCGCGGTGCGTGGATCCATGCGGCGGGCTCCTCACGTGGTTGCCGCGGCCTGTCGCCGCGTGATTTCCCTCTCGTCAAGTTCGACGCGGCCAACACCCGAACGGTTCCCTCTCGCATCGAATACGTCGCCGTGACCCCGGCACGCTGCGCGACAATAGGACAATGGAGAGAGCACGACGTACAGAAGCGGGAGAGGAGCGTCACGATGAGCACCCCGACGACCACCCCCGGGGCGGTCCGGCCCGAGCAGGATTGCCCGGACGGCTCGACCCTGGTCACGTTGCAGTACCAGCGGGTCGTCGTCTGCTCGCTCGGTGAGGTGTGGGCAGCCCTGACCGACCCCGAATCGCTCTCGCGCTGGTACGGCACCTACACCGGCGACCCCACGACGGGATGGATTCGACTGACGATGACCGACCAGCACGACACCAGCACCACCGATGTGCGGGTGGTGAAATGCACTCCCCCGACGGGATTCGTCGTCGATATCGACGGATGGTTGCTCGAGGTGGCATTGCATTCGGTCGGTCAGGTCACCACCGTCGAGTTCCTCCATCGACACGTCCCACGGTCGCAGATCGGGGAGATCGGTCCGGGCTGGCAGTACTACCTCGACCGGTTCGAGGCCGCGTTGGCCGGGTCCCGGCTCCCACGGTGGGACGAGTATCCGGATCTCGCCGACGAATACCGGTGACTCCTGAGACCTCACTGCTGAGAGATCATCGCTGGGACAGCACTGACATCACTGCAGGTCGATCTCGCTGAGCTTCAACGCCAGGTACCGACGTTCGGGCGCGGTACCGGCGAGGTCCAATGCGCGCCGGTAGAACTCGGCGGCCTCGCCGTGGCGTCCGAGACGGTGCAGCAGTTCGGCCCGGGCCGCGGAATACGGGTGGTGCTCGCGCAGGGCCGGTTCCCCGGCCAGATCCTCGAGCTGGGCGAGTCCCGCAGCGGGGCCGTCGCGCATCGCGACAGCCACTGCGCGGTTCAACGCGACGATCGGAGACGGCGCCAGTGCGCGCAGAACGTCGTACAGCGCCACGATCTGAGGCCAGTCGGTCTGGTCGGCTCGCTCCGAGTCGTCGTGTACCGCCGCGATCGCTGCCTGCACGGCGTAAGGGCCGGGACGGCCACCGGTCAACGCATCTCCGACGAGACCCCGACCTTCGTCGATCATCGCTCCGTCCCATCGGGTGCGGTCCTGGTCGGCGAGCAACACCAGCGCACCCGTCGAGTCGGTGCGTGCCTCGCGACGAGCATGCACGAGCAGGACCAGCGCGAGAAGGCCGGTCACTTCGCGTTCAGACGGCATCAGCCGGTGCAGGATCCGGGCCAGACGGATCGCTTCCTCCGCGAGGTCGAGGCGCTGCAGTGCGTCTCCGGAGCTGGCCGCGTATCCCTCGGTGAAGATCGAGTACACGGCGCTGAGCACCACCGGCAACCGCTCGGACAGCTCGTCGCGTCGCGGCACACGGAACGGGATGCGGGCATCGCGGATCTTTTTCTTGGCCCGCACGATCCGCTGGGCCATGGTCTTGTGCGGGACGAGGAAGGCACGCGCGACCTCGCCTGTACTCAGTCCGGCGAGACACCGCAGGATCAACGCGATGCGGTCGTCCGGCGACAAGGCCGGATGCGCGCACGCGAAGAAGAGTTCGAGCCGGTCGTCGGGCAGGTCGTCGCCGACGGGAATCGGCCCGGGTTCGGATCTCTCGGCTTCCACCGCGAGGATCGCCAACCGATCGGCGTATGTGCGATCGCGGCGGAGGCGATCGAGGGCGCGCCTCCGCGCCGTGGTGAGCAACCACGCGCCGGGCCGGTCCGGGACTCCGTCCACCGGCCAGTGCCTCAATGCCGCTTCGACGGCCTCGGAAGCGACTTCCTCCGCGAGGTCGAGATCGCCGAACCGGTGGACGAGTGCCGCGAGCAGCCGACCGTGTTCCTCCCGGAACACCGCCCCGACCCGTAGCGCGGTGTCGGCAGAGGTGCCCGGGTCGGTCACGGCGCTACGCCCCGAACTCCGCGATGGGTCGCACCACGACCCGGCCGCCGTCGCGCGAACCGGGACAACGCGCCGCCCAGTCGAGTGCGACGTCGAGGTTCGGCACGTCGATGACGTCGTATCCTCCGAGCACCTCGCGGCTCTCCGCGAACGGCCCATCGGTGACACTGCGGCGGCCGTCGGCGTCGACCTGGACGGAGGTGGCGGTGACGAGGTCTTCGAGGGCATGTCCGGAGACGAGAACTCCCGCCTCCTTCAGCTCCTTGTCGTATTGCTGCCAGTCCTCGAAGTCGCAGGTGGGCTCGACGTCGGAGCCGGTATCTGCGTAGATCATCAACATGTACTTCACGGCGGTTCTCCTGTGTGGGAATGTGCGGCCGGGTTGCCGCACATGATGACGACGATCGGACTCGCTTCGAATCGACACACCACCGGATGATTCTTTCGCGGGAATCTCAACCGCTGTTGCGCAGCGCGGTGGCCAGTCCGTTCATGGTGAGTTGAATGCCGCGCCTGACCTCATCGGTGTCCTCACCGCCACGATATCGCCGCAACAGTTCGACCTGCAGGTGGTTGAGCGGTTCGAGATACGGGAACCGGTTGTGCAGCGACCGTTCCAGCGCGGGATTGTCGGCGACCAGCGAGTCGTATCCGGTGATCTGCAGGTACACCCGCACGGTGCGTTCGTGTTCGGTGACGATCCGGTCGAACACCCGCTCGCGGAGCGCTTCGTCCTCCACGAGTTCCGAATAGCGGGCAGCCAGCCCCAGATCCGATTTGGCCATGACCTGCGCCATGTTCGACAGCACGGACCGGAAGAACGGCCACCGACGGTAGAGGTCCTGCAGCGTCGACAGCCGTTCGGGGTCGTCGCCGATCCATTCCGTGACGGCACTTCCCGTGCCGTACCAACCGGGCAGCATGACGCGGGATTGGGTCCAGGCAAGCACCCACGGGATGGCGCGCAGGTCGGCGATCGCTTCGGTCGGCTTGCGGGACGCCGGACGGCTCCCGATGTTCAGATCACCGATCTCCGCGACAGGGGTCGAGGTGGTGAAGTACTCGACGAAACCCGGAGTGTCGTGCACCAGATCCCGGTAGGCGCGGTGGGCGAGTTCGGCCAACTCGTCGAAGACCCGGTACGCCGCGGGAGCATCGGTGCCGAGACCTTCGACGTCGAGTAGCGTGGATTCGAGCGTGGCCGCGACAAGCGCCTCGAGGTTACGTCGGGCCAGAACGGGATCGCGGTACTTCGCGGAGATCACCTCGCCCTGTTCGGTCAAGCGCAGCGCCCCGTTCACCGCACCCGGTGGTTGCGCGAGGATCGCGTCGTAACTCGGCCCGCCCCCGCGACCGACAGTGCCGCCCCGGCCGTGGAACAAGCGCAACCGGATACCCGTGGCGTGTGCCGCATCCACCAGGTCGAGTTCGGCCCGGTACAGCGCCCAGTTCGCGGCGAGATATCCACCGTCCTTGTTCGAGTCCGAATAGCCGAGCATCACTTCCTGCACGCCGTCGTGGGCGTCGACGAGGCTTCGGAACTCCGGGAGAGCGAGCGCCGCAGTCAGGGTGGCGGCTCCCCCGCGTAAATCCTCGATGGTCTCGAACAGAGGGATGACCTGCACCGTGCAGCGCGGATAGCCCGCGTCGAGGTCGAGTAGCCCGACCTCCTTGAGCAGCACCTCCACTTCGAGCAGGTCCGAGACAGACGTGCACATGCTGATGATGTAGTGCTCGATCGCCGCGGGACCGATACGACGCACTGCGGCCGCAGCAGCGCGGAGGATCGCGAGTTCCTTCGCGGTCTCCTCGGTCAAGAGTGCCTCTGGTGTGGTCAGTGGTCGACGGATGCGCAGTTCCGCGGAAAGCAACGCGATACGGGCGTCCTCGTCGAGGTCCGCGTAGCCGTCGGTCACACCCGCCCAAGCGAACAGTTCTGCCACGACACGTTCATGGACCTCCGAGTTCTGGCGCAGGTCCAGCGGGGCGAGGTGGAATCCGTACACCTCGACGGCGCCGCGGAGCCGAGCCAGGCGATCGTCGGCGATCACGGCACTGCCGGCGCCGCGCAGTGATGCGTCGAGGACTCCGAGATCGGCGAGCAGTTGAGCCGGTGTCTCGTAGCCCACGCGCCCGTCGTCGACGATGCCTGCCAGTTCGATTCCAGGGTGCAGGCGCGCCGCGGTCGCGGACAGCCGGCCGCGGATCCCGTGGATCGCGCGTCGGTACGGTTCGTCGCGGTGAGCAGGGTCGTTGTCGCCGGAGCCGTCCGCGAGCGCGCTCAGTCGTTCGGTGACCGGAGTGATCCGGCCGGACATCGACAGTTCGCGTTCGAGCGCGGCGAGTTCGCCGAGGTGGTGGCGCAGGGCCGTGGCGCTCGCGCGGTCACAGGCCGTCGCCACGACATCGGCGTCGACGTTGGGGTTTCCGTCGCGGTCGCCGCCGATCCACGATCCGGGCCGCACGAGTGGCTGCGTGAGGATCGCCGCGCCGGGCCAGCGACGTCGTAGTTCGCGGCGGACCTCTGTGTTGAGTTCGGGGACGACGTCGAACAGCGCAAGCTCGTAGTACCGCAGACCGTTCTCGATCTCGTCGCTGATCCGTAACCGGGACAACCGGATCAACGCCGTCTGCCACAACGTCAGGATCTGGCGCTGCAGGTCTTGGTCGAGTGCCTCACGAGCACGCGGGTCGACGGTGTACTCCCTGCGACGCATGAGATCAGCGACGGCGCTCTGCACGTCGAAGACGGTGCGGCGGCGGGTTTCGGTCGGATGTGCGGTGACGACGGGAGCGACGAGCGCGGCGGCGAGTGCATAGGCGACGGTCTCGGGGTCGAGATGCGCTGCGTCGAGCCTGGTGTAGGTCGCGGCGAGAGAACTGTCCGGAGCCGGGTCGCCGGCGCGCACGTGGACGGCGCGACGGCGTTCGCGGTGGAGGTCTTCAGCGAGGTTTGCCAGCAACGCGAAGTGGCTGAACGCGCGCACCACCGGGATCGCGTCGGCGGTCGGGACCGCGGCGAGGCGCGCGGCCAGTTCGGGGCGTTCCAGCTCGGAACGTCGGATCTGGAAGCTGGCGACACGCGCAGCTTCGACGAGATCGAAGATCTCGTCGCCCGCGTGGTCTCGGACGACGGTGCCGAGCATGCCGCCGAGCAGTCGGATGTCGTCGCGGAGCGGTTCGGTGGCCGAAGCCGGAGCGGGGTCGGTCATGGAGCCCAGTATCCGGGGCCGGCGGCGGCTCCGCGACCGCTACAGCGTCAGCTGAACTTGATCTGCAATCCGATGCCGAGAATCGAGATGACCCAGATGATGCCGACGAACAGGGTCACCCGGTCGAGGTTCTTCTCCGCGACGGTCGAGCCGGACAGGCTCGACTGGACTCCGCCACCGAACAGGCTCGACAGGCCGCCGCCTTTTGCGCGGTGCAGCAGCACCAGCAGGATCAACAGGAGGCTGGTGGCGATCAGCAGGATGTCCAGGAACAGTGCCATGTCGGTGTTCGGTGCCCTTCGGCTGGTGGGTGACGTCGGGAGTCAGCTTACCCGGTGACCGGATGCGTGCGGATTCCCGGCCCCGCCGCCATCCGAGTTGTCCATCCGTGGCCACCCACTCTACAAGAATTCAGTTCTCAATTCGAGAGTACACATTCTCGAAGTTTGGAATTATGTTCGCACAGAACCAATCACCGAGCGGAAGGACCCCGCGTGTCCGATTCTCAGAGCACAACCCCGAGCCGCCGCGCCACACATTTCACTGCCGCGTTCGCGTTGTCCTGCGCCCTCGCGTTTCCCGGCGCCCTCGCGTTTCCCGGCGCCGTCGCCGTCGCGGCCCCGCTCGACGTGCCCGGTGGATCGACCGGATACAGCGCGCCCGGTATATCCGCGTCCACCCCAGCGCCCCGCCTCACATCCGTGGACAACTTCCGGGATGTGGCCGGCCCCGACGGCGGCTATCCGGCCGCATTCGGACTCCACGTGCAGCCGGGTGTGTTCTATCGGTCGAATGCACTGGCCACCAGTGATGCCGATGCCGCGATACTCGACACCCTGCGACTCTCCGCGGTATACGACCTGCGCACCGATTCCGAGGTCGCAGACAAGCCCGACAGAGTCCCCGCCGGTGCCGCCTATGTGCGCCATCCCTTGTTGTCCGGAAATCTGAGTGCGGCCTCCGATCTGAAAACACCCGACGATGCGCGCGAGTTCATGAGAGGAATCAACCGTTCCTTCGTCACAGACCCCGTGGTGCGCGCTGAACTCGGCGCGATGCTCAACGAGTTCGCCTCCACCGGCGGCCCTCAGCTCTTCCATTGCACGGAAGGAAAGGATCGGGCGGGCTGGACTGCTGCGATGCTCCTGTCCCTGGTCGGAGTCGACCGTGAAACGGTGTACACCGACTACCTGCTCACCAACGAGTATTCGGCCGAACGTGTCGACGCGACGCTCGCCGCGGCCGCAGAGGCCCGCGGACCCGAGAAAGCCGCCGTGTACGCCCCGATGCTGGGAGTGGAGCGAGAATTCCTCGAAGCCGGATTCGATCAGCTCGAAGCGGATTACGGCACCGTGCACAACTACCTGCTCACCGGCCTGGGTCTGAGTCCCCAGACGATCGCCGCCCTGTCCGCAAAGCTCGTCGCCTGACCAGACCGGCGACGAAAGCGCCTGTGGGCGTGGGATCCTAACCCCACGCCCACAGGCGTCACTACTGCGCCGCCGTCAGAGCAGCGGGCCACCCGCTGCGATCGCCGACAGCTGCGCGAACTCGTCGGCCTTGAGCGACGCACCTCCGACGAGACCACCGTCGACGTCGGGCTGAGCGATGAGCTCACCGACGTTCTTGGCGTTGACGGAACCGCCGTAGAGGACGCGGACGGATGCCGCAATCTCGGGCGAGGCGAGCTCGGCGACGGTGGCGCGCACCGCCGCACACACTTCCTGAGCGTCGGCGGCCGAGGCTACCTTGCCCGTGCCGATGGCCCAGACCGGCTCGTACGCAACGACGATCTTTGCGATGTCGTCCGCGGACAGACCTGCGAGCGAACCCTTCAGCTGCTCGACGTTGTACGCGACGTGGTTGCCCGCCTCGCGGATGTCGAGGCCCTCACCGATGCACACGATCGGTGTCAAGCCGTACTCGAGCGCAGCCTTGGCCTTGTCGCGGACGATCTCGTCGGTTTCACCGTGCAGGGTGCGCCGCTCGGAATGCCCGACGACCACGTAGGTGCAGCCGAGCTTGGCGAGCATCGCACCGGAGATCTCCCCGGTGTAGGCGCCGGAACCATGGGCCGACACATCCTGCGCACCGTAGGTGAGCCCGATCTTGTCGCCCTCGATCAGGGTCTGCACCGAACGGATGTCGGTGAACGGCGGGATGACCGTGACGTCCACCTTCTCGAGGTACTTGTCCGGCAGGGTGAACGCGATCTTCTGCACCAGAGCGATGGCCTCGAGGTGATTGAGATTCATCTTCCAGTTGCCCGCGATGAGCGGCTTACGTGCCATCCCTCAGCCCTCCAGAACTGCGATACCGGGCAGTTCCTTGCCCTCGAGGTATTCGAGGGAGGCACCGCCACCGGTGGAGATGTGCGAGAACCCGTCCTCGGGCAGACCCAACTGGCGCACAGCCGCGGCCGAGTCGCCGCCACCGACGACACTGAACGCGCCCTTGCCGGTGGCCTCGACGATGGCCTCGGCGACCCCCTTGGTGCCCGCGGCGAACTTCTCGAACTCGAACACGCCCATCGGGCCGTTCCAGAACACCGTACGTGCCGAGGTGAGCAGCGACGCGAACCGCTGCACCGACTCCGGTCCGATGTCCAGACCCATCCAGCCGTCGGGAATCTCGGAGACCGGGACCGTCTTCGATTCGGCGTCGGCAGAGAAGCTGTCGGCCACGATCACGTCCTGTGGGATGTGCAGGACGTCGGCGTACCGGTCGAGCAGGCCCTTACAGGTGTCGATCATCGACTCCTCGAGCAACGAGGTTCCCACCGAAATGCCCTGTGCAGCGAGGAATGTGAAGCACATTCCGCCACCGATGACGAGGGTGTCGACCTTCGGCGCGAGCGCCTCGATCACGGCGAGCTTGTCGGAGACCTTCGACCCGCCGAGCACGACCGCGTACGGACGTTCGGTGTCGGTGGTGAGCTTGGCCAGCACCTCCACCTCCGCAGCGACGAGGCCACCCGCGTAGTGCGGGAGCAGCTTCGCCACGTCGTACACCGATGCCTGCGCACGGTGCACCACGCCGAAACCGTCGGAGACGAACGCGCCGTCGTCGCCGACGAGTTCGACGAGCTCACGTGCAAGCGCCTGACGCTGTGCTTCGTCCTTGCTGGTCTCGCGCGGATCGAAGCGGATGTTCTCGAGCAGGAGGATATCGCCGTCGGTCAGGCCCTCCGAGCGGGCCAGGGCGTCCTGCCCGACGACATCGCCGGCGAGCTGGACGTTGCGGCCGAGCACCTCACCGAGCTTCGCGGCGACGGGCGCCAGCGAGAACTTCGGGTCGGGTTCGCCCTTGGGGCGGCCCAGGTGCGCCGTCACGACGACCTTGGCGCCGGCCTCTGCGAGCGCCTTGATCGTGGGCGCCGACGCGAGGATGCGACCGGGATCGGTGATCGTCTCGCCGTCCAGGGGGACGTTGAGGTCGGAGCGCACCAGCACGCCACGACCCTCTACCCCGGCGTCGAGCAGATCCTTCAGGGTCTGAACTGCCACTGTTCGGGTGTCCTGTTCGATGTGAGGTGTCAGAGGGACTTGCCGACGAGACCGATGAGGTCGGCCAGGCGGTTGGAGTAGCCCCACTCGTTGTCGTACCAGGACACGATCTTGACCTGATCTTCGATGACCTTGGTCAGCGGCGCGTCGAAGATGGACGAATGCGGGTCTGTGACGATATCCGACGACACGATCGGGTCGGTGTTGTACTTGAGGATGCCCTCGAGCGGGCCTTCCGCGGCAGCCTTCATCGCAGCGTTGATCTCGTCGACAGACGCGGACTTACGCAGGTTCGCGGTGAGGTCGGTGACCGAACCCGTGGGGATCGGCACTCGCAGCGCGTAGCCGTCGAGCTTGCCGAGCAACTGCGGGAGGACGAGGCCGATGGCCTTGGCTGCGCCCGTGCCGGTGGGCACGACGTTGATGGCGGCGGCACGGGCGCGACGCAGATCCTTGTGCGGTGCGTCCTGCAGGTTCTGATCCTGCGTGTAGGCGTGGACCGTCGTCATCAGACCCTTCTCGATGCCGAACTCGTCATCGAGGACCTTGGCGATGGGGCCGAGGCAGTTGGTGGTGCATGAGGCGTTCGAGATGATGTTCTGCGTGCCGTCGTACTTGTCGTCGTTGACGCCCATGACGATGGTGATGTCCTCGTCGGTGGCGGGCGCGGAGATGATGACCTTCTTGGCGCCGGCATCGAGGTGACCCTTCGCCTTGGCAGCGTTGGTGAAGATACCGGTGGACTCGACGACGACGTCGACACCCAGGTCGCCCCACGGAAGAGCCGCCGGGCCTTCCTTGATCGACAGTGCCTTGATCTTCTGGTCGCCGACGACGATGAAGTCGTCCTCGACACGCACGTCCTTGTCGAGGCGACCCAGGATCGAGTCGTACTTCAGGAGCGTCGCCAGGGTGTCGTTGTCGGTGAGGTCGTTGACCGCGACGATCTCGATGTCCGTGGTGCCGAGCGCCTTCTGCGCCTCGACGGCACGGAAGAAGTTACGTCCGATACGACCGAAGCCGTTCACGCCTACGCGGACAGTCACAGTGAAGCTCCTTTGCCCAGAATTTGAGATGATTGTGCTGGTGTGACCACTACCCTAATGTGCGTGGCTCACCGCGTGGGATCCGCCCTTGCGTGGCACGGATCACCACTTCAGAGTGACGCGCTAGGCCTCCTCGAGCAACTCCGCGGTCACTGCCGACTCCGTGTCGGGAACTCCGAGTTCCTTCGCACGGCGATCGGCCATCGACAGCAGCCGCCTGATCCGACCGGCAACCGCGTCCTTGGTCATCGGCGGATCTGCGAGCTGACCGAGTTCCTCGAGCGACGCCTGTCGGTGCTGCACCCGCAGCGTGCCGGCCGCAGCGAGATGGTCCGGGACGTCGGCACCGAGGATCGCCAGAGCCCGCTCGACCCGCGCAGCCGCCGCGACTGCGGCGCGCGCCGACCGCCGCAGATTCGCGTCGTCGAAGTTCGCGAGCCGGTTGGCCGTCGCGCGCACCTCGCGGCGCATGCGACGCTCTTCCCAGGTCAAACGGGTGTCTTGGGCACCCATGTGGGTGAGCAGCGCACCGATGGCCTCACCGTCGCGGATCACGACGCGGTCGGCGCCGCGCACTTCACGCGCCTTCGCGGTGATGCCGAGCCGGCGGGCAGCACCCACTAGTGCGAGCGCCGCCTCCGGCCCGGGGCAGCTGACCTCGAGTGCGGAGGACCGTCCCGGTTCGGTGAGCGAACCGTGCGCGAGGAACGCACCGCGCCACGCTGCAGCGGCATCGGACACACTGCCGCCGACCACCTGCGCCGGTAGACCTCGCACCGGCCGGCCGCGACTGTCGAGCAGCCCGGTCTGCCGAGCGAGCGCCTCACCGTCCTTCCCGACCCGCACGACGTAGCGCGAGCTCTTGCGGAGCCCGCCGGCACCGAGAACGAGCACCTCCGCCTGATAGCCGTACAACTCGAAGATCTCCTTGCGCAGCCGCCGCGCGATCGACCCGAGGTCGGCCTCGGCCTCGACGACGACGCGACCCGCGACGATGTGCAGACCGCCTGCGAACCGCAGCAACGACGACACCTCTGCCTTGCGGTTGCTGGTGCGGGTGACGACGAGCCTGCTCAGCTCGTCCTTGACCTCCGCTGTCATTGCCACGAGACGATCTCCCTTCCGCCACCGCCCACGGAACTGCTGCGTCCGTGTGGCCTGGTCAGATACTGTCCGAGCGCCCTCGCCAACTTGGCGGGGTCGTGCCGATGAGTGCCCGTCTCGGCAACGTCGACGAAGTCGACCGCGGCACCGAATCCGGTCGCGGCGCGGCGAAGATGCTCACGTTCGCGCCCGGCGGGTACCGATGCCGCGTCGACGACGACGTTGTCGACACGGAAGTCCGGCGCGTGCTGCGCCAGGACATGCAGATGCCGTTCCGCGGAGAACCCGGCGGTTTCTCCAGGTTCGGCCGCGAGATTGAGTACCAGCACTTTGCGCGCGCTCGTGTGGATCAGTGCATCGAACAGCTCCGGCACCAGCACGTGCGGGATGACACTGGAGAACCACGAGCCCGGCCCGAGGACCACCAGGTCGGCATCGCATACCGCGTCGAGCGCGTCGGAGCTGGCCGGCGGATTGGCCGGGATCAAGCGGACACGTCGCACTTTGCCGGGGGTCGTCGCGACCGCGACCTGCCCGCGGATGCATCGGCTGGCCCGCGGATCGGATTCGAGTCCGGAAACGTCGGCTTCGATGTCGAGCGCGATCGGTGACATGGGCAGTACGCGACCGCGCACCTGCAGCAATCTCCCCACGGTGTCGAGGGCTGCGGTGGTGTCGCCCAGCACCTCGGTCAGGCCCGCGAGGATCAGATTGCCCACCGAGTGCCCGGCCAGAGCTCCGGTACCGCCGAAGCGGTGCTGCACCGTTTCTGTCCAGATACCCACCTCGGGGTCGTTGCCTGACATCGCGGCGAGCGCCATACGCAGGTCGCCGGGCGGGATCACTCCGAGCTCGGCGCGCAGCCGCCCCGACGACCCGCCGTCGTCGGCGACGGTGACGACGGCCGTGACCCGGTCCGTGAGCCGACGCACGGCGCGCAGCGTCGCGAACAGGCCGTGTCCGCCGCCGAGGGCCGTGATCGCGGGACCGCTGGGCGAGTCCCCGAGATAGGTGCTCACTCGCGCCCCAGATCACGGTGCACGACATGCACATCGAGTCCGGGTTCGCCGCTCAGACGACCGGCCAGGGCTTCGGTCATCGCGACGCTGCGGTGCTTGCCGCCGGTGCAACCCACCGCGATCGTCATGTAGCGCTTGCCTTCGCGCCGGTAACCGGCCGTCGTCAGTTCGAGCATCCGCTGATAGCTGTCGAGGAATTCCGGTGCGCTCTCGTGGGCCAGGACGTAATCGCGCACCGGCGCGTCTCGACCGGTCTGCGGACGCAGTTCGGGAACCCAGTGAGGGTTCGGGAGGAAGCGCACATCGCATACGAGGTCGGAGTCCATCGGCAGACCGTACTTGAAACCGAACGATTCGACGGTCACCTGGATGGTGTCGGAGGTCGCGTCTCCGAAGGCCGTTTCGATCTTTCGGCGCAGTTCCGGTCCGGTGAGCGCAGAGGTGTCCACCACGAGGTCGGCCGCAGCCTTCACAGGTGCGAGTTGCCCGCGTTCGGCCGCGATCCCGTCGATGAGAGTGCGGTCGGCGGTATCGGCCTGCAACGGGTGACTACGGCGGACCTGCTCGAATCGCCGGACGAGCACGGCGTCTGTGGCCTCGAGGAACAGCACCCGGGTGTGAACCGGCCGCGCGGCCAGTTCGTTGACGACCTGACCGAGATCACCGGTGAACAAACGGCTGCGCACATCCATGACGATGGCGAGACGCTCGAGCGGTGGATCGGCTCGGACCGCGAGATCGATCATCGAGATGACCAGCTGCGGGGGGAGATTGTCGGCAACGAACCACCCGAGGTCCTCGAGCGCGGTGGCCGCGGTACTCATGCCGGCCCCGGACAATCCGGTGATGATGATCACCTCGGCGCGGCGAGAGGCACCGTTTTCACTCGACTCCATGGTGTCTCTACCAACATCCGTCATTGCTGCGACTCCGCTCGTACTTCCGACACGCCGACGGTGCCATCATTGCCCACCGGTGTGTCTCCTGCATCCGAGTCGGGTTCCGGAGGCGAGTCGGAGGGGGACGTCGAAGCGCCGTCGGACGACTCGCCGCGCAGTGCATCGTGCACGGTCTGCGCGGTCGCGCGGCCGATCCCCGGGACTGCCGTGATCTCCTCGACAGAGGCCTCACGCAGCTTCGCGACCGATCCGAAATACATTACGAGTGCCTTGCGACGTGTATCACCCAGACCGCGGATCCCGTCCAGCGCCGATGCCGTCATCCGCTGCGAGCGTTTGCTGCGGTGGAACGTGATCGCGAAACGGTGCGCCTCGTCGCGGACCCGCTGCAGCAGGTACAACGACTCGCTCGCCCGCGGCAGGATCACCGGATCGTCCTCACCCGGCACCCAAACCTCCTCGAGGCGCTTGGCGAGACCGATCACGGCGACATCGGTGATGCCGAGGTCGTCGAGGACTTCAGCGGCCGCCGCCACCTGCGGCGCACCACCGTCCACCACATACAAGTTCGGTGGATACGCGAAACGGCGCGGTCGGCCCGTGACCGGGTCGAGCGCGGCCTCCGGCGCGGCATCGCCGCCGTCTGCACCGTCCTCACCGATCACGGCGTGTGCGGTGTCGCGGTTGTGCCGGAGGAACCGACGGCGAGTGACCTCGGCGATCGAACCGACATCGTCGGATCGACCCTCACCGGCGGCCTCCTTGATCGCGTACCGCCGATAGTCGGATTTGCGGGGCAGTCCGTCTTCGAAGACCACCAGCGAGGCGACGACATCCGTACCCTGCACATGGCTGATGTCCACGCACTCGATGCGCAGGGGCGCCGAGTCGAGGTCGAGAGCTTCCTGGATGCCCTGCAGCGCCGCCGATCGTGCGGTGAAATCGCCCGCCCGCCGCAGTTTGTGCTGGGTCAACGCTTCCTTCGCGTTGCGCAGGACCGTCTCGGCGAGTGCCTTCTTGTCGCCGCGCTGCGGTACGCGCAGCCGCACCGGTCCGCCGCGGAGCCCGGACAGCCAGCGGCTCATCTCGTCCGGGTCGGGCGGCAGCGCCGGAACGAGTACTTCGCGCGGCACCGCGCTTGCGGCGCGCTCGTCGTCGTCGGCGGCGGCGGTGAGCGCGACCTCCTCCCCGTAGAACTGGGTGAGGAACTGTTCGACGAGCAGTGACAACTCTTCGTCGCGATCGGCGTCGTCGGATCCGGACGGCCGTGCGTCGCGATCCGCCGGCCGATCGACGACGTCGCCGGACTTCTCGACGACCCAGCCTCGCTGACCGCGAACGCGGCCGCCGCGCACGTGGAACACCTGGACGGCGACCTCGAGTTCGTCGCCGGCGAACGCGACAAGATCGGCGTCTGTTCCGTCACCGAGTACCACGGCCTGCTTCTCGAGCGCCTTCCGCAACGCGCCGAGATCGTCACGCAGGCGTGCCGCGAGCTCGAAGTCGAGTTCTGCGGAGGCAGCGTGCATGCGAGTCTCGACGTCACGGACGAGCCGGTCGGTGCGGCCGGCGAGGAAATCGCAGAAGTCGTCGACGATCCGGCGGTGTTCGTCGGCGTCGACCCGGCCGATACAGGGGGCCGAGCACTTGTCGATGTAGCCGAGCAGGCACGGCCGCCCGATCTGCGAGTGCCGTTTGAAGACGCCGGCCGAGCAGGTGCGGGCCGGGAACACCCGGAGCAGCAAGTCTAGGGTCTCCCGGATCGCCCACGCATGGGAGTAGGGGCCGAAGTAACGCACGCCCTTGCGTCGGGGACCGCGATAGACGAACAGACGCGGAAACTTCTCCCCCACGCTGACGGCGAGCATCGGATACGTCTTGTCGTCGCGGTACCGCACGTTGAAACGCGGATCGAATTCCTTGATCCAGTTGTACTCGAGCTGCAGCGCCTCGACTTCGGTGCGCACCACCGTCCACTCGACGCTGCCGGCGGTGGTGACCATCTGCCGGGTACGCGGGTGCAACGAGGAGACGTCGGCGAAGTACGAGTTCAATCGTGAACGCAGACTCTTGGCCTTGCCGACATAGATGACGCGGCCGTGTGGGTCGCGGAATTTGTACACCCCCGGCTCCGTGGGAACGGTGCCGGGGGCGGGGCGGTATGTCGAGGGGTCGGGCACGACGTCCAGGCTAGTCTTCTGTTCCGACACCCCGGCCGTAGCGTGCTTCGATCTCGCGATAGCGTTCCAAGGCGTCGACAGCGCCTGCACCGTCGCGGGCCTGCACCGCGACCACCGCCAGATACTCGTCGTCGGGAAGCTCGAGATGAGCCCACGGCGCATCGTGCGGGAACGAGATGCCGTGCACCTGATCCCAGCCGAAATGCTTTTCCTGGAACATGTTCCGAACTGCGACACCGCTCGCGCCCGCGCGCAGTCGCGGTCGAGTGAAGAGCAGTACCCCGGATGCGACCACGAGGCCGATCATGACCATCGCGATCTGGTCGGCGACGCGCAGGTGCACACCGGTGTCGCCGCCCGCCCGCAGAACGACGGCGGCGCCGATGTGTCCGACCACCAGGAACCCGGCGATGATCTGCGCTGCCAGGGTCATCTTGCGGGCACGGACGTCGAGTTCCCACTGTGTATCGGTTGCTGCAGTCACGGCGTGGCGCTCCGGAGTCGACGCAAGGTGACCGCGGCGTCCAGTGCGGCCGCGCACGCCTGTCCGCCCTTGTCCTCGACCGAATCGGGCAGCCCCGCTCGATCGAGTGCTTGCTGCTCGGTATCGGTGGTGAGCACACCGTTGCCCACCGGGGTGCCTTCGTCGAGGGCAATCCGCGTCAACCCGTAGGTCACCGCGTCGCACACATACTCGAAGTGCGGGGTCCCGCCGCGGATCACGACACCCACCGCGACCACGGCATCGTGGGTGCGGGCGAGTTGCTGCGCGACCACGGGCAGTTCGATCGCGCCGGCGACACGCTCGACGGTGATGTCGGTGATCCCGACATCCACCGCGACTCGCTGCGCCCCTGCGATGAGCGCATCGGAGAGCGCAGTGTGCCAGCGTCCCGCGACGATCGCCAGGCTCAGCCCGGCGGCGTCCGCGAGTTGCAGGTCGGGCAGTCCTTCACCGCTCATCAGGCGTCACCGGCCTCGTAGTCGTCGAGCCCGATCAGGTCGTGCCCCATCCGGTCGCGTTTGGTACGCAGGTAGGTGAGATTCTCGGCGTTGGCGCGCAGCGGCATCGGGACACGCTCGGTGATCTGCAGGCCGTATCCGTCCAATCCGACCCGCTTGGCCGGATTGTTGGTCAGCAACCGCATCGACCCGATACCGAGATCGACGAGGATCTGCGCGCCGATGCCGTAGTCGCGAGCATCGGCGGGCAACCCGAGTTCCAGGTTGGCGTCGACGGTGTCGGAACCGGCGTCCTGCAGTTGATAGGCCTGCAGCTTGTGCATCAGGCCGATGCCGCGACCCTCGTGGCCACGCATGTAGAGCACGACGCCGCGACCTTCCGCCGCCACCATCTCGAGTGCCGCGTCGAGCTGCGGTCCGCAATCGCAGCGCAGCGATCCGAACACGTCACCGGTGAGGCATTCGGAGTGCACGCGCACGAGCACGTCGGCACCGTCACCGTCGGGTCCGGCGAGGTCGCCGCGGACGAGCGCGACGTGCTCGACCTCGTCGTAGATGCTCTGGTAGCCGACCGCGGTGAAATCACCGTGGCGGGTGGGGATTCGCGCCTCGGCGACACGCACCACATGCTTCTCGTGCTTACGGCGCCATGCGATGAGATCCGCGATGGAGATCAGCGCGAGGTCGTGTTCATCGGCGAACACCCGCAGCTCGTCGGTGCGGGCCATGTGGCCCTCGTCCTTCTGCGAGACGATCTCGCAGATCACACCGGCAGGACGCAGATCCGCCATCCGGGCGAGGTCGACAGCGGCCTCGGTGTGGCCTGGACGTCGCAGCACGCCGCCCTCTTTGGCGCGCAACGGTACGACATGGCCCGGACGCGTGAAGTCCAGCACGGTCGAATCGGGGTCAGCGAGCAGCCGCATGGTGGTGGCACGATCGGACGCCGAGATTCCGGTGCCGATGCCTTCCTTCGCGTCGACCGTGACGGTGTACGCGGTGCCGTGCTTGTCCTGATTCGTGGAGTACATCGGGGGCAGACCGAGCCGGTCGCAGTCGTCGCCGTCGAGCGGCACACACAGATAACCGGAGGTGTAGCGCACCATGAACGCCACGAGTTCGGGAGTGGCCTTCTCCGCTGCGAAGATGAGGTCGCCCTCGTTTTCACGGTCTTCGTCGTCGACCACGACGACCGCCTTACCGGCGGCGATGTCGGCGACCGCGCGCTCGATGGTGTCGAACCTCGTCACTTGCCCTGACTCCAAATCTTCTAGTCGGACGACTCGTGCTTCGCGTCCACTGTCCTGTTCCACAGTACGACCTCTCATCGAGCGTTCTGCAGTCGCTCCACGTACTTTGCGATCACGTCGACCTCGAGGTTGACGGTGGTACCCGGCTCGGCGCCACCGAGTGTGGTCAGCGACAACGTCGTCGGAATCAGCGAGATCTCGAACCATTCGTCGCCGGGCTCGCCGCCGAGCGCCGACACCGTCAGCGACACACCGTCGACCGTGATCGACCCCTTCTCGACGACATACCGGGCGATGCTCGCGGGCAACGAAATCCGGACCACCGTCCAGTTCTCGGACGGCGTGCGGGAGAGCACGGATCCGGTGCCGTCGACGTGCCCTTGAACGATGTGACCGCCGAGCCGGCTGTTCACCGCCGCCGCGCGTTCGAGGTTGACGCGGCTGCCCGCAGCCAGATTCTCGAGGCTCGAGCGGTTCAGTGTCTCCTGCATCACGTCCGCAGTGAACGAGTCGGTGTCGACCACATCGACGACGGTCAGGCACACCCCGTTGACCGCGATCGAGTCGCCATGTTTGGCGTCGGTGGTCACCACCGGTCCCCGAACAGTGAATCGAGCGGCATCCGCGAGGTCTTCGCGCGCCACGATTTCACCCAGTTCTTCCACGATGCCGGTGAACACGTTCGGCTCCTTCACTCCCGGCCAGGGACCGGGCTCATCAGTCCCGCTCCGGGACCAGGGTCATCAGGACATCAGCGCCGACAGTCTCGATACGCTCCCGACGAAACCGTAGCGCCTCGGCGATCGTCGCGACGCCCGCGTCCTGCACTGCCGCGCTTCCGGCACCGAGCACGATGGGCGCGATGTACGCCTGGACACGGTCGACGCGGCCAGCAGCGAGGAACGCGCCGGCGAGACGTGGACCGCCCTCGATGAGCACATCGGGGTGGTCGGTGAGCGCCGCCAGGACCTCGTCGATGTCGTGAGTGCGCAGAACGAGGGTGGGTGCGCTGTCGTCGAGGACCCGCGCATCGGTGGGGATGTCGCTGAACCCGACGACCACCCGCAGGGGCTGATGCGGCGCGAGGTCGCCGTCGGGCAGGCGCGCGGTCAGCCACGGGTCGTCGGCGAGGACGGTGCCTGTGCCCACAACGATCGCGTCGAGCCGGCTGCGCTCGTCGTGCACCCGTGAGCGGGCGTCCGAGCCGGAGATCCACTGGCTGGTGCCGTCGGCGGCCGCGCTGCGTCCGTCGAGCCCGGCCGCGTACTTCCAGGTCACGTGGGGACGGCCGGTGCGTTGACGGTGCAGCCACGCACGCAGGGGGCCATGGGCGACGGCGTCCGCTCCGAGCCCCTCGTGAACCGTGATCCCGGCCGCACGCAGGGTGTCGGCACCGCCTCCGGCGACCGGGTTGGGATCGGCGATCGCATAGTGGACGGTCGCGATGCCGGCGTCGATCAGAGCGTGCGCGCACGGACCGGTGCGACCGGTGTGGTTGCAGGGTTCGAGGGTGACGACAGCGGTCCCACCGCGCGCCCTTTCTCCGGCGGCCGCGAGGGCGCGCACTTCGGCGTGGGGACCGCCGAGCGGTGCGGTGGA
The DNA here is from genome assembly GCF_036327795.1 of Rhodococcus artemisiae. Lineage (NCBI taxonomy): Bacteria > Bacillati > Actinomycetota > Actinomycetes > Mycobacteriales > Nocardiaceae > Rhodococcus > Rhodococcus artemisiae. The sequence continues at coordinate 269,457 of NZ_JAUTXY010000001.1, forward strand.
CCCGACCCCGGCGATACGACCGTCCGCGTCGAGAATCGTCGCTCCTACCGGCGGGTTGGGGCTCGTCGTCCCGCGAACTGCTTCCGCCGCGTCGAGCGCGAACTGCAGGGCTTCGGCGAGTTCCGGTGCGGTCACGGTGCGGGAGTCAGGTGCGCTGAAGCCTTGGCTGCCTGCGCACGCAGTTTCCGTACTGCTTCACCCGGATCCTCTGCCCCGTAGACCGCGGAGCCGGCGACGAAACAGTCGACGCCGGCCTCGGCGGCGGCTTCGATGGTGTCCGCGTTGATCCCACCGTCGATCTCGACGAGCAGGCGAAGCTCACCGGAATCCACCAACCGCCGCACGGCCCGAGCCTTACCGAGTACGTCGGGGATGAAGGATTGACCGCCGAATCCGGGCTCGACGCTCATCACGAGGAGGGTGTCGAATTCCTTCAGGATCTCGAGGTACGGCTCGATGGGGGTACCCGGCTTGACGGACAGTCCGGCCTTCCCACCGGCCGCGCGGATGTCCCGGGCGACCGCGACCGGATCGTCGGTCGCCTCGGCGTGGAACGTGACGTTGTGCGCGCCTGCCTCCGCGTACGGCGGCGCCCACCTGCCCGGATCTTCGATCATCAGGTGGCAGTCGAGGGGAATCTCGGTCGCTTTCAGCAACGATTGCACGATCGGCAGGCCGAGGGTCAAGTTCGGCACGAAATGCGCGTCCATGACATCGACATGCAGCCAGTCGGCGCCGGCGACGGCCTGGGCCTCGTCGGCAAGGCGTGCGAAATCCGCGGACAGAATGGAGGGGGCAATCATCGGGTGGGCCACGTCAGCCGAGTCTAGTGCGCGCGGTGATGTCCGTGTCCGTGCGGGCAGCATACCGAATCGGGGACTTTCTGCCCTGGTCAGCGCGCCGACGGAATGGTTCGCTGGAGGAAGGTCACGGCACTGTGCCCGCTACCACGGGTAATCCGCCGAACTCGGCGAGGTGCCATGGGTCCTTGTCACCGCGCCTCTCGGTCGCGGTCACCTCAGCGCCGCAGGGGGGTGCTCCGGTGATCGCGACCGCGGCGCAGTCGCGGAGGTAGCACGCTCCGCACCGAGAGTCCCACCGGTCGACGACACGACGTACAGGACATGTTCAGACCGGCACGCCGGTGTGCTGCGCACGCCCCAATCCCACCGCACGAGTGGCCTGCACCAAGGAACGGGCCGCTCGTGCGGCGAACGATTCCGACACCGGAATCCGCACCGGCCGAATCCGGCCGTTGTGGATCGCCGTGAACCGCCAGCCTTCCACCGTTCGAACTGCAACGATGGTGTTCCGGGTCAGTCGCCGTTTCGGTGGTTGCGAACGCCATGCAACAACGACCGAACCGGTGCCGTACAACAGCGCAACGTCGTCACCGAGGTGACGTATCGAGTCGATCTCCCCGACCAGGGCACTACCGAACAGCACACCTCGGAACAGCGCGTCGTGGGATTCGACCACCGACCCGCGCCCGATGATTCGGGTGCCGTCGAACGAGACATAGTCGCAATCCTCGGTGAAGCACGCGCCATAGGCTTCGGCGTCGCCGTCGGTCCACGCTCGGCACATCCGATCGAACAGACTCCTGAGCTGGTCGTCATCGGTCATGATCCTTCTCCTTGACTCTCGATATCGCTTCTGTTCGCATGATCGCGACCCGCCGGTACGAGAAATCGATGCTGCGGGAGATGAACTCGGCAATAGCGGCGAGTTCGTGATCGTCGAATCCCGCGACCAGGCCGGCAGCGTCGTCTCGGATGCTGCCGAACACCTCGACGATCTCGGGCGAGGCATCGAACACCGGACGCAGGATCTGCTTGCGCCCGTCACGAGGGTCGGGCTCACGGGTCAGGTGCCGCGCCTTCTCCAGGCGCGCGACGACCCCGGTGACAGCGCCAGTGGTCAACCCCGTGATAGCCGCCAACTCGCTGCCTGTCATCGCGCCCCTCTCGTACAGCAGATCGAGGCACTTGTGGTCGGTGGGACCGAGCCCGAGGCGTTCGGCTACAGCGTGGTGGAACAGGACAGTGGCCGTGCTCAATCGGCGGGAGAGATCACTCGTGATCACATCCGCCAGATCGTCGCGGCCGTCCCACATCGACCCGTTCACAGCTCTCCTCCCTATTTCGCTTAGCATCTAAGCTACTTGGTAAGCGTGGTCACGACAAGGGCGAATCCCTCTCGGGAGCGCCACACTGCGCCCATACTCGAACGCAACCGACGAAGGAGGCACCGATGGGCGCTCCAGATTCGAAATCCCTGTCCGGCCGGACCATGATCATGTCCGGAGGCAGTCGAGGAATCGGCCTCGCCATCGCCCTGCGCGCCGCCCGCGACGGCGCGAACATCACACTGATCGCCAAGACGGACCACCCGAATCCGAAGTTGCCGGGGACCATTCACACCGCTGCCACCGAACTCGAGCAGGCAGGCGGGCAGGTGTTGCCATTCGTCGGCGACATCCGCGACGACGACGCCGTGGCCGAAGCGGTGCAGCAGACGATCACCCGGTTCGGCGGAATCGACTTGGTCGTGAACAACGCATCCGCAATCGACCTGTCCCCCACTCCCGATATCACCATGAAGAAGTACGACCTCATGCAGGACATCAACTGCCGCGGCACGTTCCTGCTGTCCAAGTTGTCGATTCCGGCGCTTCGTGACTCCGCGAAGGCCGGGCGCAACCCTCACATCCTCACGTTGTCTCCGCCGCTGAATCTCTCGCCCAAGTGGGCGGGCGGTCATCTCGCCTACACAATGGCCAAATACGGGATGAGCTTGACGACGCTCGGCCTCGCCGAGGAACTGAGGAGCGACGGCATCGGGGTCAACTCGTTGTGGCCGCGCACGACCATCGCCACCGCTGCGGTGCGCAACCTTCTCGGCGGCGAGCAGATGGTGAATTCGTCACGCACACCGGACATCTACGCCGACGCCGCGTACGTGGTACTCACGTCGCCGGGTCGTGAAGCGACCGGCAACTTCTATATCGACGACGAGGTACTCGCCGGTGCCGGAGTCACCGACCTCGGCCGGTACCGGGCGGGCGACGGAGAGTTGCAGCTCGATCTGTTCCTCGACTGACCACGCGTCGACTTCCGGGACTTTCCGCCGCGTGCATGGGTTTCCGTGGGTCGTCGAGCCACGGAAGCCGGGTAATTGGACGAAGTCTTCGGTCGATCACGCCAGCGGAGCAGGCACAGGCGTGTTCACAGTCCTCTGGCCAGAGCATCGAACCGGTCGATGTCCTCTCGGCGGCACACGTGACTTCCGGCGGTGAGGAGTGCGGCACTTCCACAGGCGATTCCGAGCGCCAGCGCATCGTGCAGCGACCTTTCCTGCAGCAATCCGACCACCAATCCCGCCACCATGCTGTCGCCCGCCCCGACCGCGCTTCGCACCTCGACGTCGAGGGCCGGTACCTGCACGGCGTCGTCGGCCGTGACCATGATTGCCCCGTCGGCGCCGAGCGACACCACGACCACCTCCGCAATTCCCCGGTCGACGAGCTCACGTGCCGCATCGGTCTTTTCCGCATCGGTGGACAGTTCACGCCCGACCCACTCGCACAACTCGTCCAGGGACGGTTTGACGAGGAATACCCCCGAATCGATGGAGGCGAGGGCGTCACCCGAGGAATCGAGCACGAAGCGCGCACCCGCATCGCGCGCGGCGTCGGCAATACGCCGGACGAACGTGCCGGGTACCCCGGGTGGGAAGCTGCCGCTGGCCACCACGTATTGCGCGCCCGCTGCCACCTTGGTGAGAGCCGCGAGGCACTGTTCCTGCTCGTCGGCTGTCAACTCCGGCCCCGGCGTGACGAACCGATATTCGAGCCCGGTTCCGCGATCGATCGCGGTGAAGCATTCGCGGGTGTCGTCGATGATGGGCACGATGTGTTCTTCTACATCGTCGTCGTCGAGCAACCCACTCATCTGTTCGCCGCGCGCACCTCCGGCCGGATACACGGCCGCCGCAGAAGCACCGAGTACGCGGGCGACCTTCGCGACGTTCACCCCGCCCCCGCCGGCGTCATAGAACGGTTCGTCGCACCGCAGCTTGCGGGTGGGAACCACCTTGTCGGTGAATGTGGTGACGTCGAGCGCCGGGTTCATGGTCAACGTGACGATGTCGGGCATATGCGAACCCTATGGGCAGAAGTTCGCGCACGTCGACTCCGAGCGCCAGGAATCGGCAAGGTGTGTGGGAGCTGGGCGCCCACTGTTCGTCTCGTTGCTCAGGCGGTGTAGCGCAGCAGGGAGACACCGCTCGGGAAACCTCGGGCCTCGATCAGCTGGAGATTCGACGTCTCGTAACCGTCGGGGAACAGCCGTCTCCCCCGGCCCTGCACGGTGGGATAGACGAACAGTCGATATTCGTCGACAAGACCGGACTCGATCAGACCATGGGTCAGCATGATGCTGCCGGTGACGACGATGTCGCGACCCTCCATTTCTTTCAGAGCGTGCACCCGGGCGATCCAGTCGCCGGTGAGCACGGTCGAGTTCTGCCATTGGGGCTCGGCCAGCGTCGATGAGACGACGTACTTCTCGATGCGGTTGAGCTCGTCGGTTACCCCTGTGTGGTCGTCGGTCTGCTGGGGCCAGAAGCCGCGGAAGTCCTCGAAGGTTCGCCGACCCAGCAGGATCGCGTCGGACCCCTCGGACTGTGAACGGGTTGCTTCCAGCACTTCCGGGTCTTGGTCCATCGGATCGAACCAGTCGCCGAGCATCTCTATGGCGCCGTCGAGGGTGACGTTCTGGGTGATCGCAAGTGTCCTCATGTCGAGTATCGACCCGTTCGGGACCGCGGAATAATCGCTGCCGCAGTGCCTCGGATCGAGAATCCGTCGAATCCGACATCACTGCATCCGACATCACTGCATCCGACATCACTGCATCCGACATCACTGCATCCGGCATCACTGCTCTGTGCGCGTCAGGCCGCGGCCACCGCGGCGACCCGCCTCTTGTTCTTCTTGCCTCGCCCCTTGCTCCGGCATGCGACGGCGGAGCCGAGCATGAGCAACCGCATCGACCGCGCGGCAGCCTCGACGAGCAGATCGTGTCCGTTGGCGACGGCGTCCTCGAGTTTCATCGGAACGGGGATGATCGAGGCGATCGCGCCGATCCCGACGTCGTGCACGTCCGGGGCGCCGCGGCCGAGCGACCCGGCGAGCGCGAGCACCGGCACCCCGACCTGCTGAGCGCGCCGCGCGATCTCGGCGGGCACCTTGCCGTGCGGTGTCTGGAAGTCGATGCTTCCCTCCGCGGTGATGATCAGGTCGGCGCGGGCAACGAGGGCGTCGAGATCGATGCCGGACAGTCCGCTGTCGAGCAGCACGTCGAAACGGGACGCGATACGCGCCCCTGCGAGCGCCGCGAGTCCCGCGCCGAGCCCGCCGGACGCTCCGGTCCCGGGACCGGTCCGGATATCGAATCCGTCAGTAGTGCAGTGTTGTTCGAGCACCCCCGCCCACCTGTCCAGCGCAGCGGAGAGTTCGTCGACCTGTGTCGGAGTCGCGCCCTTCTGCGGACCGAACACGGGGGCGACCCCCCGCGCCCCGCACAGCACATTGTGGGTGTTGCACGCCAGGACTATCTCGGTGTCGGCGAGCGCCGGGTGCAGGGCATCGAGGTCGAGTCGATCGGCGCGCACGAGATGGCGGCCGCCGTCGGGAAGAACACCCCCGTCGCGGTCGAGGATCCGAACGCCGAGCGCCCACAGGGCGCCGGCGCCTCCGTCGCTGGTTCCGGAGTCACCGCATCCGATGACGATGCGGCGGAAGCCGTCGTCGAGCGCCGCGGCAATGAGTTCGCCGACACCGCGAGTGGTGGTCGCGCCGGGGTCGCGGCGGTCGCCGGGCACGAGTCGCAGGCCGGCGGCCGAAGCCATCTCTACCACTGCGGTGCCCGTGGAGGCGCCTCCGAGTCGTGCCCACTGCGCGACGACGGGCTCGCCGACGGGGCCGGTGACCGTGGCCGGAACGAGAGTGCCGCCGGTGGCCTCCGCGAGGATCTTCGCGGTGCCCTCCCCGCCGTCGGGGATCGGGACGGTGTCGACGGCGACGCCGGGCAGCGCTCTACGGACCCCTATGGCGATCGCCGATGCAACAGAGGGCGCGTCGAGACTCTCCTTGAATCCGCTGGGTGCGACAAGAATTCGGTGCGGAACCTTCAGTGCCATTACGCCACTCCTATCGATGAGGGGAGAACAATTCAGTGGGTGACCACGGGTGGAATCATGGGAACAGCGGCATGCCGAGCAGCGGCCACACGAACCAGGCGAACAGGAGCACCAGCACGGCACTGAGCGGGCCGAGCACCGCGGACAACCGCAACAGGTGCCTGCTCGTGTAGGTGGGGACGTCCGGCACCGACGAGAACAGCGTCACCGGTTTCGCGGAACTGGGCAGTGTATGACAGAAACCGGCTGCAGCGGTCGAAAGGAATGCTGCCGCAAGCGGATCCACGCCGACGGTGGGTGCGAGCGCCACGACCACGGGAATGAGCACCGCCGACCGTGCCGAACGCGACTGGATCACCAGGTGCGCGGCGGTCGAGATCACGACGACAACCACGACGAACAGCGGTCCCGCGGCCGCACCGCGTGAGGTGAGCGGACCGAACGCGCTGGTTGCCAGCCAGTCCACGGCGCCGCTGGTGGTGAGCGCGGTGCCGATCGACAGAGTCGCGGCCATGAACAGCAGCAGTGTCCACGGCACGGCCTTCAGTGCAACTCCGAGCTTCACCGATCCGTAGCGCGGCGACGTCGCGACGAGCGCACCGAGCAGCGCCACCACAGCGGGATGGATGCCGTGCAGCGGTTCAGTGCACCACAGCACGGTCACGACTGCGAGCAACAGCGCCGACCGGGACTCGGCGACGGTCAATGGACCTGTCACCGGGGTCGAGGATTGCGCGCCGACATCCTCGGCCGAAATCGACAGGCGCCGGCGACGGTCGTCGGCGTCGGTGAACATCCAGAGCACCAGTTCCGCTGCTGCGTGCGACGAGACGATCGCGAGTGGCAGTCCCAGCAGCATCCACGTCGCGAAATCGAATCCGCTGCCGGTGGCGGTGGTGACGATCTGGCTGGTGATCAGGTGTGCGCCGGCACCGAGCAGCGATGCCACGGCCGACAGCAGGATCACTGTCGGGAACAACAGCGCCAGTCCGCGTACCAGTCGGGGACGGTCCGCCAGGACGCCGGCGATCGCGACGAAGACCGGCAGCACGAGCGCCGCGCGCCCCGATGTCGACGGCACCGCGAATGCGGTCACTACGAGCGCAGCGGTCACAAGGTGGATCAGGCTGCGTGGGGTGCGGGCGCCGGTGACGAGGAACGCGGCGCCGCGGGTGGCGAGCCCCGAGGAGGCGACGCCTGCGGCGATGACGAAGGCCGACAAGAGCAGCCATACGATGTCGTCGCCGAGGGTGGCGAACAGCGCGTCGGCGTCGGTGACTCCCACGACGGTGAGGGTCGCGGCAGCGCCGAGCGCCACATAGGTGTCGTCGATTCGGGTGAAGATCCACAACCACACCGCGATCACGAACACGATCAGGGTGACAGCCGCGTCCGCGCTGAGCGCGACATCGGTGCGAGCGAGATGCACGATGCCGGCGCACGTCACGAGGAGGACGAGGACGGCTGCGAGACGGCCGGGTCCCGGTCGGCGTCGGACGCGCGGAAGTGGCGTCGGCGAGGACATCGGGACACGCGGCGGTGTGGTGGCGTAGAAGGTCATCGCAGCCGGTACCCCGCACCGCGAATCGTCTCGACGCGACCGCCACCGATCTTGTTGCGCAGCGCCCGCACGTACACGTCGACGACGTTGGAGGCCGGGTCGAAGTCGTAGCCCCACACGTGCCCGAGGATCTGTTCGCGGGAGAGCACCTGCCCGCGATGCCGCAGGAACACCTCGAGGAGGGAGAATTCGCGGCTGGTGAGGTCGACGCTGGCGCCGCTGACCTCGACGCGGCGGGTACGCAGGTCCAGCGCAAGATCGCCGTCGCCGAGCATCGACGTCGGGTCGGTCGCACCGGCGTCGCCGATGCGCAGCCGGATCCGGGCGAGGAGTTCGGCGAACTGGAACGGCTTGCTCACGTAGTCGTTGGCGCCGCCTTCGAGTCCTGCGACGGTGTCGGTGACGCTGTCGCGGGCAGTGAGCACGATCACGGGAGTCCGGACCCCTTCGCCCCGGAGCCGGTCGAGCACGGTGAACCCGTCCATCTCGGGCAACCCGATGTCGAGGATGACGAGGTCGAACGCGTCGCTGCGGGCCAGCAGCAGCGCCGTGTCTCCATCGCCCGCATGGGTGATGGTGTAGCCGGCGGCGCGCAGTCCCTTCTCCAGGAAGGCAACGATGCGCGTGTCGTCTTCGGCGATCAGGATGCGGCTCACGAGGTGACGGCCTTTCGGGGGTCGGGTACGGATTCGGCGTTGTGCGGTTCCGGATCGCCCTGTTCGCGGTGGTCGGTGGCGGGGAGCCGGACATCGGGGTCGTGCACGGGTAGATCGATACCGAAGGTGGCGCCCTCTCCCGGGGTGCTGTCGACCCACACCGAACCGTGGTGGGCGTCGGTGATGGCACGCACGATCGCCAATCCGAGTCCCGCACCGCCGCGTTCGGGTGCGGGTCCGCCCACGTCGGCGGGCGCGGGGTTGCCACGCCGGAAGCGCTCGAATATGCGACTCGCGTCCTCCGGTGCCACACCGGGGCCGGTGTCTCGTACCCACACACGGAACAGACGTCGGCCGTCGACGTCGACGAAGGCGGATCCGAGCTGGATCACGTCGCCGTCGTGTGTGTGGGAGACAGCGTTGGTGGCGAGCTGCAACGCAGCCTGGGTGACACGCTGGCTGTCGATGCCGGCAACCCCCTCCGCCACTTCCATGAGCTGCCAGTCGCGGGTGCCGAGCATCTGGGCCTTGGCTTCGATGTCGAGTGTCAGGTCGGTGACGTCCACCTCGCGGCATGTCACGAAGTCGGGACGTTCGGCCTTGGCAAGCACCAGCAGGTCACTGACGATGCGGGCCATGCGATCGAGTTCGTCCTCGACGAGGCGAAGAGTCGCGGCGCGGGTGGTGGCATCAGCGGTCCGGTCGAGTTCCATCACCTCGAGGTGCCCGCGGATCACGGTGATCGGGGTGCGCAGTTCGTGTCCGGCGTCGTCGACGAACCGTTGCTGGGTGTCGTGGGCTTGTTCGAGTCGATCGAGCATCGAGTTGAAGGTCTCGGCGAGCGCGGCGATGTCGTCGCGCCCGTGGACAGGCACCCGGCTGGTGAGGTCCTTCTCCCCGATCGCCGCGGCGACTTCACGCACCTGCCGGATCGGGGCGAGGATCTGGCCGGCGACGAGCCAGCCGATGACTGCGGTGAGTCCGAGCCCACCGACCGCGACGAGCGCGATGGTGCGGATGGTCTCGCCGACCTGCGCTCGCTGTTCGGCGGTGAACACCGCGACGATGAGCGCGCCGTCGTTGTTGCCCGAGGTGACGTCGGAGCGAGCCCACCGGACCCGGCCACCCTCGACGTCGATGACGCCCGAGTTGGTAGGTGTGGCGAGCATCGGGTCGAAGAGGTTTCCGTCCTCGGTCAGTCCCGGCGGCAGGTCGGGTCGATCGAGTGCGATACGCCGGTCGAACAGCAGGTCACCACCGACGACCCCGACGATCACCTCACCTTCCGAGGTGTGCTGCCGGTTCAGGTACACCTCGAGCATCCGGTCGACGGATGTGAACGGTGCGGCAGTGGTCGGGTCGACACCGACGGCCGCGAACGCGCGGAACTCGTCGATCTCTTGGGTGATGTCGGCGTTCGCGTCGTGGTCGACATCGTTGAGCAGCAGCGCACGGGTCGTCACGACGACCGACACCAGTGCGACGGCAGTGGTGAGGAGAATCCACGTGAGGATGCGCCAGCGAGCCGGGAGGGCGGATCCTCGCGGTTGCCTCTCCCCGTCACTCGTCATCGTCATCCCAGTCGTCGTCATCGTCCCAGTCGTCGTCCCAGTCGTCATCGTCCCAGTCGTCATCCCACTGCGTCGCAGGAGCGGGAAGCGGCTGACGTTGCACATCGGAGATCTGCGGAGATGCGGGGGGCGCCGTGTCCCCTGCCGGTGGCGTAGCGGCCGCCACGGTGGGAACCGGGGCGGGGAGTACTGTCTCGGGGCCCGGCGCGGTGGGCTCCTCGACGCTGCCGGGACCGGGTGTCGGCGAGTGCGCACCGGGAACGTCGTCGGCATCGCCTGCGCCATTACTCCTGCCGGTGCGATCACTGCTGCCGGTGTCGTCCGGGGCGTCGGCATCGCCGGGGCTGCGGGGGTCGACGGACACCGTGATCGATGCGTTACCCACGTCCGGGGACCCGGCGTGGCCGCCGAGCAACTGGCCCGCCCATGCGAGGCCGGCCGGGATCACCAACAGGGCTACCAGCGCAGATATCCGCTTCACGATTGCCATGACCACAATGTTCTGGCGTCGGAGTGAACAGTTCGTGAAGCGAAGATGAGAGAGTCTTCATCTTCGACACTCGTGCTTGCTCCCGACCGTGCCACCAGGCCCAGCGGTCACCTGACGGCACGGTCGGGAGCCGGCTACTCCACCGGCTTACGCAGTGCCGCCATGAACATCGCGTCGGTGCCGTGCCGATGCGGCCACAGCTGCACGCCCGGTCCGGCGCCGAGTTGTGGCACTCCCGGAACGAGTTCGCGGGTGTCGAGTTCTTCGACACCGTGGCGACGCACCGCGTCGGCAACGATCGCCACTGTTTCGGAGACGTGCGGCGAACACGTCGAATACAGCACGACGCCGCCGGGCCGCAGCAATTCGATCGCGGACGCGAGGAGCTGCTTCTGCAGGCGCACCAGGTCGGCGACATCGCCGGGTCGGCGGCGCCACCGTGCCTCGGGCCGGCGACGCAAAGCACCGAGGCCGGTGCAGGGCGCGTCGACGAGGATGCGGTCGTAGCCGGGTTGGAGACCGGGTTCGCGGCCGTCGGCGACGTGCACCGTGACCGGCAGACCACGAGTGGTCTTGCGGACCAGGTCGGCGCGGTGTTCGACCGGTTCGACGGCGTCGACGGTGAATCCGTCGAGGTCGGCGAGCGCACCGAGCAACGCGGCCTTGCCACCCGGTCCGGCGCACAGGTCGAGCCAGCGTCCACCGTCGTCGCCGGTGAGCGGCGCGAGGGTCAACGCCCGACCGACGAGCTGACTTCCTTCGTCCTGCACAGCGGCCATGCCTTCGCGGACGGGTTCGAGCCGGCCGGGGTCGCCGTGGTCGAGATGCACCGCGTACGGCGACCACTCGCCCTGTTCCCCGCCGGTGACGAGAGCGAGTTCCTCGGCGGTGATGATGCCGGGGCGGGCCACGAGATGCACGATCGGGCGGGCGTCATCGGCGGCGAGCACCTCGGCGAGTTCACCCGCGTCGGGGCCGAGGGCGTGGGCGAAGGCCTGCGCGATCCACACCGGATGCGCGTAGCGGAACGCCAGATGCCCGACGGGATCACGATCCGCGTCCGGGGCGAGCCGTTCGATCCACTGGTCCTCGGTCTGTTCCCCCACGCGCCGTAAGACCGCGTTGACGAATCCTGCTCGGCCCTGGCCGAATTCGGTGCGGACCAGATCCACGCTGGTCGCGACGGCGGCGTGATGCGCGACGCGGGTGCGCAGCAACTGATAGGTGCCCAGGCGCAGTACGTCGAGCAGCGCACCGTCGATCTCGTCCACGGGACGTTGTGCGGCGGACTCGATGACCGCGTCGAGCATGCCCTGGGCGCGGGAGGCGCCGTAGGTGAGTTCGGTAGCGAGCGCTGCGTCGCGGGAATCGAGTTTCCGTTCACGCAACAGCGCGGGAAGTACGAGATTGGCGTAGGCGTCGCGGTCCCGGACCGCGCGCAGCACGTCGCGAGCTGCGGTGCGCGCCGGATCCACCGCAGACTGCGACGGGCGCCTGGCCTGACGCGGTGTCGGGTTCCGATCGCCTGTTCCTCTTCCGGAACGGCGTGCGGGCCTGCGGGATTCGGTCACTGTGCACGCACCTTGTCGTCGAGGCGGGCGCCGCGCACCCAGTCGGCAGCGGCCATCGCCTTCTTGCCGGGCGGCTGAACGGTGCCGAGCCGGACCGCAGTGGTCGCCGTCCCGATGAACAGACCGTCTTTGCGCGCGAGAATCTCACCCGGTTCCAGCGTTTCGTCCGTCGACGTGACGGGCCCGAGCTTCACGCGCAGGTCACCGATCATCGTCCACGCGCCGGGAGCCGGGGTGACCGCGCGGATGTGCCGGTCGACGACGTGCGCGGGATGCGTCCACGTGACCCGGGCCGCATCCACTGTGATCTTCGGAGCGAGCGACACTCCGTCGGCGGACTGGGGTGCGGGGTCGAGGATGCCGTCGGCGATGCCGTCGAGGGTCGATTCGAGAAGGACCGCCCCGGCGTCGGCAAGGCGGTCGAGGAGGTCACCGGCGGTGTCGGTAGGGCGGATGGTCTCGGTTACCACGCCGTAGACGGGACCGGTGTCGAGGCCGGCTTCGAGCCGGAAGGTACTCGCGCCGGTGATCTCGTCGCCCGCGGCGAGTGCCGCCTGCACGGGGGCAGCGCCGCGCCATGCCGGCAGCAGCGAGAAGTGCAGGTTCACCCAGCCGTGGACGGGGATGTCGAGCACGGATTGCGGGATCAGCGCCCCATACGCGACGACCGGGCAGCAGTCCGGTGCCACCGCGGTCAGCCGCGCGATGAAGTCCGGGTCGCGCGGCGAACGCGGGGTGAGCACCTCGATGCCGTGTTCGTCGGCGAGTTGGCCGACGGCCGAACGCACCGTCTTCCGGCCGCGGCCGGCGGTGGTGTCGGGGCGGGTCACCACGGCGACGACGTCGTGCCGGGCGGACTCGATCAGGCGGCGTAGCGACGGGACAGCGGGTTCGGGTGTGCCCGCGAACACGACGCGCATGTCAGCGCACCACCGGCACGACGCGATGCGGTGTGGTGGGGATGGGTCCGGCCGGACGTGTCACGAATGCTGCTCCCGAATCTCGACGACGATGATTCCCACAGTCTAGGGAGTCGACCAGTACGGGGAGTCGACCAGTACGGGGAGTCGGCGGGTGGCAGATCTGATGCAGTGGAATACCGGCGGACTCAGAAGTTGCTCTGGATGATCATCTCGGGAATACCGGTACCCAAAGCCACAGGAACGCAATCACCAAGCCCGTAGCGGTCCGGATCGAGGGCGTGCCGCATCAGCGACAGCGCGAACGGATCGTAAACCATGTTGAAATGCCCGGTCAGGTCCTGCGGGCACAGATCCTGGATCTCGTAGTTCACCGCGTCACCGCTGCGCAGCGCGACGTTGCCGGCGGGTTGGATCACCTCGTCGACATTCGTGCCGATCGTCGTGTACCGCACTCCGGGCACCGTGTCGGTGGGGGTATTGAGCTGCTCGAGCAACTCCGAACCCTCGAGCTGCTGGACCAGTGCTACCGAAAACGACTCCTCTGCGATCTCCAGCGCACCGGGCACCAGAGCAGCAGCGGCACCGAGACCGTAGAAGGTGCCCCCGTAGCTCGGGGACGCGACACCTACCCATCGGTCGACGACGTCGTCACCGCCGAGTTCGTTGATGTAATAACGGGCGACGGTGGCGCCCTGCGAGTAGCCGAGGAGATCGACCTCGTCGGCACCGGTGGCCGCGCGTACGGTGTCGACGAAACCGCCGAGCTGGGCGGCGCTGACACGGATGTCTCCGGTGCCGTACTCCTCGTCGCCCGCGGCGAGTCCGTAGTTCAGGACGAACACGCACCAACCGGACTCCACGAGCAGTGGGGCGAGCGCAGCGAAGTCCGAGTAGCTGTTGGAATCGGTGCCGTGCGCCAGGATCACCGGCTTGGGGTGTTCGTTCGAGGGTCGGCAGGTGAAGTCGTTGGTACCGGTCGGTGCTGCACCCCGGTGGGTGTCGGCGTACTCGGCAGCCTCTGCGTGCGTGTGCATTATCGGACCGGGGGTCACAGGGACGAACGCGGTGGAGCTTCCGGCGGGTTGTGCACCCACCGGCCCCGCGACGAGAGCAAGGGTGCACAGCGCACCCACGAGCGCGGCGCCCACTGACCGATGTCTCCGCACAGCGATTTCCTTCCTCTGGACGACCCGCCACAATTGTGACCTGCAACAGCTCACTTGTCGTGCCGATAGGAGTCGATACAGTGCGAGGGATGAGTCACCCGTGAGGCGCGGCTAGCATGTCGGGGTGGCAACGACCGGAGTGATCACCGTCAGTGCAGTGGTGTTGAGGAACGCAGCGGGATCGTCTGTGCTGACCGTCCGCAAGCGCGGAACCACCACCTTCATGTTTCCCGGCGGCAAACCCGAACCGGGCGAGACCGCCGCCGAGACACTCATCCGTGAATTGGAGGAGGAACTGGGGGTGAGCTTGGATCCGGCCGCGCTGCGTCCGCTCGGAGTGTTCCGGGCCGCGGCCGCCAACGAAGCGGGTTTCGAAGTCGAAGCCACGGTCTTCGAGCATCCGACGGTGCCGATCGGCGGCCCGGCTGCGGAGATCGACGAGGTCCGCTGGCTCGACCTCGGTCTCGAGATCATCCCCGACGACATCGCGCCACTGACCGCACTGATGCTCCCCGCGCTACGGACCGATCCGCAGGAGCGATGATCTTCTCCGGCTAGCCGATCTTCGGCGGGTCCATCTGCACGCGCAGCGGCCCGTTCGCGCGGCGCGCGGTACGCGTCGCCTGGGCTTGACGCAGCGCCAGGCCCAGCTCCCGCCCACGGGTGCGTGCAACCCTGATGAGCATGCGGTGCACGTCGTCGGGCTCCGGAGTGTCGGCGCTGAAGGGCAGTCGCTCACCGGGCGGCAGCGGCACCGGCCCGAGCACTTCTGCACCCTCCGGGAGATGTGTGGCCTCGATCAGCTCGGCAACCGCCGCCGATCCCCCATCGACAGCCGCCATGTGCACAGCCGGCGGGAAGCCCACCTCGGCGCGCTCCTCGACCTCGGTCCGAGCGTGCCCCACCGGATCCCAGCGCACCAGCGCCTGCACGGTGGGGATCCCGGAATCGGCAACCACGACCACCTGACCGCCGTCCGCAAACGAGCGCACCAGGGCCGACGCAGTGAGCCATCGGCGCATCGTCTCTTCCGCGGCCCTCAGGTCGGCGCGCCCGAGCAACGCCCACCCATCAAGCAGAAGCGCGGCACCGTATCCCCCGGGCGCGACCGGTTCCGCGCCGACGGTGGACACGACGAGTGCCGCTCCTTCCGGAGCAACGGCCTTCACGTCCGTTCCACCCGAGATCACCACCGGCACACCGGGAAACGCGCGACCCAGTTCCTCGGCGGTGCGCCCCGCGCCGACCACCACGGCGCGCAACGACCGGGCACCGCATGCATGGCACCGATGGGTGGCGTCGGCGACTCCGCACCAGCGACAGGCCGGCACTGCCGCGCCGTCGGGTCCACCCGAGGACGGCAAGGCCAGGGGTCCGTTACAGCGTCTGCACCGGGCAGATGCTCGGCATTTTCCGCACGCCAGGGCGGGGACGTAGCCGCGGCGGGGTACCTGTACCAGCACGCCGTGGCCGGCGCCGAGCGCGGTACGGGCCGCCGCGAAGGCGATCGCGGGGAGCCGGGCTGCACGGGCCGCGGGATCACGGGCCAACGCCTGGTCACTGTCGGCGAGCGCGGTGACCTTCGGTGCCCACGCGCGCAACACGTCACGGGACGGGACGAGATCGTGTGCCCATCCGGCCTCGACGAGCGCCTGGGTCTCGGCGGTGCGGGCGTGCCCGGCGATGACCACCGACGCGCCCATCGCGTGGGCGCGAAGCGCCGCGACCTCCCGGGTGTGTGGGTAGGGCGAGCGTGGTTCACAGTGCAGGTCGTCGCCGTCGTCCCACACGACGAGCAGCCCGATGCGCGGTGTGGGTGCGAACACCGCGGCGCGGGTACCGACGACGATGCGGGCAGAGCCTCGCAATGCGGCGAGCCAGCGTCGATACCGTTCGGCCGGGCCGAGTCCTGCGGCGAGACCGACGACATGGTCGGCACCGGACACGTCGACACACGCGGCCAGGACTCGGTCGAGGTCGCGTTGATCGGGAACGACGAGGACCGCGGCGCGGTCGGTGGACGCGACGGCAGCGGCGAGTTCGGCGAGCCGGCGTGGCCAGTCTTCCCCGGGTAGCGCCTGCCATGCGGCACGAACCGTGCGACCGGCGCCGAGGGCTTCGAGGAAGTTCTCGCCGTGCCGGTAACGCACCCATGCCGCGTAATCCATCTCGGGTACCGGTGGTACACCGGTAACGCGGGGGGTTTCGGCTTCGACGCGGGCGTGTCGGGGGGGGACTGCGAGCCGCAACACGTCGGCGCGGGTTCCGGCGTAGCGAGTGGCGACCTCGTCGGCGAGTTCGACGATCTCGTCGGTGAGCACCACCTCGCCGGACACCACGCGGTCGAGCCAGCCCAGTTTTCCTCGATGGTCACTCGTGGCGACTCGGGACAGGAGGAATCCGTCGACGAGTCGCCCTGCGAACCGCACGCGCACGCGGACACCCGGTCGGGCATCCGCGTCGAGGTCGTGCGGGATCAGGTAGTCGAATACGCGGTCGAGGTGCGGCAGAGGAAGCAGCGGAAGTACCCGTGCGATCGGGTCGGCCTCGGCGGCGCGGCGCTGTTCGGCCACCACTGGCCCGTCGCCGGGTTACAGACCGGCAGCCGCGCGGAGCTTCTCGGCGCGGTCGGTGCTCTCCCACGGCAGGGAGATGTCGGTGCGGCCGAAGTGACCGTACGCGGCCGTCTGCGCGTAGATCGGGCGCAGCAGATCGAGATCGCGGATGATCGCGCCGGGACGCAGGTCGAACACCTCGCCGATGGCCTGTTGGATCTGCGCGGGATCTGTCTTCTCGGTGCCGAAGGTCTCCACGAACAGGCCCACGGGCGCGGCCTTCCCGATGGCATAGGCGACCTGCACCTCGATGCGGTCGGCCAGTCCGGCGGCGACGGCGTTCTTCGCGACCCACCGCATGGCATAGGCGGCCGAACGGTCGACCTTCGACGGGTCCTTTCCGGAGAACGCACCGCCGCCGTGGCGGGCCATGCCACCATAGGTGTCGACGATGATCTTGCGACCGGTCAGGCCGGCGTCGCCCATGGGGCCGCCCAGCACGAACGACCCCGACGGGTTGACCAGCAACCGGATGTCGGAGGTATCGAGCTCCGCGAGATTCGGGTCGGCCAGCACGGCGTCGACGACATGGGTGCGCAGGTCGGGGGCGAGCAGGTTGTTCAGGTCGATGTCCGCGGCGTGCTGCGTGGAGATGACGATGGTGTCGAGGCGAACCGGGGTGTCGCCGTCGTACTCGATGGTGACCTGGGTCTTGCCGTCGGGCCGCAGGTAGGGAAGCACTCCGGTCTTGCGGACCTCGGTGAGCCGGCGGGCGAGCCGGTGCGACAGGGAGATCGGAAGGGGCATCAGTTCCGGGGTGTCGGAGCAGGCGTAGCCGAACATCAGGCCCTGGTCGCCGGCGCCCTGGAGGGCCACCTCGTCGTCGGTCAGTGTGCCGGTACGTGCCTCGTGGGAGACGTCGACGCCGCCCGCGATCTCCGGCGATTGTGCACCGATCGCGACATTGACGCCGCACGAGTTTCCGTCGAACCCTTTTGAGGACGAGTCGTATCCGACGTCGAGGACACGGTCGCGCACGATCTTGGGGATGTCCGCATAGGCGGAAGTGGTGACTTCACCGACAACATGGACCTGCCCGGTGGTGACCAGGGTTTCCACCGCCACGCGCGAGCGGGGATCCGCGGTGAGCAGCGCGTCGAGGACGGAGTCGCTGATCGCGTCACAGATCTTGTCCGGGTGTCCTTCTGTCACGGACTCACTGGTGAAAAGCCGACCGCCGGTCTTGCTCACAGAACTCCCTCTCGACTGTTGGATGTAGCGCTGAACCGTACCTGGTGGGACGCGAACGCTGCTGATCGGAACACATCCGACCATGTGCCGACGCTACTGCTCCCGGCGCGTCGGCGCGAGTGCTGAAAATCACTCGAGCAAAAGTGCTGAGCGCAGCCCGATCAACTCGGCGGCGGAAGCAGCGGACGCAATGCGTCGAGCACGCGACTGGCCATCAACGCCTTGGAGCCGTGCGCGAGCGCGGTCTCCGAACCGTCTGCCGCGAGCAGCCATCCGTCGTTGTGGTCGACTTCGAACGCCTTGCCGTCACCGACGGCGTTGACCACGAGCAGATCGCATCCCTTGCGGGCGAGCTTCGCACGGGCGTAGGTGAGGACGTCGCCCTGCTCGTCGCCGGTCTCGGCGGCGAACCCGACGATCACCGTATCGGCCGACAGGGCGCCGTCGTTGCGGGACCGCACCAGGCCGGCGAGGATGTCGTCGTTCTTGGTCAGGGCCACCGAGTCCGGCTCCCCCGCGCCCTTCTTGATCTTGCTGCTGGCGAAGGCCGCAGGACGGAAATCGGCGACCGCCGCAGACATGATGACGGCATCGGCACCGACTGCGTGTTTGGCGACGGCATCGCCCATCTGCTGTGCAGTCTGGACCCGCACCACGTCGACGGCGGCCGGATCGTCGAGTCCGGCGACGGCCCCGGCGACCAGCGTGACGTCGGCGCCACGTTGCGCGGCGAGGCGTGCGAGCGCGTAACCCTGCTTGCCGGAGCTGCGGTTGCCGAGGAAACGGACGGGGTCGAGCGGTTCACGGGTACCGCCGGCGGAGATCACCAGACGGCGACCGGCGAGGTCTCGGGGCAGCGCATCTGCACGCTCGAGCAGCAGTGAGGCGAGCGCGAAGATCTCGTCCGGTTCGGGCAGGCGCCCGGCTCCGGTGTCCTTGCCGGTCAGGCGTCCCGACGCGGGCTCGACGACGATGTTGCCGCGGCGCCGCAGGGTGGCGACATTCTCGACCGTGGCGGGGTGTTCCCACATCTCGGTGTGCATCGCGGGCACGAACATCACCGGACAACGCGCAGTGAGCAGTGTCGCGGTCAGCAGATCGTCGGCGCGTCCCGTCGTGGCGCGCGCCATGAGGTCGGCGGTCGCGGGGGCGATCACGACCAGATCGGCTTCCTGACCGAGCCGCACGTGCGGTACTTGCGGCACATCGGTGAACACACCCGTGTGCACAGGGTTCCCGGAAAGCGCTTCGAAGGTGGCACGCCCGACGAACTCCAGAGCGGATTCGGTCGGCACGACACGAACCTGGTGCCCGGACTCGGTGAGTGCACGGATCAGGGCACAGGATTTGTATGCGGCGATGCCACCGGCAACCCCGACGACGACGCGACGGCGCCCGGAGTCCGGGGCGCCGTCGACAGCCGGAGCGTTCACTCGCCTTCGGTGTGCTCGAGCAGATCCGAGTGGATCTCGCGCATCGCGATCGACAGCGGCTTCTCCTGCAGGCCCGGCTCGACCAAGGGGCCGACGTACTCGAGGATGCCGTCGCCGAGCTGGTTGTAGTAGTCGTTGATCTGGCGGGCACGCTTGGCCGCGTAGATCACCAGCGCGTACTTCGAGGACGCACGCTCGAGCAGCTCGTCGATCGGCGGGTTGGTGATACCCAGCGGGGGGTCGTAGACCGGGAGGGCGTTGCCCGCCGTGTCGGTCGCGGCTGCCTGAATGCTGCTCACTCGGTGTTCTCCTGAGTATTGGCGGGAATGAAAACTGGGGCGGACGCGCACCCGAACCGCCCTCGACCGACGTGTCGGTCGCGAACATCGGCTAGGTGACGTGGGGTCCAACCAACAAGGATACCAACTCTGCACAAGCGCGGTCGACATCGTCGTTGACGATCACAGTGTCGAACTCGTCCTTCGCGGCGAGTTCGGTGCGCGCGGTCTCGAGCCGGCGGGCCACGACGTCGTCGGATTCGGTGCCACGGCCGGTCAGGCGCTCGACGAGTACCTCCCAGCTGGGTGGTGCAAGGAATGCGAGTGTGGCCTCGGGCATCGCGGTGCGGACAGCGCGGGCTCCCGCGAGGTCGACCTCGACGAGGACAGGGCGGCCGGCGTCGAGCGCCTCCCTGACGGGTGCGGCCGGGGTTCCGGACCGTTGCAGGCCACCATGGATGTCCGCCCATTCGAGCAGCTCGCCGTTGTCGATCATGCGGTCGAAGGCATCCCGGGTGACGAAGTAGTAGTCGTGTCCCTCGACTTCGCCGGGTCGTGGGTCGCGCGTCGTCGCCGACACGCTGAACAGCAGATCCGGGATGAGGGTGCGCAGGCGGCGCACGACAGTCGACTTCCCGACAGCGGAGGGGCCGGCCAGAACGACCAGCCGACCCCTTCGCGTCTCGGGTGCGCTGTCCGCCACAGGTTGTGCGTCAGCTACCACGGTGCTCAGGCTTCGAAATCGAACCTGGCAAGCAGTGCCTTGCGCTGGCGATCGCCGAGTCCGCGCAGACGGCGGGTGGGAGCGATCTCCAGTTCGGTCATGATCTCCTGCGCCTTGACCTTGCCGACCTTCGGCAGTGCCTCGAGCAGGGCAGACACCTTCATCTTGCCGAGGATCTCGTCGTTCTCGGCATCAGCGAGCACCTGCTTGAGGTCGGTGCCGCCACGCTTCAGGCGCTCCTTGAGCTCTGCCCGGGCACGACGGGCAGCAGCCGCCTTCTCCAGAGCAGCGGCGCGCTGCTCGTCAGTCAGCTGGGGAAGGGCCACGGTTCCTCCGTCTCATCGTTGGAAAACAGTCTTCGACCGCTGTAACCAGCGGCGATAGCGACCGTACTCACGCAAGCCGACGATTGCGAACCCGACCCCCGCCGTTCCACTCGAAAATCCGTGCGGTAATGCACGCGGATCCCGCAGCGCGTAACGCGCAGGTCGAAGCACTCCCCGAACGACGATCAACTCCCCCACCGAAGAAAAACCGCAGGTGAGAGACATATGACACCGCCTCGATCACGTTCCGGCGGCAGGTGCGCCCCGACGCCGCGCACGGAGCGCAGCGTCCTCCGAGCGCGGCACGAAAAAAATCTGCGCCCTGCGCGTGTCGCGCAGGGCGCAGAGCTGGGAAAAGGCGTGCACCGTGCATGTTCGGGCCGTGGTCAGGCCCCGAGGATCAAGCCTGCAGGAACGAGAACCCGTCGACCGCGCGGGCCACCGCAGCGCGCAATGCCGCCACGGACGGCCCGGCGCGCAACACCTCACGTGAGACGTTCGGCACCACCGACCGGAGCGCATCGCCCGCGAGACGACGCACGTCGTCCGCGGTACCGCCCTGCGCCCCCACTCCCGGCATCAGAATCGGCCCGCGCAGCTCACCGACGTCCGGCGCGGCCGCCAGGGTCGCCCCGACCACCACACCCACCGATCCGAGCGTCACGGCGCCTGTGTTGCGGGCGGCCGCCTCGTCGACCATGACTTGCGCGACGGTGCGTCCGTCGTCCACCCTTGCGCGTTGCACCTGGGCGCCCTCCGGGTTGGAGGTGGCGGCGAGCACGAACACCCCGCGCTGGGTCTGTGCCGCCAGCTCCAGGGCCGGAGCGAGCGCTCCGAAGCCCAGATAGGGCGACACCGTGACGGCGTCGGAGCGCAGCTCAGAAGTGTCGGAGAGCCAGGTGCGTGCGTAGGCATCCATCGTCGAGCCGATGTCACCGCGTTTGGCGTCGGCGAGCACCAGGGTGCCCGAACTCCGCAGCGCTCCGATGACGCGTTCGAGGACGGCGATTCCCGCCGACCCGAACGCCTCGAAGAACGCTACCTGCGGCTTGACCAGCGCGACCCCGTCGAACGCCTCGACGCACCGTTCACTGAACGTCTCGAGCCCGGCCACATCGACGGGCAGGCCCCATTCGGTGAGCAGCTGCGGGTGCGGGTCGATGCCCACACACAGCGGCCCACGCTCGGCCAGGGCCGACGCGAGCCGCTCCCCGAACGGCCTCCTTGCTGCGTGCTCGGTCACTGTGCGACGCTGTCGCGCAGCCGCGCCTGCAGACGCTGGATCGAGGAGACCCCGATGTCACCGCGCAGGGCCGCTTCGATGCCCTGGATTGCAGCGGACGCACCCTGCACAGTGGTGACACACGGAATGTTGGCCGCGACCGCCGCGCTGCGGATCTCGTACCCGTCGACGCGAGGACCGGAGTTGCCCCACGGGGTGTTGATCACCATGTCGACATCGCCGGCGCGAATCCGGTCGACGATGTCCGGAGCACCCTCCGGGCGGTCCTCACCCGACACCTTGTACACCTGCTCGCACGGGATACCATTGCGGCGCAACACCTCCGCAGTGCCGACAGTGGCCATCACGTGGAAACCGAGATCTGCGAGACGCTTGACCGGGAAGATCATCGACCGCTTGTCCTTGTTCGCGAGCGAGACGAACACCACGCCGGAGGTGGGCAGCGGACCGTACGCGGCGGCCTGGCTCTTGGCGAACGCGGTGCCGAAGTCTTCGTCGATTCCCATGACCTCACCCGTCGACTTCATCTCGGGGCTGAGCAGGGTGTCGACGCCGGTGCCGTCGGCGCGACGGAACCGGTTGAACGGAAGCACCGCTTCCTTGACCGCGACCGGGGTGTCGAGCCGGGTGTCGCTGCCGTCGCCGGTCGCGGGCAGGATGCCCGAGCCACGCAGTTCGGCAATGCTCTCCCCGAGCATCACCCGCGCGCACGCCTTGGCGAGTTGCACCGCGGTGGCCTTCGACACGAACGGCACCGTGCGGCTCGCGCGGGGGTTCGCCTCGAGGACGTACAGGATGTCGTCCTTGAGTGCGTACTGGACATTGAGCAGACCCTTGACACCGATGCCCTTCGCCAGCGCTGCCGTGGAACGGCGGACGTTCTCGATGTCGGCGCGGCCGAGGGTGATCGGGGGCAGCGCGCACGCCGAGTCACCGGAGTGGATGCCGGCCTCCTCGATGTGCTCCATGATGCCGCCGATGTACACCTCGGTGCCGTCGCACAGGGCGTCGACGTCGATCTCGATCGCGTCGTCGAGGAATCGGTCGACCAGTACGGGGCGGTCGTCGGAGATCTCGGTGGCGTTCTCGATGTAGTTGGCCAGTGCCTTCTCGTCGTAGACGATCTCCATGCCGCGACCGCCGAGTACGTACGACGGGCGCACCAGCACCGGGTAGCCGATTCCGGCGGCGATCTCGCGTGCGCCGTCGAACGTGGTGGCGGTGCCGTACTTCGCGGCCGGCAGGTCCGCCTCGTCGAGGACTCGACCGAATTCGCCGCGGTCCTCCGCGAGGTCGATGGCCTCGGGGCTGGTGCCCACGATCGGTACACCCGCGTCCTGGAGGCGGCGCGCGAGCCCCAGCGGGGTCTGTCCGCCGAGCTGCACGATCACGCCCTCGACCGTGCCGGATTCGCATTCGGCGCGATACACCTCGAGCACGTCCTCGAAGGTGAGCGGCTCGAAGTACAGGCGATCGGCCGTGTCGTAGTCGGTGGACACCGTCTCCGGGTTGCAGTTGACCATGACGGTCTCGTAACCGGCCTCCGACAGGGTCAGTGCCGCATGCACACACGAGTAGTCGAACTCGATGCCCTGCCCTATGCGGTTGGGGCCCGAGCCGAGGATGAGTACCTTCGGCTTGTCCGGCTGGGGTGCGACCTCGGTCTCAGCGGCGGGGTCGAGCTCGTACGTCGAATAGTGGTAGGGGGTCTTCGCCTCGAACTCGGCGGCACAGGTGTCGACCGTCTTGTACACGGGGTGGATGCCGAGCTCCCCGCGAAGGGCTCGTACGTCGTTCTCGGACGAGAACTGTGCAGGACGCAGCTCCGCGATCTGCCGGTCGGAGAACCCGTGGTGCTTGGCGTACCGCAGCTCGGTCGCGCCGAACTCCTCGGCCGAGCGCACGTCCTCCCCCAGCTCGATGATCTGCTGGAACTGGTCGAGGAACCACGGGTCGATCTTGGTGGCGTCGAACAGCTGCTCGACGGTCGCCCCGAGATCGAGTGCGCGCGCGATCTGGTAGAAGCGTCCGTCGGTAGGAGTCTTGATCGCTTCGAGCAGCTCGTCGAGAGTGCCCTCCACCTCGGGGCCGGTCCAGAATCCGGCGCGCTTGGTTTCGAGCGAGCGCAGCACCTTGCCGAAGGCCTCGGTGAAATTGCGGCCGATCGACATCGCCTCACCGACGGACTTCATGGTGGTGGTGAGGGTGCCGTCGGCGCCCGGGAACTTCTCGAACGCGAACCGCGGGGCCTTGACCACGACGTAGTCGAGCGTCGGCTCGAAGCAGGCCGGGGTTTCCTTGGTGATGTCGTTGACGATCTCGTCGAGGGTGTAACCGATCGCGAGCTTGGCGGCCATCTTCGCGATCGGGTAGCCGGTCGCCTTCGAGGCGAGCGCCGAAGAGCGCGACACGCGCGGATTCATCTCGATGACGA
This sequence comes from Rhodococcus artemisiae, assembly GCF_036327795.1. Lineage (NCBI taxonomy): Bacteria > Bacillati > Actinomycetota > Actinomycetes > Mycobacteriales > Nocardiaceae > Rhodococcus > Rhodococcus artemisiae. Next base: position 293,843 of record NZ_JAUTXY010000001.1, read on the forward strand.
CGAGTCGCCCGTCACGCGGATCCATCGCGAACTGGATGTTGCAGCCGCCGGTGTCGACACCCACCTCGCGCAGAATCGCGATCGACAGGTCGCGCATCGCCTGGTATTCGCGGTCGGTCAGCGTCATGGCGGGGGCGACGGTGATCGAGTCACCGGTGTGCACGCCGACCGGGTCGACGTTCTCGATCGAGCAGACGATCACGACGTTGTCGCGGCCGTCGCGCATCAGCTCGAGCTCGTATTCCTTCCATCCGAGGATCGACTCCTCGATCAGGACGTTCGCGGTCGGCGATGCGGCCAGACCGCCACCGGCGATGCGTTCGAGATCCTTCTCGTCGTACGCCATTCCCGAGCCGAGGCCACCCATCGTGAACGACGGACGAACCACGACGGGGTAACCGAGCTCGGCGACGGTCGCGCGAACCTCGTCCATCGTGTAACAGACAGCCGAGCGGGCGGATTCGCCGCCGCATTTGGCGACGATGTCCTTGAACTTCTGCCGGTCCTCGCCGCGCTGGATGGCGTCGAAGTCGGCGCCGATGAGTTCGACGTCGTACTTGTCGAGGATTCCTTGCTCGGACAGCGCAACTGCGGTGTTGAGTGCGGTCTGACCGCCGAGTGTCGCGAGCACCGCGTCGATGGGGGTGCCGTTCGCCGCCTCGGTCGCGAAGACCTTCTCGACGAATTCGGCGGTGATCGGCTCGATGTAGGTCGAGTCGGCGAACTCCGGGTCGGTCATGATCGTGGCGGGGTTCGAGTTGACGAGCGAGACCCGCAGGCCTTCCTCGCGCAGCACCCGACAGGCCTGGGTGCCGGAGTAGTCGAACTCGCAGGCCTGACCGATGACGATCGGACCGGAGCCGATGACCAGGACGTGGGAGAGATCGGTACGGCGTGGCATCAGTTCTTCTCTCCCTCGAGCATGCGGGTGAAACGGTCGAAAAGGTAGGCGGCGTCATGCGGTCCGGCAGCCGCTTCCGGGTGGTACTGCACGGAGAACGCGGAGCCGTCGGCGATCTTGACGCCTTCGACGGCGCCGTCATTGGCACATGTGTGGCTGACCACGGCGCGTCCGAACGGGGTGTCGAACTCCTGGCCCGCCTCCCCTTCGAGCGCGAACCCGTGGTTCTGCGCGGTGATGGCGATACGGCCGGTCTCGTGTTCGACGACCGGGATGTTGATGCCGCGGTGGCCGAACTTCATCTTGTAGGTGTCCAGTCCCAGCGCGCGGCCGAGGATCTGGTTGCCGAAGCAGATACCGAACAGCGGCAGCCCCTGCCCGAGCACCTCCTTCGTCAGGTGCACCGCGCCGTCGGCGGTGGCCGGGTCGCCGGGGCCGTTGGAGAGGAACACGCCGTCGGCCTTCAGATCCAGGATGTCGTGCAGCGTCGCGGTGGACGGCAGCACATGCACGCGGATGCCGCGCTGCGCGAACATGCGCGGGGTGTTGGTCTTGATGCCGAGGTCGATCGCCGCGACGGTGAAGCGGGCGTCACCGTCGGTGGGTTCGACGATGTATCCGGTACTGGTGCTCACCTCACCGGCGAGGTCGGCACCGAGCATCGACGGCTGGCTCTTGACGCGATCGAGGAGGGTGTCGATGTCGAGGTCGTCGCCCTTCCATGCGAGAGCGTCGCCGGAGAACACGCCGGCGCGCATCGAGCCACGGGTGCGCAGGTGCCGCACCAGCGCGCGGGTGTCGATTCCCGCGAGGCCGACGACGTTCTGTCGCTCGAGCTCGTCCTGCAGCGATCCGGTGGCACGCCAGCTCGACGTGCGGCGGGACGGATCGCGGACCACGAATCCGGCCACCCAGATCTTCGATTCGGAGGCCTCGCCGGTCGGCCCGACCGATTCGTTGTCTTCCTGGTTCCAGCCGGTGTTGCCGATCTGCGGCGCGGTGGCCACGACGATCTGACGGTGGTAGCTGGGGTCGGTCAGAGTTTCCTGGTATCCGGTCATGCCGGTGCTGAACACGGCCTCGCCGAGGGTCTGCCCGACGGCGCCGAAAGGGACACCTCGGAAGACGCGCCCGTCCTCGAGGACCAACACTGCGGTGCCACCGCCGAAGGTTCTGCCGCTCATGCGTTGTCTCCGTTCTGTTCGACCTCACCAGAGCCGGCCGCAGGGGCTGAATTCTCGCGTGTCGTGATTGTCGTGATCGTCATCGTCGTTGTGATCGTCACAGTCCTATGAGTTTTCGTTCTCTTCGCGCGTCCAGGCCGGATACACCGATTTGTCGTCGCCTCGGAATCCGGTGTCGATCTCGGTACCCGAGGGCAACTCCCAGCGGATGACCAAGACGCCGTCTTTGGTCATCACCTTCCCCGCGAGTCCCCGTTCGGTTCGGATGGCGCGGATCGAGTCCTGCGGAATCCAGATGGGTGTCTCACCGGTGCGACTCAGCAGAATGCCCTTGGTGTGGCGGCTCAGCTCCGACTCTGCGCGGTGCCCGAGGTCCCCGACGGCGATGCGGTCCTGCCAGCTCGGGGCGAGGGTACTGCCCACGTACAGGCCTGTGCTCGGGGCGATGAGTTCACCGCCGAGATCTTCGGGCAGCGCGGGCAGTTCCCCCACGGCATCGGCCTGCCGCCGGGCACGTCCCCGCCAGCCCTTCCACATCAGCAGGACCAACACCACCCATAGTGCGACGAAGGCCAGGGTCAGCAGAATGCGGTCCATCAGAGCGCCCACTTTCCGCCGGGACGCGGGACCACCGCACCGTCACGGGCAGTGATCCGCCCGCGCAGCGCGGTGACCGTGACCTTGCCCGGCAGGGTCATCGCTTCGTACGGGGTGTTGTGCGAGATGCTTGCCAGGTCGGGTCCGCTCACGGTCCACTCGGCGTCCGGGTCGACGAGCACCACGTTGGCGGGTTCACCGACCGCGAGCGGTCGACCCTGATCGTCGAGTCCGACGATCTGCGCGGGCCGCTCGCTCATCACCTTCGCGACGCCACGCCAGTCGAGCAGCCCGGGACGCACCATCGTCTCGATCACGATCGACAGAGCCGTCTCGAGTCCGAGCATGCCCGGGCGGGCCTGGGAGAACTCGCAGCACTTGTCCTGCTCGGCGTGCGGAGCATGGTCGGTGGCCACACAGTCGATGGTGCCCGCGGCCAGGCCTCGGCGGAGCGCTTCGACATCGGAGCGTTCACGCAGCGGCGGGTTGACTTTGTTCACTGCGTCGTAGGTCTCGAGCCGCGAGTCGTCGAGCAGCAGGTGGTGCGGCGTGACCTCGGCGCTGATCGAAATACCCTGCGCACGAGCCCATTCGACGAGCGCGACGGTGCCGGCGGTGGAAGCGTGGCAGATGTGCACGCGAGCCCCCGCATCACGGGCGAGCAGTGCGTCGCGAGCGACGATCGACTCCTCGGCCGCGCGCGGCCACCCGGCGAGCCCGAGCCGGGCTGCGGTGGGGCCTTCGTGCGCGACCGCGCCGACCGTCAGGCGCGGTTCTTCCGCGTGCTGCGCGATGAGCACTCCGAGCGAGCCGGAGTATTCGAGTGCGCGCCGCATGATCAGCGGGTCGTAGACGCATTTGCCGTCGTCGGAGAACATCTTGACCTGGCCGAGACCTGCCGCCATGGTGCCCATCTCGGCGAGCTGCTTGCCCTCGAGCCCCACGGTCACGGCCCCGACCGGGTGCACATCGACGAGGCCGCATTCCTGGCCGCGGCGCCACACGTGGTCGGTGATGACCACCGAGTCGGCGACCGGGTCGGTATTGGCCATGGCGAAGACAGCGGTGTAACCGCCGAGCGCGGCTGCGGCCGAGCCCGTCTCGATCGTCTCGGTGTCCTCGCGGCCTGGTTCACGCAGGTGGGTGTGCAGATCCACGAATCCGGGCAGCATGATCTGCCCGGTTCCGTCGATGATGGACGCGTCGGCGGGCGCAGCGACGGCGGTGCCGATCTCGAGGATCTGTTCGTCGCCGAGCAGGACGTCGACCGGATCCCCTTCGCCGTAGAGCCGGACGTTGCGGATGAGCACCTGCGGCGTCACCGGTGTATCTCCTGTTCCTGAGGGGTGGGTCATGACAGCTCCCCTTCCGCGCCGACGAGCAGCCGGAAGAGCACGGCCATGCGGACGTGCACACCGTTGGTGACCTGCTGGAGGACGGCGGTCTGCGGTGCATCGGCGACCGGGAATCCGATCTCCATGCCGCGCAGCATCGGACCGGGGTGCAGCACCACGGCGTGCTCGGGCAGCATCGCGGCACGCCGGGCGCTGAGTCCGTAGCGGATCGAGTACTCGCGCGCGGACGGAAAGAACCCGCCGTTCATGCGTTCGGCCTGCACGCGCAGCATCATGACCGCGTCGAGTGCCGGCAGTTCGGCGTCGAGCGAGTCTGCGACGGTCACCGGCCACGTTTCGACCCCGACGGGCAGCAGCGTACGCGGGGCGACGAGCACGACCTCCGCGCCGAGCATGCTCAACAGCAGCGCATTCGATCGGGCGACGCGGCTGTGCAGGACGTCGCCGACGATCGCGATGCGGCGGCCCTCGACCGAGCCGAGCCGCTGGCGGATCGTCAGAGCGTCGAGCAGCGCCTGGGTGGGGTGTTCGTGGGTGCCGTCGCCGGCGTTGATCACCGCGGGGCCCGATCCGGATTCGTTGGTCCACTCCGCGATGCGGTGCGCGGCACCGGATGCGGGATGTCGGACGATCAGGGCGTCCGCGCCGGCGGCGTGCAGGGTCAGTGCGGTGTCGCGCAGCGACTCGCCCTTGGCCACCGACGAGCTCGACGCGGACACGTTGATCACGTCCGCGCTCATCCATTTTCCGGCGACCTCGAAGGAGACGCGGGTACGGGTGGAGTTCTCGAAGAACACCGTCATCACAGTGCGGCCGCGCAGCGTGGGCAGCTTGCGGACCTCACGGCCGAGCAATGCCTGTTCGAAGCGTTCGGCGTCGTCGAGAAGCTCGGTCGCGGAGTCCCGGGTCAGGTCCGCGATGGAGAGCAGGTGCTTCACGAGGTCTTGCCTCCCGAGATTTCCACGGCATCACGGCCGTCCTGTTCGTCGAGCAGTACTCGGACGTCTTCGGTACGCGCGGTCGGCACGTTCTTCCCGACGTAGTCGGCGCGCAGCGGCAGTTCGCGATGTCCGCGGTCGACGAGCACGGCCAACTGGACGGCGTCGGGCCGGCCGAGGTCGCGCAGAGCGTCGAGGGCGGCACGCACCGAACGGCCGGAGAAGAGCACGTCATCGACGAGGACGACGAGCGTGTGGTCGACGCCTCCTTCGGGCACCGAAGTGCGTTCGAGGGGACGGTGAGGCTTGGTGCGCAGGTCGTCGCGGTAGAGGGTGATGTCGAGAGACCCCACGGGGACCCGCACTCCGGAGAATTCTTCGATGCGGTCGGCGAGGCGGTTGGCCAGGGTGATGCCGCGGGTCGGGATTCCGAGCAGGACGACGCGGGGTGCGCGGTCGTCGGAGGCATCCAGTGCGGTCTTCTCGATGATCTGATGCGCGATTCGCGCGATGGTCCGGCTCACATCAGCAGCGGACAGTAGTTCGCGGGCCGGTGCGGACACATCGGGTGTCGACTCGGGTGAAGCTGTGGACCTGTCCTCGGACATGGCCATCCAGCGACCTCCTTCTCCGCCTCACTGGACGGGTCGTTAAAGGATGCCTGACGGTCAATGAGCCTATCAGCGGGCCGGCAGCGTCCGGCCTGGTTCGCAGGTGAAGCTCAACACAGCCGCTCGGGAACGTCGGCCGTCGACATCGAGGAAAAACGTCTCGAGCGGGCCCACCAGGCGAACCTGGACGGACCCGCTCGACACGGAACAGCGGAGTGGGGCCCGTCAGGGCCGGTCGGTACCTGCCGAGTCCGCGTCGGTGGTCCCACTCCCGGCCACCGGACGTGCCGAGGTGGCTGCTGCTGCAGCACGCACCTGGTCGGCGAGCGTCACGATCTGGCCGAGCACACCGTTGATGAAGGCAGGCGAGTCGTCGGTCGACAGCTGCTTGGCCAGCTCGACGGCCTCGTCGACGGCCACCACCGGCGGCACATCCGTGGTGTGGAAGAGCTCCCAAACCGACAGCCGCAGGATCGCGCGATCCACGGCCGGCAGACGATCGAGGGTCCACTCGTGCAGGTGGTCGGCGATCGTGCGGTCGATCTCGTCGAGGTGCTCGGCGACACCGCGGATGATCGTCTGTGCGTAGGGCGGCACCGGCGCAACCTGATCGTCGCGGACGGCGAGCTCCACCCGATCGGCCGCGAGGTCGACCGGGTGCGTATCGCGGGCCTCCGCCTCGAACAGCAGGTCGACGGCGCGCTTACGTGCCTTGTGACGGGCTCCGAGTTTCTTCTGGGTACCGGACACTCAGGAGTTCACTCGCCCCAGGTAGTTGCCGTCGCGGGAATCGACCTTGAGCTTGTCACCGGTGTTGATGAACAGCGGAACCTGGATCTCGGCGCCGGTCTCGAGGGTCGCGGGCTTGGTGCCACCGGTGGAGCGGTCACCCTGCAGGCCGGGGTCGGTGTGCTTCACGACAAGCTCGATCGTGACGGGCAGCTCTACGAACAGCGGCACATCCTCATGGGTTGCGACCTGGACCGGCATGTTCTCGAGCAGGAACTTCGCGGCATCGCCGAGCAGTTCGGGCGTGATCGAGATCTGGTCGTAGGTCTCGCCGTCCATGAAGACGTAGTCGGTGCCGTCGTTGTACAGGTAGGTCATGTCGCGACGGTCGACCGTGGCGGTCTCGACCTTGACACCGGCATTCCACGTCTTGTCGACAGTCTTGCCCGACGTCACATTCTTGAGCTTCGTGCGCACGAACGCGGGGCCCTTGCCCGGCTTGACGTGCTGGAACTCGATGATCTGCCAGAGCTGGCCTTCGATCTTCAGAACGAGCCCGTTCTTGAAATCACTGGTGTCAGCCACTTACTTCGCGTCTCCTAGAGTCGGGGGACCGCCCCTTATACGACGGTCAATGTCTTGGCGGTGAGCGTCAACAGCTCCGGAGTCTGCTCGCGCACCACGAGCGTGTCCTCGATCCGCACGCCTCCGCGCCCCGGGAAGTACACACCCGGCTCGACGGTCACCGCCGCACCGGCGACAAGTGTACCGGGCGCGGCGGCACCGATTCCCGGCGCTTCGTGGATCTCGAGACCGACTCCGTGCCCTAGGCCGTGCAGGAACAACTCTGCGTGCCCGGCCGCGGCGATGATCGAGCGGGCGGCCGCATCCACGGCTGCACACTCGATTCCCGGCGCGAGGGCTTCTCTCCCGGCGCGTTGGGCGCGCAGGACCACGTCGTAGACGTCACGCTGCCACTCTGCGGCGCGGTCGAGGACATAGGTGCGGGTCATGTCGGAGTGATAGCCGCCTATCTGCGCGCCGAAATCGAACTTCACGAAGTCTCCGGACGCGAGGACCGCACCGGTCGGACGGTGGTGCGGTACCGCAGAATTGACGCCGGCCGCGACGATCGTCTCGAACGATATGCCGTCGGCTCCGTGCTCGAACATGCGCCATTCGAGGTCGCGCGCGACCTCTTTCTCCGTGCGCCCGGGCCGCAGGCCGCCCACGTCGATCAGGTCGGCGAGTGCTCGATCCGCGGCACCGCACGCCTGTCGGAGCAGATCGATCTCGTACTCGTCCTTGACCATGCGCAGTTGCTCGACGAGACCGGGGGCAGCGACGAAGGAGATGGCGGCATCGAGGGTGTCCCACTTCGCACGGTCGTCGACGGTCACGACATGACTCTCGAACCCCCATGATCTGTGCGGGCCCGGTCCCGCCGTTCCAACCAGGTGACCGGCCGACGCGCGGGCGATCTCGGCGTGCAGGTCAGGGACCTGCTCGGCCACCTGGGACAGGTAGCGGCCGTCGGTGCAGATCAGGGTGCGCGACTCGTCGGCATCGTCATCGGTCGATACGACCAGCGCGGCATTGGATCCGGTGAATCCTGTGAGGTATCGGATGTTGAGCAGATCGGTCACCAGCAGGGCGTCGAGGCTGCGGTCGGCCAGGAGTCCGCGCAGCGCCGCGCGGCGAGAAGCATGATCGGCGGGCATGTCGTCCAACCTACCGCGCAGACGTAATGTGGGACCGGACACACTTCTCTCAGCGCAGGCGTTACTCTCGGGTACATGAAATCCTGGTTGCTTCGCGGGCTCGGGCTCGCCCTGGTCCACGTCGTCGTGCGTGTCCTGCTCGGTGCCGCACTGATCCAGTGGCCCCTACAGGGGTCGGTCCTTCGGTGGGCCGGACTGGCCGTGGTCGTTCTCGCGGCGGTGGCATGGGCCGGTCTCGACGGGATCCGGGACCGTCGGGCCCACCCGGACGTGGACGACGGCGACGATCTGACAATGCGGTGGCTGGCGGCCGGTGCGGTCACGGGCCTCGTCGGCGGCTTCGTGACATGGCTGGTCGACACCGTCACCTCCATCCCGGTGGGCGTGAAGTCGTTGTTCTTCGAACTGACTTCCGGCGCCGCCTTCACCGTGCTGCTGGTCTTCCTCCCCGCGATGGCCGCGGTCGCCGTCGGCCGGTTCCTGGTACGGCACGACAAGCCCGGCGACGACGACTGGTCCGATCACTCGAACCGTCCGGAGCGCACACCCGCGATGGCTGCGACGGGCCCCTCCACCACGGACTCGACCCGAGGCGCCGCCCCGACGGATGCGTGGAGCAACGACGAGGCACCGACAGAGGTGTTCCCGGTAGTCGATCCGACAACCCGCAACCGCGACGCCTGACGCAATCACCTTAATTCTCTCAAACAACCCTGTCGTTCCCTATTGATACATGCATATAGGTAACGATAGGGTTGTTTCATGTCTGAAGTCCTGTATTCGGTGGACCAGGTCGCTGAGCGCCTGGGGCTGCATGTCCGCACCGTCCGCAACTACGTGCGTGACGGGAAGCTCCCCGCGGTACGCATCGGCAAGCAGTACCGGATCGCCCATGAAGACCTCGAGGCGTTCACCGGGCGACCCGTGCCACCACCGCTCCGCGAGAGCACCCCTACCGAGAGGCACAGTGAGGTGTCGAGCATCGTCGAGATCGACGCCGTCGACCCCCACACCGCCTATCGCCTCAGCACACTGCTCACGGCGTCTGTGGCGGGCCGCGGCGACGGCCCGAAACTGCGGCTCGACACGGTCTACGACGAACAGCGCGGTCGTATGAAGGTGATCGTCCTCGGCGGCCTCGCCGACACCGCACGCCTACTGGAATCCGTCGAGGCGGTGCTCGGGTCATGAGCACCATCTACCGGTCCGAAGCCGGCGGTCGCCGGATCGTGCAGCGCTATCGCGAACAACTCGACGCGTGGCCCGCGCCCGCGGAGCACCTGCGGATAGACACCCGCGAGGGCGAGACCTTCGCCCTCGCGTGCGGTCCCCCCGAGGCACCCCCGGTAGTGCTGTTGCACGGGTCGGGTGCGAACTCTTCGACGTGGCGGGGCGACATCGCATCCTGGTCTCGGAACTTCCGCGTGTTCGCGGTGGACATGGTGGGCGAACCGGGCCTGAGCGCCCCGTCCCGCCCACGGCTCGACACCGATGCGGTCACCTTGTGGCTCGACGACGTCCTCGACGGACTCGGCCTGACCCATAGTGCCCTGGTGGGAATGTCACTCGGCGGGTGGAGCGCGCTCGACTACACCCTCCGCAGACCGGATCGGGTCGACCGGCTGGCGCTGTTGTGCCCCGGTGGGATCGGACGGCAGACCACCGGGCGTGTCGCCGCAGTCGCGGCGCTGAGCTTGTTCGGGCAATCGGGTCGGCGTCGATCCGCAGCGCGGATGACCGGACTCGCCCCGGACAATCCCCTCGTCGACGAGATCATCGCCACCTTCGGGATCTTTCGGCCCCGCACCGAACGGCTTCCGGTGTTCGACGACGCTGCGTTGGCCGGCATCGGAGTACCGGTGCTGGCGATCGTCGGTGACCGCGACCTGATGTTCGACTCTGCCGACACCGCGACACGCCTCGAACGTGCCCTGCCCACCGCCCGGGTGCACGTCCTGCCCGGTGTCGGGCACGCGATCCTCGGCCAGACCGAGACGGTTCTCGAATTCTTGCGTGAACCGTAGCGGCGCTCAGTTTCCCGCCCGGCCGCAGTCGGTACTGACAGAACCACCGACCGAGGAGAGACCATGTCCGAAATGCTCGACCTGTCCCCTGCCGCCGACCGGATGGCCGACGTCCTCGAGGAGATCGACGACGATCACCTGGATCGGCCCACACCCTGTGACGGGATGCCGGTCCGGGTTCTCGTCGACCACGTGCTGGGCCTGTCCCTCGCGTTCGAGGCCGCCGCACGTAAGGATTTCGGTGCTCTCACCGACAGCGCTCCCTCGCCCGGCGCGGTCGACCTGCCCGACGACTGGCGCGCACTGGGCCGGAACCGCCTCGACGCGCTCCGGCGGGCATGGGAGGATCCGACCGCGTGGTCGGGTCCGACCCGAGCAGGCGGCCTCGACCTGCCCGGCAACATCGCGGGGCTCGTCGCGCTCGACGAACTCGTCGTACACGGCTGGGATCTCGCCGTCGCCACGGGTCGGTCGTACTCGTGCACGCCCGTCGACATCGCCGCGTGCACCGCATTTGCCGAGTCGATCACAGACGAACAGCGTGACGCCGGTGGTCTGTTCGGTCCGGCGGTTCCCGTTCCGGACAGCGCATCGGACCTCGATCGGTTGATCGGGCTCACCGGTCGCGATCCGGCGTGGGCTCCCGACGGCGCCTGACCGATTTCAGCCCGACGGATTACAACAGAACGGATTACAACAGAACGGTGCCCGCATCGGCCGTGCCCTGCCGGGCCACCTCGGAATAGGCGGCTGCCAGCAGCGACGGATCCGGGCCCTCGAGCCGACCGGGCTTCGCGAGGCCGTCGAGCACCACGAACCTGAGCATTCCTGCGCGGTTCTTCTTGTCGGTCTGCATACCCGCAAGCAGGTCACCGAACGCATCCGACGCGTACGTGGTGGGCAGACCCACCGATTCGAGGACCGTGCGATGCCGGTCCGCGGTGGCGTCGTCGAGACGCCCCGCGAGCCTGCCCAGTTCGGCGGCGAATACCAGACCGACGGACACCGCCGCGCCGTGGCGCCACTTGTACCGCTCGCGGCGCTCGATCGCGTGACCGAGCGTGTGGCCGTAGTTGAGGATCTCGCGCAGGTTCGATTCCAACAGATCCGCGGCGACGACTTTCGCCTTGACCTCGACCGACCGTCGGATCAGCTCGGGCAGCACGGTCCCGGTCGGGTCGAGTGCAGCCTCCGGGTTCTCCTCGATCAGCTCGAGGATCACCGGATCTGCGATGAAACCGGTCTTGATCACCTCTGCCATACCCGCGATGATCTCGTTGCGCGGCACCGTCTCGAGGGTCGCGAGGTCGACGAACACCGCCGACGGCTCGTGGAACGACCCCACGAGGTTCTTGCCCGCCTCGGTGTTGATGCCGGTCTTGCCGCCCACGGCCGCGTCGACCATGGCGAGCAGCGTCGTCGGAATGTGGTAGACCCGCACACCGCGCATCCAGGTTGCGGCCACGAAACCCGCGAGGTCGGTGGCAGCGCCGCCACCGAGGCCGACGACCGCGTCCGAACGGGTGAGCCCGATCTTTCCGAGTACCTCCCAACAGAAACCGGCAACCGCAAGCTCCTTGCCGTCCTCGGCATCCGGGATTTCGATGCGATGCGCGTCGATGCCGGTCTCCGCCAGAGCTTCCCGCACTGCTTCCGCAGTGGCGGTCAGCGTCGGTTGGTGGAAGATCGCCACGGTACGAGTGCCCGCGAGTGTCTGGACGACGTCGCCGAGCAGTCCACGTCCGATGACAACCGGGTAAGGCTGGGAGGTTTCGACGTCGATGCGTACCGGTTCGGTCACGGTGTGCTGCTCCGATTCTCTTCGCTGGTCATGTTGTTCGAGTCTTCTTGCGCCGAATCGAGTTTGGCGAGCACCTGCTGGACGACGCGCCCGGGGCTGCGGCCGTCGGTGCGCACCCGGATCGTCGCCGACTTGCGGTAGAGCGGCCGCCTACGCCGCATCAGATCGCGGTACTTCTGCGCAGGATCCCCGCCGTTGAGCAGGGGCCGAGTGGTGTTCGTCCCGGTCCTGCGCAAACCTTCCGCGACGCTGATCTCGAGATAGACCACCGTGCAGCCCACAAGCCGTTCACGAGTCCGCTCCGACAGGATCGCGCCGCCACCGAGAGACACCACTCCGTGGTGCGAGGCCAGAGCGTCCGCGACGACCTGTTCCTCGATCCGGCGGAACTCCGGCTCTCCGTCCTCGGTGAAGATTTCGGGAATCGTTCGCCCGGTCGTGCGTTCGATCTCGGCGTCGGTGTCGAGCAACGGCACATCGAGCGCCTGAGCGACCCGACGTCCGATGGTGGACTTTCCGGCTCCGGGTGGCCCGATCAGTATTGCGCGCGGCGTCATGATGTCACCGCGGCGGACGCGCCGCGATCCCCTTCACGTAATGGTCGACGTTGCTTGCCGTCTCGGCCAGCGAGTCACCACCGAACTTCTCGAGCGCGGCCTGCGCGACGACGAGAGCGACCATCGCTTCGGCCACCACCCCTGCTGCAGGCACCGCACACACGTCGGAGCGCTGATGAATCGCGACGGCCTCGTCGCCCGTGCTCATGTCGATGGTGGAGAGTGCTCGCGGCACCGTCGAGATCGGCTTCATCGCTGCGCGTACGCGCAGCGCCTCACCGTTGGTCATGCCGCCTTCCAGCCCACCGGCGCGATTGGTCGAGCGAATCACCCCGTCCGGGCCCGGCACCATCTCGTCGTGGGCGGCGCTGCCTCGGCGACGCGCGGTTTCGAAGCCGTCGCCGACCTCGACGCCCTTGATTGCCTGGATGCCCATCAATGCAGCGGCGAGGCGGGAGTCGAGGCGCTCGGCGCCACTGACGAACGACCCGAGGCCCACCGGCAGGCCGTGGACCACGACCTCGACGACACCGCCGAGGGTGTCACCGTCGCGCTTGGCGGCTTCGATCTCGCTGATCATCGACTCTTCGGCTGCTTTGTCGAAGGCGCGAACAGGGCTCGCATCGATCGCGTCGAGGTCTGTACCCGACGGCCCCGGGCCGACGTACGGATCGGAGGCGCCGATGGAGATGACATGAGAGACGACCTCGGCACCGAACACCTGGCGCAGGAAGTTGCGGGCCACGGTTCCGGCGGCGACGCGGGCCGCGGTCTCGCGCGCACTCGCGCGTTCGAGCACAGGGCGGGCGTCGTCGAAGCCGTATTTGAGCATGCCCGAGTAGTCGGCGTGACCGGGGCGGGGACGGGTCAGCGGTGCATTGCGTGCCTGCCCTGCGAGCAGTTCCGGGTCGACCGGGTCGGCAGCCATGATGGTTTCCCACTTGGGCCACTCGGTGTTGCCGATCTCGACGGCGACGGGGCCGCCGAGTGTGCGTCCGTGCCGGACACCTCCGATGATGGTGACCTTGTCGGCCTCGAATTTCATGCGCGCGCCGCGTCCGTAACCGAGGCGTCGCCGAGCGAGCTGCTCCGAGATGTCGTTCGACGTCACCTCGACACCAGCAACCATGCCCTCGAGCATCGCAACGAGGGCGGGACCATGGGATTCTCCGGCAGTTATCCAGCGCAGCACGCATCCATCCTTCCATGTCCCCAGGTGAGTTGTGACGCCACCCTGTTGACGTCCTCCCGGCCGAGAACAACCGGGATTCCTACCGCAGCGCTACACGCCACCTCGGTGGGTTCCTGTTTCATCGAGTCGCGCTCCCCACTAAGCAGGAAGACTTACCGTCTCTCCGCGGGCGTTTCGCCTCTCCGCCCGTCCAGCGGCGAGGATGTTTCGTGCTGCATTGACATCGCGATCGTGGACCACACCACACCCCTGACAGGTCCACTCCCTCACCGACTACGGCTTCGGTCCGTCGACCCGCCCGCACGCCGAGCACAGCTGCGACGACGGAAACCAGCGGTCCACCTTCACGAACACCCGCCCATACCGGGCGGCCTTCTCCTCCAGCATGCGGGTGAACATGCCCCACCCGGCATCGTGCACCGACTTCGCCAACCGCGTCCGCGCCACACCCTTCACGCACAGATCCTCGACGAACACCGCTTGATTCTCGCGGACGATCGCCGTGGAGTGTTTGTGCGCCCAATCGCTGCGGGCATCGGCCACCTCGGCGTGGGCCTTGGCCACCCGGATGCGGGCCTTGGCACTGTTCTTGCTGCCCTTCTCCTTGCGAGACAGACTCTGCTGCGCCCTGCGGAGTCTGCGTTCGGCGCGTCGGAAGAACCTCGGGGACTCGATGACCTTCCCATCCGAGAGCACCGCGAATCGGACACTGAACCCGTTGCGGGTGAGCCGGATCGCCTGCCGAGTGTTCTTGCGAGACCGGAACCGCGGAGCCCCCACCCTGCGACCCCTCCGCTTTCCCGACATCGAGTCGAAAAGTTCCTGTACGCCCTCCGCGCGTCCTGGCATGCCTGCACCAACACCACCGAGGCCACCTCGCAAAGCCATACCCGCTGCGGGGTCTTCTTCGCCTCGGTGACCACCTGTTTCTGCACGTCGGTGTCCGAGATTTTCACTCCGGCCGCATACGCCTCCTGCCGGGCGCGCAACGCATCGTTGAACACCACCCGCGCGCATCCGAACGACCGGGCCAGCATGTCCTGCTGCCGGGCGTCGGGTAGACGCGGTACTGGTATCTGAGTTGCACGCCCGCACCGTACAAGCGACCACCGACACACACCGTTCGAGGGATCGGCTATCCCGCCGGTGAACGACCGGGCTTGCGCCGAAGACAGTGCGGTCAACCGGCGGACAGCACCGCCAGCACCGTCGCGACACACATCGACGGACCGTGAGGTACCACCGTCGACCCGGTCGATCGCCCGCCCGACGAGACCCGCCCGATACGCCGGTACAGCAGGACAACCGACCCGACGACGGCGGTCAGCAACGGCGGGAGCAGCAGCGCGATCATCCAGGCCTGCGCTCCGGCGACACCCGCGGCGCCGCCCAGTCCGATCGCGAGTTTGACGTCGCCGGCACCCAGCGAGCGGGGGAAGAGCAGGTGTGCGGTGAGCATCACCGCGGTCAGCATGGCCGCGCCGACAGCAGCCGCGCGACCGTGTCCCGCACATGCCCCGATCGTCACGACCGCCAGTCCCCCACCGAGGGTGAGCACGTTGGGAAGCCGTTGCACCAGTACATCGACCCCACTGCAGCACACGCACCACCACATCAAGAGGGCGAGCGCTGTCGTCGAGGGCCACGTCGCCATGACGGCGAGGGTCCCGCCGACCGCACACGCGACCTCGCATGCGCCGGGCCACGGGTCCGCTCCGGACAGTCGCGCCGTGAGCTTCCGCACACACACGCCGACCACCGCCCCGAGGAGCGCCATCACTACGGACATCACGACTGCGGGGATCACACTCGCAGCATGGGCCGTTCACGCCGACCGTTGGTGCCGCCGGCCCCGGAATCGTCGAATCTGTGGATCGATGCGCCTCCTGTGGACAACTCGGCGTGCAAGCATGAACACGTCGGTCGTCCCGGGTGGGAGGGAGTTTCACTGATGCAGGTGGCAGAAGTTCTCGAGCACGTGGGATCCGCGATCGATGTCGTCGGTGTCGCATGCATCGTTCTCGGCGCGACAGTGTCCACCTGGATCGCATTGGATTCGTGGCGGCGCAGGAACGGCGCGAAGATCTACGAGCCCTATCGACGAAATCTCGGGCGCTCCATCCTGCTCGGACTCGAGTTCCTTGTCGCGGCCGACATCATCAAGACCGTCGCGGTCACTCCCACGTTCACGTCGGTCGGGGTGCTTGCGATCATCGTCCTCATCAGGACTTTCCTCAGCTGGTCGCTCCAGCTCGAGATCGAAGGCCGGTGGCCATGGCAGAAGGAGGAGGAACCCACTGTCAGGGCGAGCTGAGTTCATCGCGGCGGCGCAGCAGGAACTGTCGTTCGACGTCGTTTCCGGTCTGTTCGGCCGCGATGGTGTACTCGGCCGCGGCCTCCGGCCCGCGGCCGAGGCGTCGCAGAAGATCGGCGCGCACGGCGTGGGCCACGTGGTAGCGGTCGAGCGCGAGTGTGTCGACGATCCCCAAGGCGACTGCCGGACCGTCGACCTCCGCAACCGCAACCGCGCGGTGCAGTGCGACGATGGGCGTGGGCGCGACCGAATACAGCTGATCGTAGAGCTGCACGATCTGGGACCAATCGGTGTCGGCAGCACGGTGTGCGTCCGAGTGCACGGCGGCGATGGCCGCCTGGATCTGGTACGGGCCCGGCGTGTTCCACCGCAGACAACGGCGGACGAGGGCCTGTCCCTCCTCGAGGAGCGTGCCGTCCCACCGCGACCGGTCCTGATCTGCGAGGAGCACGAGTTCACCGTCGTCCGACGTCCGTGCGGGACGGCGCGATTCACCGAGCAGCATCAGTGCGAGCAGGCCCGTGGTCTCGGGATCGTCGGGCATCAGCTCGGTCAGCAACCTGGCCAGACGGGTGGCTTCGGCACACAGGTCGACAGCGACGAGATCACTGCCCGCGCTCGACGTGTGTCCTTCGGTGTAGATCAGATACAGCACGGCATGCACCGCGGTCAGCCGTTCGGGCAGCTCGTGTTCGTCCGGGTTCCGAAACGGTATTCGCGCGTCGCGGATCTTGTTCTTGGCGCGTGTGATTCGTTGGGCCATCGTCGGTTCGGGCACGAGGAAGGCGTGGGCGATCTGCCCGGTGGTGAGGCCACCGAATAATCGCAGTGTCAGCGCGACCCGCGCGGGAGGGGCGAGTGCCGGGTGGCAGCACGTGAAGATCAGGCGCAGTCGGTCGTCGAGCATGTCGGTCGGTTCGATCGGGACCGGCTCACCACCGGGTCGCAGGAGTTCGGCTTCCGCCTGCCTGGACGTGCGGGTCTGTTCACGTCGTGCGCGGTCGATTGCGCGCCGCCGAGCAGTCGTGATGATCCAGCCGGCGGGACTCGGAGGTATTCCGTCGACAAGCCATCGATCTGCGGCGATGGTGAACGCGTCCTGCACCGCGTCCTCGGCGGCGTCGATGTCGCCGAGGACGCGGGTGAGCACAGCCACTGCCCGTCCGTATTCGTCACGGAAGATCAGCTCGATCCGCGCTGCAGGGCCCTCGCTCACGTCAGCTGCACGAGCCCCACTGCAAGGGACGTACTTCGACCGGCAGCGTCGTCGCCTTCGCGAGTGTGCGTCCCCAGCCGAGTGCCGCGTCGAGGTCGGGTGCCTCGATGACGTTGAAGCCCCCGAGATGTTCCTTGCCTTCGAGATACGGGCCGTCGGTGGTCAGGACCTCGCCGTCCTTCGCCGCGACCACCGTGGCGCTGCTCGGCGAGTGCAGCCCGCCGGAGAACACCCACGCGCCCGACTCGCGGAGTTCGGCGCCGAATGCCTCGACCGCACGCATGATCGGTTCGAGGACCTCGGGTGCCGGCGGATCACCATCCGGTTGGTAGATGCTGAGCAGGTACTGGGCCATGTCGTGTTCCCTTCGGGCGGGGCCGGCAGTTCCCGGCCTCTCACCTACTACACGAACGGTAGGTGCCGGATTCGACACCTGCTACGACAACCGGCCGAGAATTTCTCGATTCGCTAGCCGAGGCCGACGGCCGAAGCCATCGCGTCCTTCGGTGCGGGGCGGCCCGTGAACTGTTCCACCTGACCGAACGCCTGATGCAGCAGCATCGTCAGGCCCGATACGACGATGCTGCCACGCGCGTGTGCGGCCGCACCCAGCGGGGTCGGCCAAGGGTCGTAGATCGCGTCGAGAATGAACGGTGCCTGCGCCAACGTGTC
This sequence comes from Rhodococcus artemisiae, assembly GCF_036327795.1. Lineage (NCBI taxonomy): Bacteria > Bacillati > Actinomycetota > Actinomycetes > Mycobacteriales > Nocardiaceae > Rhodococcus > Rhodococcus artemisiae. The sequence goes on from NZ_JAUTXY010000001.1 coordinate 311,655, forward strand.
GGCATACGGAGCTGCCGCGGCAGCGGGCACCGTCGAGACCAACGCACCGGACGCCGCACACACCGCACCCAGTGCCGGATCGTCGAACGACACCCACTGCGGCGTGACCCCCACGGCCTCGGCGCAATCGAAGGTTTCGGCTGCCCGCTGCTCCGAGCGCGCCACGATGGTCACCTCACGGGCACCCAGGTCGGCAAGGCCGACGATCGCGGGACGGGAGGTGCCGCCGTTGCCGACGACGACCGCGGGCCGTCCCGTCAGGTCGTTTACACCGATGGTGCCGAGCGCGCCGCTGACACCGTCGATGTCGGTGCAGTCGGCGCGCCAGCCGCCGTCTATACGGACGAGGGTGTTCGCCGAGCCGATCGCGATCGCCCGCTCGGTGCGTTCCGTCGCGAACTCGAGCGCGGCGAACTTGCCGGGCATCGTGACGGACAGGCCGACCCACTCGTCGCCGAGACCGGACACGAGACCCGGTAGCTGCTCACCCGTGCATTCGATGCGCTCGTAGGTCCAGTCGACCAGGCCGAGTGCCCGATATGCGGCGAGATGCAGCAGCGGGGACTTCGAATGACCGATCGGGCTGCCGAGTACTGCGGCCTTGCGGGGTCTGTTCGTGCTGTTCGTACTGTCATCTACCACTGTCGAGAATTCCGCTTTCGAGAGCCAGCTGTGTGTTGACGAGGTGTTCCTCATAGGTGTCGGCGAACAGTGTCGTGCCCTGGTCGTCGATCGTCACGAAGTACGTCCATTCGCCCGGTTCCGGGTTCTCCACTGCCTGCAGGGCACCGATGCTCGGGGACGAGATCGGGGTGGCCGGCAGACCGACGCTCGCGTACGTGTTCCACGGCGTCACGCGTGCGCGGTCCGCGTCGGTGGTCGCGAGTTCGGTCTCGTCGAGCGCATAGTTGACCGTCGAATCGAACTGCAGCATCTGGTCGATCTCGAGTCTGTTGAGGATCACCCGCGCGACCCGCGCGAAATCGTCCGGCATGGCTTCACGCTCGACCAGGGACGCGGCGACGAGCATCTCGTACGGTGTCAGACCCACCGTCGGTGCTGCAGCCGCGATTCCCGTCTCGTCGTATCGGGCGGCGCTTCCGGTCACGAGTGTGCGCAGCACCTCGGCGGGTTCGGCCGAAGGGTCGAAATCCCAGCTACCGGCGGCGATCAGGCCTTCGAGTTGACGCTCGCGATTCGGGACCTGCGCCACGGCGTCGCGCGCCCATACCGGGACCCCGAGTGCATCCAGGTCGGTGTTCGCCCCCGCTGCAGCGAGTTCATCGTAGGTCAGACACTGTGGTACACCGGCATCGTCGTAGCAGCTCGCTTCCGCGATGAGGGTGTAGATGCCCTTGCGGACGGCGCCGGTGTTGACATCGCGGATGTCGTGGAGCTGTCGGCCTTCCGAGATGACGAGCGCGCCTACCCGGCTCTCCGGGGCGACGAAGGCAGAGACCGCGTCGATACCGGAGATGTTGGTGGGGATCGCATAGAAGCCGGGGTGCACGGCGTTCATGCCGGCATTCTGCACCGCAGCGTTGTAGAACGCGCCGGCACTGGCGGTCACGCCCTTGTCGGCGACTTCGCTGCTGATCTCGGATGCGGTCTCGCCGGGATGCACCTGCACGATCGCGACGGGGCCCGCGGGTCCGGCGAAGTCGGGCGGCAGTCCCGGCCCCACGAACCGGTCGTAGGCGAAGTAGCCACCGCCGACCACCACGATGAGCAGCAGCACGGCCGCCAGCGACCCGACGACCTTGCCTCGCCTACGCCGTTTCGCCGATGCGGTGGTCTCGGCTTGCTGTACCGCCGTCGCGCCCACGGCGGCGGGGGCTGCGCGATCGTCGTCGTCATCCCACCACTCGGCATCCGCGTCGTCGTCAGCGGGGATCGCGGCAATGGTCTCGGTCCGGTCGAACACACCGGGCTCGTCGTAGTCCGGCTCGTCGTAGCCTGCCGCGGCGTAGTGATCGTCTTCTCGACGATGAGCATATGAGTAACCACCGACGTATTCGTCGTCGTGACGGGCCCGCCGGGGTTCGTCCTCGAGCGGTGCTGCCTGTTGTGGCGGTACATCCTGCTGTGGTGGGGGTCCGTCGAACACGCCCTCCTCGAATTGCAGAACGTTGGTGGGGTCGTCGTCCGATTGCCGACCACCCCCGAGACGGTGCTGGCCGTATTCGTCGCGCTGGGGCGACGCGGGGGGGATGTAGCGACCTGCGGTGTCGTAGTGACCGGCGTAGGGGTCGCTGAACATACCGCCCTGCCGAGCATCGGGAGTGTCGTCGCCGTACCGTCCGTCCCGGCTCACCGGCCGCTCCCCTGGTCCCCGTCTGCCACGTTCACTACTGCACTCCGCTCGTCCAACCAACCTTGCAAGATGGCGACGGCGGCGGCCTGGTCTATCACGGGCCGCGCACCGCGCGCGCTGACTCCGCTGTCGCGAAGCGCACGCGCCGCAGTGACCGTGGTGAATCGTTCATCGGCCATCCGAACGGGAACCTCGGGAATCTGCCGGCGAAGTCGACGCGCGAATTCGCTCGCCAGCTTCGCGGCCTTCCCCGGCTCGCCGCGCAGGGTCTGCGGCAGCCCGACGATAACCTCAACCGCCTCATATTCCATAACGATCTGGACAATGCGCCGGAGATCGGGCGCGTCGGGGCCACGTTGCTTGGACCGTGCCACAGTCTCGACCGGGGTCGCGAGGATGCAGTCGGGGTCGCAGGACGCCACGCCGATCCGCACACTGCCGACATCGATGCCGATTCGACGACCCCGGCCCGGATCATCCGAACCGGGACGATCCGGGCCGGGTAGCTCGGCCACGATCAGCCGGCCAGCTCGCGCAGCCGAACGCGGAACGCATCGAGCGCCGCATCGATACCCGAGGCGTCCGAGCCTTGGCCCTGGGCCATGTCGGGCTTGCCGCCTCCGCGACCACCGATCGCCGGGCCGAAGCTCGACACGAGGTCGCCGGCCCTGATGCCCTTGTCCCGCGCAGCGTCGTTGGTCGCCACGACGAACGGCACCTTGCCGTCGGCGCTGCCGAGCAGCAGCACCACGGCCGGATTGCTGCCGAGCCGTCCACGGATGTCGGTCACCAGGGTGCGCAGGGCATTGCCGGACACCCCTTCCGGCGCCCGGACCGCCACCACGAGGACATCGCCGATGCGCTCGGCCTTGTCGGCGAACGAACCTGCCGCGGCGGCCACGTTCGCGGCGCGACTCTTCTCGAGTTCCTTCTCGGCGACCTTGAGACGCTCGAGGAGTGACTCGACTCGTCCAGGAACCTCTTCCGAGGGCACTTTGAGGGTCGATGACAGACCCGCGAGCAATGCGCGTTCCTTGGCCAGGTGCCGGTACGAGTCCAGGCCGACGTAGGCCTCGACGCGGCGGACACCCGAGCCGACGGACTGCTCGCCGAGCAGCGTGACAGTGCCGACGTGCGACGAATGCTGCACGTGCGTGCCACCGCACAGTTCCATCGAGAACGGCCCGCCCATCTCCACGACACGTACTTCGTCGCCGTAGTTCTCACCGAACAGCGCCATCGCGCCCATCTTCTTGGCCTTGTCCAGGTCGGTGACGAAGGTGTTCACCGGGTAGTTCGCGGCCACCGCCTCGTTGGTGACAGTTTCGATGTCCTGCTTCTGCTGCTCCGACAGCGCACCCGGCCACGAGAAGTCGAAGCGCAGGTAGCCGGGCTTGTTGAGTGAACCGGCCTGCACCGCGTTCGGGCCGAGGACCTCCCGCAGCGCCGCGTGCACCAGGTGAGTACCCGAGTGCCCCTGGGTGGCGCCCTTGCGCCATTCCGGATCGACCTGAACGAGAACGGCGTCGCCTTCGACGATCTGGCCCTCGAGGACCGTGACCTTGTGCACCCACAGCTGCTTGGCGATCTTCTGCACATCGTTGACCTTCACGCGCAGTCCGGTGGCGGTGATGGTGCCGACATCGGCGATCTGACCGCCGGACTCCGCATACAGCGGGCTGCGGTCGAGGATCAGTTCGACGTCCTGTCCCGCGCTCGCGGTGTGCAGGCGCTCACCACCGGTGATGACGGCGAGCACATGCGCCTCCGAGACGAGCTCGTTGAAGCCGGTGAACTCGGTGGGGCCGCGGTCGAGTAGTTCCTTGTAGACCGTCAGGTCGGCGTGGGCGTGCTTACGTGCGCGGGCATCGTCCTTCGCGCGCTGCCGCTGCTCGGCCATGAGCGAGCGGAAGCCGTCCTCGTCGACTGTGAGACCGGCCTCCGACGCCATCTCGAGGGTCAGGTCGATCGGGAACCCGTACGTGTCGTGCAGCGCGAAGGCCTCCGAGCCGCCGAGCACGGTCTTGCCCACGGCCTTCACCGACTCGACGGCACCTTCGAACAGCTTGCTGCCGGTGCCGAGGGTCTTGAGGAACGCCGTCTCCTCGCCGACCGCCACGGTCTCGATACGCGCGAAGTCGGTGGACAGCTCGGGGTATGACGGGGCCATGGTGTCGCGCACGACGGCCATGAACTCGGCCATCGTGGGCCGCTCGGCGCCGAGCAGACGCGCGGAACGGACGATGCGGCGCAGCAATCGGCGCAGGACGTAACCGCGGCCGTCGTTGCCGGGGTTGACACCGTCGACGATGAGCATCGCAGCGGTGCGCGCGTGGTCGGCGATGACACGGAAACGCACGTCGGAGCTGTGATCGGTGCCATAACGACTCCCGGTCACTTCCTGCGCCTTGTCGATGACGGGGCGCAGCAGGTCCGTCTCGTAGACGTTCTCGACTCCCTGGAGCAGGAACGCGACACGTTCGACACCCATACCGGTATCGATGTTCTTCTTCGGCAGCGGGCCGAGAATCTCGAAGTCTTCCTTGCTGGTGCCCTCCCCACGCTCGTTCTGCATGAACACGAGATTCCAGATCTCGATGTAGCGGTCCTCGTCGGCCTCCGGACCGCCTTCGACGCCGTAGTCCGGGCCGCGGTCGTAGAAGATCTCCGAGCACGGGCCGCACGGGCCGGGGATGCCCATCGACCAGTAGTTGTCCTTCATCCCACGACGTTGGATCCGCTCGGCCGGGACACCGATCTTGTCGTGCCAAATCGAGTACGCATCGTCGTCGTCGAGATAGACAGTTGCCCAAAGCTTTTCGGGGTCGATCCCGTAACCGCCCTCGTCGACGGAGCCGGTGAGCAGCGACCACGCGTGCGTGATGGCTTCTTCCTTGAAGTAGTCACCGAACGAGAAGTTGCCGGCCATCTGGAAGAAGGTGTTGTGCCGGGTGGTGATCCCCACCTCTTCGATGTCGAGCGTGCGCACACACTTCTGCACCGAGGTCGCCCGCGAGTAGGGCGGAGTCTGCTGCCCGAGGAAGAACGGCACGAAGGGGACCATGCCTGCGTTGACGAACAGCAGGTTCGGATCGGCCAGGATCAGCGAGGCGCTCGGCACTTCGGTGTGGCCTGCCTTCACGAAGTGGTCGAGAAAGCGCCTGCGGATCTCGTGGGTCTGCACGTCGATGGTCCTTTGTCGTCTGACGGTGGCGGAGCTGCCCGGCAAGGGGCGGACGATCAAGTCAATCGGCCGCCTTTCAGCTTATCGCGCCACCGCGAGCGGATTATCAGGACCGCGGCGGCTACCGCGGTCCGCGCACGATCCGACGCAGCTTCGGCAGCCGCGACGACAGATCACGCTCGACGCCGCGACCCGTCGGCTCGTAGTAGTCGACACCCACCAACTCGTCGGGCGGGTACTGCTGTGAGAGGACACCGTCCGGGTGGTCATGGGGATATCGGTACCCGATGGCGTTACCGAGCTTCTGCGCGCCCTGGTAGTGGCCGTCACGCAGGTGACTCGGCACGGGCCCGGCCTTACCCGCCTTCACATCGCCGATAGCAGCGGACAGTGCGGCGGTCACCGATCCGGACTTCGGCGCGGCGGCAATGTGGATGGTGGCCTGCGCGAGGGCGAGCTGGGCCTCGGGCATGCCGACCTGCTGGACCACCTGAGCCGCGGCCACTGCCGCCTGGAGCGCGGTGGGGTCGGCCATACCGACCTCCTCGCTGGCCTGGATCATCAGGCGCCGGGCAATGAACCTCGGGTCCTCCCCCGCCACGATCATCCTCGCAAGGTAGTGCAGTGCGGCATCGACGTCGGAGCCCCGCAGCGACTTGATGAAGGCACTGGCGACGTCGTAGTGCTGATCGCCGTCGCGGTCGTATCGGACCGCGGCCTTGTCGATGCTGGATTCGACGGTCGGCAGGTCGATGACGGCGTCGGTGTCGCCGGCGCGGTCGAGTGCGGTTTCCGCCGAGGCTTCCAACGCCGTCAGGGCGCGGCGGGCATCGCCGCCGGCGAGGCGGACGAGGTGATCGAGCGCGTCATCGGTGATCGCGACCGCCCCGTCGAGTCCCCGCGGGTCGGTGCGCGCCCGTTCGAGCAACGCGCGGATGTCTTCCGGGCCGAGGGGCTGCAACTGCAGCACCAGCGACCGTGACAGCAGAGGTGCGACGACGGAGAAGGACGGATTCTCGGTCGTGGCGGCCACCAGCAGAACGATCCGGTTCTCCACCGCGGCGAGCAGAGCGTCCTGCTGGGTCTTGGAGAAGCGATGGACCTCGTCGATGAACAGCACGGTCTGCTCACCCTGAGTGAGCCGGCGACGCGCGAGATCGATCACGGCGCGGACGTCCTTCACACCTGCGGACAGCGCGGACAACGCTTCGAAGCGTCGACCCGTGGCACCGGAGATGAGCGACGCAAGGGTGGTCTTGCCGGTTCCCGGAGGCCCGTAGAGAACGACGGAAGCGGCACCTGAGCCCTCGACGAGGCGCCGCAGCGGCGCGCCCGGTTCGAGCAGGTGCTGCTGGCCGAGGACCTCGTCGAGGTTCGCCGGGCGCATCCGAGCCGCCAGCGGTGCGTTAGGCCCGGTCGGGCCGACCGGGGCACGGCGGATCGACGGTTCCGGGTCCGGCTCCGATTTACGCGGCGCTTCGAACAAGGCGTCCGGTTCGGCCGACGGGTCGTTCGCACCGAAAAGATCACTCACGCCGACGACGCTACAAGCGCCACCACCCTTCGAGCGAATGTGCGGTCGATCTCCTCGGAGCGAGGGAGGGTGCCCTTCGCTCGGAATCGGTTCCCGGAAGACGAACGCTCGGTGAAATCCGAACACTCGGTGAATTCTTGGCGGGCATCCTGCTCGTTCGTCGAACACCCGTCCAGAACTGTGTTCGGATCGGTGCGTGATCTCTACGCGATTGTCCCGCCGCACATTACTGCGCTCCGGAGTCGGTGCCGCCGGCGCTGCCGCACTCGCCGCCACCGGGAGCACGGCATCGGCGTCGCCGGCGATGTTCCACCACGGCGTCGCCTCCGGTGATCCGCTCCCGGACGCGGTGATCCTGTGGACGCGGGTGACCCCGTCGCCCGAGGCGACACCCGGTTCGGGGCTCGGACCCGAGACAACAGTGCGGTGGGAGCTCTCTCGCGATGCGAACTTCGAGACGATCGACGCGACCGGGACAGTCACCGCGTCCGCCGCATCGGATCACACCGTCAAGATCGACGCGACCGGACTCGCCCCCGCAACCGAGTATCACTACCGCTTCGTCGTCGGAGATGTCGTGTCGCCGACGGGGCGCACCCGCGCCGCACCCTCCCCGGGCGAACCGACGGATCATCTGCGTTTCGGCGTGGTGTCGTGCTCGAACTGGGAGGGCGGCTACTTCGGTGCGTACCGGCATCTCGCGGCCCGCGACGACCTGTTCGCGATCCTGCATCTCGGCGATTACCTGTATGAATACGCGGCCGGCAAGTTTCCTGTCTCCGGGACCGGCCCCCGGACCCATGCGCCGGCCAACGAGATCGTGACCCTGGCCGACTACCGGATCCGACACGGCCAGTACAAGACCGACTCCGATCTGCAGGCCCTCCATGCGACACTGCCGTGGATCGCCGTGTGGGACGACCACGAATCGGCCAACGACGCCTACGCGGGCGGTGCGGAGAATCATGATCCGGCGACCGAGGGTGATTGGGCCACGCGCAAGGCTGCCTCGGTCAGGGCCTACTCGGAGTGGATGCCGGTCCGTATGGACGGCACCCGCCTCTACCGGCGGCTCCAATTCGGCGACCTCGCCGAACTGTCCATGCTCGATCTGCGCAGCTACCGGAGCGAGCAGGTCCGCCCGGGCGCGGAGTGGCGCACCGTCGACGACGACACCCGCACGATCACCGGACCGGAACAGATGGCGTGGTTGACCGCGGGGCTGACGAGCTCGCAGACGAAGTGGCAGCTGGTGGGGAACTCGGTGATGATCGCACCGGTGCTGTTCCCGCCCCTGGACCCGCACACGACAGGCGCGCTGACCGAGCTTCTCGGTGTGCCGTCGAACGGGATCCCGTACAACGCCGACCAGTGGGACGGCTACCCGTCCGACCGTAGACGACTGCTCGAGACGATTACCGCGGCGGGGCGTCGCAACGTCGTGTTCCTCACCGGCGACATCCACACCTCGTGGGGTGCAGACATCCCGATCGACGCCGCCTCGTACCCGGGCGCAGGAGCGGTGGCAACGGAGTTCGTCGTGCCATCCGTGACCTCGGCGAACATCGACGAGTTGCTCGGGGTTCCGCCGCGGACGATCAGCCCGGCACTCGAATCGGCCATCCGGTCCACCAATCGGCACATCGAGTACGTCGAACTCGACTCGCATGGCTACGGAGTACTCGACGTCGCACCCGAGGCGGTGCAGATGGAATGGTTCCACCTGCACAACCCCTCCGATCCCCGGACCGGCGTGACACGGGCCGCGGGGCTACGAGTTGCTGCAGACAGCGCGAGGATGGAGCCGGCACCGCCCATCTAGAGTGACGACGTCAGGGCTCTACGCGCTGATCCAGATGCGACAGGACGTCGCGCGCGTGTGCCGCCACGTCGTCGTGCCCGGTGTCGGTGGCGAAATCCGCCAGCAACGACCACCGCGAGCTCAGCGCGGGGATCCGCGCCACGGACAGTTCGTGCGTCCGCACCGACGCGATGCGGGCGTGATCCTCGGGCAGGAACAGATGGGTGCTCAACCAGACGCAGGCGAGCTGAGCATCGAGCAGACGCTCGGCGAGGACTTCGTCGTAGGCGAGTTGCGGCCACATGCCCACCACCTCGGCACGCCAGGCATCCGCCATGGCCCGCACCCGCTCGGAGGTCAAGGGTGCTGCACACAGGCACAACGGGAACGAGGTGAGCGCGTACGCGATGTCGAGCGTCGCGTCGCGGAACCCACCCCATTCGTAATCGAGAAACTGCACCCCGTCGTCGCCGACGACGATGTTGTCGGGGCACAGATCCGACGGACTGAATGCGCGGAATCGGCCCCCGGTGAACAGTTTCGCAGCGCGTTCCGCGCGGTCGAGTACCGACTGGGGAACGATGAGCCCGAAGTCGGTGGCGAGTAGTTCAGGCACGCCCCGGACCGCGTCGATGGCCTGTTCGGCCACCGCATCGCTGACGGATACGACGCCGGCTCTGCGGAGCAACGCCGAGAAATCTTCCTCACGGCCGACGGTCGCGGCATGCATGCGACCGAGAGCCTGCGCGAGCGCCATGAGCGTATTTCCCACGGTATCGGTGTCGCCGCTGCGCAGCAGCGTCGCCAGCGGGGTGGCGTCGCCGAGGTCGCTGAGCACCAGCAGCCGGGTCTCGAAGTCGTAGGCGAGCAGTTCCGCTCCGGGTCGATGGTCCTTGGCGAGCGCGGTCGCGAACTGGTACGACACGGCTTCGCGGAGGAAGGCAACCTCCTCGTCCGTCGTGGCGCCGCGGAGGTCGACGTGGCCGGCGCCCCGAGTCGGCGGCACCTGTTTCAGGACGAGGGTGCGGGGCAGCGAGAAGGGGTTCGCAGCAACTCGTACGCGAAGAACTACCGAGCGGCCGCTGCCGCCGAGATCCACAGGATCCGCGAGCGTAACCGGGGCGCCGGTGCGACGAGTGAGCAGCGTCTCCGCTGCTTGCACTACCTCCGAAACGGGGTCTGCCAATGTTGCGGTCATCACCGAACAATCTACATCGTCGCGGCCTCCGACAGGGCGTGCGGAATCCCCCACCGACTCGGGACCAAGGTCCATTTCGACCGAATCAGCGAAGCCGCACTGCCCCGTCGGGCCGGGTTGCGCCTGATCATCGAGTGTTTCAGCGAAACGGACAATCCGCACCCGAGTGTTACGTTCCTCCTCGAAAGTTCTTCTCGGAAGCGCGAATCGAGGAGGTCTTTCGTGAATGAGAGCTGCCATCGCCACCGATTCGGCATATCAAGCTCTTCCGTGCTGTCCGAAATCCCTAGCCAGGACCGACGAACAGGGCGCGCTCACCGAGATGAACGCGCCCCGTCAGTGCGGGCAGGATTTCCGCTGCTGTCCCACTGGCGGCAGTCGGCGAACCTTCTGCCCGGTTGCCGCCGCGGCGTCTCTACTGTGCGGCGGCCGCTGCGGTGTCCTTCACGTCGGGCTTGAAGTCCATACCGGATTCCTTGCGCTGCTCGTCGCTGATCGGGCCGGGCGCGTCGGTGAGCGGGTCGACTCCCCCACCCGACTTGGGGAACGCGATGACCTCGCGGATCGAGTCCACACCGGCGAGCAGCGCGGTGATCCGGTCCCAGCCGAAGGCGATACCGCCGTGCGGCGGCGCACCGTATTTGAACGCCTCGAGCAGGAAGCCGAACTTCTCGTTTGCTTCGTCCTCGGGAATTCCCATCACCTTGAACACGCGTTCTTGGATGTCGGGTCGGTGGATACGAATCGAGCCGCCGCCGATCTCGTTGCCGTTGCAGACGATGTCGTAGGCGTAGGCCAGCGCCGAGCCCGGATCGGTGTCGAACGTGTCGAGGAATTCCGGCTTCGGTGAGGTGAATGCGTGGTGTACCGCCGTCCAGGCAGACGAACCGAGAGCGACGTCACCCGACGCGGTCGCATCGGCGGCCGGCTCGAACATGGGGGCGTCGACCACCCACACGAAGGCCCACGCATTCGGGTCGATGAGGTCGAGCTTGCGGGCGATCTCGCCGCGCGCTGCGCCCAGCAGGGCGCGCATCGGCTTGGTCGCACCGGCGGCGAAGAAGATGCAGTCACCGGGGGCGGCACCCACATGTGCCGCCAGCCCGGCCCGCTCGGTGTCGGTGAGGTTCTTCGCAACGGGGCCGGTGAGCTCGCCGTCCTCGCCCACGAGTACATACGCGAGACCCTTGGCACCGCGCTGCTTGGCCCATTCCTGCCACGCGTCGAGCTGACGACGCGGCTGCGAAGCACCACCCGGCATGACGACCGCACCGACGTACTCCGCCTGGAAGACCCGGAAGGTGGTGTCCTTGAAGAAATCCTTGCACTCGACAAGTTCGATGTTGAAGCGCAGGTCCGGCTTGTCGCTGCCGAAACGTCGCATTGCGTCGGCGTAGGTCATGCGCGGGATCGGTGTCTCGAGCTCGTATCCGACCAGGCGCCACAGTGCGTGCAGTACCTCTTCGGCGAGCAGGATCACGTCGTCCTGGTTCACGAATGCCATCTCGATGTCGAGCTGGGTGAACTCCGGCTGCCGGTCGGCGCGGAAGTCCTCGTCGCGGTAGCAGCGCGCTATCTGGTAGTACCGCTCGATGCCACCTGCCATGAGCAGCTGCTTGAACAGCTGCGGTGACTGCGGCAGAGCGTAGAAATTGCCGGGCTGCAGTCGCGCAGGCACCAGGAAGTCACGGGCGCCCTCGGGCGTCGAGCGCGTCAGCGTCGGGGTCTCGACCTCGACGAACTCGTGATGAGCGAGCACCGAGCGGGCAGCGGCGTTGACCTTGCTACGGAGCCGAATGGCCTTGCCCGGCCCTTCACGGCGCAGGTCCAGGTACCGGTACTTGAGGCGGGCCTCTTCGCCCGCCTGGTCATCGAGTTGGAACGGCAGTGGCGCCGCCTCGCCCAGCACCTCGAGTTCGGTGGCGTTGACCTCCACCGCGCCCGTCGGGATCTCGAAGTTCTGGTTGCCTTCGGGCCGGATCTCGACGACTCCGGTCACCTTCACGCAGTATTCGGCGCGCAGCTTGTGCGCCTGCTCGAGCACCTCTGCGTCACGGAACACCACCTGGGACACGCCGGAGGCGTCGCGCAGGTCGATGAAGATGACCCCGCCGTGGTCGCGGCGCCGGGCAACCCAACCGGTGAGGGTGACGGTTTGCTCGGCGTGCTCGGCTCGCAACGAGCCGGCGAGATGGGTGCGCAGCACGGAATTCCTTTCGAAACGATCATCGACGGGGTTCGTCGCTGCAATCCTACGAAAGACATGAATCGGCCGAGCACACACGTGTCGAATCGGCCGTGCCAGACTTGTGCGGCTCGAGTGGCTCGATGACAAGGCGGATGCGATGACGTTCAACCAGGGCGCACGGATGGATCCGAACCGGGTCCGCACCGGCGGGGGCGGTCGCGGCGGCAAGATCGCACTGGGAGGCGGCGCCGGAGGCCTGATCGTGCTGATCCTGGCGCTGTTGCTCGGCGGGGATCCGTCGTCGCTGCTCGGGTCGGGCGTGCCCGATGCGTCCGAACAGGCCGGCACCGGCGCGCTCGACCACTGCGCGACCGGCACAGATGCCAACGCCGACGTCGACTGCCGTGTGCTCTACACGGTCGGGTCGCTCGATACGGTGTGGGAGCAGCAGCTCGCCGCACAGACCGGCGTCGCGTATGTACAGCCCGAAGTCGCGTTGTTCACCTCCGCGACCTCGACCGGGTGCGGCAACGCGACCAGCGACATCGGCCCGTTCTACTGCCCCGCGGACGAGACCGCGTATTTCGACACCAGTTTCTTCCAGCAGCTCGTGACACAGTTCGGTTCGAGCGGCGGACCGCTCGCCCAGGAGTACGTGGTCGCGCACGAGGTGGGTCACCACCTGCAGAATCAGCTCGGCGACCTCGGCCGCGCGCAGTCCGATCCCCGCGGCCCCGAGTCGGGTGCGGTGCGCACCGAACTCCAGGCCGATTGCTACGCCGGCGTGTGGGCGCACTACGCGGACACTCTCCCCGACCCGGACACCGGAGTGCCGTTCCTGGCGCCGCTCAGCGACACCGATATCCGCGATGCACTGTCTGCAGCGTCCGCGGTCGGCGACGACCGCATCCAGTCCACGGCGACGGGTCGTGTCAACCCGGAAGCGTGGACCCACGGCTCGTCCGAGCAGCGCCAGAAGTGGTTCATCGCGGGATACGACACCGGGCAGATCGCAGCGTGCGATACCTATTCCGCTGCCGATCTGGACAACCCGGCCTCGCTGCGCTGACGACCGGCTTCACGAGATCTCAGACAGCCCTGCCGTTCACGGGACGGGGTCCACGACGAGCCGCACCACCTCGTCGTCGACCCTCCACCATCCGTCCGGATTCTCTCGCGCTGCGGTGTAGACGACGGCTGCGGCGTCCCCGGTGATCACTCCTGGCGATCCGGGGTCGCCCGTCATGAACGTTGCGGGATCGGGGCCTGGCCACGCCGGGACATCATCGTCCGGGGCGGTCACCGCGGTCGGTTCGTGGACGTGCACAATGTCCGGATCGTAAGGCTCGGCGTCGCCCTCGGCCAGACCCCAGGCGCTCTCGATCACGGCGCGCAGTTCTTCTCGATTCTCGAGAGCAGTCGACGGGAGATCCCGTTCGAACCGCGTACCGAACGCGTAGACGCGCAATTCGGAGGCGTCGCCACGTCCATGGAAGGTGACGGTGGTCGTCGCTTGATCGGTCACGCCGGGACTTCCGACATCGGTGCCCAGATCGATGAGGTACTGCTCCTCGAGTTCGTCGGCAAAACGAGCGACATCGTCCGGATCAGCCTGTACCACCAGATATTCCGGCGGAGACATGGTGGTGGGCTCGTTTCGCTCGGTGAAGACCACACGGCCGTCGCCGTAGACCGAGATCACCGGTGACCGAATCGCCTCGACCACGTACGGCGTCCATCCGTGGCCGCTTGAGCCGACACTGAACACCAACTGGTCGGCCGGAAGCGGGTCCGAGTGCTCACCCCGTGAGCCGCATGAGACCACTACAAGCGCAGCTACACCGGCCCAGGCGAGTCCGAGCGGTCGATGCACCGACGACACATTTCCCCCAGTCCGTTGCCTCCGCTTCAGGGTAGGCGATCGGATGACGGAGCGACGCCGATATCTTCATCCCACAAATCCGGCGACTCATCGATGAATCGGGTCATCAGCGCGACACACCGCGGGTCGTCCAGCACAGTCACCGACACTCCGTTGTCGGCGAGCCAGTCGTGACCGCCGCAGAACGTGACCGCCTCCCCGACGATGACCGACCCGATACCGAACTGGCGTACCAGGCCACTGCAGTACCAGCACGGCGACAGCGTCGTCACCATGATCGTCGACCTGTAATCACGTCGGCGACCGGCCGCGCGGAACGCAGCGGTCTCGGCGTGGAGCGTCGGATCGTCGTCTTGGACGCGCCTGTTGCGCCCCTGGCCGAGCAGTGTGCCATCGGCGTCGAACAGCGCGGCTCCGATCGGTATGCCACCCTCGGAGAGTCCCCGCTCGGCCTCGGCGAAGGCGACGTCGAGGAACCTGTATGCGTCGATGTCCATTCCGCGAAACCTCAGGTCACCTTCCGTGAAGACGACTCACGTCGAAGAAGACTCACGTCACCGTGACGGTCATATCGGCGAGCGCCGCAGACAGATCCAGGTGCCGGCGCATCCGCAGCGACAACGGCCATGTCCCCGGCCGCTTCGCACGGAGATAGAACACCCGTTCGCTCGTGGCGCCGGGCAACGGATTCTTCGAGGGGACGAACCTGATGTCGCGCAGGTTGAGCCCCTTCCCGATCCGGGTCGTCGACCAGCAGTAGTCGCGGGAAGTGTTCTCCGGCAGATGCAATTCGATGGTGTCCCCCACATCGACCGTCAAATCGCGCGGACCAGTGGTGATGTGCGTCATGGATCCAGGGTACGGCGATAATGTGATCCAGACCACCATTACGGGGCCGTGACCACTACCTACGCGAGCGCGGGCATGCGCCGTAGCACCGTGGGAGCCACGGCAGCGGCTGCTGTTGCTGCTGCGGCCGACCCGAGACCCACCGCCCAGCCGACCGGACCCACGGGCACACACCCGAGTGCGATGCTCACCACAGGGATACTGATGATCAGCGCCAGAACGGCGAGGGATCCGAGCGCTGTCGCCACGACGAGCGGACTACGGGAATCCAGAAGGGTCTGGCCGAGCTGACTGCAGACCAACGCGATCAGAGCAACTGTGGAAGCACGCCTCCTGGTACCCGTCATGCTCGCCACCGCCCAGGCAAGTGATGCGCCGGCTGCAGTGGTGACCCCCCGAACGGCCACGACCTTCAGCAATGCTGCTTGGTCCGGTCCGCGCGTCGTGTCAGCACCCGAGGTTCGTCCATTCGTCGATCCGACGGCGAGCGCCGCAGCGGGCAGCGCGTCGGTGAGCATGTTCACGAGCAGCAACTGCCGGGCATTCAGTGGCGACTGCCCGGTGAACATGCTGCCGATGATCGCGAACATC
Source organism: Rhodococcus artemisiae (assembly GCF_036327795.1). NCBI lineage: Bacteria > Bacillati > Actinomycetota > Actinomycetes > Mycobacteriales > Nocardiaceae > Rhodococcus > Rhodococcus artemisiae. The sequence goes on from NZ_JAUTXY010000001.1 coordinate 327,196, forward strand.
ACCTCACCGGCGTTACCTCCGAGCAACACGGCCACCGCCGCAGTGACCCGCTGCCACAGCTGACGGCCCTCGTCGAGCGCGTCGAGCAATGCTCCGACCTTGCCGTCGAGCAGCACGACATCTGCCGCACCGCGTGCGGGATCGCTACCCCGGGACGCGACCCCCACTCCGACACTTGCCGCGCGGATCGCCGCCGCATCGTTGGCGCCATCGCCGACCATGGCGCACACCTGACCGGAACGCTCGATCGTCTGCACGATCTGCACCTTGTGCTCGGGTGTCATCCGTGCAAAGACGAGTCGCTCCCGCACCGCGTGTTCTTGTTCCTCGAGCGACAACGAATCCCACTCCGTTCCGTCGATCACCTGGTCCGCAGTCACCTTCAGCCCCAACTCGTCGGCGATCGCGACGGCGGTGACGGGATGGTCACCGGTGATCAACCGCACGCCGATGCCTTGGCCCCTCAGCGCGGGGAGAAGCCCCAGCGCTTCAGGGCGCGGGGTATCCGACAGTCCGATCAGCCCGACCGGTCGTAGCGTGCTCTCACACAACGCTTCCAGCTCGCCGGGGTCGGCGGCGACCGCGTCGGCCTCCTCGTCCGTGAGGATGCGCTCGCCCACGGCAATGACCCGTAACCCGGCCTCCGCCATCGTGTCGACCTGGGCAAGGAGCGAATGATGATCGCCCGAATACGCGGCCGACATCACCTCCGGCGCACCCTTGACCGTGAGATGCCGTCCGTTCAACGCGGCCGCATAGGACCGACCGGACCGGAACGGCAGGTACGCAGTGCGCGTCGACCCGCAGTCGTCGAGCGAATCGGCTCGAGCCGCACCGACTATCGCGGCATCGGTGGCATGGTCGGGCGGCCCACCGTTGTCCGACACCCCGGTCCGCGCAGCGAAGCTCAGTAATTGGGCACGCGTGTATCCGGGAGCCGGCCGGGCAGTGCGGACCCGCAACCGGTTCTCGCTCAGTGTGCCGGTCTTGTCGAAGCAGACGACGTCGACGCGGCCGAGAGCCTCGATCGCGCGAGGCGTGCGCACAAGCGCAGACGACGTCGTCAGTCGGCGGGCCGATGCTGTCTGTGCCAGGGTTGCGACCAGTGGCATCCCCTCCGGCACGGCGGCCACGACCACCGAAACACCGCTGACCACTGCAGCCCGAAGCCCGGCTCCCCGCAGCATCCCGAGGATCCCGACCAGGACGCCGCCTCCGAAACTGACCGGCAGAGCCCGGCGGGTCAGTGCGCGCAATTGGGACTGCAGTCCCACATCGTGTATCGCGGTCGGCGCCATCGCCGTCGCACGCCGGGTTTCGGTGGCGCCCCCCACCGCAGTCACATGGGCTACCGCGGTCCCCGTGAGCACAGTGGTGCCCGCATAGATCATGCACGTCCGCTCGGCGAGAGGCGCCCCGGGGGTAGGGCCGGGATACTTGGTGACAGGCAGCGATTCGCCGGTGAGCGACGACTCGTCGACCTCGACTCCGGCAGCGACGGCGATCCGCCCGTCCGCCGGGACCACCTCGCCGGGGCGGACTTCGATGACGTCACCCGGACGGACTCGTCCCGACGCCGTCTCGATGTACCGGACGCGGGTCTCCGATCCCTGACGGAGGCGTGCGATCGGATCCTGCTGCACCAGCAGCGATTTCAACGCCCTTTCTGCACGGAGACGTTGCGACGCCGAGATGGCTGCGTTGAGCGCGAGGACCGAACCGACGAGCAGGGCGTCCACCGGCGAGCCCAGGACCGCGCTCGCTGCCGCGCAAGTGGCGAGCACCGGAGTCAACGGATCCGCCAATTCGCCGCGCAATGCGCGCGCGAAGTCGTAAGCAGCGACAGCCGGAACCACGGCGCGAGCGGGCACCCGACGCAACAGTGCGGGGGCCGTAGCGCTCGTATCGCGCGGACTCACATCATGGGGACGGGGAAGCGAGCGGATCACCTCCTCGACCGGCATCGCGTGCCACTCGCGCTCCGGCCGCGGATCGGGCATTCGCTCTGCGAAAACGTTACGGGCCGTGGAGTATCCCACCCACAGACCCACCGCGGCGGACGCGGTCACCGACTCCGGCCCCTGCCCTGCCACCCCGGGCAACATCAACAGGGCTCCGAGTGCGGTCGCGCTGAGTGAAAGCTGCACCCCACGCCGACTCGCCGACCGCGCCGGCGGGAGGGCGTGCAGGACCCGCCACACCCCGGTCAGGTCGTCACAGATCAGGTGTGCTCCCCACGGACGGGCGGCGGGCGCTGTCACCACCCCGATGCCCACATCGGCCGCAGCCAGTGCGTTCGGTGCCTCCGCGGCCACCACAGCTACCGTCCGCCCGTCCTGTCTACACTCTTCGACCGCGTCTCGCAGAGTGCGGTCCATCGATTCCGAGAACGGTTGCAGCCTGTCGAAGCCGTTGCGTAACGAACGCAACGAGTCGTCGTCCGCCGAGATCACCTCGACTCGTGCCCGCCGCGCCTCGGCGAGCAGCGCCGACGCGTAGCCGTCGTGCACAGGGCCGACCAGCACGCGCCCGTCCCGGATACCGTGCACACCCGGAATCGACTGCACCGGATGCCATCCCGGATCGATTTCATCTTTCTCGACAGCACGGCGCGCGCATTCCCACACGCGGGTGCGATCGTGATCGTTCACGCCGAGCACACGGGTGACATCCAATTTCGCCGTGTACAGGACCCGGGGATCGATCACGACCGCATCCACTCGATCGAGGTGACGCAATGCGGTAGCTGCAATGGGCAGGACGCCGTGCGTGGGCAGGCCCCGGCCCAGGGTCGCAGCAAACAACTCCCGCGTCGTGCGGGTTGCCTTGGGGGCCGCCACGATGGCCGCGTTGCCTGCGCTCAACGGATTGCCGTACAGCCCTCCTAGCACGGCTGCAGCGGCGGCACCGACGATGCCGGAGCGCTCTGCATGCCGTTCGATCGGTCCGGTCCACTGGCTCCGAGGTCGATACGGTCCGGGCGGACCATCCGCGTCTGCGGCCTCCTCCGCAAAGATCGGTTCCATCTCCTGCCATGTACGGCGGGCGGCCAAGGTCTCGGCCATCGCTGCGACGCGCATAGCGGTCTCGACCGCGAGCGACGAAGGAACCTGCGCCGCCGTGTAAGCAGCTGCCGTGAGAACGGAGAACAATACCTCGGCGCCGTCCGTTCCGACCGCGGACTCGACGATCCGGCGCAGCTTCGGCTGGTAGTCCACCGCGACCACAGGGGCCGGTATCACCCCGGTGATCCGGGGCATCCGGAGGATGCCGCCGACGAGGCTGACGCCCAGCCCCGTTGCGGCAGCCCCGACCGAGATCACCCGACGCGCAAGGAGGCCGTCGTCGCCGGGAAGGTCGACCGGCAGCGTATCCGGGCCTGCGATGCCGAACTGCCGCTCGACACTCTCGACTATGCCGGTCATCTCCTCGGGCGTGGGCCCGTCAGGCTCCGTCGTGACAACCAGCCGAACCCAAGGCCTATGTAATTCCACTCGTTCCACACCGGGGGTATCGCGGAGGACCTTCTGCACCTGCTCACCGATTTCGTGGCCGGACTCGGATCGGAGGCCGTGGACTTCCATCCAGGTGCGGCCCGATCCGGAGCCGCAGCGACGACTGCGTCCACCACCCACGGCCTCGCGAGCCATTTCCAACATCGAGCGCACAAGGGGCGCCGGTGCCGGCACTCCTCGTATGGCGCTCGTCGGCGCGCCGACGAGCGCAATGCCGGATCCTGTTACCGACACGACCCCCTTGATCAGCCTTGTCACACCGAGCATGTGGTCACCCGGCGTGGTTCGGGACCTTGAACAGCTGCATCGGTCCAGAGTTCCACAGAATGCGCCCCGCAAACCCTCGAATCCAACAGAGATGCAGGGGCGGGGTCAGTCGTCGTCGACGATGAGCACGCCAGTACGCATCAGCAGTGCGTAGAGTTCACAGAGCGGGGGTGTGAGGACCCGTACCACTGCTCCCACTACCGCATCCGGCCCGGCAACGATCGGTGGAGTCGACATGACCCGATCCTATTCGCCGCGGGTGCGCATCAGATGAACCGAAGTCGACGAAGGAGAGAATCATGGCGGACGCACAGCAATCGTTCTGGGACTCCCATCGCACATTGGCGCAGGTGGTCCGTGAATCCGAGCGCTTCGCGCTACAACTGCCGCTCGTGGGACGGATCGGCGTTCCCCGACCTGAACAGGTCGCCTTCATCGTCGGCTTGGGCGCACTCGTAGCGCTCGATCTCATCGAGTGGCCGGTTGCGCTCGTGCTCGGCGCCGGGCAGGTACTGATCAGTGAGCAGATGACCAGGACGCACCCACCTGCAGTCGGAGAGCAGCTCGCATGATCGGCACGCGCGACGACTAGGCGGTCTTGGCCCTACCTTTTCGCGCAGCCGGCGCACGCTTGGCGGGTGCACGCTTGGCGGGTGCACGCTTGGCGGGTGTGGTCTTCGAGCCGTCCTTCTCCGCGCTGGAGCGCGTCGACGACTTGGTGGGCGAAGTCCGACGTTCGGCATGCTGTTCACCGTCATGATGCGTGAGCAGACGAACGGTCAGGGCGGATGCTCCGATTGCGGCCAGCACCGGCCCCGCAACAATTCCGGTGGCGATACCGGTCGCCCCGAGTGCGCCGATGGTCAGGGCCGCCGCCGGTGTCGAATCCGCTCCGCTGCTGATTCCCGAACGAGCACCGCTGACTGCACCTTTCATGCTCCCGACCACGGCGCCCACGAGAGCCCCGCCGGCCGCCCCGGCCACTCTCGTGGTCGCATACGAGGTTTCGGTGGCCACTCGTGCGGCCTTGTCGAGGATCTGCATTCCATGCCTCCCACTCGATAGCTCGTTCCATCGTACGTCCGATGTCCAGGTCACCTGGTGATCCGACAAAGGGCTCCTCCGATCACCATGTCCTGCTTCCTGCAGCACCGCGAGGCTTCGCGCTGCGCGTGGCGACCGAGATTCTCCGCGATCCCGAATCATGGTCACGTTCGGCGACCCTGAGACCACATCCTCGTGCCGCGGGAGGCCGCCGAGTGCGCTGGTGCTGATCCCGATGGCACCCCTTCTGGCCGTCGACGCATACCGCAGTCTGGGCCATGCCGTCAGCGGCGACTACCCGATCGCTCGTAGCGGAACGGTGCGCCGAGCCACCGTGGCGTTGCAGCGCCGCGGCATCATCGGGTGGACAGTGAAAGCGTCGCTGTTCCAACGTCGCGCCAGGCTGGTCACAATCGTCGTGACCACCGCCGCAGGGTCCGGCGCCTACCGGATCATCGACGTCGACGAATCCGACGGTGTGGCGTTCATCGAGTCCGCACTCCCCCACCTGTTCGTTCCGTTTCTGGACCAGGCACCAAGTCTGCCCGACCGGCCAGGCTTGATGCCTCCCATCAGGCGATGAGTGCGGCGGCGAGGTCCCGGTATGCCTGCGTGGGGAATGATGTCGGGTCCGCTGTCAGTACCTGGATGGGTACCTCGTCGGCGCCGGCCTCGTAGTGCCGTTCGATCCCGGCGACGACGCGTTCGATGCTGCCCGACGGAATCAGCGCCTCACGCAACCGGTCGCTGCCTGCTCCCGCCACATCATCCTCGGTGTAACCGAGACGCAGGAGGTTGTTGGAGTAGTTCGGAAGCGACAGGTAGCCCCGCATGTACTCCTGAGCGATTCCGCGGGCAGTGTCTTCGTTCTCGTCGAGCACCACGGCGACTTCGGGCGCCAGAAGCGGGCCGTCGCCGAGGATTGCCCGGGCCTGGGCAGTGTGTTCGGCGGGTACGAAATAGGGATGTGCGCCCGCAGTACGTTCGGCGGACAGCGTCAGCATGCGGGGGCCGAGCGCCGCGAGCGCCAGAGCCTCCGCGGGCACCGGGGTGCTCGTCGCATCCAACGCGTCGAGGTACTCGACCATGCGGCTGTAGGGCTTGGTGTATCGGCCCGCGTCGGTCGCGTCCACGACCGCGCCGTGGCTCGCGCCCAGGCCAAGCAGGAAACGGCCGGGATACTCCCGCTCGAATCGGTCGACCTCCTTCGCGAGATCCGCCGGATCCGCGTGCCAGATGCTGATGATTCCACTCGCGACACCGAGCTTCGGCGTCGCAGCGAGCACCTCGCCGTAGATGGAGGGCACCCCCTCGCCGAACCCACCCGACGTCCACAGCCTCGAGTAGCCCAGTCCGTCGAGTTCCCGCGCCGCATCGAGTGCGGCCTCCCTGGTTTTCCGACTCAGCCAGAATCCGCCGCCCCACACACTCACTCGTCGCGTCATGTATCCGACACTATCTTCCCGCATCGGGATACCGTCGGCGGATGACGACCGCATCGGCCCTCGACGGCACCCCGACCGTCGAACAGCGGCCGTACTACTCGGTATTCGGGCTGGATTTCGTCGGGCTCGTGGTTGCGGTGTTCTTCTTCGCGTGGAGTCTGAGTCCGTCGTTGATCCCCCGGGAATGGCTGTATCAAGGCCTCGTCAGCGGAATCACGAGCGTCACGGGATACGGAATCGGAATTCTGCTCGCCTATCCGGCGCGCCGCTGGATCGCACCGCGCCTGACGTGGTGGCGCAGGCGACGCGCCGCCCGCATGATTGCGCAGATCGTCGTCGCTGTGCTTGCTCTCATCACGGTGACCGGATCTCTGTTGGTCGCTGCCAACTGGCAGAACGATATCCGCGCGCTCATGGGTATCGAGGACACCACGTCGTTCGCGTATCTGCGTACCGGACTGGTCAGTGTCGCGGTCTTCGCTGTTCTCCTGCTGACCGGGCGCGGCCTGCGCCGCGTGGCCCACGGGTTCGCACGGTTCCTCAGCGCACGGCTACGTATCCCGGTTCCGGCCGCTCACGTGATCGCACCGGCGGTGCTCGCGGTGGCGGCGGTGGTATTCGTCGACCAGGTGATCCTCGCGAGCACGTCGACCGCCGCACGATTCGTGTTCGCGTCCGACAACAACAGCACCGACCCGGGCGTCGCACCACCGTACGAACCGGAACGCTCGGGCAGTTCTGCGTCGGCATCGTCGTGGGACAGTCTCGGCAGGCAGGGCCGCACGTTCGCCGACGGTGGCCTGCGGGCCGACGAGTTGACCGAGCTCAACGGCGCGCCCGCCCGTGAACCGATCCGCGTGTACGCGGGCCTGCACGCCGATACCTCCACCGAATCTCAGGTGCAGTTGATTCTCGACGAACTGGACCGGACCGAGGCGTGGGAGCGGGACATCCTGGTCGTGTCAGGAACGACGGGCACCGGGTGGGTCAATCCGGTTGCGGCGGATTCGATCGAGATGATCTACAACGGTGATTCGGCGATCGCCGCGATCCAGTATTCGTTCCTGCCGAGCTGGATTTCGTTCCTGGTCGACGGTTCGGCCGCGAAAGCGGCGGGTGACGCGCTCATCAACGGCGTGCACGAGCGATGGGTGCGGCTCCCGGAAGATCGACGTCCGAAGGTGGTGGTGTACGGCGAGAGTCTCGGGTCGCAGTCTGCCGAGGCAGCGTTCGACGACCTCGTCGATCTGCGCGGTGATGTCGACGGTGCACTGTTCGTGGGTCCGCCCAATTCGAACTCGCTGTGGCGGAGCATCGTCGCCGCTCGCGATCCGGGAACGCGGGAGGTCCTGCCCGTCTACCACGACGGTCTCGACGTGCGGTTCGCTTCGAACCTCCAGGACCTGGAATCCTCCGACGCACCGTGGCACGATCCGCGTGTGCTGTATCTGCAGCACGCATCGGACCCGGTGGTGTGGTGGGGTCCCGGGTTGCTGTTCGAGCGGCCTGATTGGCTCGCCGAGCCACCGGGTGCGGATCGGGTGCCGTCGATGCGTTGGTATCCGATCGTCACGTTCTGGCAGGTGGCGGCGGACATCATGGTCGGCACGTCACCTCCGGTCGGGCATGGTCACAACTACGAGGACTTCATTCCGTACGGGTGGGCGGCGGTCACATCGCCCGACGGGTGGACGGACGCCGACACTCAGCGGGTCGCGGACGCGATCTCCGACATGCACCTCGGGGACTGAAACGCTCGAATCGGCCTACTTCGCCAATGGTCCGTACCTACGGCGCGGTCACGCGGCCAGCTGGCGGAGCACGTACTGCAGGATGCCGCCGTGCCGGAAGTACTCCGCCTCTGCCGGGGTGTCGATGCGTACCTTCGCATCGAACTCGATGTCCGCCGCCCGCACATGCACGGTCTCGGGTATCGCTTCGGCGTCGGCCAGTCCGGTGATCTCGAATTCCTCCTCCCCGGTCAGGCCGAGGCTCTCCGCCGAGGCTCCATCGGAGAACTGCAATGGCAGCACTCCCATACCGATGAGGTTGGACCGGTGGATGCGTTCGTACGACTGGGCGATCACCGCGCGCACTCCCAGCAGCAGCGTGCCCTTCGCCGCCCAGTCACGTGACGACCCCGATCCGTACTCCGCACCGGCCAGTACGACCAACGGTGTGCCGTCGTCCGCGTATTTCTGTGCAGCGTCGTAGATGTCCATCTGTTCGCCGGTGGGAAGGTACCGGGTGGCTCCCCCTTCGACGTCGGGCACGAGTTGGTTCCGCAGCCGAATGTTGGCGAAGGTGCCGCGGATCATCACCTCGTGATTGCCGCGCCGCGACCCATACGAATTGAAGTCTGCCGGGTCGACACCATGCTCCTGCAGGTAGCGTCCGGCGGGACTGTCGCGACGGATCGCGCCGGCCGGGGAGATGTGGTCGGTGGTGACAGAGTCACCGAGGAGTGCCAGCACCCGCGCGCCCGCGATGTCGCGCAGCGGCTCGGGTTCGGCCGGCATCCCGTCGAAATACGGTGGGCGCCGCACATATGTCGAGTCGCCCTTCCACTCGAACACCTCACCGGTAGGGATATCGAGGTTCCGCCACGTGTCGTCGCCGTGATACACGTCGGCATAGCCGGATTCGAACATCTCCGAGCGCACACACTCGTCGATGACAGCCTGGATCTCCTCGGTGGACGGCCAGATGTCGCGCAGGACCACGGGGTTGCCGTCGGTGTCGGTGCCGAGTTCGTCCTCGAAGATGTCGACGAGCATCGACCCCGCGAGTGCATAGATGATCACCAGTGGCGGCGAGGCGAGGAAGTTCATCTTCGTCTGCGGATGGATCCTGCCTTCGAAATTACGATTGCCCGACAGGACGGCCGACACGTTGAGGTCGTGTTCGTCTACCGCGGACGCAATTTCGTCGGGCAGGGGGCCGGAGTTGCCGATGCACGTGGTGCATCCGTATCCCACGAGATTGAACCCGAGCTTCTCGAGATACGGCGTGAGTCCTGCGCGTTCGTAGTAGTCGGTGACGATCCTCGATCCGGGTGCGAGGGTTGTCTTGACCCACGGTTTGCTGCGCAGGCCCTTCTCCACGGCCTTCTTGGCGAGCAGGCCGGCACCGATCATGACCGAGGGGTTCGACGTATTGGTACACGACGTGATCGCAGCGATCACGACGTGACCGTGGTCGAGTTCGAAGTCGGGTCCATCGCCTATGTGCACGGGAATCTTGTTCGACGGCGGATCGGCTGCGATGAGATCGTCGGGCAGGGGGTTACGCGGTGGTGCGCTGGTGTCCGTACCGAAGATCGCGACGGGATCGCTCGCAGGAAACGACTCGATCGAGCCTTCGTCGAGACCCACCTCCTGCACGTGTGCGACGACGCCCGGCACATCAGCGCCTGCGAGCAGCGCCCCGACCGCCCGGGGTGCGAGAGCCACCGGGATGCGGTCCTGTGGCCGTTTGGGGCCGGCGATCGACGGGCGCACCGTCGACAGGTCGAGTTCGACGACCTGGCTGTACGCGGGTTCGCGGACGGGATCGTGCCACAACCCCTGTTCCTTGGCATACGCCTCGACGAGACCCACCTGATCGTCGGATCGGCCGGTGAGGCGCATGTAGTCGAGAGTGATGTCGTCGATCGGGAAGATGGAGATGGTCGAGCCGTATTCGGGACTCATATTGCCGATCGTGGCGCGATTGGCAAGCGGCACATTCGCTACACCGGGACCGAAGAACTCGACGAATTTTCCCACCACGCCGGTCTTGCGCAGCATTTCGGCGACGGTGAGAACCAGGTCGGTGGCGGTGGTGCCCTCCCTCAGTTCTCCGTTGAGCTTGAATCCCACGACCTGCGGGATCAGCATCGAGGCGGGCTGACCGAGCATCGCGGCCTCGGCTTCGATTCCGCCCACGCCCCACCCGACGACACCGATGCCGTTGATCATCGGGGTGTGGGAATCGGTCCCCACCAGCGAATCCGGGTACGCCAGCGTCTCTCCGTCCTCGGTCTCGCGGGTGAAGACGACGCGACCGAGATACTCGAGGTTGACCTGGTGGCAGATGCCGGTACCTGGAGGGACGACCTTGAAGTCGTCGAATGCGCCCTGCGCCCACCGCAACAATTCGTAGCGTTCGCGATTGCGTGAGAATTCGAGATCGGTATTGATGCGGAATGCATCCTCGGTGCCGAACACGTCGGCGATCACCGAGTGGTCGATGACGAGTTCAGTGGGAATCAACGGATTGATCCGGGTGGCGTCGCCGCCGCGGGTCGTCATGGCATCGCGCATCGCGACGAGGTCCACCACGCACGGCACTCCGGTGAAGTCCTGCATGAGAACGCGGGCAGGCGAGAACTGGATTTCGGGGTTGTGCGTGGACTCCGGATCCCATCCCGCGACCGCTTCGATCTGTTCGCGGGTGACCAGCCTGCCGTCCTCGGTACGCAGCAGATTTTCGAGCAGGACCTTGAGGCTGTACGGCAAACGATCCGAGCCCGGCACCCGGTCGATGCGATAGATGCGGTAATCGGTGTCCCCGACGGTGAGTGTGTCTCGTGTGCTGAAGCTGTCGTGACTCATATCGTGCCTCCTGGGCTGCACAGCTCGAGTGCGTGTCCGACACCGCCGCACCTCGATCACCGTGCCGAAACGGTGTCACCTCGACGCTACGACACCTGTCGCAGTCCGTCAGAGGATCACGGTAGGGAGCATCGGGGTGCACTCGTCGCAGCGGCCCACGCGATACTCGTGGCGGTCCCCTCGAACGCACCTTGTGAACGGAGTTCAGGCGTGAAGCAGAAGTCAGCAGGTCAATCGACCCAGGCCATCCACGGCACCAGCATCACCGATGCCCACGGCGCGCCGCACCTGCCGGTCTACAACACGACGACCTTCGCGTTCGAGAACACTGCGGCGCTGCTCGACGTCGCCGATGGCCGCCGGAAGGGACCGCTCTACACCCGCTACGGGCTCAATCCGACGATCTTCGCGCTCGAGGAAACGATGACGTCGGTCGAAGGCGCCGGGAGCGCGTTGGCCTTCTGCTCCGGTATGGCCGCGGAAACCGCGTTGTTCGCGCAGTACGGACGCGAAGGCATCGTGTGCGTCGGCGACGCCTACGGCGGCACCATGGAACTGCTCACCACGCAACTGTCCCAGCTCGGCCTCACCACCACATTCCTGCTCGGCGACGAAGTCGATCGTCTGGACGAGGTGCTCAGCGGAGGGCCGAAACTGGTGTTCTTCGAAACGCCCACGAATCCCGCACTCGGTATCTACGACGTCGCTGCGCTCGCTGAGACCGCGCACCGTCACGGTGCGCTCGTGGCGGTCGACAACACGTTCGCCTCGCCCGTCAACCAGCGGCCACTCGCACTCGGCGCCGACCTCGTCTCGTACTCGGCCACCAAGTATCTCGGCGGGCATTCGGACGTCACCGCTGGATTCGTGCTCGGCGCAGACGAGCTGATCGAACCGTTGAAGCCGTGGCGCAAGAGTTTCGGGTCATGCATCGCACCGGAGCCGGCAGCGTTGTTGTCGCGGAGCCTGCGCACACTGATCGTCCGCGTCAATCAGCACAACGCGAATGCGCAGGCGGTCGCGGAAGCAATGGAAGCCGACCCTCGGGTCGCGCGGGTGCTGTACCCGGGTCTGCCGAGCTTCCCCGGGCACGTACTCGCCGCGAAGCAGATGACAGGTTACGGCGGCATCGTGACGATCGAGATCGCCGGCGATACCGACACGACCGTGCAGGTGGTCGACCGCCTGGAATTGTTCGCATTGGCGCCGAGCCTCGGTGGCGTCGAAAGCCTGGTGACTCAGCCGGTGACCACGACCCACTACGACCTCTCACCTCAGGAGAGGCAGCGACGCGGAATCACCGGCTCGATGATCCGTCTGTCGGTCGGTCTCGAGGATTCCGACGATCTCATCGCCGATCTCACACAGGCCCTCGAAATCGTCACCGTGTGATTGCCGACTGCGGCCCGCAACGGCCCGGCTCGCCGGGCTCGTCACCTCGGCGCTCGAGCACTCACCGGATCGAGGTGGGACCTGAAGACAGAGGCCAGCCACGTCAGTGTGGCCATCGCGAATCCGAATCCGGTGATGAGCAAGGGATGCGTGACAGCACCCACCAGGCTTCGGTCTCCGGCGTCGGTGCTCGCGGCTACCCGATCCGTTTCTGTGAGGTGACCTGACGGAATCCACGTCGGCGCGGGGTCGGAGTCGTCCGACCGGAAGTACCACAATCCGGACGGGTAGATCCGGTACGGGCCGGACACTTCGAGTTTCCGGCCCTCGTAGCGTGCTGACACAATCTGTGCCGGGTCGTCGGTTCGGGCGGTGGGTGCGTTGTTGCTCATGCGATCACGTCCCGGTACGTCGGAGGTTGTACGTGGGGCACCGTTGCGGTGGGTGACATCTGCGGCAGCTTCCACACCCGAGCGTAGCCGCGAGTGCATGCGGTCGCAGCGCCGAGCGGTGCGAGAAGAAACACGGTAACAGCGACGAGGTCGGCTGGATCCCGGCGACGACGCTTCGGGCGCTCCCCCGGTTCAGAGGGAAGACCTCGAGGCCGACCCGGATCGCTCGGCGGCATGGCGTAAGCAAATCGTCAGGACGTCGGACAGCAGCGTCAAGATTTCGTATGGATCGAAGCCGAGCGGGCTTCTCCGCGCGATGGTGTGATGCAGCGCCGACCGGCGCCGATCCGTGTCGACGACAGGAAAACGAGATGGCCGACGCCGCCTATGTGGCGCTGATGATCGCTGGGATCGTGATGTGCGCTCTGATAATGCGCGCCCTCCACAGCATCGAACTCCACGGGACTGGAGAACGCAGATGACGTGGGCCGGAGTGACAACCACCGCCCTCACCGTGGTCGCAGCGGTGATCGTCGTGTATCTCCTGGTCGCGTTGCTCGATCCGGAGAGGTTCTGACGCCGCGATGACTCCTGCTGTTGCTGCGGGACTGCAAATCGCTCTGGTCGTCGCAGTCCTCGCCGCGGTGTATGTCCCCCTGGGCGACTACATGGCGAAGGTGTACACCACCGACACCGACCTACGGTCGAACGACCTGAGAATCGAGTCGTGGATCTACCGCGCATGCCGTATCGACTCCCGCGCAGAACAGACCTGGTACGGATACGGCGCGAGCGTGCTGGGATTCTCCCTCGCGAGCGTCATGCTCCTCTACGGTCTGCAACGCATCCAGGGTGTGTTGCCGTTGAACAACGGACTCGAAGGTGTGAGTCCCGCGGTCGCGTTCAACACCGCCATCTCGTTCGTCACCAACACGAACTGGCAGTCGTACGTTCCTGAAACCACGATGAGCCCGCTGACCCAGTCGGCCGGACTCGCGGTGCAGAACTTCGTGTCCGCCGCGGTGGGCATGGGCGTCGCCGTCACGTTGATCCGCGGGCTCGTACGCGTCGGCCGGGGCGGGGAGGTCGGCAATTTCTGGGTGGATCTCACCCGCGGCACGCTGCGCATCCTGCTCCCCCTCTCGTTCTTCATCGCGATGATCCTGCTGAGTCAGGGAGTGATCCAGTCCTACCGGAGCGGTTTCGTCGCAACGGGACTCGATGGGCATGCGATGACCACAGCGTTGGCTCCGGTCGCGTCACAGGAGGCGATCAAGGAACTGGGCACCAACGGTGGCGGCGTGCTCGCCGCGAACTCGGCGCACCCGTTCGAGAACCCGACACCGGTGAGCAACATTGTGGAGGTCATTGCAATCCTGCTCATTCCGGTCGCCCTCACCCGCACCTTCGGCACCATGATCGGTCACCGCAGGCAGGGCCTGACGGTGCTGGCCGTGATGGCGACGCTCTACACCGCGGTACTCGCGGTGACTCTCGCGGCCGAATCCCGCACGCACGGTGTCGCCGCCGATGCAGCCGGCTCGATGCTCGAGGGCAAGGAGGTGCGCTTCGGCATTCCGGGATCGGTGCTGTTCGCAGTCTCTACCACGGGCACGAGCACCGGTGCGGTGAACTCCGCCCACGACAGCATGTCGCCGCTCGGTGGGGGCGCGGTTCTGCTGAACATGCTGTTCAACGAGATCGCACCGGGTGGCGTCGGAACCGGACTGTACGGAATCCTCGTCATCGCGATGGTGGCGGTGTTCGTCGGTGGCCTGCTCGTCGGCCGAACACCGGAGTTCCTCGGCAAGAAACTACGCACGCGGGAGATCACCCTCGCCGCGCTGAGCATCCTGGTGATGCCGGCCCTCGTGCTGGTCGGCACTGCCGTCGCCGTCATCCTGCCGGCGACGGCCGGTGCTCTCGGCAACTCGGGAGATCCCGGAACTCCCAGCGCGATCCACGGATTCACCGAAGTGCTCTACGCATACGCGTCTGCGGCGAACAACAACGGCAGCGCCTTCGGCGGGCTCACCGTCACGAACGACTGGTTCCAGGCGAGCCTCGGGATGTGCATGTTGTTCGGGAGATTCCTACCGATTGTCTTCGTCCTCGCGCTCGCCGGGTCCCTGGCGTCCTCGCACCGTGTGCCTGCAGGCGCTGGGACCCTACCCACCTCGGGTATCGCGTTCGCTGGACTTCTCACCGGCACAGCCGTTCTCGTGGCGGCACTGACCTTCTTCCCCGCCGTTGCGCTGGGCCCGATCGCGGAGGCATTGCATTGACCGCGTCCACTACACCTCTTACGTCCCCCGACCCTCGACCCTCCGACTCTCGAACATCCGGGGCACACACCGACCGCGTTACCGCCGGCGTGTTCGACTCCCGTCAACTCGCCTCCGCCGTCCCCGGCGCATTCCGCAAACTCGACCCGCGCCACGTCGCACGCAATCCCGTGATGTTCGTCGTCCTGGTGGGATCGGTGATCGCAACGGTCGCAGCCGTCGCCGACCCGAGCATGTTCGCGTGGGCGATCGCCGTATGGCTCTGGTTCACCCTGCTGTTCGCCAACCTCGCAGAATCGGTAGCCGAAGGGCGCGGCAAAGCACAGGCCGAGTCTCTGCGACAGACCAAGCAGGACACCATGGCCCGACGGCTGACCAGCCCGGATCACGAGGAGTCGGTCAACGGCACCGAGCTGCGGGCCGGCGACCTCGTGGTGATCGAAGCCGGCGAGCTCATCCCCGGCGACGGCGATGTGGTGGAAGGTATCGCGACAGTCGACGAATCCGCGATCACCGGCGAATCCGCCCCCGTGATCCGCGAATCCGGGGGTGACCGTTGCGCTGTCACCGCAGGAACCACCGTGTTGTCCGATCGCATCGTCGTCCGGATCACCGCCGAACCCGGGCACACGTTCGTCGATCGCATGATCGCGCTCGTCGAAGGCGCCGTCCGGCAGAAGACACCCAACGAGATCGCGTTGAACATCCTTCTCGCCGCCCTGACGATCGTGTTGCTGCTCGCGGTGGTCGCCGTCGGGCCGATGAGCGCGTACGCCGGCGCAGAGCAGCGGCCGATAGAGCTGATCGCGCTGCTGGTGTGCCTGATCCCCACCACGATCGGCGCGCTGCTGTCCGCGATCGGTATCGCCGGGATGGATCGGCTCGTGCAGCGGAACGTCCTGGCCAAGTCGGGCCGCGCGGTCGAAGCTGCCGGCGACATCGACACGCTACTGCTCGACAAGACCGGCACCATCACCTACGGCAATCGGCGCGCGACCGCTCTGCACCCCGCACCAGGCGTTACCGAACACGAGCTGGCCGGCGCAGCGAGAGTGTCCAGCCTGTCGGACGGCACCCCGGAAGGGCGCAGCATCGTCGAGCTGTGCGCCGACCGGTACCGGCTCGACCCCCACAGTTCGACCGCCGAGGACGGTGCCGAATTCGTGCCGTTCACGGCGCAGACCCGGATGAGTGGCGTCGACATACTCGACAGCGGAACTGTCGTCCATATCCGCAAGGGCGCCGCCGACACCGTCGCACGCTGGGCGCGCGAACACCAGGGCACTGTCCCCGACGAAGTGACCGCAACAGTCGAGGACATCGCAGGCCGCGGCGGCACGCCGCTGGTGGTCGCACGCGGGGCCGAGATCGCCGGCGTCGTGGAGCTGTCCGATGTCGTCAAACCCGGCATGGCCCAACGATTCGTGCAGCTGCGTGCGATGGGCATCCGGACCGTGATGATCACCGGCGACAACCCGTCGACCGCCAAGGCCATCGCGGCGGAAGCGGGCGTGGACGACTATCTCGCCGAGGCGACACCCGAGGACAAGCTGGCCTTGATCCGCGCGGAACAGCAGGGTGGCCGTCTCGTCGCGATGACCGGCGATGGCACCAACGACGCACCCGCGCTCGCGCAGGCGGACGTCGGTGTCGCGATGAACACCGGAACCTCCGCCGCGAAGGAGGCCGGCAACATGGTCGATCTCGATTCCGACCCGACCAAACTGATCGAGATCGTCGAGATCGGCAAGCAACTGCTGATCACGCGCGGCGCCCTGACCACATTCTCCCTCGCCAACGACCTGGCCAAGTACTTTGCGATCCTGCCCGCATTGTTCAGCGGGATCTACCCGCAACTGTCGGCGCTGAACATCATGGGCCTGGCAACCCCGCAGTCCGCGATCCTGTCGGCGGTGATCTTCAATGCTCTCGTGATCGTCGCGTTGATTCCGTTGGCACTACGAGGAGTCCGATATCGGCCGTCGAGCGCGTCGTCGCTTCTGGGCCGTAACCTGCTCCTCTACGGAGTCGGCGGTGTCGCGGCACCGTTCGTCGGGATCTGGCTCATCGACCTCGTGGTCCGACTCGTACCGGGAATGGGATAAGACATGCACACCACGAACTTTCTGAGACAGCTCCGCGTGGGCGCGGTCGTGTTGCTGCTGCTCACCGTCATTGTCGGAGGCGTGTACCCGGCAGCGGTGTGGGCGGTGAGCCGCATCGGGACCGCGAGCGCCGAGGGAGCACCCCTGACCGACGCGAACGGGTGTGTGGTCGGCAGCACGTTGATCGGTGTGGATCCGCAGGTCACGCCCGGCGATCCCGACCCGTTCTTCCACCTGAGGGTCGTGGGATCGATCGCCGACGCGGATCCCTTCACACCGGGTGATCCCGCGGCCTCACTCCCCTCGAACCAGGGTCCGAGCAGCGATATCCTGGCAGAGTTCGTCGAGCAGCGGCGCGCCGCGATCGCTGCCCGCGAGGATGTGACGGCTGAGGAGGTACCGGTCGATGCGGTCACAGGATCAGGGTCCGGCGTGGACCCGCACATCTCCCCCGAGTACGCCGCGATGCAGATCCCACGGGTGGCGCGGGTGACCGGCCTGGGCACCGACCGCGTCCTCGAACTCGTCGCCGCACACACAGACGGACGGCAGCTCGGATTCCTCGGTATGGAGAGAGTGAACGTGCCCGAACTGAACGTAGCGCTGGGCTCGACGGCGCCCGGCTGCAGCACCGGCTCATGAGTGTGCAATGAGCGATATTCCTGACCCACCGCCCCGGCGCGGGCGCCTGAGGATCTACCTCGGCGCAGCGCCGGGCGCAGGCAAGACCTACGCAATGCTCGGGGAAGCGCATCGCCGCATCGCACGTGCTGGCGATGTCGTGGTCGCGATCGTCGACACCCACGGGCGCATCCGCACCGAGGAGCAGGTCACGGGCCTCGAGGTCGTTCCACCACGGCGGTGGAGATATCGGGGAGTCGAGTTCGACGAACTCGATCTCGACGCGGTGCTCGCTCGCAGGCCTGCGGTGGCGTTGGTGGACGAGCTCGCACATACGAACGTGCCCGGCAGCAGGAACGAGAAACGCTGGCAGGACGTCGAGGAACTGCTCGACGCAGGTATCGACGTCCTGTCCACCGTCAACATCCAGCACCTCGAATCGCTCAACGACGTCGTCGAGCAGATCACCGGCGTCGTGCAACGCGAAACCGTCCCGGACACGGTGGTGCGCCGCGCCGAGCAGATCGAGCTCGTCGATATCACCCCGCAGGCGCTTCTACGACGGCTCGCGCACGGCAACGTCTACGCGCAGGACAAGGTCGATGCTGCACTGCGCAGCTATTTCCGTGAAGGGAACCTGACGGCGTTACGTGAGATCGCATTGCTGTGGCTGGCCGACCAGGTCGATGTGGCACTCGCGAAGTATCGCGGCGAGCACGCCATCACCGACACGTGGGAAACCCGCGAACGCGTGGTTGTCGCCGTGACGGGCGGCCCCGAGTCCGAGACCCTGATCCGTCGCGCGAGCCGAATCGCGGCCAAGGCGAGCGCCGAACTGTCGGTCGTGAATATCGTCCGAGGTGACGGCCTCGCCCGTGTCTCGGAACGCCGGATGGGGAAGGTCCGGCAGCTTGCCGCAAGCCTCGGCGCGGGGGTGCACCAGGTCGTCGGCGACGAGGTGCCGTCGACGCTGCTCGCGTTCGCGCGGGAGGTCAACGCCACGCAACTCGTGATCGGTACATCACGGCGATCACGCTGGGCTCGCATCCTCGACGAGGGCATCGGGGCGGCCGTCGTGCGAGAATCCGGCAAGATCGATGTGCACACGGTCACTCACGAACATGCCGTGCGCGCACCGAGAATCGCTTTCTTCGGTCGCCGCGAACGGCGTCTCCAGGCATGGATCGCCGCGTTCGTGATCCCCACCGTGGCGACTGCATTGATGGTTCTGCTCGATCGCACCATCGGGGTCGCGGGCCAAGAAGCGTTGTTCTTCGTCGCCGTGCTGGCCGTTGCCCTGTTCGGTGGTATCGGACCGGCCATCGTCGCGGCCCTACTGTCCGGTCTACTGCTCAACTTCTACTTCACCGAACCGCTTCACAGTCTGACGATCGCGGCACCTGAGAATTTCGTCACCACCGTCGTGCTGCTCGTCGTCGCTGTGGCCGTGGCCGCCCTCGTCGACGTGGCGGGCGCGCGGGCGAGGGAGGCGCGCTTCGTCTCTCAGGAAGCCGAGTTGCTCGCGCTGTTCGCCGGTGCCGTACTGCGCGGCGCCGACGTGCACGCACTGCTCGTCAAAGTGCGCGAGACGTACGGTCAGAAGGGCGTGGCCGTCCTGCGAGTCGAGGACGGAACCCATCTCGTCGTCGACAGCGCAGGGGTCGACGCACCGACCTCACCCGACACCGCCGACACCGTGTGCGAGGTCGACGAAGGCCGGTACGTGCTCTTACTGTCCGGGCGGCAGTTGCGTCCACGCGACCGACGGATCCTCACCGCAGTCACCGGGCAGATTGCCGGACTCGTCCGGCAGCGCGAGCTTGCGGCCGAAGCCGCTCGTGCCTCGGCACTTGCCGAGACGGACCGGCTGCGGCGACTACTGCTTTCTGCGGTCAGCCACGACCTGCGCACACCGCTCGCGGCGGTCAAGGCATCCGTGTCGAGCCTGCGCAGTACAGACATCGAGTTCTCGGCGGACGACACCTCCGAACTACTCGCGACCATAGAAGAATCCACCGATCAGTTGACCCTGCTGGTGACGAATCTGCTCGACTCGTCGCGCCTCGCGTCCGGCGTCGTCGCACCGTCGTTCGATGTGGTCTATCTGGACGAAGTGGTCCATCGCGCCATACTCACACTCGCGAGCGGCAGCACCGACATCGTCCTCGCGCTCCGGAAACGGATCGAGGTCGATGTCGACGACACGACCGTCTGCGCCGATGAGACCTTGCTCGAGCGGGCTCTTGCGAACCTGATCGACAACGCGTTGCGATACGCACCCGACAGTCCGGTCCGCATCGACGCAACGATCGCCGACGATCGGAACATCCTCACCGTCGTCGACCGAGGTCCAGGGCTGCGCCTCGACGAACACAACGACGCGTTCACGGTCTTCCCGCGGGTCGGAGATCACCGCACAACCGGGAGTGCAGGCCTCGGGCTCACCGTCGCCCGAGGATTCATCGAGGTGATGGGCGGGACCCTCACTCCTACCGACACCCCCGGCGGAGGCACCACCATGGTCATCGACCTCCCCACCGCCCCGGCGAAGATGGACCGATGACTCGCATCCTGGTGGTCGACGACGAACCACAGATACTGCGCGCTCTGCGGATCAACCTCGAGGCGCGCGGCTACGACGTCATCACCGCCGCCGCCGGTTGCACAGCGCTGCGCGCCGCGGCACAACATCATCCCGACGTGATCGTCCTCGACCTCGGCCTTCCCGACATCGACGGGATAGAGGTGCTCGCCGGGCTCCGCGGCTGGTGTGCGACCCCGGTGATCGTCCTGTCCGCCCGCACCGATGCCGCCGACAAGGTCGCCGCGCTCGACACCGGCGCCGACGACTACGTCACCAAGCCGTTCGGGATGGAGGAGTTCCTGGCCCGGATCCGCGCAGCGATCCGACGCGCCACCGCGATCTCCGGGCTACCTGATCCGCTGGTGGTGGCCGCAACCTTCACCGTCGATCTCGAATCCAAGAAGGTCACGCGCGACGGCGTCGATGTGCACCTGACACCCACCGAGTGGGGCATGCTCGAGATGCTCGTCCGCAATCGCGGCAAGCTCGTCGGTCAACGCGAACTGCTCACCGAATTGTGGGGCCCGACATACACGACCCAGAGTCATTATCTGCGCGTCTATCTCACTCAGCTGCGTCGCAAACTCGAACTCGATCCGGCGCGCCCCCGCCACTTGCTCACCGAACCGGGGCGTGGTTACCGCTTCGAACCGTGACGTGGTCGTGTGCGCTCGCTGGGAAGAGCATCGGGCCTGTCTCCCGGTACACAGACTCGCCGGCCCCGGACGCACAGGTAGGCTCGATCCGGCGAACGTCAGACCTCGCCCGACACTCATCAGCACCCCACGGAGACCCCCGATGACAGCGCTTGCCCACGAAGAACTCGTAGTTCTGCTCGACGAGGACGAGCGACCCATCGGTACAGCTCCGAAGTCCACCGTCCACCACACGGACACCCCTCTCCACCTGGCATTCTCCTGCTACGTGTTCGATGACGCGGGACGAGTCCTCACCACACGGCGCACACTGGGCAAGATCACGTGGCCCGGCGTGTGGACGAACGCGTGCTGTGGTCATCCCGGGCCGGACGAATCCCTCGAGGCCGCGGTGCGTCGGCGCCTCGATCAGGAGTTGGGCCTCGTCGTCGACGATGTGACGTGCGTGTTGCCGCATTTCCGGTACCGTGCGACGGCAGCGGACGGAACCGTCGAGAACGAGGTCTGCCCGGTGTTCTGCGCCCGCGCCGCATCCGGCCTCGACCCCGAACCATCCGAGGTGATGGAGTGGTCGTGGGTGTCGTGGGCCGATATGCAGACCGCGGCAACCGTTCCATGGCTTATCAGCCCATGGGCAGCCGAGCAGATCCCGCAACTCGCGCAGGCCGGAGTTGCGCGGTGGTCCGACACCGCGATCTGACGTTCACTGCACGTGCCGGACGGCTGTCCGCGACGATCGACGGCCCGGGAGGAATCACGCGTCGGACCACACACCCAATTCGTTTCCACTCGGATCGAGGAAGGTGAACCGGCGCCCGCCCGGAAAGTCGTACGGTCCCGACGAGATGACGCCTCCTGCACGCTCGACCGCACCGACGGAAGCGTCGAGGTCGCGGGAGTACAGCAAGACCAGAGGTCCGGCTGTGCCCGGTGCGCGCAGGGTCGTCAGCCCCCCGACCTCCCTGTCACCCTCGACCGCGCGAATACCGGCGTACTCCGGCCCGTAGTCGTTGAAGTTCCAGCCGAAGGCGGTTTCGTAGAAGGCACGTGACGTAGGAAGGTCGGTAGCGCCGAGTTCGATGTAGTCGATTGCGTGATGTGTGTTTCCCATGAGGCCATGGTGAACCTACCCACCGACATCCACCGAGTGACCCGGCATCCCGTCACGACGCCCGTGCCTCGCTCGATCGAGGCGGTGACTGGATCGTCTCCGCGCTCTCCGATCGCCTCCGCGGGCCGACAATCACCGATCGCACTCCGCCCCGGGCGATCATCGAACGGACGATGCCCGATTTACGCAGGACTCGTGCAAGAGCATCCGTGTCACCGGTGTCGTGGAGTGGTTGCGACGAGGCGCCGAGCAGGATCTGCGGTTCGGGGCTCGATCGGCTTCCTTCGATGAGCAGCGCTTCCTCGTCGACCTCGCGAACCACAACCTCGCTGTGCCCGGACATCTCCCCGAGCAGTAGAAGCACGTATTCGATATCGGTGCCGGGGTCGTGCGTGGCGATCAATCTGGCCCGGTGACCGCCGCACGTCAGGGCCTCGTCCAATTCCAGGGGCACCCGATCGGAGTCCGAGATGTCGATCCGATCGGCGGTATCGTACGAATATGTCGTCGATGTCCTCATGACATCCTCCGATCTTCGTTCCTTGCCACACCAGCATCGCAGTGAGGTCCGACACGAACTCGGGTAGTTCACTACTCGTTTCCGCCCGTGACGTCCCCGATGGTGCGGTCGATCTCTCGGGTGACGAGATCGACCGCACCATCGGCGTCCATCCCCGCAACCAGCACGGATTGTGTCGCACCGTTGCTGAGTGCCACCAACCTCATGGCCTCGCCGTGCGCCTCGACCTCGGACAGGCCGGCGCGACGAAGAAGTCGCTCGGCCTCGCCGACGGTCCCACGCGACGCCTCGGCAAGGAACGACCTGATCCACGGATCGTTCGTCGCCTTCGCGAGATAGGCATACCAGACCGAGACACCCACACGCGAGGGTGCATCGGTGGGAACAGGCTGGATGAGCAATGCCGCGAGAGCCGATCTCGGATCGCCGGCGGACCCACGTTCGCGATAGTTCTTCTCGGCACCGGAGACCATCTCCTGCGCTCCGGACCGGATCAGATGATGCTTCGATTCGAAGTAGTGCTGGATCCTGCCGATCGAGACGCCGGCCTCGACTGCCACCGCCTGAAAGGTCACCCCGTCGATACCTCGTTCGTGGATCACGGCCCACAGGGCCCACACGAGCTCTCTGCGACGCTCGGCATGGTCGACCAATTTCGGCATGACAGAATTTTACAATATTTCTATACTGCAAACAGTTCGGATCGTCGAAATCGAGGAGAAGACACATGAGTGAGCGCACCGTAGGCACACACGCCCGGCCCGACCATCCACCACCCACCCGCCTTCACCACCGATTGCTCCGTCACCGATGGCTTCGCCGTAGCGGGTTCGTCGCGATTGCAGCGCTTGCCACACTGGGCGCAGTAAGTGTGCAGCAGTTCTTCTTCGGAGCTCCGAAGGTCGGGCACTTCCGCGACGAGGAGGGTCGCCGCACCTACCTCGAGGCGTATGAACAGGCGATGTCCGCACTCCCGTCCCCTACGAAAACCCTCGACGTCGCGACCCGCTTCGGCTCGGTTCGTGTCTACGAGTGGAGTTCACCCGAAACCGAGGACACCGCTCCGGTCGTCCTGGTACCAGGCCGGTCGTCGGGTGTCCCGATGTGGACCGAAAACCTCACCGAGTTCGTGCCACACCGACGCGTCCTCGCCTTCGACTCGCTCGGTGATGCCGGGTTGTCGGTGCAGAGCGTTCCGCTGACCTCCTTCGGTGACCAGGCGACGTGGATCGACGACGCACTCGACGAACTCGC
The DNA here is from genome assembly GCF_036327795.1 of Rhodococcus artemisiae. Taxonomy (NCBI): domain Bacteria; kingdom Bacillati; phylum Actinomycetota; class Actinomycetes; order Mycobacteriales; family Nocardiaceae; genus Rhodococcus; species Rhodococcus artemisiae. Next base: position 350,982 of record NZ_JAUTXY010000001.1, read on the forward strand.
AGCCGAACCCGTCCACATCGTCGGCCATTCGTTCGGCGGCGCGATTGCAGCGACATACGCACGGCGATTCCCCGATCGCGTGCGATCGCTGACGCTCCTCGAACCCGTCTTCACCTTCGCCTATCCGTCCGCTCGCATGATGGCCTGGACGATGGTGTCGAGCCTCCCGCTCCTGCCGAAGACCTGGCGCAACACCGCCCTCGGCAAGGTCGGCGGGGCCGAGTTCGACCCGAACGACGACATGGCACATATGATCGCTGCGGGCTCGGAGCACTATTCGGCAGCACTGCCGACGCCCTCACCCTTCAACGACGACGAGATGGACTCTCTCACCATGCCCACCTATGTCGCCGTCGCGGAACGGGATTCACTCGCAGGCGGCGATACCGCCGCGCAGCGGGCACGAACGCTCCCGCGCGCGACGGTCGACATCTTCCCCGAGACCACCCATTCCCTACCGATGCAGGCGAAAGAGCGTCTGGCGGTGGATCTTCCCTCGTTCTGGATCGAGGCCGAACAGATCTGATCCGAATCGTCACCGCCCGGGCACGTGGGTCAGCGCCGGGACACGCTCCGGCACACACTCGGTCCAGTGATCAGGAGCGGCGAGGGTGAAGGTCGCGGGCACGTGCGGATCGGAACCCGGCAGAATCAGCACCCGCCACTGCGGAACCCAGGTCCCGATCTCCCCACCCGCGTGGGCCACACGGGCGATCGCGGCGGCGTCATGATGCCGGAATACGAGCCGTATTCCGTCCCAGGACAATTCGACGCGAGTATCGTCCAGCACGCACACCAGCGCACCGACACTGAGGTCGGAATCGTCGAAAGCCTTACGGGCGCGGATGAAATGGACGTGGTGACCGTCGCCGAACGAGGAGCACTCGTGGACGTCTGCGTGATCGGTACTGCGGATACGGTCGGTCATCGTCATACCTCCGGGTCGGCCCCGGGCGGGGCGCTCGTGCCCGGGCCGGTCGGCCGCGAGCCGCTTCGTCATCCGAGCCACCCGCGAGCGTGGGGTTGGCGTGCCGTCAAGTCGGAGCTTGGCGACGGCATCTCGTGAAGCACCGCCAATATACATGAGCGAGAGACCTCACAACCCGAGCGACCCTCCTCGGAGGAGAACGCAACGCATCCTTATTGCCCCGAAACGCGCTGGTGACGGGCACTACTGACACTGGTCGGGCACTGTTCGCACCAGGAGGTTGCCGTGTCCTACGTTCCACCCGCCGAGTTGGCCCGCGCGATGGTCGACGCCGGCCAGAGCAAGGTCCTCATGTCCACTCGCGACACCCTGATCAGGGCGTATATGGCCGGTGCCATCCTCACGCTCGGAGCGGCATTCGCGATCACCGTCACGGTGCAGACCGGCAACGCACTCCTCGGAGCGATCCTCTTCCCGGTCGGATTCTGCCTGCTCTACCTGCTGGGTTTCGATCTACTCACCGGAGTGTTCACGATGGTCCCCATCGCCTATCTGGACAAACGTCCGGGGGTGACGATCAGCTCGATGCTCCGGAACTGGGGACTGGTCTTCGTCGGCAACTTCCTCGGCGCCTTCACGGTGGCCGTGCTGATCACATTCATCATCACCTACGGCTACTCGATCCCACCGGACGCGGTCGGTGAGCGTCTCGGCGAGATCGGCGAGGCCCGAACCCTCGGCTATGCAGAGCATGGCGCTGCCGGCATGGCGACCCTGTTCTTCCGTGGAATGCTGTGCAACTGGATGGTGTCCACCGGCGTCGTCGCAGCGATGATGTCGAAGAGTGTGCCGGGCAAGGTTCTCGTCATGTGGATGCCCGTCATGCTGTTCTTCTACATGGGATTCGAGCACTCGGTCGTCAACATGTTCCTGTTCCCGTCCGGTCTGCTGCTCGGCGGAGACTTCACCCTCGGTGACTACCTGATCTGGAACGAGATCCCGACGGTTCTGGGCAATCTGGTCGGCGGTGTCGTGTTCGTGGGTCTCGCCCTCTACGTCACCCACGTGCGGACACAGCCCAAGCGCGCAGTCACGACACCGCTTCCGGATCGTGCCGCAGCGACCGACAAGACACCTGAAACCGTGTGAAGGGACGGTTCGGGGACCTCCGGTTCTTCCGAAAACTCGATGCCTACTCTGATCGGATGCCGTCCTTCACACCGATCTCTCCGGCTGCGCTTGCCGAACTGCTCGCCGAGCGCGCATGTGCACGACCGGACCGCGTCGCCATGGCCATTTCGGCCGCCGATGCCGCGGACCCCATGGATCTGGCGAACCGGGTGGTCGAAGCCCTGCGCACCGCGGGACGTCCCGCGCACGCGGTGTCACTCCACGACTTCGTGCGGCCGGCGTCGCTCCGTCTCGAACACGGGCGTACCGATGAGCAGAGCTACCGGTCGAGTTGGTTCGACTACGACGCCCTGGACCGTGAGGTGGTCTCGTCCCTGAAGAAACGGCAGCGTTTCCTGCCGCGGCTGTGGGACGAGACCACCGATCGTTCGGCTCGTGTCCATCGGATCGATGCCGCCGACGACCACGTTGTGGTCGTCGCGGGCCCGATGCTCCTCGGCCGTACGCTCGAGTTCGATATGACCGTCGAGCTGAGAATGTCCCGGGGTGCGCTCGAGCGACGGACTCTTTCGGATGATCGGTGGACGATCGCGCCATTGCTCGCGCACGACGCCGAGGTCTCTTCCGAGGCCGACATCGTCGTGCGTTTCGAGCATCCCGCTCGGCCCGCGGTGCGCGACGGCTGAGCTACCCACTCGCCAGGGTCTTGGCGAGGGGCGAGGGGAATCTCGGCATCACCCGCACACCGCCGAGCCATTGGTCGAGCCGGGCAGCTTCGTCGGTGAGGAATGTTTCCGCATCCTTCCCTGCATCCTCGAGCATGTGGAGTCGGACGGCGCCGTCGTCGTCCTGCCACCACGTACCGACGATCCTGCCGTCCCACCACGCGGTCGGTCCGGCGTTTCCGCTCGTGTCGAAGAGTTGCTGCTTGTACGGGCCGAGATACCACTCTCGCTCGAACCACCCCATCGTCGTGGGATCTAGCGACGGCAACAGTGCGCCCCACGGCTCGACAGTCGGCGCAGGGTCGAGATCGTCGGGAAGCAGGTAGCCGGTACGCCCGCCGAGGTCCACTTCCACCGCCGCGAGTTCGGTCAAGGCGGCTCGGACCCCTCTGACGGTAGTGCCGAGCCACCACTTGATGTCGGCTTCGGTGCCCGGCCCGAATGCGCGCAGCCACATCTCGACGAGGTCCCGAAGCCCTTCCGCTTCGCTTCGCGGTTCGATCTCCTCCCCCAACCATGCGGCTGTGCGCGCCCAGTTCGGTCGCGAGATTCGCCAGGGCCCGTTGTTGGAGGCCCGGACCACCTCACCCGAGGCCGAGAGCACCGTCATCACGCGCGGAGCGAAGGGCACTTTCCCGCCCCACGATTTTCCGATGCCGTACTCGATCGATGCGTCGAGAAGAGGTATTTCGGAACGTAATTCGGATGAGGTGGCTTCCCGGCCGTCGGCCAGGGCATCGAGGACCTCCGCGGTGGCCTCGTCGAGCCACTGTGCGCCGTCCTGGTGCAACCCGGCACGTTCGACGTCCTTGATCACGCTGCGGCGCTGGGCGGCCGCGACCCTACTGCTTGCGCCGGCCTGCGCCGCCGGCAGCGCCGCACGCGGAAACACGAAGACGGTGCGACGCATCGCGAGGTGCTTGACCAGAGTTCGGTCCGTGTAGAGGGCGTCGTCGAGTTCGGCCACGGAGAAGTCGTCGACGCGCGACCACGCCGACAGATACACGGTCGTGGGATCGGTGCCGTGCAGGCACACCATACTCGTGGCCGCCTCGACTGCATCGGGGGCGCGATGCGCCGGGGCAATGCGGTGGCGAGCCGCGAGGCGCGCTCTGCGTTCACCGACGTCGACAGTCCGAAGCACCATGCGCTCACTCTAGATGCGGGCACCGACATGCGTTGTTACTGTCCTGTCGTGGCCTGGACCGAAATTCGCGATTCCGCCGAGTTGACCGAACTTTTCGGCAAGCCGACCTTCCGCGCGGCACACAAGGTACGTTCGAGGCTGCACCCGTACGACGTGGATTGGCTTGCCGCATCACCGTTCTGCGTCGTCGCCACGACCGACGAGACCGGTCGATGCGACGCATCACCCAAAGGTGATCGACCCGGCAAGCTGGCGTATGTGATCGACGACCGCACCATCGCACTCGCCGAGCGCCCCGGCAACCGGCGCATGGACGGCTTCCGAAACATCCTGCGGAACCCGTTCGTGGGAACTAACTTCTTCATCCCCGGACGCGGCGACACCCTACGGGTCAACGGGCGCGCGCGCCTGGTCAGCGATGCGCCGTTCTTCGACGACTTCGTCGTGCGGGATCACCGTCCGATCCTGTGCCTCGTGATCGAGATCGAAGAGATCTTCCATCACTGTGCAAAGGCATTCATGCGGTCCGCGTTGTGGGATCCGGACACCTGGGAGCCGGACGCGCTGCCCTCGGTGGCGACACTTTCGAAGACGATGGTCCCCGACGGTCCCGAGACCCTCGAAGAACTCGAGCTGTATTACGGTCCGTCCTACGCCGACCAGCTCTATCGCCCGCAGCACCCGGCACCCGGTAGTCGGTGAGGAGCGCGGTCAGCGTCGTAGCTCGGGCGGGAATCCGCCGGTGGCAACCGGCCCCCAGGAGTCGATGGTTATCCGGATGAGCGATTTGCCCTGCGCGCGCATCGCGTCGCGGTATTCGTCCCAGTCCGGGTGTTCCCCGGATATGCCACGGAAGTAGTCGACGAGCGGTTCGACCGCCTCGGGTATGTCGAGCACCTCTGCGACGCCGTCGACCTGGACGTACGCGCCGTTGAACTCGTCGGACAGGACGCACAGGGTTGCGCTGGGGTTGCGGCGCAGGTTCGCCGATTTGGCCCGCTGAGGGTAGGTGGCGATGACGATTCTACCGTCGTCATCGACGCCGAGAGTCACGGGCGAGACCTGCGGCGCACCCGATTCCCGCCACGTGATCAATACGCCGCGATGCCGGGGACGGACGAAGTCGAGCAGTTCGTCGCGCGAGACGTGGTCAGCGGTTGCGATTGCCATGATGCCCAGGATAGGTGGCGTGCCCGCACCCGGCCTCGGTGTTCGGACACGTCTCGGTGTTCCGGAAACGACTCGGTGTTTCGGAAACGACTCGGGCCCGGAGGCCACAGCCCCCGGGTCCGACGCTCGACAGCCTACTGCTGGGCGCTGCTGATCCCTTCAGCGGAACCGGTGAAGAAGTCGAGTGCGCCGAAGAGGTCAGCGGCGTTGACGAAGAATTCGGCGAGGTCAGCGAGCATGATGTAAATCCCATCTTTGGAGAATCAACAGCGGTCCGGTCGCGGCAGCGACCGCGATTCAATTGTTACCAGAGAAATCGGATTCCGCAGCCCGACACACTGAGAAACAAATCACATTCCGCCGGTTCCGATCGAATCACGAACTCATCACGGATGTGCGATGATCTTCATTTATGCAGTTCGGACGTGTGGCCTTGCCGGGAATCTCCCATTCGTAAGGGATTTCGACGGCGCCTCGAAATCAATCTCGAAAATTATCGGGAGAAGATCGAATTACACATCGTCGAGCAAACTTCCCCTCCTCCATAATGCACACACCGGACAAAAGGAAATTACCTGCCACTCCGACTGCCTGTCGCCCTCATGACGGGGCCGCACCGAGACACACCGCCGACTCGGGGGCGGTCGGCGCCCTGCACGGCCGTCGGCCCCCTATCCTGAGTGGGTATCTGTCCGCGAATACACACACAGAGAGAACCATGAGACGCGCCAAGCGCAAACCTCGAAGACCCGCCCCGTCCCCTTCCGTGGACGACCACCCCGTCCCTGAACCTCGGTTCGTTCCCGATACCCGGGATCCCCGATGCTGACCGCGCTCGGGATCGCCTTCGGAATCTTCGTAGTCCTGGCCATCACCGCTCTGACCGGTTACTTCGTGGCCCAGGAATTCGCCTATATGGCGGTCGACCGCTCGCGGATGAAGGCCCGCGCCGAAAGCGGAGACAAATCCGCCTCACGCGTCCTGTCGGTCACTCGCCGCACCTCCTTCATGCTCTCCGGCGCACAGTTGGGTATCACAGTCACAGGCCTGCTCGTCGGCTACGTCGCCGAACCTCTGATCGGTAGCGGGCTCGGTGTGGCGCTCGGAGGCGTGGGCGTACCCACAGCCGTCGGCATCGCGGTCGGCACCGTCCTCGCGGTGTTGTTCTCCACCGTGGTCCAGATGGTGTTCGGTGAGCTCGTCCCGAAGAACCTTGCGATCGCACGGCCCGAACCCGTCGCCCGGTGGCTCGCGCTGTCCACCACGGTGTATCTGAAGATCTTCGGGTGGCTGATCCGACTGTTCGATGCATCGTCGAACCTGCTGCTGAAGGCGTTGCGGATCGAGCCGGTCCACGACGTGGAGCACTCTGCTACACCCCGAGACCTCGAGCACATCGTTGCGGAATCCCGCGACACCGGCGAACTGCCGCCCGAGCTGTCGAAGCTGCTCGACCGGATCCTCGACTTCCCGACTCGCACCGCCGAACACGCGATGATTCCCCGTGCCCGTGTCGACTTCGTCGACATCGACGAATCCGTCGCCAGCGTCCTCGAGAAGATGGGCACCGGTCACACCCGTTATCCGGTTACCGGCACCTCGTCGGACGACGTTCGGGGTGTCGTGCATCTGCACGACCTCCTGAGCACCGAGAATCCGACAGGTACGGCAGGAGACCTGTGCCGACCCGCGGTGATCGTCCCGACGACCCTGACACTGCCCGAGGTGCTTGCACAGCTCAACGCCGAAGGCGAGGAGATGGCGCTGGTGATCGACGAATACGGCGGATTTGCCGGAGTCGTCACTGTCGAGGACATCGCCGAGGAAGTCGTGGGCGAGATAGCCGACGAGCACGATCCGGCACTCGAAACCCAGGTGATCACCCGCTCGGGTGATGGATGGCTCATCCGCGGCGATGCGCACCTCGACGAAGTGGTCCGCACGCTCGACGCCGAGCTCCCCGAGGGCGATTACGAGACCCTCGCAGGCCTGGTGATCGCAGAGTTCGGCGGACTGCCCGAGGTCGGCGACACGGTGACGATCGAAGTCGATCCGGATCCGGCCGATCTGGTACGCGAGTCGCATCCCGCAGCCAAGTTCCTCGTCGCCGAGGTTCGCGCGGTCGACAAACACGTTCCGTCCTCGGTTCACGTGACGCTACGCACCGACGACGAGACGAACGACAACACAGTGGGGGACCACAACGAGGCGGACGGCGAGGTGAAGAACCATGAGTAGTCCCTGGGTGGTCGCAGTCGCGACCGTGGTATTGATCGCAGCGAGCGCATTCTTCGTCGCCGTCGAGTTCGCGCTGATCGCCGCGCGGCGTCACCGGCTCGAAGATGCGGCGCCGGAGAGTCGTTCGGCTCGTGCTGCCTTGCGCAGCGCGTCGGAATTGTCGGTGTTGCTGGCCGGTTCGCAGCTCGGGATCACCGTGTGCACCCTGGCTCTCGGTGCGATCACCAAGCCGGCGGTCCACCACTGGCTCACGCCGGTGTTCGAGAACTGGGGTGCGCCATTGTGGCTCGCCGACGTCGCCGGATTCGTGCTGGCGCTGATCATCGTCACCTTCCTGCACCTCGTTGTCGGTGAGATGGCCCCGAAGTCCTGGGCCATCGCGCATCCGGAGAAGTCGGCGACTCTGCTCGCGCTTCCGATGCGCGCCTTCATGTGGGTCACGCGACCGGTCATCGTGCGGCTCAACCACATGGCGAACTGGGTGCTCCGCAAGCTCGGAGTGGAGCCGGTGGACCAGGTCGCGTCGGGTCAGGACCCGGATGCCCTACGTCATCTCGTCGAGCATTCGGCCACGGTCGGGACACTCGACGAGCGGTATCACGGTCATCTGAGCAGTGCACTCGAACTCGAGTCGCTCACGGTGGGGGACATCGTGACGCCCGAGGCGCATCCGAGCAGTGTCCGGCCCGAGGCCACCGTGGCGCAGATTCAGGCCGTGGTGCGCCGCACCGGCCACCTTCGGCTTCTCGTGCGTGGCAACGGGCACATCGACGGTGTCGTCCACGTGCGAGACAGCCTGCAGGCCGGTGACGGTGTCACTGCCGCAGACCTCATGCGCCCGGCATTGACACTCGATGCGGCAATTCCGGTGTACGAGGCGCTGGCCACGATGCGCGAGACGAGGAATCATCTCGCGACGGTGACCGCTGACGGTCGGGTGGTCGGGCTGATCACCCTCACAGACGTGCTGGCACGACTGCTCCCGTCGGAGCAGGACGCCGCCTGAGGTAGCCCCGGGTGCCGCGGGGCCCGCGCTGCAGGAGTTGTTCCGCGGCGCGGGCCACCTCGTGCGGCTCGATTCCGAGCCGGAGCAGTGCCTCGTCCTGTACCAGTCGTGCAACAGCCGGATCTGCGAGTGGTGTCAGGACGGTCCGTAGACCCGCGGGTCGGATTCAACCTCCGACGGTGGCGTGCATCTCCCATACGAGAACTTCGGCGCCGGTATCGGTGGTCAGTTGTTGCCCACCGCCGCCGCTGACGCGCACCGCGTCTCCTTCGGCGAGCAGCCCCACCCCTTCGAGAGCAGCGTCGCCGCGCGCGACGAACACATGCAGGAACGGTGCGTCGGGCAGTGAGACCGGACGGCCGGGCCTCATCCGCGACACATGCAGCGCCGCATACTGATTCCGGATGCGGATCGCCGCATGGTCGGCGTGGTCCTTCATTCCGGAGGCGATGGGGACGAGGCCTCCGGAGAGCAGTTCGTGGTCGATCTCGAGTTGCTCGTAGCCCGGGGTAACCCCGGCCTCGTCGGGCAGCACCCACATCTGGACGAAGTGCACGGGTGTGTCGTGCCGCTCGGCGTGCAGGCCGGTGGCGCCGTCGAAGCGCCACGAGTCGTTCTTCTCCGAATGCAGAATTCCGGAACCGGCAGTCATTCGCTGAGCCAGACCCGGGTAGATGACACCGGAATGGCCGGTCGAATCCTGGTGGACGAGTGAACCCTGGAGGACCCAGGTGACGATCTCCATGTCCTGATGGGGATGTGTGTCGAAGCCCTGGCCGGGTGTGACGATGTCGTCGTTGTTGACCATCAGAACACCGTGGTGTGTGTTTGCGGGATCGTAGTGATGGCCGAAGGAGAAGGAATGCTTCGAATCGAGCCAGGCGATCTTCGTCTTCAGCCGGTCGTCTGCACGGCGGACATCGAGGTGCGGTTCGTGGACGGTGGTGCTCATGATGATCGGTTCTCCGGGTCAGCAGTTCGGATCTACGGTGGGCGGGTTGCGACGGGGGCGGATCTGCGCGTTCGGCAGACTCGGTGCGGGCAGACGCGCGACGTCACCCACGTAGCCTTCGACGCGCCCGAATCTGCCGGATTCGTTCTGCCACGCGTCGCGGTAGGCGACGATCTCGTCGTGGGAACGAGCCACGAAGTTCCACCACATGACGATCTCCTCGCCGAACGGGGTCCCTCCCAGCAGGATCAGGCGAGCGGGTTCGCCGGTGCGGTTGGTCAGGGTCAGCCGGGGTACACCGGTGCCGACGTAGCCGAGCGCCGCTCGTTGCAGGACGGTGTCGAAGAGTGCCACTTCTCCGGTGTCGACCAGGACGCCGTGTTCGAACCCGGGGTCGACGTCGAGCGTGATGGTGGCGGCGGGGTCGACGATGATCTCGACACCGAGCAGCGGCGTAAAGGTGTGCACCGGTGAGGTGTCACCGGCGAGGCTGCCGAGGAAGACTTTGCCGGTGCCGCCGCCGAGGTCGGTGGGTTCGGGCACGTGATGCTGGAAGTCGCGAGGAGCGTCGCGGTCGGAGGCGGGCAGCGCCACCCACAGCTGGACTCCGTGAAGGGTACTCGTCGCCGGTGTCGAGACCTCCGAGTGGCAGATCCCGTGGCCACCGGTCATCAGGTTCATCTCGCCCGGCAACACCATGGCGTGCACCCCGTTGCTGTCCCGATGCTCGACCTCGCCGGTGAACAGCCAGCTCACGGTCTGCAGACCGGTATGGGGGTGGGGTGCGACGTCCATGCCGCCGGTGACGGAGACGTCGTCGGGTCCGTAATGGTCGACGAAACACCATGCCCCGATGAGTGAGCGTTGTCGTTGGGGCAGCGTGCGTCGCACAGGCATGGCACGCGGACCACCGAGAGGCACCTCGCGTGAGGTGATGATCTCGACGCGTGGATTCCGAGTGTCGCCGACCGTATGGTTCTCGGCCTGGCAGAGGATCTCGGTGGGGGTGGCGTCCGTGTTGCTCATCTCGATCGTGGCCTTCCGGTCTGGTGCGGAGCTCATTGTCCAGTCTGCGCTACCGGCGCTGTGCACACCGACGGGCGTCGACTCAGAGGATGGTCGAGCCGTACATTTCTCCGAGCGGATCGGCGATGAGCTCGAGTCGTTCGCCGTCGGGGCCCGGGAAGTACAGCGAGACCTCGCTGTGTTCGACGAGTTCGATTCCGGCAGCGACGAGCTTGTCGCGCAGGTATTCCCACTTGAAGGGTTCGATGCTGATCGCGATGTGATGCAATCCGCCCAGCACCTCCCGGTAGGTGCCGACATCGAGGCCGGGGAAGTCGAAGAACGCCAAGAGGTTTCCGTTGCCGATGTCGAAGAAGAAGTGCGACGATCCGGGATAGTCGCGGTTCTCGATGAGTTCGACCAGGGGGAATTCGAGCAGTTCCTGATAGAAGTTCACGGTGCGCTCGACATCGCTGCTCACGATCGCCGCGTGGTGCAATCCGCGCGCCGACGACTCCGGACGTGAACCCTCAGGCAGCAGATAGCGCTCGCGGATCTCCTCGCGTCGGTGCGCAAATGAATCGTGGACCTGCGCGGTGGCGGTCATGTCGGCCCTCTTTCACTTACCGGCAGCGGATACCTGCCGAACTAGTTGATCTCTCAATCATGACAGAGTTATAGTTGCGTCGTCAACTATCTGTTAGGCTCGAGACATGGAACCGACAAGATGGCTGACCCACGATGAGCATCGGCTGTGGCGTTCCTTTCTCGACGCCACTCGCATGCTCTTCCAGGACCTGGACAAGCAGCTGGTGCGCGACTCGGGGATCTCGTTCGCCGATTACGAGATCCTCGTCCTGCTCTCTGAAGCAGAAGACCGGAGGCTTCGGATGCGAGAGCTCTCCGACGCGAGCACCACGACCCGGAGCGGCATCACCCGCGCCATCACCCGCATGGAGGCCGCCGGCTGGGTACAACGCGCCGAATGCGAATCCGACAAGCGCGGCGCGTGGGCCGAATTGACCGACAAGGGCGCAGCGACACTCGCCTCCGCCGGTCCCGGACACGTCGCGGCGGTACGCGCGACCATGTTCGCCGTCCTCTCCCCCGACGACATCACCGTGATGGCCGACGCCTTCACTGCGATGCGCGACCACATTCAGTTGCACCGGCGCAGCGGCTGACCTGCGAACCACTCATACGACCGATCCCCACACCTTTCGCGGCTACGCTCGAAGACGGCCGCACTCGCCGGAAGGATGTAGTAATGCCCACGGACACCCCCGATCCCCGCCTTGCCGACATCAACGTCACCCACAACTCCCAACGGAATCGCTACGAGATCCTCGATGGCGACACTGTCATCGGACACACCGACTACCGCACCGGTGAGGGCACTCAGCGCGTGTTCGTCCATACCGAGGTCGACGAGAGCTACGGCGGCCTCGGCCTCGCCGGCCGCCTCGTGAAGTTCGCGCTCGACGACGTCGCGGCGGCGGGCGGGCGCATCGTGCCGGTGTGCCCGTATGTCGCCCGGTACGTGACCAAGCACCACGATTACGACAGCATCATCGACCGCCCCGGAGGACACACATGAACCCGGGCGACCGCATCTCCATCGACAAGCAGACCCGCTCTGTATACCGCGCGCAGGTCGCCGTCGCGGTCGCTGTCCGGGACGCAGTGAGCGAAGCGGGCCTCGATCGGAAGCTCGCCGAACTCGTCAATGTCCGCGTCTCGCAGATCAACGGGTGTGCCTACTGCCTCGACGTCCACATTCGTGACGCGCTGAAGGCAGGCGAGAAGGCCCAGCGCCTCGCCGTACTGCCCGCATGGCGCGACACCGACCTGTTCACCGACGCGGAGTGCGCCGCGCTGACACTCGCCGAACTGGTGACCGAGCTGCCGTCGTCGTACGAACAGGACTGCCGCTATGCAGAAGCCCGGAAGGTTCTCGACGACGCGCAGTTGTCCGCAGTCATCTGGGTTGCGATCGCCATGAACTCGTTCAACCGCATCTCGATCCTCAGCCGCCACCGTGTTCGCCCGGACGACTGGAAGGCCTGACCGGATCGGATCCCGAGCCTCCTCCGATCCGAGACGCGACCGGGAGTAGCGCCGCGGTCACCAACGAGACCACCAGCACACCCAACGCCATACCCGAGAACACGTCGTGTACGTAGTGCACGCCGACGGTCACGCGCGAAAGACCGAGCACCATGGCCATCGGGGCGACGAACCAGAGCGACCGTCGGACCGCCAGCACACACGCGGTGGCGAACGACGCCGCGATCACGGAGTGGTTCGACGGCCATGACCAGTCACCGATCTCCGGACACTCCAGAACGGTCGCGATACCCAGGGTCCGGCACGGCCGCGGTTCGGTCACCACCAGCTTGATGAATTCGCTGAGCAGGTATGCGGCGATCACCCCGGCCCCGGCAACCACGAGAGTGCGGAAAGCACGTCGATCCTCGCGCCAGGACCACACGGCGAGTGCACCTGCGGTGGCCACGAGGACAAGCAGTCCCTTGTCTGCGACGACACCCGCTGCCGGTCCCAGGAACGACGCTTCGAATGTCTGCGCGATCACAAGATAGAGCTCATCACGGACGGGCACGGCTGCCACAGCGAGCAGTGCCAGGACGACCGCTGTCGGCATGGCAGGTAGAAGCATCGACTGGACCAACCTCGGGGGAATACGAGGTGAACGCTCGGTGACAACCATGATCGACAACGCTAGCGTGGCGGCACTCCCTCTGCGAGTCCGGCTCGCCCGAGATGCGAGCGCCAGTACGCTGTGGCCCATGTGGAGAACCTGGGTTCCGTCGCTGGCGATCGTCGCAGTCGCGGTGCTCGTTCTGACAACCGGAGCGCTCACCCCGGCCTCGATCGCCATCACGGTCGTCCTGCTCGCGCTCGCCTGGATCGGATCTCCGTTCGTCTTCCCGGGCCATGTCGACGATGCGGCCGCCCGCCGCGAGGCCGCCGATACGAACACTCCGGTGATCTACTGGCGCCCGGGGTGCATGTTCTGCATGCGCCTGCGGGCATCCCTGCTCCGCCGCGCCGATCGGGCGATCTGGGTGAACATCTGGCGCGACCCCGCAGCGGCGGAACGGGTCCGGGAGGTCAACGACGGCAACGAGACCGTGCCGACCGTGTTCGTTGCAGGGAGTGCACACACCAATCCCGATCCCGAGTGGTTGCGCGCGCAGCTCCGCTGAGCGAGATCGTTCGCCGCTGGCCTCGTCTCTCCCGGGTATCGTGGACCGACCACCCCACCTGCACGCGAGAGGCCGAACCCCGATGCGCCACGATCCGCGACGACTGTCGCAGGACCTGTATCCGCTGCGCCGTACGGTCACTCCGTTGTTCGGAGACGTCGACGCGCTCGGGCACGTCAACAACGTCTCGATCGCCCGATACTTCGAGCAGGCCCGTGTCCTCGTGATGGAGGAACTCACCTCCGCTCTCGGCGGACCCGCGTTCGAACGCGCGGTGCTGGCCCGGATCGAGATCGATTATCTCGCCGAGGTCTTCTACCCACACGAGGTCGTGATCTCCACCGGCGTGTCGAAGGTGGGTACCTCGTCGCTGGTACTCGGCTCAGCACTGTTCCAGCACGGCCGATGCGTGGCGCTGGCGACCTCCATCGATGTCGGCACGAAACCGGAAGGTGGTGCGGCGCCGATTTCCGACGAGGTGCGCGCTGTGCTCGACAAGTATCTGCTCGAGCTCCCGAACTGATCGACTCTGCCGATCACCGTCCTCCGGAAACGAACGCTCCCGCTCTGCGCACGAGGTGATCGTGCAACCGCGCGACGGCCGGAGTCGGGCGGTGGTTCCCCCGGATCAGGCCGATGTCGCGATCACGGTGTCCTGCCAAGGGAATCCCTACCGGGTCGTCGCGGGAGGTGCCGGGGTCGGCGACGACACGGCGCTCGGACACCGGCAACAGTGCGACACCGAGCCCCTGAGCGACGAGCGCACGAGCAGTCTCGAACTCACCGATCTCGAACGCCACCTGCGGCACGAAACCGGCTTCCTTACACCAGGTCTCGAGGAGCTGCCGCAGATGGTAGTCGGGCGGGTTCGCGATGAAGCGCTCCTCGGCGAGCTCGGCGAGGTCGATCTGCGTCCGCCCTGCCAGCTCGTGCGACGGCGCGACGTAGAGCAGGATGCGTTGCGTCCCGAGGTGCACGGTCGGCAGGTCGTCCGGGGGCGGGATCACGACGGCGAGGTCGAGGCGACCCTCGCGGACCATCGCGCACAGTGCTTCGCCGTGGGCCTGGACGAGACCGAACCTGATCAGCGGCGCGGTGTCGTGGAATTCGGCGAGGAGCGAGGGAATACTCACCGGACCGAGAGTGAGAGGGAACCCGAACCGGACCGATCCACTGTCCGGGTCGGCGTTGCTGCGCACGACGTGAACTGCGTCGTCGATCTCACGGAGCGCCCCGCGGGTCCGTTCGTGCAGATCGCGACCCGCTGCGGTCAATGCGACACCCCGACCGACCGGCTGGAACAGCGCCACCCCGAGGATCTGCTCGAGCGATTTCAGTCGCCTGCTCAGTGACGACTGCGGCACACCGAGGACAGCGGCCGCGTGAGTGATGTGTCCCTCCGTCGCGGCGGTATCGAACGCTGCGAGCAGTGGCACGATCTCGGCGATCCGACCTGACCTGTATCCATCCATATTCCGATGATAATCCACCAAATATCTCATTGGACGGATCAATTCCTGCGGGGGAAGCTGGAGACACCAGCGAGAGAAGGAGTGTTTCCCATGAGCGACAACACATTCGACACCATCCACGACGTCGTCCTGATCGGAGGCGGGATCATGTCCGCCACCCTCGGCGCCATGATGTCCCGCCTCGAACCCGACGCCTCGGTCGCCCTACTCGAACGCCTCGACGAGATCGCCGGTGAGAGTTCCGGCGCATGGAACAACGCCGGCACCGGACACTCCGGCTACGCGGAACTCAACTACATGCCCGACGCCACCGACGGCGCGACAGCGCAGGACATCGCGCGCCGATTCCGCCTCTCCCGACGGTTCTGGTCGTCGCTGGCAGCCGACGACACCATGCCGGAGTTCCTCACTCCCGCACCGCACATGGACATCGTGTTCGGCGAACGAGACGTCGAATACCTGTGCACCCGGGTCGACACCATGCGGACATCGCCGACGTTCTCCGATATGGAATTCACCGAGGACCCCGAGACCATCCGCGAGTGGGCTCCCCTGCTGGTCGAGGGCCGCACCCACACCGGACCCATGGCCGCCTCACGCCACCACGCCGGCACCGACGTCGATTTCGGTGCACTGACCAGATGGCTCGTCGACGACATCGCGACCCGCGGCACCGACGTACGTCTGCACCACGAAGTCACACGGCTGCACCGCCGTGATGACGGACTGTGGGTGATCACAGGTCGAGATCGGACAGGTGGGCAACGTTTCCGTCTCACATCACGGTTCGTCTTCGTCGGTGCCGGCGGCTACGCACTGGAGTTGCTCCAGAAGGCTCAGGTCGAGGAGGTGCGTGGATACGCCGTGTTCCCCGTCGGAGCACAGTTCTTCCGCACCGACAACCCGGTGGTCGTTGCACGGCACGACGCAAAGGTCTACGGCCGGGCCGACGTCGGTGCTCCGCCGATGTCCGTGCCGCACCTCGACCTGCGCGTGGTCGACGGGACGCGGTCGTTGATGTTCGGACCGTACGCAACATTCAGCACCCGGCTACTCCGACACGGCCGGCTGTCCGACCTGTTCCGCACGATCCGCCTGCGCAACGCCGCCGTGATGGCCACCGCCGGCGTGCGTAACCTGGCCCTCGTGCGGTACCTCCTCGGGCAACTCGCCTCGTCGAGGAAACGCAAGTTCGCGCAGCTTCTCCGGTTCTACCCGGGCGCGGATCCCGCCGACTGGTACCTCATGCAGGCCGGACAGCGCGCGCAGCTGATCAAGCCGGACGAGCACGGCCACGGCGTACTGACATTCGGAACCGAGCTCGTCACGAGCGCCGACGGGACGATCGCGGGACTTCTCGGTGCGTCGCCGGGAGCGTCCATCGCCCCTGCGGTCATGGTCGATCTGCTCACACGGTGCTTCCCGGACCGGCAGGACGCGTGGGCATCCACGCTCGGCAACTGGATGCCGAACCGGTCACACGACGCAGCGTGATCCGGCTGCATTCCCCATCCGACGACGACCCTGCCCAACTCGCCGTGTGAAGCGCATCCCGACCGCTTCGATGTGGGCCTCGGTGGTGTTCCGGTCGGGGTGACACCGGCGGATGCGTCCTGACCACCGATACTCCCACCGATACCTGACATGAGGGCGGCGACGAGAGCGAGGCACGCCAACGCGGAGGTCGCCTGAAGCCCACGCTGATGGGTGGCCGGGACGTAGTCGGGACGGTCCGCCCGACATCACCGCCCGACGACCCACCACCGATTCATCTTGTCGACGCCGCGACCGACGACGGCGGGTCCCCCGCCCATCAGCGTGGGCAGCAGATGGCACATAATGCCGAACAGCAACTGCGCCGCGAATCCGGCCAGGAACGGAACAGTCATCAGTGTTGCCCGGTCGGCGTCCATCGGACCGGTCGCGAGCACAATCGCCAGGCCCGCAAGCGACCCGAACAACCACAACATCGCTGCGGTCACGGACGCGGCAGCAAAGCCGTCGGGCGGATGTGAGAGGGCGCCGCGCAACAGCGGTCCTGCCACCACGATCCACCCGACAAGATAGACCGCGCAGCCACCCGCGGCGAGGAGCGGATACCCGGTCAAGGCACCCATCATCAGCACGGCGATACCGACGAGCAGGATCGCCAGAGCCGCGGGACGTCGCTCCACACCGGCCTTCTCCATCCCGATCAGATTCGGGTACATCACGGTGAGCACACCTGCAGCGGCCAGACCCAGGAACCCGAGCATGATCAATGAGCGCCATCACTGTTCAGCTTGGCCGATTCGGGCGTAGGCAACCTTCATCGGTGGATCGGTAAGCCCGAAGAATGGACGCGAGTTGTCGGGCCACTGGTTGCGTCGAAATATCAGCGAGGAAGCACCGTTGAGGAACAGCTCATCCAGACTGCTATATCGATTGAGGCTCTCGGATATTCAGTTGCACTGAGAGAAGGACAGGTGCGACGAGGGACGAGTCTTTCTTTCCCCCAGTATCTGAAGCGCATTCATGAAACGCTGGACTGCTCAGTGAAAGAAGTGATCGCAGGAAGCCCTCAGAACGAGATCCCAGCATTCAACAACTGTGAAGAATGGGCCGAAGCATTCAATGAGGTTTACAAGCAGGCGAAACATGCGGACCATCCTTTGCCTGATCCGCTGCGTGCAGTGGTCTTGACCGACGCTGGCGCCCTGCTGGTCCGACTGTATTTTGCCCCGGAATTTGGGGTTGAGCGCGAGCGCCTGGAGCAGGCGTCAAGTACGCGAGTTGACGGCACCAGACCAACGAAATCGCCCCGGCCGACCTTATGGTTGACCGGGGCGCTCCAGTAACAGAGATCGGTGTGGAACTCAGGCTGTGCAGAAAGCTGACTGCTGGACGATTGACAGTGACTTCCAGTCAACCGCGATGTAGACAAGCTCCTTGATGCTGTCGATGCGGCTAACCGTGCCCTGACCCGTGAGTCCCGACTCAGGCTCCGTCACAGTGACTACGTCGCCCTCGTGGACATCGCCAAGCCGACCGGACAAAACATCCTCAAAGCCTGCGTACGTCTCGTTCCGTTCCACGCGGACGTTTGGGTCAATGGCAAGTGTCGTTGTCATCGCTCCCTCTTTCGTGGTTGGAACAGCGCACGGATGCGCTCAGTATCCTCGATAGGTTTCACACCTCAGAAGAGCGTCGGAGGACCGACCGGCATAGGCTCCTGAGACCGATCCGGTACCTCGGCGCTTCGATGCCCCGAGCGCCTGTCTCCCAGCCCGTACTGCTCGACGAGCGGATCGACCCGGGCATCGAGCCAGCGCGTGTACTCCCGGGATACATAGGCACCCCGACCATAGAGTCGCCGGTACCGCGGCAGCAGAGCAGGATGCTCCGTGCCCAACCACGACAGGAACCACCCCCGCGTGGATCCTCGCAGGTGCATCGGGATCACGGTGACCCCCGACGCTCCCGCCGCTGAGAGGTCGGCAAAGAGCCCCTCGAGGTGCCGCTTCGAATCCGTGAGGTACGGGATGACCGGGGCAACCATCACATGACACGACATCCCCGCATCGGTGATCGCACGAATGAGATCGAGTCTGGCCTTCGGAGACGGCGTGCCCGGTTCGATCTGTTGCAGTTCGTGGTCTCCGATCGCCAACGAGACGGAGACACTTACGTCGACCTGATGCGACGCGAGCGTGAGCAGCGGCAGGTCGCGTCGGAGAAGCGTGCCCTTCGTCAAGATCGAGAACGGGGTGCCGGATTCCGCGAGAGCTCGGATGACGCCCGGCATCAACCGATATCGACCCTCGGCGCGCTGATACGGATCGGTGTTGGTACCGAGCGCAACGTGCTCGCGCTTCCAGGACTTGCGCGCAAGTTCTCGGCGAAGGACGGCTGCGACGTTGGTCTTGACCACGAGCTGGGTGTCGAAGTCGTGGCCGGCGTCGAGGTCGAGGTACTCGTGCGTGGGGCGCGCGAAACAATAGCGGCACGCGTGACTGCAACCTCGGAACGTGTTGACCGTGTACTCGAACGGCAGGCGGGACGCCTCGGGTGTCTTGTTCAGCGCGCTCTTGCACAACACCTCATGGAAGGTGATGCCGTCGAATTCGGGTGTCCGCACACGGCGCACGAGACCGGAGCGCTCGAGCCCGGGCAACGCACCGTCGTCTACGTCCACCGCCTGCGTCGTCCACCGCATACCCACAGTCGAACACTCGTACGAGCGGGTGTCAACCGTTTCCTCGAATCGGTGTTCGACCTACACCGCAGTCCACTCGACCCCGGAGTCCCGGTCGCACCGCCGGACGCCTCGAGCTAAAGTGCTCCTCACGTTGATATCGAGGGGGGTTCGATGAGCGGTTTGTTTCCCGGTGCCGGAATCCGGGTGGTTCCCGATGGTGTCCGAATGTATGGAAGCGCCAATCTTCATGCAGCAGAACAGGTTGCGCGTGCCGGATCGATGGACCTGGGTGCGAATGTAGCGTCTCTGAGTCCCGCCATGGGACTGATCGGCGCCGATTTTCTCGCAGCCTTCGCGGCTGCACAGGGCGAACACACGCGTGCGGTGGGGCAATTGACTCTCGCGTACGCATCCAATGGCGTTGCGGCACATGAGGCAGCCGCCGCGTACGACGACACCGACGCCGCCACCACCATCGCGCTCGCACGCTCCGATGGGAGCCTGGCGTGAACGCCATCGCGCCGATCCAGGCGCCCGAGGTCTCCCCCACCGTGCTCGACGCCTTGCGCGCATCGCCGGTGGCGCCCGTACTCGACATGCCGCTTCCACCGGCTCCTGAGCTTCCCACCTTCGTGCCGCCGGCAGCACCCGGACAGGAAGCGATCGCGGAACTGCTGCAGTCCATTCCGGTTCCCACACTGCCCCAGATCGACGAACTGCTCCGCCCCATCGTCGAGCTCGGAAACATGTTCGGCACCGGTATCTGCGAGACACTCGATCCCTCGACCATCCTGCAGCAGGGTTCACGGCTGCTCGACGGCGCCGCCTCACTCGGCCGATCGGCGCTGTCCGCCCTTCCCGAATCGTGGGAGGGCACCGCCGCCGACATGGCAGCCGATCACTCGACCAGGGCGCAGCTCGCATCCTACGAATTGAGTGAGCGTGGCGATCTCATCGGTCAAGTGACCCGCGCGGCGACCGCTACCGTCGAGCGCGGGAATGTTGAATTGACCGGCATTGCACAGTCTTTCATCGCTTCTGCTGTCGCGACCGCCCCCGTGGCCATGACTCCGCCCGGCCAGGCGGCGCTGATCACGTCGGCCGTCGAGCACGTCAGTTCTGCGCTTGCCGTCGTCGCACGCACCCGCGGAGAACTCGCCGGGCACACCGTGGCGATGAATGCATTGATTCCCCCGATCCCGGTGCCGGCACCTGCCATGACCTCGATTCCGCTCGATCCGGGCGCGCTCGCGAGCACGGTCTCGGGGACGGTGCCGCACGTCGGGGGGCTCCTCTCGGGCGCTGCCGGCGAGCCCGTCTCGACCCTCCCCACCTCCACCGCGCCCACCGGCGCAGCCGCCACGATGGCAACCTCGGTCACGTCGGGTGTCGGTGCCGCAGGTCTCGGCGCGGGAGGTATGGGGACGGCGTACGGCAGTGCGGTCGGCAGCTACGGTGCCGCGAACGCCGGCGCGACAGCGATACCGTCGGCCGGGACACCTTTCGCCATGGCACCGGCCTCCGGTGCAGGCGCAACCGGTACCGCGGGCACCGGGACCGCCCGCGGCCCTGTCCTCGGCGGCGCACCTATGGCCGCAGCGAACCGCGCCGAGGACACCGCACACCGCAGTGCTCGCGGGATTCTCGTCACCTCCGGCACCAGCAGCGACGTGGTCGGCGAACTGCCGTTGGTGACCCCTGCGGTGATCGGGGCCGTCGACGACGAGTGGTGATCGGCCCGGCGGTCAGCACACCGAGGTAATTTTCACTCAGGGCGACCCTTCCGGATCCCGAGAAGATCCGGAAGGGCTACTCGAGAAGTGATGCCACCTCATGATCGGTCAGTGTCGTCTGCGGAACTCGTCCCGCAGCGCGAGCCAGTTCGACCGCGCGATACAACGGGCGTTCACCCAGCCCGGCACCGCGCGCTTCCGCGCGCAGTTGCTCGACGAGCACCGACGAAATCGCCGCCGCAGACGCGAGTTCACTCGACGAGAAAGCGTCCGCCAACCTCCGTAGTGCAACGATATCCAGCTCACGACCACCCTCGCCGCTGTACAACGCCACCGGGACCAGGATCAGTCCGTGGCTGCCATCGTTGACCCGCACGATGACCTGCGACACCCGGGCCGCACGCACGAGGAGTTCGATCCCCGCGAGGTGCTCGAGTTCGACCCGGCGTGATCGGAACAGTCCACTCGCGGTGATCATCGTTCCGTCGAGTCGGATATGCCGCTTGGTCGCGGTGAACGCGCCGAGAGCGGGCGCAAGACCCACGACGGCGGCGACCAGGGCCGCGACCCACCACGGAGCAACGAGCCACACGACCGCGCCAACTATCAGACCCGCGAGAACAGCCAGCATCGCGAGTTTCCGGGCGCGCGGCACCAACAGCTGCGCCGGAATCAGATCGAGGGCAACCGGGTCCGGCTTCGGCGCTTGCCGACCGTCAGGCGAGGTCAACTGCCTCACCCACGCGCGCGACGACTTCGGCAAGCGGCACCGTCGCCTGCTCACCGTTGCGGAGATCCTTCACCACGATCTCGCCGTGCTCGAGTTCCCGGTCGCCGAGCACCAGGGCAACGACGGCACCGGACTTGTCGGCCGCCTTCATCGCACCCTTGAGACCGCGCCCACCGTACGCCAGGTCGACGCGGATTCCCGCGGTCCTCAGCAGGTGTGCCACGGGGACGAGCGCGGCCTTTGCCGCATCGCCCATCGGAATGCCGTAGACCTCGCACCGTGCCGGGGTGGCCGCCGTCTTCCCCTCCGCGGCGAGGGCGAGGATCGTGCGATCGACGCCGAGCCCGAATCCGATGCCGGACAACGGCTGTCCACCGAGCTGTTCCATGAGTCCGTCGTACCGGCCACCGCCACCGATCCCGGATTGTGCGCCGAGTCCGTCGTGCACGAACTCGAACGTGGTCTTGGTGTAGTAGTCGAGTCCGCGCACCATGCGGGGGTTGACCACGTACGGCACGCCGAGCGCGTCGAGGTGTGCGCGCACCTCGTCGAAGTGCGCCTGCGCTGTGTCGGACAGATGGTCGAGCATCAGCGGTGCGTCGGCGGTCATCTCCCGAACCTCGGGACGCTTGTCGTCGAGCACCCGTAGGGGATTGATCTCCGCACGGCGACGCGTGTCCTCATCGAGAGGAAGACCGAAGAGGAACTCCTGCAACCTTTCCCGATACTGCGGCCGGCAGGTGTCGTCGCCCAGCGAAGTGAGCTCGAGGCGGAAACCCTCGAGCCCCAGAGCGCGGAAGCCCGAATCCGCAATGGCGATCACCTCGGCGTCGAGAGCCGGATCGTCGATGCCGATCGCCTCGACTCCGACCTGCTGCAACTGCCGATAGCGCCCCGCCTGGGGTCGTTCGTAGCGGAAGAACGGGCCCGAGTACGACAACTTGACAGGCAGCTGTCCGCGGTCCAGGCCGTGCTCGATCACCGCACGCATGACGCCGGCGGTGCCCTCGGGTCGGAGCGTCACCGATCGATCACCGCGATCGGCGAACGTGTACATCTCCTTGGTGACCACATCGGTCGACTCACCGACACCACGCGCGAACAGTCCGGTGTCCTCGAAGATCGGCAGCTCGATATGCCCGTATCCCGCCAGGCGCGCGGCTCGGATCAAACCGTCGCGTACCGCCACGAACTCGGCGGACTGGGGGGGAACGTAATCGGGCACGCCTTTGGGAGCCGAAAACGTGGAGGCCTTGCTCACTGTCGCTGCTTTCTCTCGTCGGAAGATTCGTGGCCCCGGGCAGAGCCGGGCGGAGCCGCTGTCAGCGGGATCCGGTGAGGCCGACCAGGAACGGGTTCGAGGCCCGTTCCTGCCCGATCGTGCTGGAACCGCCGTGCCCAGGCAGGATCGCTGTGGTGTCGTCGAGCACGAGCAGCTTCGCAGCGATCGACTCGAGCAGTTGCTCGTGGTTTCCGCCCGGCAGGTCGGAACGGCCGATCGATCCCTGGAACAACGTGTCGCCGGTCAGGGCAACGTCGAACTCGACACCGTCCGGGTTGCTCGTGCGGGTGCGCAGCACGACGGAGCCCTGGGTGTGCCCGGGTGTGTGATCGACGACGAACATGATGCCCGCGTGCTCGATCTCGTCGCCGTCGGCGAGTTCGATCACCTCGTGCGGCTCGGTGAATGTGGTTCCCTCGAGCAATGGGGCAAGGCTGGACCCCAAACCCACTCCGGGATCGCTGAGCATGTGGCGATCGTCCGGGTGGATATAGGTGGGGATCGAGAACCGATCGGCAACCGACTGAGCGGACCAGACATGATCGAGGTGACCGTGTGTGAGCAACACCGCACGCGGCGTCATGTCGGAGCCGGTGAGGAACTCGATCAGTGGCTCCGCGGCATCCTGGCCCGGGTCGACGACGACGCACTCTTTCGCGTTGTCCTGCGCAAGGATGTAGCAATTCGTCTGGAACATCCCCGCGGGAAATCCGGTTACGAGCACGAGCATCGCTCCTACGGTGTGGGCATTCGTGGTCTCGTACAGCCTAAGCGCTGTGCCCTGACGCCCCGTTCTCAGGTTGGGGTGGCAAACTCGACTCGGCCTGAACGCGGGCACCAGCACATCGATCGGTTCACGGGAGGACAACTGCAGTGCCGAGCAATGCACAGCGGCGCCAGGCCGCGAAACGCAAACTCGAGCGTCAGCTCGAGCGCCGAGCGGAACGCGAGCGCAAACGGCGTCGTCTGACTATCGGATTGTCGGCACTCGGGGTCGTCGTGGTGGTCGGCGTGGCCGCTGCCCTGTGGTCCGTGAACGGGGACTCCGAGGACACCGCCACCGACACCACCGCAACCGACTCCTCCGAATCCGACTACCCGGCGCTGCCCGATGGCCGGGCCGAAGCTCTCGCCGAGTCGGTGAGCTGCGAGTATCCGGCCGACGGCCGTGAACCGTCGAAGCCGGTCGAGCCACCGCGGACCGACGGGATCCTCACCTCCGGCGAGGCCAACACCGACATCAGCGTCAGTGTCGAGACGACCCAGGGCAACATCGGGTTGATCCTGCACAACGATGATTCGCCGTGCACGGTCAACAGCTTCCTGTCCCTCGCGGCGCAGGGCTACTTCGACGCCACCACCTGCCACCGACTGACGACGGCGCCCAGCCTGCAGGTGCTGCAGTGCGGCGACCCGACGGGGACCGGGTCCGGTGGTCCCGGCTACCAGTTCGCGAACGAGTTCCCCACCGATCAGTTCGCGGCCGACGATCCCGCATCGCAGGAACCGATGACCTACAAACGCGGCACCCTCGCGATGGCGAACGCCGGACCGGGGACGAATGGGAGCCAGTTCTTCCTGGTGTACGGCGATTCCGTCCTGCCACCGCAGTACACAGTATTCGGTGAGATCGACGAGACGGGGCTCCAGACCCTCGACAAGATCGCGGCGGACGGAGTTGCCGGTGGCGGCCAGGACGGCGCCCCGGCCCTCGAAACAACTCTCACGAGTGTGAGGATGGACTGATGATCCGATTGCGCACCACCGTTGCCGCCGGCGCAGGCCTGGCCCTGCTGCTGGCCGGCTGTGCCGATGACTCCGAGAGCGAGACCACGAGCACATCCATCAGCTCCGAAGCCGAGCAGCCGCCGGCGATGGGCGTGCTGCCGGAGCGCCCCACGGACGGCGACCCCGTCTCGTGCACCTACACGCCGGACGGACAGGCCGCGAAGGATGTGGCCCCGCCGTCCGACTCGGACGTGCCGGCGGCCGGAATCGCCGAGGTATCGATGACGACGAGCGCCGGACCCATCGGGTTGCTGTTGGATCGGGCGTCCGCACCGTGCACGGTGAACAGCTTCGTCTCACTCGCCGAGCAGGGCTATTTCGACGACACCCCCTGTCACCGGCTCGTGACGTCGCCGGGGCTGCAGGTGCTTCAGTGCGGTGACCCGACGGGCACCGGTACCGGTGGCCCGGGTTACGGCTTCGACACCGAGTACCCGGAGAGCTTCTACGCACAGGGTGCCCCGCAGCTGCGCCAGCCGGTGGTCTACCCGCGCGGCACGATCGCCATGGCCAACACCGGACAGCCGGGAAGCAACGGTAGCCAGTTCTTCCTCGTCTACGAGGACTCGCAGTTGCCTCCGATGTACACGGTGTTCGGCACGGTCGACGAAGCAGGCCTCGCAGTCGTCGAGGAGGTCGCCGCTGCAGGCGACGACGGTTCGATGTCCGCCGGCGGCGGAGCCCCGAACCTTCCTGTCCAGATCGAATCGGTGGCCGTCTCGTCGTAGACGACAACTCTGAACGCACGGGGTGCTCCTCGCCACCAGGCGGGGAGCACCCGTGTTCTGTGCCGGCGGCCGAATCGCCCGCGTGCAGTTTACGGAAGAGTGACAACACCTCTACCAAATCGTGATTCGGTCCGCTACGCTTCCGACTCTGTGATATCTCCTACATCGACCGGCTCGTCCGGATTGCGCGGCCTCGCCACCGCAGCAGGCGTGCTCCTCGGTGCAGCACTGACGGCCGGCTGCTCCAGCGGCGAGGCCTCGACTCCCCCACCTGCCACCACCACAACCCAGGCCCCCAGCCACGCACTGACCAGCGAATCCGTATCGCGTTACCCCCGACTCCCCGACGTGCCGCCGCTGGACACCCCCACCGTCTCCTGCTCGTACACGACGTCGGGATCGGCCGCACGGACCGCGACACTTCCCTCGACGTCCGCGTCGACGACCGGCACCATGGAAGTGGCGTTCGAGACGTCGATCGGCCGTATCGATCTCGTCCTCGACAGAGCCCATGCCCCCTGCACGGTCAACAGTTTCGTCAGCCTCGCGCAACAGGGCTTCTACAGTGGCACGTCATGCCATCGACTCTCGGACGAAATCGGTCAGCAGTACTACCAGTGCGGGGATCCGACCGGGACCGGCACCGGAGGCCCCGGCTACACCTTCCCCGACGAGTATCCCGTGCTGCAGTTGACAGCACAGACCGCGACGGGAAGGCCTCCGGACATAGTCGCCTACCCGCGCGGGACCGTAGCCCTCGCGGACAGCGGCAGATCCGACACGAACGGGAGTCAGTTCTTCCTAGTCACCGGCGACACGCTGCTACGCCCCGATTACACCGCCTTCGGTCGCATCACCGACGAGTCACTGGCACTTCTCGATGCCGCCGCGGCGACAGGGCACGACGCCAGCTCGGTTCTGGGCGGCGGCGTGCCGAATACCCCTGTGACGATCACATCGGTGAGGTGACCGCTCGGTCGGCCGATGCTACGCCGCCGATGTCACGCGGTAGACGTCGTACACACCCTCCACGTTGCGGACCACGTTCAGCACGTGCCCGAGATGCTTCGGATCACCCATTTCGAAAGTGAAGCGGCTCACCGCGACCCGGTCGCCGGTGGTGGTGACGGATGCGGACAGGATGTTGACCTTCTCGTCGGCCAACGCCTTCGTCACGTCCGAGAGCAATCGGTGCCGATCGAGTGCCTCGATCTGGATCGCGACGAGGAACACCGACGACGGCGACGGCGCCCACTCGACCTCGATGATCCGTTCCGACTGCTCACGCAGGGAACCCGCATTCGTGCAGTCCGTGCGGTGCACACTCACCGATCCTGTGCGCGTCACGAATCCCATGATCTCGTCACCCGGGACCGGAGTGCAGCACTTCGCCAGCTTCGACACGGTGCCCGGTGCGCCCGGAACGAGGATGCCGGAGTCGCCGCTCTGCCGCGACCGGGTGGGAATCGTGGACGGTGTGGACCGTTCGGCGAGCTCTTCTTCGACGCCGCCGACACCGCCGAGCAACGCCACGAGTCGCTGCACGGCGTGCTGGGCCGACACATGATGCTCACCGACTGCGGTGTAGAGCGCCGA
The DNA here is from genome assembly GCF_036327795.1 of Rhodococcus artemisiae. Classification (NCBI taxonomy): domain Bacteria; kingdom Bacillati; phylum Actinomycetota; class Actinomycetes; order Mycobacteriales; family Nocardiaceae; genus Rhodococcus; species Rhodococcus artemisiae. The sequence goes on from NZ_JAUTXY010000001.1 coordinate 378,017, forward strand.
CACATCGGCGTAGTGCAATTCCTTGGCGACGGCGACCATCAGGTCCGCGTTCATCAACCGCTGCAAGGGTAACCCGACCCGGCGGACTTCCTTCGCGATCGCGTCCTTGCCCGCCTCGAGCGCCTCTTCACGGCGTTCCTTCGCGAACCACTGCCGGATCTTCGCCTTCGCGCGGGGCGACACCACGAAGGTCTGCCAGTCGCGGCTCGGTCCGGCATTCGGGTCCTTCGACGTGAACACCTCGACGACTTCGCCGTTCTCCAGCTTGCGCTCGAGAGCGACGAGCCGCCCGTTGACCCGAGCACCGATACATCGATGCCCGACCTCGGTGTGTACCGCGTACGCGAAGTCCACCGGCGTCGATCCCGACGGCAGCGTGATCACTTCCCCTTTCGGGGTGAACACGAAGATCTCCTTGACTGCGAGGTCGTAACGCAGTGATTCGAGGAACTCCCCCGGATCGGCCGCTTCACGCTGCCAGTCGAGGAGTTGACGCATCCAGGCCATGTCGTCGACCTCGGCGACATCACCCGAGTGCCGACCCTTGGTCTCCTTGTACCGCCAGTGCGCGGCGATGCCGAACTCGGCGGTCCGGTGCATGTCGCGGGTCCGGATCTGCACCTCGAGCGGCTTGCCCTCGGGACCGATGACCGTGGTGTGCAGCGACTGATACACGCCGTACCGCGGCTGCGCGATGTAGTCCTTGAACCGCCCCGCCATGGGTTGCCACAGGGAATGCACGACGCCGACAGCCGCGTAACAATCGCGGACCTCGTTGCACAGGATCCGCATTCCCACCAGGTCGTGGATGTCGTCGAAGTCGCGGCCTTTGACGATCATCTTCTGGTAGATCGACCAGTAGTGCTTGGGGCGCCCCTCGACGGTCGCGTCGATTCGGGAGGCAGCGAGCGACGAACCGATCTCGTCGCGGACCTTGGCCAGGTACGTGTCGCGGGACGGGGCACGGTTCGCGACCAGTCGCACGATCTCCTCGTACTTCTTCGGATGCAGGATCGCGAACGAGAGGTCCTCGAGTTCCCACTTGACGGTCGCCATCCCGAGCCGGTGGGCGAGCGGCGCGATGACCTCGAGGGTCTCGCGGGCCTTGCGTGCCTGCTTCTCGGGCGGCAGGAAGCGCATCGTGCGCATGTTGTGCAAGCGGTCGGCCACCTTGATCACCAGCACCCGAGGATCGCGGGCCATCGCGATGATCATCTTGCGGATGGTCTCGGCCTCCGCGGCGTTGCCGAGCACCACCTTGTCGAGCTTGGTGACACCGTCGACGAGGTGCGCGACCTCCTCACCGAACTCCGAGGTGAGCTGTTCGAGGCTGTACCCGGTGTCTTCGACCGTGTCGTGTAGCAACGCCGCGATCAACGTCGTCGTGTCCATGCCGAGTTCAGCGAGGATCGTCGCGACAGCCAGTGGATGAGTGATGTATGGATCGCCGGACTTGCGACGCTGACTCGCGTGCCGTTCTTCCGCGACGTCGTAGGCCCGTTGCAGCTGTGACAGGTCGGCCTTGGGATACAGCTCCCGGTGAATCGTCACCAGCGGTTCGAGCACCGGTTTGACGGTGGCGCCGCGCTGCCCGGTGATCCGGCGTGCGAGCCGGGCCCGCACGCGCCGCGACGCCGAACTCGACGCGGGTGTCGGTGCCGGTGCCGCACCAGTGCTCTGGGACTTGTCAAGATTCTGGGTCATCCCCGCTCCTCCCATCGCTGGCTCCGGCACACCGGCTTCCCGCCAACTGTAATCCTCAGAGACGCACGAGCGACGTCAGCGGGTAGCTTTCCAGCCGTGCGCGCCCGCCGAGCGCTTCGAGCTCGGTCACCACCGTGACCCCCACGATGTCCGCCCCGACCCGTTCGAGCAGTTCGAGGGTGGCGCGCAGGGTCCCGCCGGTGGCGAGCACATCATCCACCACGAGCACCCTGCGCCCACGCAGCGACGGCGACTCGTCGGGGATCTCGATGGCTGCTGTGCCGTACTCGAGCGAGTACTCGCACTTCTGCACCGGCGGCGGTAGCTTGCCCGCTTTGCGCACCGCGAGCACGCCCACACCGAGCTCACGCGCCATTCCGCCGCCGAGCAGGAATCCACGGGCATCGATCCCGGCGACGAGCTCGGCATCCGTCGCAGCCGAGGCCAGCGCCGCGACGACTGCCGAGTACGCCGGGCCGTGGGCGAACACCGGCGTGAGGTCGGCAAAGCGAACACCGGGGCTCGGGAAATCGTCGACCCAACGCGTGTGGGCCGTCACCGCAGCAGCGGCCGCTCGGAGCAGGTCAGGATCGGCAGTGCGTAGAACGTTCACCCCGTAAGTATCCACCGATCCATGTTCCACCCCGCACCTGCAGCCGTCGGGTTGGCGACAGCCGAGTGCATGTTCGGGGCGAATCCGATCGTGCGCGGCTGCAGGAAGAGCGGCAATGTGGGCATCTCGTCCCACAGGATCCGCTCACCTTCCTCCGCCAGCCCCAATACCGTCGCGTTGTCGCCGGCCACCAGGAGTCCGGCGAGGATCTCGTCGATACGCCCGTTCGCGTAGCCGCCGATGTTGCTTCCCGCGCGGGAATTCAGTGCACTGCGTGCGTCTTCCATGTCGGCCCGGCCACCTGCTCCGGACACTCCGGCGGTCCCGCTGAGGACGGCGTCGATCTCGCCCGAATCCAGCTGTGACGGCAGGAATGTCTCGGACCCCGCGTCGACGACGTCGATTCCCGCGTCACGGCACGACTGGGCGATCAATTCGACCGTGCGCGCGCGGCGCATGTCGGGTGCGGTATATCCGATCCGCACCTGAATCCGCTCCTGCCCCGAACGTTCACGTTCGGTGCGCGCAACATCGAGATCCGCTGTGTCGAACCGCTCGGACGGACCGGACACGAGTGGATACAGCGGCGAGCCGATCGGTAGCAATCGCGACCCCACCGGACCCGACCGCTCGTCATCGGTCGCGGCGCCGAGTTCGTCGAACAGTTGCTGCCGCGGTACGCACGACGCCAGGGCTCGACGAGCCGCAGGGTTCTCGAAGACACCGTTCGTCGCCAGGATCAGCTGTTCGAGGTTTCGCGAGACCACGGTGGCCGCGTCGACCGTCTCCCCGAGCGCCGAAGTGTGGCCGAGTGCCCCGTCGGCACTGTCGACGACCTGCACTTGCCCTTCTTCTGCCGCGGTCTGCGCTGCGGTCCCGCGTGGCCACACGACGATCCGGTCGGTGCCCGGAGGGTTGCCCCACCACCGCTCGTTGGCCACGAGGACGAGACCGTCTTCCGCGGTGTAGGACTCGATCCGGTACGGCCCCGACGACGGCAACAGGGTCGGGTCCAGAGCACCCGGCGTCAATGTCCATCCGGTGTTCCAGAACTCGGCGATCGGCCGGACCGCATCGGCGTCGTCGCCGGTCAGAACTCCGACGAGGTCGGTGACCCCGGATGCCCGCGCTGCGACGTGCGACGGCATCAACGCGGTTGCACCGAACAGCGACCTCCAGTCGGTGTCACCGCGACCCGGCCGGAACACCACGGTTGCGTCCTTCGAACCCGGTGCGCAGTCGATGCGCTCGATGTCGGCATATCCGCCGCGTAGCGCCGCATCGAAGAGGTTGGATTCGGCCCCCGACTCGTCGGACTCCGTGAAGCGGCCGCTCGCAGCGGCCCAGGTGAGCACGAGATCATCGCACGACATCGGCACACCATCGGAGTAGACGCTCCCCGGGGACAGCCGATATTGGACGGTCAGCTGCTCACCCGGGACCGCAGTCGCGGTGCCGATGTCGGTATCGGCGATGACGCGACCGGCCGGGCCCACATACCCGAAACCCGGCAGAACCCTGGCCAGGGCCTGCGGCGCACCCGAGGCGGCACCGTCGACCGTATTCGCGTTGTACCCGGTCACTGTGTTGTCGATCATGTATCCGATCGACGGCAGTGGCTCTTCCTCCGTGCTGCAGGCCACGGTGGTCGCGGCGGCCGCGGCGAGCGCCGCGCCGACCACGACCATCCGCCGGGAGAATCGGCTGCGTCGTGTGTGGGGTCGTCGCTCGTTGCGTTCACTCGCAGCCATGTCAGGACCTTCTCTTGGCGCGCTTTCCGGTCGGGCGGGCGCCGGGTTTCGGCGTCCTCTGTGGCACGGCCGGCGGGCGCGGTGCAGCGTGACGCGCAGTGGGCACCGCCGACGAGGTCTCGACCCCCACCGGTGCAAGCTCGGCCGCACGGCCGTTCTCCGCCCGCGCAGCTGCTTCTTCCCGCTTCGCAAGCACCTTGCGAGTGTGCTTCGCGATCGGGCCGCGCCATTCCTTGAGCGTAACGAGGAGCGGACTCGCGAAGAACACCGACGAGTACGCACCGACCACGATGCCCACCAACTGCACGAGGGCGAGGTCCTTGAGTGTTCCCACGCCGAGCATCCACACGGCGATCACCATGAGCGCAATCACCGGGAGCACCGAGATGACCGTGGTGTTGATCGACCGCATGAGGGTCTGGTTGACCGCGAGGTTGGCCTGCTCCGCGTAGGTACGTCGGTGCAGATGCAGGATTCCGCGCGTGTTCTCCTCGACCTTGTCGAAGACGACCACCGTGTCGTACAACGAGAATCCGAGGATCGTGAGCAAGCCGATGACTGTCGCCGGTGTCACCTCGAATCCGACCAGGGAGTAGATACCGGCGGTGACGATGATGTCGAAGAACATCGCGGCGATCGCGGCGATCGCCATGTCACGCTCGTACCGCACCCCGATGTAGACGCTGACGATCACCAGGAACACCAGGAGTGCGATCAACGCCTTCTGGGTGATCTGCCCACCCCAGGTCTCGCTGACGTCGGCGACGCTGATCGCGTTGCGCGAGGGCTCCCCCTCGGCGTCCACCGGCTGGAACTCGTCGAAGAGCGCTGTCTGTACCGATTCGACCTGGCCGATGTCGAGAGCCTCGGACCGGATCTGGAAAGTGGCGCCCGCGCCCGCGCCCACGGTCTGCACCGATTCCGGTGCGAATCCGACCGCGTCGTCGAACACGGTTTCGACGTCCGTGGCGGTCGCCTCGGCAACCACCGGCATCTGGATCCGGGTGCCACCTTCGAAATCGATACCCCACGTGAAGCCGCGCAGGAGCATGCTCAGCAGTGCGACCGCGACGATCGCACCCGTGAGCAGGTAATACCGCTTGCGCTGCCCGATGATCTCGAACGCACCCGTGCCTGTGTACAGGCCGGAAAGCCGGCCCTTTCTCGAGACGGTCGATGCCGTTGTCGTCGTGTCGGTCACCGTCACGCCTCCTTCGCCGCAGCCGCAGCCAGCTGACGCTCGCGCGCCACCTCTTGAATCGCGCCGAGACCGTTCATGCTCGGCTTGGACCACGTCTTCGACCTGGACGCAAGATGCACAAGCGGCCAGGTCACCAGGAAGACCACGACGACGTCGAGGATCGTCGTCAGGCCCAGAGTGAATGCGAAGCCTCGCACCTGACCGACCGCCAATACGTACAGCACCGCAGCTGCAATGAAGCTCACCGCGTTACCTGACAGGATGGTGCGACGGGCACGAGCCCACCCGCGCGGCACCGCCGACCGGAAACTGCGCCCCTCACGGATCTCGTCCTTGATTCGTTCGAAGAAGACCACGAACGAATCAGCGGTCATGCCGATACCGATGATCAGACCCGCAATACCGGCGAGGTCGAGGGTGTACCCGATGTACCGCCCGAGCAGCACCATGATGGCGTAGACGGCGAGACCCGCGAGCACCAGCGACAACGCGGTGAGCAGACCCAGCATCCGGTAGTACACCAGGCAGAAGAGCAGGACCAGCACCAGACCGACTGCGCCCGCGATCAGGCCTGCTTCGAGTGACGCGAAGCCCAGGGTTGCAGAGACCGTCTGCGCCTCTGACGCGACGAACGACAACGGGAGCGAACCGTACTTGAGGGTGTTCGCCAGCTCGGTCGCCTGAGTATTGGTGAACTGGCCCGTGATCGATGTGGCGCTACCCGCAGGCGTCGCACCCTGGATGACCGGGGCGCTCACCACCTTGGAGTCGAGCACGAACGCGGCCTGCGAACCGATGTTCGCGGCGGTGTACTGCGCCCAGGTGTTGCTGCCCTCGTTGTCGAACGTCAGGCTCACCTCGTAGCGCGACTGCTGGCTGTTGAAACCGGAGGTCGCGTCGTCGATCTGCTGACCGTCGATGATGCTCGGTCCGAGCAGATAGATTGCCGTGCCATCGGTCGAACACGCCACCAGCGGCAGCGCGGGGTCATCATTGCCCGCCAACGGATCGGGGGCCGAACAGTCGAGTGCCAGCGCGGCCTCCTGCTGCACCATCGGGTCGTCGCTCTGGCGGGTTGCCATTGCCGCAGCGATGTCGACCGCGGCCTGCTCCTGCTGGGTGAGCGGCTCGGAATCCTCCGGAGCCGGGGCAGGCTCGTCCGTCGGTGGTGCTGTCTCTGTCCCCGGTTCGACGGGAGGGTCGGTGGGATCCTGTGCGGGGAACGGCCGGCCCTGCGGTTCCGGAGCATCGTTCGCGGGCTGCTCCGCAGTCTCGGGCTGGGCAGGTGCTGCCGGATCGGTGTCCTCCGGTGCCAGCGGGTCGGTGCCCTCCGGTGGCGTCTGTTCGGTCAGCTGGTCCGCCGTCATGGAACTGTCGATCGGGCCACCGATCACGGGGCGAATGTACAGACGGGCCGTCTGGCCCAGCGTCTTGGCCTGCGCACTGTCGTCGCCGGGCACGGTGATCACCAAGTTGTCGCCGTCGACGACCACTTCCGAGCCCGACACGCCGAGACCGTTGACGCGGGTCTCGATGATCTGCTGAGCCTGCGACAGGCTCTCCCGGCTCGGCGTGCTCCCGTCAGGTGTGCGCGCTGTCAGCGTCACCCGCGTGCCGCCCTGCAGATCGATGCCGAGTTTCGGAGCCGGCGACTTGTCCCCGGTGAAGAAGACCAGTGCATACAGCGCGACGAGAATCACCCCGAACAGGGTGAGTGCGCGCGCGGGATGCACCGATCCATTGGAAGGTGCCACGGTCTGTCAGTCTCCTCGATACGCGTGAGTGGGTCGGTGAAAACGGCCGCGCAGGGCGCGGCGGATCGACACCGGCTACCGCGGTGTCGACCACGCTGGACGTGTCGGCCGGCCGAGACGGCCGAGCGTACGCCTCAGTGCTCGGTCGGACCCGTCTCGGGTGTGGCGTTGTCGTCCTTGCGCAGCGAAACCGAGTCGAGGTCGTCGGCCAAGGCCGGCTCCTCGATCCGCTCACGGATGACCAGGCGCGACCACACTGTGACCACACCCGGGGCAACCTCGAGATCAACCGTGTCGTCGCGCAGCTCTGTGACTGTGGCGTGCAGGCCCGCTGTGGTCACCACGCGGTCGCCGACGCGCAGGGAGTCCTGGAGCGCAGTGACCTTCTGCATCTCCTTCTTCTGCCGACGCACTCCCAGGAACGTGGGCACGAGCAGTGCAAGAATCAGGAGCGGGAAGAGCAATTCCATCGTTGAAGTCAGTCCTCGGGTTCGTAACCGGTGTCGCGGTGGTATCCACCACAGCAACGCTCTGTCGGCCCCCGTGGACCGACGCAATAGACCAGTGTGCCACTACCTCGGATGCGAAGGTATGTCCCGCCGTCCGGTTTGCCGCGATAGGGCCCGTTCACTCCTCGGCAGACAAATCGACCTGCGGCTCGCGGGCACGCACCTCGATCCCACCGGCTGCCGCGTCCGGAGGGGGCGTCAACCCCAACTGCAACCATGCGGCCTGCGTCGCGACACGCCCCCTCGGAGTGCGCGCCACCATGCCCGCACGCACGAGAAACGGCTCGCAGACCTCCTCGACGGTGGCCGGCTCCTCCCCCACGGCGACCGCAAGCGTCGACACGCCCACCGGTCCGCCACCGAAGCTACGCACGAGCGCGCCGAGCACTGCGCGATCGAGCCGATCGAGCCCGATCGGGTCCACGTCGTACACCTCGAGGGCGGCCTGCGCGATCGCACGTGTGACGATGCCGTCGGCGCGAACATCGGCGTAGTCGCGGACACGCCGCAGCAGCCGGTTCGCGATACGCGGGGTACCGCGGGAGCGCCCGGCGATCTCCGCGCTCGCATCCTCGTACAGTTCGATACCGAGGATGCCGGCCGAACGCTGAAGAATCCGCCGCAGTTCGGGAGGGTCGTAGAAGTCCATGTGGGCGGTGAAGCCGAACCGGTCGCGCAGCGGACCGGTCAGGGCACCGGAACGGGTGGTCGCGCCGACCAGCGTGAACGGGGCGACCTCGAGTGGGATCGACGTGGCGCCCGGGCCCTTGCCGACGACGACATCCACGCGGAAGTCCTCCATCGCCAGATAGAGCATCTCCTCTGCCGGTCGGGCGATCCGGTGGATCTCGTCGATGAAGAGAACATCACCCTCCACCAAATTCGACAGCATTGCGGCGAGGTCGCCGGCACGTTCGAGTGCCGGCCCGGACGTCAGCCGGAGCGAGGACCCGAGTTCCCCCGCGATGATCATCGCCATCGAGGTCTTCCCCAGTCCGGGCGGACCGGACAGGAGGATGTGGTCGGGCGTGCCGCCGCGCATCTTGGCACCGCGCAGCACCAGTTGCAGCTGTTCCCGAACCCGGGGTTGGCCGATGAAGTCGTCGAGGCTCTTCGGGCGCAGGCTCGCCTCGATCTCACCGTCGGACGATGTGTACTCCGCAGTGACCGCCGATTCCTCGGCGAACTCGTCGGCGAAAGGATCGGGAGTGTCGTCCTCGGTCATCGTGACTTACCCAAGGCCGACAGCGCCGCACGCAACGCGGTGGACGTGCCGGCTGCGGGATCGGCGTTCAACACCGCATCAGTCGACTGCTCCGCTTGCTTGAGCGGAAAGCCCAGGCCAACGAGCGCCTCGACGACCTGCTCCCTGATCGGCGAGGACACCGCAGACAGGGTCGGCGAGTCCTCACCGACTCCGTATGTGGCGACTTTGTCTCGCAGTTCGACGATCATGCGCTCGGCGCCGCGCTTGCCGATGCCGGGAACCCGGGTGAGCGCCGCCGTGTTCCCCTCCGCGAGAGCCGCGCGCAGCGCTGTGGGCTCGAGGACAGCGAGCGTCGCCATCGCGAGGCGCGGGCCCACACCCGACACGGTCTGCAGCAGTCCGAAGAGGTCGCGCGCCTCCGGATCGGCGAATCCGTAGAGGGTCATGGAGTCCTCGCGGACGATCATCGCCGTCACCAGTCGTGTTTCGGCTCCACGACGCAATGTCGCGAGGGTGGCCGGCGTGGCATTGACGCGGTACCCGATTCCTCCGGATTCGACGACGACGTGGTCGAGCGCAATCTCGAGGACTTCTCCGCGCACCGAGGCGATCACCGTGTCCCTGCCTTCCGGGCCGCGACCTGGTCGCGTAACCGTTGCTCGTACCGTCGCTTCTGTTCTTCTGCCGCAGCTTCCGCTGCTGCCAACCTCGCCAGCATCGGCGCCCGCCAACAGTGACAGATGGCCAGGGCCAAGGCGTCCGCCGCGTCGGCCGGTTTCGGTGGAGTGTCGAGCCCGAGAATGCGGGTGACCATCGCGGTCATCTGCTTCTTGTCGGCACTGCCGTTACCGGTGACCGCGGACTTGACCTGGCTGGGGGTGTGGAACATCACCGGGATGCCACGTCGAGCGGCAGACAGGGCGACCACGCCCCCGGCCTGCGCGGTTCCCATCGCGGTGCGGACATTGTTCTGTGAGAAGACGCGCTCGACGGCGACGACATCCGGCTTGTAGCGATCGAGCCAGTCTTCGGCGGCATCGGAGATCAGCAGCAGCCGCCCGGCGAGGTCGAGATCGGTGGGCGTGCGGATCACATCGACGGCAACGGGCACGACGACCCGGCCTCGACCGGTATCGACCATCCCGAATCCACATCGTGTCAGCCCGGGGTCGACACCCATCACACGCAACCGCCACACCCCTTCACGCACTACGAACAGTTGTTCGAGACCCTAGCGGAACACTCCGACTGCGGCCCGAACGACACGCGCCGCGCCACCGATCTGCCGTGGCGCCGACCCGAGGGCCGGTGCCACGGCGGTGGGTCAGGCGTCGAGTTCGGAGAGGACCTCGTCGGGGATGTCGACGTTCGAGTAGACGTCCTGCACATCGTCGCAGTCTTCGAGCGCATCGATGAGCTTCATGACCTTCCGTGCGCCCTCCGCATCGACGGGCACTTCCACCGACGCACGGAAGTCGGGATCCGCCGCGTCGTAGTCGATTCCCGCATCGATGAGCGCGGTACGCACGCCAATGAGATCCGTCGGCTCGGACACGATCTCGAACGAGTCTCCGAGGTCGTTGATCTCCTCGGCGCCGGCGTCGAGGACGATCTCCAGGAGGTCGTCCTCGGACCGACCGTTCTTCTCGAGCGTGACGACGCCCTTGCGGGTGAACAGATAGGCGACAGAGCCCGGATCGGCCATGTTGCCGCCGTTCCGTGTCATCGCGGTCCGCACCTCGCCCGCAGCACGATTGCGGTTGTCCGTCAGGCACTCGATGAGCAGTGCTACACCGTTCGGACCGTATCCCTCGTACGTGATGTTCTGCCAGTCGGCGCCGCCGGCTTCTTCGCCCCCACCACGCTTGCGAGCGCGTTCGATGTTGTCGTTCGGTACCGAACTCTTCTTCGCCTTCTGGATGGCGTCGAACAGGGTCGGATTCCCGCTGGGGTCACCACCACCGGTACGAGCTGCCACCTCGATGTTCTTGATGAGTTTCGCGAACATCTTGCCGCGCTTGGCGTCGATGGCCGCCTTCTTGTGCTTGGTGGTGGCCCATTTGGAGTGGCCGCTCATTCGCTTCGAGCCCCTTCCGGCGATGTGAAGTCGGTGAAACCGACAGTTCGGAGAGTCGAGTCTACCTACCGGGCCCCGGCGTGCGAGCGCACAGCCTCGACGAAGAGTCGATGGACCCGCAGATCACCTGTCACCTCTGGGTGGAAGGACGTCGCGAACACCCCGTCCTGCCGCACCGCCACGACCCGCCCCTCGGCCGGACCCTGGGGAACCCGGGCGAGGACCTCGATGCCGGACCCGACACGCTCCACCCAGGGCGCGCGGATGAACACCGCCCGCACCGGACCGCCGTCGACTCCACTCATATCGAGGTCGGTCTCGAACGAATCCACCTGGCGACCGAAGGCGTTCCGCCTCACGGTGATGTCGAGCGCGTCGAGATGCTCGGCATCCGACCGAGTGTCGAGTACCTCGGTGGCAAGCAGGATCATCCCGGCGCACGAGCCGTAAGCAGGGAGTCCCTCCTTCAGCCGCGCCCGCAGTGGTTCGAGCAGATCGAACACCCGGAGCAGCCTGCTCATCGTCGTCGATTCGCCACCGGGAATCACGATGCCGTCGACCGCGTCGAGTTCGCTGTCGCGGCGCAGCGCGACGGTGCGCGCACCCGCCGCTTCAAGCGCCGCCCTATGCTCCCGCACGTCGCCTTGGAGCGCGAGCACCCCGATCGTCGGAGTTGTGTGCAGCAGCGAAGTTGCCACGGCGGTCCGCCTTCCTCTCATGTCGTCGGTGGCCGCCGAACTCGCTACCGAGGTCGGCAGATCAGGAGTCACGCAGGTAGCGCGTGAGTCCTTCCTGCACGACCGCGGCGACCATGTTTCCTCGGCTGTCGTAGATACGGCCCTGGGTCAACGCACGGCCGAACCCAGCCGAGGGCGACGTCTGGTCGTAGAGCAACCAGTCGTCGGCCCGGAACGGTCGCAGGAACCACATGGCGTGGTCGAGCGACGCGTCCTGGGTCTTTTCTTCCGGGTGGATGACGTGTGCGGAGCCGAGCAGGGTCATATCGCTCATGTAGGCGAGGGTGCACACGTGGAAGACCGGGTCGTCCGGAAGCGTGGCACGCGAGCGGAACCACACCCGCTGATGCGCGGCCACCCCGCGGTCGGCAACCATGTGCTCAGGCGGCACGAATCGGAAATCCCAGTTCGACCATTCGTGCAACGCCCACGCGAACTCTTCGCGCCCCTGTTCGACGAGTGTCTTCGCGTCGGGGAGCTCCTCCGGCTCGGGCACGGTGGGCATCTCGTCCTGATGTTCGAGGCCCCGATCGTCGTCGTGGAAAGACGCCGACATGGTGAAGATCGCACGGCCGCCCTGTACGGCGGTGACCCGGCGCGTGCAGAATGACCGCCCGTCCCGGATCCGGTCGACCTGGTACACAATGCCCCTCGTCGGATCTCCCGGACGGAGGAAATAGCCGTGCAGAGAGTGGACCTGGAATTCCGGGACCACGGTGCGTACTGCCGATACCAGCGCCTGCCCCGCCACCTGGCCGCCGAACGTCCGCGGCAGCAACGTCTCCGTTGCGATACCGCGGAAGATGTTCTCTTCGATTCGTTCGAGCTCGAGGATGTCTTCGATCTTCGCCATGCGGGACCTTTCCGTCTTGTACCCGGAAGTAGGTTATCCGCCGGACGACCCGGACAAGGCAGGGACGGCTACCATCCGCGCTCGGCAAGCCGGTGCGGCACCGGGATGTCGTCGACGTTGATGCCGACCATGGCCTCGCCCAGTCCACGCGACACCTTCGCGAGCACATCGGGGTCGTCGTAGAAGGTAGTGGCCTTGACGATTGCGGCGGCACGCTGTTCGGGGTTGCCGGACTTGAAGATCCCGGAACCGACGAACACGCCTTCCGCACCGAGCTGCATCATCATTGCCGCATCCGCGGGGGTGGCGATACCGCCCGCCGTGAACAATGTCACCGGCAGCTTCCCTGCCTTCGCGACCTCGACCACGAGATCGTAAGGAGCCTGTAGTTCCTTCGCCGCGACGTAGAGTTCGTCCTCGGGAAGCGAACTCAGCCGCCGGAGCTGCTGCCGGATCTGCCGCATGTGAGTCGTGGCGTTGGAGACGTCGCCGGTGCCGGCCTCACCCTTGGAGCGGATCATCGCCGCACCTTCGTTGATTCGCCGCAGTGCTTCCCCGAGGTTGGTCGCGCCACACACGAACGGAACCGTGAATGCGAACTTGTCGATGTGGTTCTCGTAGTCGGCCGGCGTGAGGACCTCGGACTCGTCGATGTAGTCGACCCCGAGGGCCTGCAACACCTGGGCCTCGACGAAGTGTCCGATCCGGGCCTTGGCCATCACCGGAACGGAGACCGCACTGATGATCCCGTCGATCATGTCGGGGTCGCTCATCCGGGACACTCCGCCCTGAGCGCGGATGTCCGCGGGCACGCGCTCGAGTGCCATGACCGCCACCGCACCCGCGTCCTCGGCGATCTTGGCCTGGTCGGGGGTGACCACATCCATGATCACACCGCCCTTGAGCATTTCGGCCATGCCACGCTTGACGCGGGCGGTACCGGTGGGGGCAGTGGTGTCCGGGGTACTCACAGCTGAACTCCTCAGAAGAAACTCGACACAGCAGAACTCGGGTGCAGCGAACCGACGCAGCAAAATCCGGCACGACGACGTCGGCACGGAAGGACGTCGCGCAGAAGCGCATCGCGACTCGCCGAGCCTATGACCGCAAGCCGGTGGTTCCCCATAGCCAGTCGCGATGCGCTGGCCTCCTCGGGTCGCTGTCGGGATTCTCAGGGTCAGCGAATGGCACGCAGCGGAGTGTTCGCCGCGGTTTCCTCGTGCGTACCGGCGATACGCCTGGCCTCGTCGAGCAGCTCCGGGAGGTCCTGCGGGTACAGCGGTTCTCCGGAGGCGACGAGTGCGCGGAGGCCTTCGGTGTCGAACCACCTGAACTCGAGACCCATTCGATGTTCGAGCTCGGTGAACCCTTCCGGGCCCGGCTCGAATCCGGGTGTCTGTAGAACGAAGAACAGTTCTTCGGAATGGAGGACCTCACCGTTGAACGGGAAAACGGCCACTCGTCGCCACACGGGTCCGACGAGCTGCGCGGCGGCGACGACGTGCCCGGTCTCCTCTGCGAGTTCCCGAACGGCTGCGACACGCAGGTCCTCTCCCGGTTCCACGGCACCACCGACGGTGAACCAGAAGCGCACCTCCGGACGGGCCGGATCGTGACCGCGAAGCAGGAGTACGCGTCCGGTGTCGTCCAACAGCACCACCCGGGCCGAGGTGCGGGCCCGATCCGGTGTCGGCGCCTGCGATGGGCCGACACCGGCATTGTCGACGGTCTCGTATCTCTCGACAGCGACTGCCTTGTCGACTTCGCGTTCGGCGATCTCGAAATAGGTCGGCAGCGGCGCAGTGCCACCGAGGTGGAGCCACCGCACCGGGCGACGAGTGCGCAACGCGAGTGTGTCGCGCACAGCGTCGTTGTGGAATCTTCTGGCGATGAGAACCCGGGCCTCGGCATCGGCCAGTTCGGCGACCAGTTGCGGGCGCAGACGTTCGACGTCGAGACCGGCCAGTGCAACGGAAAGTTCGTTCTCCGCCGTCTCCCTCTGTGCACGGTCCGCACGTTCCGCCCGGTCGGCCAGCACCGACAACCGACGACCGTCCGAGGCGGACGTGGATGCCGCGATACTCCGCACCACCACGGCACGACGGGCGAGGGCAGCATCGAGCGCATGCCAAGACAGGTCCGACCGCACGTGCAGCCGGTCGAGGCGATTCGCTGTCCCGTAGGCCCACAGGCCGAGCAACAGGACGACGGCGGCGATCAACGCCAGGACGAAGATCGTCAGAGCGCTGAGCGTCACGACCGCACCTCCCGTACCGGCCCGGCGCCGACGGTGACCGTCTCGTACACCCGCAGGATCTGGTCGGCCACCACCGGCCAATCGTAGGTCTCCACGACCTCGGATCCGGCCTCGACCAACGCTGCGCGACGGTCGTCGTCATCGAGGACCTCCAGGATGCCGCCTGCGAGCGCCTTCGAGTCACCGATGGGGACGAGCACCCCTGCTCGGCCGTCGCGCAGCACTCGCCTGAACGCATCGAGCTCGGAGGCGACGACGGCGGTGCCGGCCGCCATTGCCTCGACGAGCACGATTCCGAAACTTTCCCCGCCGAGGTTCGGTGCACAGTACACGTCGGCGCCACGCATCGCGGCGGCCTTCTCGTCGTCGTCGACCTGTCCCAGGAATCGGAGGTGACCTGCGTGGGGCCCGGCGTCTTTTCGGAGTCTGTCCTCGTCGCCGCGACCCACGACCAGGATCTCGATGTCCGGGTATCGCGCCACCAGTGCGGGCAGAGCCCCGATGAGCACGTCCATGCCCTTGCGGGATTCGTCGAAGCGGCCGAGAAAGAGCACAGTCCGGCCCTCCCGCGGATAACCGGGGAGCAGCGGAGAGTGTCGGAAGAACGGCACGTCGACCCCGTTCGGGACTTCCACGGCGTCGGCTCCGAGGGAGGTGACCTGCCAACGGCGGGCGAGTTCGGAGACGGCGATGCGACCGCTGATCTTCTCGAGAAACGGCTGCAGAACCCCCTGGAAGGTGCTCAGTACCAGCGACTTCGTCGTCGACGTGTGGAACGTCGCGACGATCGGCCCCTCGGCGATCTTCAATGCGAGCATCGACAGGCTCGGTGCGTTCGGTTCGTGGATGTGGAGGACGTCGAAGTTGTTGTCGTTGATCCAGCGGCGCACCCGAGCGTAGGAGACCGGCCCGAAGCTCAGTCGGGCCACCGATCCGTTGTACGGGATCGCGACTGCTCTACCTGCGGAGACGACGAAGTCGGGCAGCGCCGTGTGCTCAGAAGCGGGCGCGAGCACGCTCACCTCGTGGCCGCGGGCGATGAGAACCTCGGCGAGGTCCACGACGTGGGCCTGGACACCACCCGGCACATCGAACGAGTACGGGCACACCATTCCGATCCTCACTCACTCCTCCATTCGGGCGCGTCGTGAGTCGGACAGGTCGTCCATCCACAATGGTTGCAACATGTGCCAGTCTGCAGGGTGTGCCGCTATATCGGCGGCGAATCGGTCGGCCAGTTGCTGCGTGGCGCTGCCGATACCGCCGCTGACATCGACCTCCGGGTGGACCCGGAATCCCCACCCGTCATCGGTGAACCAGCAATGCACGGGAAGTAGCGCCGCGCCGGTGTCGATCGCCAGTTTCGCGGGTCCGGCAGGCATCCGCGTGGGCTCTCCCATGAACGTCACGGGCACGCCCTTGCGCGCGAGATCGCGCTCCCCCAACAGGCAGACGACCTTGTTGTCGCGCAGACGCGCCGACAGCTCGACGAACGGGGGGCTCTCACCGCCCGAGAGCGGGAACACCTCGAATCCGAGGCCTTCCCGGTACTCGACGAAACGGCGGAACAACGACTCGGGGCGCAGACGCTCGGCCACCGTGGACAACCCGCCGTACGTGCGGACGCACCACACGCCGGCCATGTCCCAGTTGCCGCTGTGCGGCAGAGCCAGAACCGCGCCACGTCCGGCAGCCAACGCCGCCTCGATGTGTTCGCGGCCTTCGACCGCCGAATCGATCGCTGCCGCGGTGGCGTCGAGGTCCATCGACGGAAGACGGAAGGATTCGCGCCAATAACGCGCATACGACCGGACCGAAGCCCTGATCAGATCATCGGGTACCTGTTCGGGAGAAACCTCGAGCACGCGGGCGAGATTGCGGCGCAGTTGATTCGGTCCGCCGTCCCGGCGAGCAGCGAAGTCGGCGCCCGCATCGAACAACCGCGTCGCGACACGCTCCGGCAACAGTCGCACCAGCCGCCATCCCGCTGCGTAGCCGAGGTCCGAGAGTCGCTCGGCCGCATTCATGCTCTGCCCTCACCCTTCACGACCGCTCCCCGTTGTCGGTATCCGTCTCGGGCGTCGGGGCAGATGCCGGCGTGATCGGCAGCAGTTCACGCGCGCCGGGCGAGTTCCGCACCGCGAACACCCGCTGGATCACAGTGACGACCGATCCCGCGGCGAGCATCCACATCGCGATGTGGATGGCCCAGTCGAGACCGAGACCGGTCAGGCCGGAGCCGACGAGCACGATCACGAGACGATCGGGGCGCTCGATGAGACCGCCGTCGGCCGACAGGCCGCTCGCCTCGGCACGAGCCTTCGCGTACGAGATCACCTGCGAGGACACGAGGCAGATCAGCGTCGCGACCACCAACGGCCTGCTCTGCTCGTGATAGACCGCCCACCACGCGAGACCTGCGAAGATCGCACCGTCTGCAACTCGATCGCACGTGGCGTCCAGGACCGCGCCGAAACGTGTTCCGCCGCCGCGGGCACGTGCCATTGCACCATCGAGCATGTCGAACATCACGAACAGCCAGATGACGAGTGTGCCGACGAACAGGTGGCCGGCCGGGAACAGCGTGAGGGCAGCGGCGATCGTGGCAACAGTACCGATGATGGTGACGGCGTCCGGGGTCAGGCCGGTGCGGTTCAAGGCATGACCGAGCGGTGCGGTCACCTTCGATACCGATGCGCGACCGAAGAAGCTCAGCATTCCGAGACCCCCGAATTTCCCTTCGACCGACGTATCCGGAATCCGATCCTGCCATGACGCACCGTGCGACCGCGGGTGCGGCCTGGGGCGTGCCCGTCTCCGGTCGGCGTCACTCGTCCCATGCCGAGGCCAGCAATGCGCGGGTGTCGCGCAGCAGCTGCACCATCACCTTGGATCCGCCGAGGACGGTGATGAAGTTCGCGTCGCCACCCCACCGCGGCACCACATGCAGGTGCAGATGTTCGGACAGCGAACCTCCCGCAGCGGCTCCCAGATTGAGTCCGACATTGAACCCGTGGGGACGCGACACCTTCTTGATCACCCTAAGCGCCCGCTGAGCGAAGGCCATGAGCTCGGTGCTCTCGTCCACCGTGAGATCTTCGAGGTTCGCCACCCGCCGGTAAGGCACCACCATGAGGTGGCCCGGGTTGTACGGGTAGAGGTTGAGCACCGCGTACACGGTTTCGCCGCGGGCAACGACCAGGCCTTCTTCGTCGGCCATCTTCGGGATCTCGGTGAACGGCTCGTACGGCTCGCTTCGCAGCCCCGGGGATTCGGTGATGTACGACATGCGGTGCGGGGACCACAGCCGCTGAAGGTGGTCGGATTCGCCGACACCGCGGTCGATCATCGAATCGGCGGTGTCGGCGGGCCCCGGAGTTCCCTCGCCGGTCAAGAGCTAGCTCCCTGCTCTGCCGGACGCACCAGCTCCGCGGTGGGAGAGGCGTTCTCCCGTCGGCGAACCCACTCGGACACAATGCTCACGGCTTCATCGACGGGCACGCCGTTGACCTGAGTGCCGTCGCGGAACCGGAAGCTCACCGCACCGGCAGCCACGTCGCGTTCGCCGGCGAGCAGCATGAAGGGAACCTTCTGCGTGGTGTGGGTTCGGATCTTCTTCTGCATGCGATCGTCGGACACATCCACCTCGGCGCGGATACCGGCCGACTTCAATTCGGCGACGACGTCGAAGAGGTGATCCTCGAACTCGGCGGCGACAGGGATACCGACCACCTGGACGGGTGAGAGCCAGGCGGGGAATGCGCCGGCGTAGTGCTCGGTGAGTACACCGAAGAATCGCTCGATCGAGCCGAACAGCGCACGGTGAATCATTACCGGACGGTGCTTGATGCCATCGGATCCGGTGTACTCGAGTTCGAAGAGCTCGGGCAGATTGAAGTCGAGTTGAATGGTCGACATCTGCCAGTTACGACCGAGCGCGTCGTTGACCTGGACGGAGATCTTCGGCCCGTAGAACGCGGCGCCGCCCGGATCCGGAACCAACGTCAGGCCCGAGGACTCCGCGACCTCACGCAACGTCTCGGTGGCCGTCTCCCACAATTCGTCGCTCCCGACGAACTTCTTCGGGTTCTTCGTCGACAACTCGAGGTAATAGTCGTCGAGGCCGTAATCCTTGAGCACGTCGAGGATGAAATTCAAGATCGTGGTGAGCTCGTCGCGCATCTGCTCGGGCGTGCAGAAGATGTGCGCGTCGTCCTGCGTCATGCCGCGCACACGGGTGAGCCCGTGCACGACACCCGATTTCTCGTAGCGGTACACCGAGCCGAACTCGAACATCCGCAATGGCAGCTCTCGGTACGAACGCCCCCTCGACCGGAAGATCAAGTCGTGCATCGGGCAGTTCATCGGCTTGAGGTAGTAGTCCTGCCCGGGCTTGCGGATCGTGCCGTCGTCGTTCAGTTCCTCGTCGATGTGCATCGCGGGGAACATGCCGTCCTTGTACCAATCGAGGTGGCCCGAGACTTCGTAGAGATGCCCCTTGGTGATGTGCGGGGTGTTGACGAAGTCGTATCCTGCGTCGACGTGGCGCTGGCGCGAGTAATTCTCCATCTCCTGGCGGATGATGCCGCCCTTCGGATGGAAGACCGGCAGACCCGAACCGAGCTCATCGGGGAACGAGAACAGGTCGAGTTCTGCACCGAGCTTGCGATGATCGCGGCGCTCTGCCTCGGCGAGCAACTCCAGGTGGCGGTCGAGCGCCTCGGAGGATTCCCATGCAGTGCCGTAGATTCGCTGGAGGTCGGCATTGTCCTGGTCGCCGCGCCAGTACGCTGCGGAGCTGCGGGTGAGCTTGAAAGCGGGAATGAACTTGGTGGTCGGCAGGTGCGGGCCGCGGCACAGGTCCTTCCACACCAGCTCGCCCGTGCGGGGATTGAGGTTGTCGTAGATGGTCAGCTCCTTGCCGCCGACCTCCATGATCTCGGGGTCCGGCTCGAAATCGCTGCCACCCGACTTGTCGTCGATGAGCTCGAGCTTGAACGGCTCGTTCTTCAGTTCCTCGCGGGCGTCGTCGATGTTCTCGACGACGCGGCGGGAGAAACGCTGCGCATCCTTGACGATCTTCTTCATTCGCTTCTCGAGCTTCGCGAGATCCTCCGGAGTGAAGGGCCGCTCGACCTGGAAGTCGTAGTAGAAGCCGTCCTTGATGGGCGGGCCGATGCCGAGCTTCGCTTCGGGAAACTCCTGCTGGACGGCCTGGGCAAGAACATGAGCGGCCGAGTGCCGGATCACGCTGCGGCCGTCCTCGGTGTCGGCACGGACTGCCTCCACCTCGACGTCCGCGTCGGGAATCCAGGAAAGGTCGCGCAGGGCACCTTCGTCGTCCCGGACGACCACGATCGCGTCGGGACCCTTGGCGGGGAGTCCGGCCTCACGCACTGCGGAAGCGACAGTGGTTCCCGCAGGCACCCTGACGAGCGTGGCTGGATTCGCGGATGCGGGCGTGGTCACTGTGCTGGACTCCTCGGCTGATGCCTGTACTGGGGCTGGATGCCTGTTCTGGGGGCTGCTACCGGGCGCGTCGGCGACGCGCGACGGGCAACCTCCTCATGCTATCGATATGCGTTCACACAGCCGAACACAGGGCATGCCGAGCGAAACACGGCGACGACGCACCCGAACCGTCAGAGCGAGTGCAGCCCCGTGAGGACCCGCTCGAGAAGCTCACTGCCCGGCCCGACCCGGTCCACCGTGCTGTGCACGGTCAGGATGCCCGCGCTCGCGAGGTCGCCGATCAGTACACGGGCCACTCCGAGGGGAATTCCCGCCAGAGCGGCCACCTCCATGGTCGAGCGCGGTTGTGCACACAGACCGACGACCACACGGTGTTCCTCCGCGAACTTGCCGGCCATCATGCTCGTCGACGACGAGACCGTGGACACCAGCGCCTCGAGCGGCAGGTCCACTTCGGCCCGGGTACGGCCACCGATCCGGACGAACGGCCTCACGAACGACGATGTGTGATCTTCCAATTTCCCGACTCCCCCAGTGCTTTCGTACACAGTGCCGTCGAACGTCCGATCCATCGGGCGCGAGCCCCGGCGCGCCACCTCACCGGCAGCCATCTGACCTCCGGTAGTCGGCTCCGCCCCCTCGACCGACGCCGGTGTCACAGCAGCGTCCCACTCCGACGACCGCTCCCCCTCTTCAGAGGGGGAATATACAAGATCGTCCCGCTTCGTGCGGTGACGTGGACGCCTGGACCCGAAGCGGGCACCTGTCGTCCCCACTGCCGGCCATGCACCGTCTGCGACACTCATCTGACGAATCCTCCTCGAACCACCGCGGTCTGCACCTGCATCGCCGATACGGACTTCGATGGCCGCAGACGTGCAACATTGTCGAGCGGGCAACGAGCCTCTCGTCCCACCGGATCGCACAGCCACGGCTGCGCTCGACAGTTGCATGCCAAGATACGCAAAAAGGGCACCCTGTGCAGGGTGCCCTTGCGCGAACCTGTGGTCCCGGCTGGGATCGAACCAGCGACCTTCCCGGTGTGAACGGGACGCTCTTCCACTGAGCCACGGGACCGTTCCGCTTTGCAGCGGCTCGAACGCAAAGAAATTTAACACGCTCCCGTGGGCGAACACGAATCTGCAGGTCTCGCCGCTTTTCGCGGTATTTCACCCGACCGATGAGCTCCCGTCATCGGCCTCTCGGGACGTCACCCCACAAGGGTGAGCCCTCGAGTTGAGGTACCAGCACCTCGGGCGCGCCGCTCTTTCGTCGCACACTGCCACGTTCCAGTCCCACTCGATGCCCCTCCAATCCGCCCCAACGACGTCCACACACCCTTTCCAACGCCGTCCTGGCTGAGTTTTCTTGCGCTGACCTGCAGATTTGTGTGTTTCCGCGATGGTCGGCTAAGTTTTTAACCGCACCACGGAGAGCACGACGCCACGGTGCAAGTGCGGATGTAGCGCAGCTGGTAGCGCATCACCTTGCCAAGGTGAGGGTCGCGGGTTCGAATCCCGTCATCCGCTCGAGAGGTTGGACTCGACCTTTTATGGTGGAGTGGCCGAGTGGTGAGGCAACGGCCTGCAAAGCCGTGCACACGGGTTCGATTCCCGTCTCCACCTCGCGCGATTAGCTCAGCGGGAGAGCGCTTCCCTGACACGGAAGAGGTCACTGGTTCAATCCCAGTATCGCGCACCAGGGTCGACCAGCACGTGGGTCGATTCGAGTTTCGCCCAACGTGCACACGCGGATGTAGCGCAGCTGGTAGCGCATCACCTTGCCAAGGTGAGGGTCGCGGGTTCGAATCCCGTCATCCGCTCCACACCGGCGTCCAGTGCCGGCGCGATTAGCTCAGCGGGAGAGCGCTTCCCTGACACGGAAGAGGTCACTGGTTCAATCCCAGTATCGCGCACCAGAAACAGTGAAATCCCCCTTCGGATTCCGAAGGGGGATTTCACGTTCTCGGTCAGCGCGCGGAATCGAGCCGATTCGCTCCGGAGATCATGGCGCGCAGGGTGGATTCGGTCGCAGACTGCCCCGTACCCAAGGCCCACTTCTGCTGTTCCCCCTCGCGACAGAGGAGGAACGTCGCATGCGTTCCACCGCGGCGAGCCGCGCCGCGGACACCGAGTTCGCGCTGATGGAACGACAGGATCTCGAGGTTGATTCCGAGATCGTGGAGCATTGCGGTCATTCCCGCCACAGGACCGTTCGCGACAGCCGATGCCGTGTGAATCGCTGCACCCACCGCGAAGGTCGCCTCGTATGCGCTGCGCCCCGCAGCCAGTGCGGTGACGGTCCATCCACCGAGACGCACCGGACCGTTCTGCGGCGCGTAGACGGCAGCGAATCGTTCCCAGGTCAGCCCCGCAGCATCAGCCCGCAACGGCAGGGGCAGACGGTCCCGCCACGATCGCTCGGAGGTACGGCCACGGGACGAAGCAGACGCGAGGGTAGCGGCCGAATCGAAAGCAGTGGAATCGAAAACAGTGGAATCGAAGGCGTTCATCGGGGTGGTCTTCCACGAGAAGGGAGGACCGACACGTAGCTCGATGACCCGCAGCGAAGGGTCGGTCCGGATCAGACCCCGCTACGGCGGTGAACTACGAGTACGCGCTTCATGACGCCCACCATAGAACCTCGACGTGACGAGTGCAAACCTCCGACCGGAAATCATGTGACGAAACCGTGACCGCACGAACCGAGCCGCAACTTGGAAGCTGAGGAATCCCTCATGTATCGTGAGAAGTGCCATCCCCCCCGATGGTAATGAACCCCAGCCATGACCCCCCATCCAAGGCTGGGGTTCAGCCATATCCGGGCACTTTCCGGGCCGGCGTACGTCGGGCACCGTCGGCTGGTTCACTGGAATCATGCCGACACCACTCGAAGAAACCACCGCACCCGTCTCCGTGGAACGTGCAGGAATCTGGGACGCCGAGAGTATCGCCGACGTGGCGGCAGCGACATTTCCGTTGGCGTGCCCACCCGATGCGACGAGCGCGGACGTTGCCGCTTTCATCGAGGCCACATTCACGGCCGAACGATTCAGCGAGTACCTCACGGACCCGACACGGATCGTTCTCAAGGCCTCGATCGACGGTGAGATCGTCGGATATCTGATGGCAATCGATGCTCCGCCCGAAGACCCGGAGATAGCCGAGATGCTCACCGCGCGTCCGGCGATCGAGATCAGTAAGTTCTATGTCCTCCCCGGCCGGCACGGTACGGGGGTCTCGAAAGCTCTCATGGCAGCGATCGTCGAGCTGGGCGGCTCGGGCGGTCACGCCGGATTGTGGCTCGGAGTCAATCAGCAGAATGCGCGAGCGCGTCGCTTCTACGCGAAGGAAGGGTTCGACGTCGTCGGCGAACGCACATTCACGGTGGGGTCGCAGATACACCAAGACCACGTGATGCAGCGCACCCTGTAGGGCGCGCTGCATCACGGCTGCAGTCACATCGTCACAGTTGCGGAGGCATGGGAGCTGCAGGAAGCCAGGGCCTGCGGACATGCCCGCCGCTCGGACCGCGAGGTCAGGCGGGAACCTCGAAGCGCGACAGCGCGAGGAGACGCGAGGTGGCACGCAGATACTTCTTGCGGTACCCACCGGCCACCATTTCGGGTGTGAAGATCTCGTCGAGCTTCGCGCCCGCCACTGTCACGGGGATACTCGCGTCGTAGAGACGGTCGGCGAGGACCACCAGCCGCAGGGCAACGGACTGATCCTGGGCCGGGTGGACGCCGTTGAGGAACACCGCGCTCACACCCTCGACCAGCTTTCCGTAGCGCGAGGGGTGCAGCGTGCTGAGGTGGACGCACAACTCGTCGAAATCGTCGAGTGTCGCGCCGGGAATCTCGTTGGCTCGTTCGACGAGGACCTCCGAGTCGACCGGTTCGGGTGCGGGGGGAAGATCACGATGACGGTAGTCGGGGCCGTCGACGCGGAGCGTCTCGAAGATGGAACCGAGCTTCTTGATCTCGCGAAGGAAGTCCTGCGCCGCGAACCGGCCCTCGCCGAGCTGACCGGGAAGGGTGTTCGAGGTGGCAACGATCGAGACTCCACGTGCCGACAGCTCGGTCAGCAGCCGGGACACGAGCATGGTGTCGCCGGGATCGTCGAGTTCGAACTCGTCGATGCACAGCACGCTGTGACTCGACAGTTCCTCGACGGCCTTGTTGAAGCCGAGCGCACCGACGACGTGGGTGAGTTCGACGAACGTGCCGAATGCCTTGGGAGAAGGGGCACTGTGGAAGATCGAGGCGAGGAGGTGCGTCTTGCCGACACCGAACCCGCCGTCGAGGTACAGACCGGCACCCGTGGAGGGCGCTTTGCGGCCGAACAGCCCGCGCTTACCGCCGCGGATCTTCCCGACCTTCCCGACGAACGCCTCGGCCGCAGCCACGGCAGCTGCCTGGCTGGGCTCCTCGGGATCCGGAATGTACGACGCGAAACTCACCTCGTCGAACATCGCGGGCGGCACCATTTGCGCCACCAGTTGGTCTGCGGGCACCACCGGATTCCGGTCGACGAGACGTTCGTGCATCACACCAGGATAGTGGCGGGGAATGGCACATCCAGCACAGGACGGGGTAATGGGATCTACTTCACAGGCCGTTCACGGTGAGTTCACCGCATCGGAGCATGAGAGGGGTACACCTCATCCCCTTCTGGGCGCACCGGTGCACACCGCAGCTGCGCGCACCTGGCAGGCTGTCCGCATGCGCAGAACCGGGGTGCTCGCTGTGTGTTGGCTCGCAGTTGCGTCGGTGGTGGCCGCATGCGGAGCGGGTCCCTCGATCCGTCCCGACGTGGCGGTCGTCCAGGACGTGGGAGGCGACCAACCGGCCGAGCCAGACGAGAGCGACCCGGGTGCCACCGACCTTCCGGTACCGCAGAGCGACCTCGCCTGGCGCGACTGCACCGCCGAAACGATCGGTGGTTTCGGGCTACCACCAGGCCCCACCGGCCTCGTTCTCGAATGCGCGCAGGTTCCCACACCCATCGACGTCACGGGCGCGGTACCCGGATCGTTCCCGCTCGGAGTCCTCCGGGCGCGGATCACCGACACGCCCGACGACGTCGCACCGCTGGTCGTGACGACCGGCTCCGATCTTCCGTCGAGCCGGGCGCTCGCCGCACTCGCGACCGGTCCGATGTCGGCGACCCTGACCGCCCGCCCGCTGGTCGCTGTCGACCGTCGCGGGCTCGGGATGTCCCAGGAGATCGACTGCATCTTCG
Source organism: Rhodococcus artemisiae (assembly GCF_036327795.1). Taxonomy (NCBI): domain Bacteria; kingdom Bacillati; phylum Actinomycetota; class Actinomycetes; order Mycobacteriales; family Nocardiaceae; genus Rhodococcus; species Rhodococcus artemisiae. Next base: position 403,395 of record NZ_JAUTXY010000001.1, read on the forward strand.
GGGCCGATCACCGTGCCCTTGCAGACCTCGGGCAATTCGGTCGTAGCGGAGATGCGTCCGATCGCGTCGCCGAACTCGGTCGCCAGGCGACCATCTCGTGCACCGACTATCTGCAACCGCAGCAACTGATGTTCGGTGCATCGCATGCCGCCAGCGATATCGAGCAGCTGCGCCGCGCCTGGGATGTCGACCGGTTGGGTCTGCTCGGTATAGGCAACGGCGCGACCGTCGCGCTGGCATATGCAGCCGCCTATCCGGGTGGTGTCGGGCGGCTGATCCTGGACTCACCCGCCGCAGCGACCGCGGACGCCGAACTACTCGCCGAATCCGGTGCGCGAGGGGCGGAGGCCGCCGTCGACGAATTCGCTCGCCGATGTGCTGCTCTGGAGTGCTCACTGGGGCCGGATCCGCGCGGAGCGATCGAGGAACTCTACGGTCGCGCAGCAGATGGCCTGCTCGCGCCGGTGTCGTCGAATGCGCTTCTGACGGCGATCACCGCCTTCCTGGGTACACCCCGCGCAGACCTGCAGGCCCGCATCCGCGAGTTGTCCGACATGCTGGCCGCCGCCCGGGACGGCGATGTCATGCCACTGCTCGAATCCGTGGGGGCAGCCGAGGCGATGCTGTCGACGGACGGCCAGTGGGTGTCGCAGTGCAGCGACGGGCAGCGATGGCCGACCGCGATGCGCGCCGCTGAACTGCAGAAGATCTGGTCCACGACGTATCCGTTGTTCGGTGGGGATGCCGCCGTCGCGGCGACGTCGTGTGCGGCGTGGCCGAGCATGGCCGCGCCGGCGCTCCCCGCCGCCCTCGACGTACCTGTGCTCGTCACCAGTGCGGCAGCAGATCCGATCGTCGGAAACGCAGGCTTGGAATCGGTCACAGGAGCGTTGACTGCAAGCGGTATCCGGTGGACTGCTCTGGCGTGGCAGGGCGCCGGATACTCGGCGACGCTCCATTCGACATGTGCCCAGAGCCGTGCCGAGGCATATGTGGCCGATGGAGTACTTCCACCGAACGGGAGCCTCTGCCCGGCCTGATCGCAGCCTGCAGAGTCCCTGGATGCGTGGTTCGGTCCGATTGCGGTGTACCGTGCCGTAGTGTTCCTCAGCAGTCTCGAGCCTCGCACCGCCCGCACCACAGCGGAAGTGGTCAAGTGCGTCGTATGGCCATTGGCCGTACTGACAGTGTTGCATCGGGTCATCATCAAAGCCGTCAACGGATTCCGGACCGACGACTTCAAGCCCGTGTACGAGGCCGCGTTGGCGTTCCTCAATCGTCGCCCGGTGTACACCGCCAACTTCGATTGGGTGGATCCGCACTACCTGTATCCACCGTCGGGGACGCTGCTGATCTCTCCGATCGCCGTGATCGATCCCGAGCGCTCCCGGTGGTTGTTCATCCTTGCGAACGCCATCGCGATCCTGATTGCTCTCTATCTGCTGCTTCGGATGTTCGGGTTGCGTCTCGATTCCCCGATCGCACCGATCCTCGTGCTGGCCGCATTCTCATCCGAGACGGTGACGAACACCCTCGTCTTCACCAACATCAACGGCCTCGTGCTGCTCGGCGAGGTGGCGTTCCTGGCGCTGTTGCTCAAACGTCGCGACCTGTGGGCGGGTGTTGCACTCGGCCTCACATTCGCTGTGAAACCCATTCTGGCGCCCTTGCTGTTGCTACCGCTGGTGCGAGGCCAGTGGAAGGTGTTCATCACCGCTGCCGGTGTTCCCTTGGCACTGACACTCATCGCGTGGCCGTTGTCGGTCGACGCGTGGCAGTTCGTCGAGCACACCGTCCCTTACCTGCTCGAGTCGCGCGACTACTTCAACAGCGCGATCGTCGGCAACGGCATGTATTACGGACTGCCGGGCTGGCTGGTCGCGGGCCTGCGGGTCGTGCTCGGGCTGATGGTCATCGCGTCGATGTGGCTGTTGTACCGCTACTGCCGCGACGACGAACTGTTCTTCGTGTGCACGAGCACCGGCGTACTTCTGGGCGCATCGTTCCTACTCGGCTCGCTCGGCCAGATGTACTACTCGATGATGCTGTTCCCACTGATCATGACCGTCTTGCTTCCGAACTCGGTTATGCGTAACTGGCCGGCATGGCTCGCCGTCTACGGTTTCCTCAGCTACGACTCATGGCTGTCCGGACGCTGGGTCGAGACCGGTCGTGCAGCCGAGTACATGAAGACGACGTTCGGCTGGTCCCTGCTGCTCATCGTGGTCTTTGCTGTCCTCTTCGACCGCTATCTGGCCGCACGCCGAGAGGGTCGTCTCGAGGGTGGAATCGAACCGTCGCACCTGTTGCGTTCGCCCGAGCAGGAGAGCACGGCCCGGTCGAAGCCGGATCAGGAACCGGAGCGCGAGGCCACAGCACCGTGACCCGACGGGTCGGTCGGCTCGATCCATCTCGTGGCCGGACCTACCTGATGGCCCCACCCACTCGATGGCCACACCCCACTCGATGGCACAGTCACTCGCGCACCGCTAGCGTGGATGCCATGACTACCACCCCCCGATCGGAACCCGCACCGAAGGTCACGCACAGCGACGACGAGTGGCGTGCCAAGCTGACCCCGGCCGAGTACGCGGTGCTGCGCCAGGCGGGTACCGAACGTCCGTACACCGGCGAATACACCGATACCGAAACCGAGGGTGTCTACGAGTGCCGCGCGTGTGGTGCGGAGTTGTTCCGAAGCTCGGAGAAGTTCCATTCGCACTGCGGCTGGCCGTCGTTCTTCGATCCGTCCGAATCCGACGCCGTGATCCTGCGTACCGACGAGAGCCTCGGAATGCGGCGAGTCGAGGTTCTGTGCGCGTCGTGCCACAGCCACATGGGCCATGTGTTCGAGGGTGAGGGCTATCCGACGCCCACCGATCAGCGGTACTGCATCAACTCGATTTCCCTGCGCCTGGTTCCGAAGGCCTGATGCCTGCGGCCGACAGTGCTCTCCACAATGCGTCGGGTCGTTCGGCGGTGGGACGAGATTCGACGAGCTGGAACGAACATCCGATCTCGCGGGCGGCACCGTCGGCCTTCTCACTGTCGCCGATCATGAGGGTGTGAGCGGGATCGACTCCCAGCGTCTCGACGGCGTGCCGGAAGATCTCCGGTTCCGGTTTGACCGCCCCTACTTCGAACGACAGCGTGAACGCCGAGACGAGGTCGTCGACACCGAGCTCGGCGAAGGCCGGCCGGATGTCGAAGGCGATGTTGCTGAGTACCCCGATTCTGTAGCCCTCGCCCGACAGGGCCTCGATCACCGGGACCGTGTCGGGATAGACGGTCCAGCAGGCCGGGTCCGTCACCTTCGCGTACAAACTCTGCGCCTGCTGTGGATCGGCGACACCGGATTTCCTGAGCACCGTGAGATAGGCCTCCCGATGCCACGCCGGGTCGCGGTCACGATTGGTCCAGGCGTGATGTTCTTCGGCGTCCATCTCGACAGGTTGCCCGGTCGGGGCCGTGAGGCGTCGCATCAATTCGGCCTGCTGGTGCACATCGAACTGTGCACCAGCGCTGTCGGTGATCTGCTCCATCCAGCTGTCGTCCTCCTCCAGTCTGAACAGCGTGCCGGAGAAGTCGAACAGGACGGCGTCGAACGATGTCGTGCCCATACCTCGAAAGGCTAACAACAGTGGGCGACAACGATGGACGAGACGTCAGATACTCCGGCGCCGACACAGAGCCGCTCTCATTCCGCGTACATTCCGTCGATCAAGCCCTTCGCGATCGTCGAGGCCGGATCACGGCCGTCGACGCCGGGCGCCAAGTTCGCCCAGACGACGAGCGTGATGCCGTTCTCAGGATCCGACCCCATGAACGAGTTGTATCCGGGCAGTTCGCCGGTGTGCCCGTACATCGGTCCCATCTTGGCAATGCCCCAGCCGTAGCCTGCCGCCTCCGGCACGGACGGGTCGGTCGGGAGGATGCTGTCCATTCGCTGCCGTTGCAGGTCCGCATCGAGCATCGAGCCGTCGGTGAGCGCCTCGACCCAGGTCGCCAGGTCGTTCGCAGTCGCAATACCCGCCCCGGCAGCCCACGCCCACGACGGATCGGTGTTCGTGACGTCGCTGGGATCGAGGGTTCCGTTTTCGGCTTCGGTCTGCATTTCCCCGGGCAGAGCAGGATCGGTGAGGGTGAGCATGTTGGTGCCGAAGAAGTAGCCGTGGGAGTAGGGCGTGGGGAGCGCCACCTCGGTCGCGTCCGGGAACGACGAATTCGCCATCCTGGACGACCGGAAGATCCGTTCGTCGAAGATATCCGACAATGGCCGGCCATCGAGCTGTTCTGCGATCAAACCGAGCAGGACGTAGTTGGTGTTCGAATAGTGGTAGCCCTCTCCCGGCGGGAAATACGGCGGGTGGGCGTAGGCGAGTGCGAGCAGTTCATCGGGCTCCCAGACCCGCTCCGGATCATTGTCGAGTGCCTCGTTGAGTTCCGGAGTCTCGCTGTAGTTGTACAGACCCGATCTCATGTTCAGAAGCTGTTCGATGGTGATGTTCTCGCCGTTCGGGACATCGGGCCGATGTTCCGACACCGGATCCGACAGCGACAGTGCACCCTCGGACACCATCTGGAGAATGACGGTCGCCGTCCAGGTCTTCGTATTGGAGCCGATGCGGATGTGATCGTCGAGAGAGACCGGATCGCCTCCGTCACGCTCGGTGGTTCCGTAGGTCGCGGTGATCGTGCCCGATGGCGTGCGCAGCAGCGCGACCGCTCCGGGTAGGAGGAATTCCTGCGCGCCGGACTCGAGCGCGGACTGCAATTCGGCCTGATCCACCGGGCTCGGGGCCCCGACCGCAGGCGCTTCGGAACCCGACGTCGTCGCCATCGCCGTTTCCGTTGCCGAAGCGGCGGAGGATGTGTCATCCCCCGAATCCGCACACGCACCGGCGAACAGAACCACTGCGACTGCGGCACCGGCAACCCGCAGACGACGATCGCTTACCGCACGACGCTTCATGAGCATTCAGACTACCGCGACATCACTCACATAGTGATGCAATTCACATCCGGTGCCGAATGGGCGGGGGGTCGTACGCGCGGATCGGTGGGAGTGCACCGTCGAAGTGCTCGATCTCGACGAGCACGTGCTGCCCGGTGCAGCCGTGAGACAAGCGTGACGTCCCCACGTCGGCGGTGAGCACGTTCGGGTTTCCGTGCACACACATCGACCCGGGGTCCTCCGGGTCGAAGGGGTCGTACCACGCACCGGTCGAGAGCTGGACGACGCCGCGCAACACCCCGTCGTCGAGTACCACCCCGGCGAGGCAGGCACCACGGTCGTTGAACACGCGCACCACATCACCTTCCGAGAGGTTGCGCGCCGCGGCATCGCCGGGATGCATCCGGATCGGCTCGCGCCCCCGGATCTTCGAGGCCTGGCTGACCGCGCCGTGGTCGAGCTGGCCGTGGAGCCGAGTGCGCGGCTGATTCGCGATCAGATGCAGCGGGAACTGCTCGGCACGTGCGCCTCCTAGCCACTCCTCCGGCTCGTACCACTTCGGATGGCCGGCGCAGTCTTCGTAGCCGAACCCGTCGATGTCCGCAGAGAAGATCTCGATGCGGCCACTCGGGGTCCGCAGCGGGTCGCGTTGCGGGTCGTTGCGGAACTCCTCGAGCAACGTCAGATCGTCCTCGGTACGCATCCGCACGTGACCACGACGCCAGAACTCGTCGAATTCGGGCGGATCCTCGACTCTGGCGGGGTCGGCGAGGACGAATCCGCGCCACTGCCCGTAGAGATATTCGAGCCACGCCTGCGCGCCGCGTTTCTCGGTGAACCGGTCGCCGAAACCGAGCCGGTACGCGAGTGCCGAGAACGTGTCGTAGTCGTCGCGGGCGTCCTCGAATCGGGGTACCGCCGCCTGCATCGCAACCAGCAAGGGGTCGCTGCGCGTGCAGGTCAGGTCGTTGCGTTCGAGGGTCGTGGTGGAGGGCACGACGATGTCGGCATGCTTGGCCATCGGTGTCCAGTACGGATCGTGGACCACGATCGTGTCGGGGCGTCCCAGCGCATTGCGGAGCCGACCGATGTCCTGATGGTGGTGGAACGGATTTCCGCCCGCCCAGTAGACGAGCCGGATATCGGGGAATGTGTACTGCTTGCCGTCGTAGTCGAACTTCTCCCCCGGTCGCAACAACAGATCGGAGATCGCGGCCACCGGGATGAAATCGTCCACGTCGTTGTTGCCCTGGAACAGGGTGGGCAACGGATACGGCACCGGCGCGGTCCCCGGTTCGTTCATCGATCCGTACCCGTGGCCGAAGCCTCCCCCCGGTACACCGATCTGTCCGAGCATGGCCGCCAACGTGATTCCGGCCCACGGCGCCTGCTCGCCGTACCGCACTCGCTGCAGCGACCACGACACCGTCACCAACGTCCGTGAGGACGCCATTCGATGTGCGAGTTCGATCAACGTGTGCGCGGACAGTCCCGACAGTTCCGCTGCCCACTGCGGCGATTTCGGAATCCCGTCCGTGCGGCCGAGCAGATAGTCCTCGAACTTGTCGTAACCCGTGCAGTACCGGTCGAGGAAGCTACGGTCTGCGAGGTCCTCGGTGGCCAGGACGTAGGCCAGCGCGAGCATGACCGCGACATCGCTGCCCGGCCGCGGTGCGAGCCATTCGCACTCGCCGTGCGTGTCGTCGCGCAGCGGGCTGATCGACACGATACGGCCCCCGCGGGCCCGCATCCGATCGAGTGCGTCGCGGGTGGGGTGGTCACTGTTCCCACCGTCGTTGATGGAGGTGTTCTTGACGGGAACACCGCCGAAGCACACGAACAGCTCCGTGTGCCGGGCGATGAGATCCCAGTTGGTCGAGCGCGCGAACAATTTCCAGTGGGTTCCGACGACGCGGGGCATCACCACACCGGTCGCGCCGAGCGAATAGCTGTGCACCGACCGGGTGTACCCGCCGAACATCTTGAGGAATCGGTGTACCTGGCTCTGCGCATGATGGAACCGTCCGGGCGCCGACCATCCGTAGGACCCGCCGAAGATCGAGCGATTACCGTAGCGATCCGCGACACGTCGCAATTCACGGGCAAGCAGTTCGGTCAGTTCGTCCCACGACACGGCGACGAACTCGTCGCTGCCACGGCGAGTGGAGGGCCCTGGCCCGTTCTCGAGCCACCCGCGTCGCACCACCGGACCGGCGATGCGGGCGCGGTGCCGCACCGAGCCCGGCACGTTCCCGAGGATGGGTGACGGGTCGCGGTCGCCGGCGTACGGGTGGACGGCGACGACCTCGCCGCCGTCCACCTGGGCCGAGAACATCCCCCAGTGGGCCATCTGCGAATACCTCGCATCGGCCGTTCGGGAGTGCCGCGACTCGCCGTGCGTGGTCAAGGCAGCGAGGTGATCAGCGACTCCGGCGCCACGCGGGGACCCGAGAAGAACGGGGTCTCCTCCCGGACGTGCCGACGCGCCTCGGTGGCACGCAGGTCGCGCATCAGATCGACGATCCGGTCCAGGGCGGGGGCTTCGAACGCGAGAATCCATTCGTAGTCGCCGAGCGCGAACGAGGGAACCGTGTTCGCGCGGACCTCCGGATACGGACGTGCCTCCTTGCCGTGATCGGCGAGCATCTTGCGACGCTCGGCGTCCGGAAGCAGGTACCAGTCGTAGGACCGCACGAACGGGTACACGCAGATGTAGTCGCCGGGTTCCTCGCCCGCGATGAATGCCGGGAGGTGGCTCTTGTTGAACTCCGCCGGCCGGTGCAGCGCGGTGTTCGACCACACGGCGGTACTCGCGCGCCCGAGGATCGTGGTGCGGCGGAAGTCCGAGTAGAACTTCTGCAGATCCTCGATGTGCTCGGCGTGGGTCCAGATCATGAAGTCTGCGTCGGCGCGCATCCCTGCAATGTCGTAGATCCCCCGCACGATCACGTCGGTGCCCTCGAACGAAGCGAGGAACTTCTGGAAGTCCTCGATCGCCTCCGTCCGGTCGTCACCGAGTGTGCCCGGCCTGACCTGGAACACCGACCACATCGCGTACCGAAGGGTGGAATTGAGCTTGTCGAAATCGAGACGTGCCATACCCCTCATCCTGCCACTCGTGCCGCGAGCCGTGCTGCGGCCTTCGTGCCTGATTCGACACACGCCGGCACACCGACTCCGTGCAGCATCGCGCCGGCCACTGCGAGGCCGTCGATTCCGTCGATTTCCCGCTCGAACGCCGCCACGATCTCAGTGTGTCCGGCCCGGTACTGGGGCAGACCGCCGTACCACCGCTGCACGAAGGCCGCCGCGGGTTCGTCGGCGACGCCGGTGACGGTCGCGAGATCGGCACGGGCAAGGGTGATCAGCTGTTCGTCGGGTGCATCGACGAGCCTGTCGTCGCCGAACCTGCCGAACGACGCGCGTACGAGAGCGACATCGCGCTCGGCGAGGTGCGGCCACTTCCGCCCGGAGAGGGTGAACGCCTTGGCCGACAGTTCCTCCCCAGTGGCGACGAGGATGCCCGAGTTCTGCGGCAGTGCCGCCTTCGAGGGCAACGCGAGCGAGACGGTCACCGACGACGCGAGCGGAATCTCTGCGGCATGCGCCGCGGCGGCCGGGACCGATCCGGCCAGCAGGGCCGCTGCCTCCGGTGCCGGTACTGCCAGCACCACGCCGTCGACCTCGCCGATCGGATCGAGTGACCAGCAATTGCTGATACGACGCAGGTTCGACACGGTGGTTCCGTAATGGATCTCGGCGCCTGCCGCCTGCTCGAGCGCGTCGAGGAGCACTCCGTAGCCGCCGCGCAGGGTGCCGAACACCGGCTTGTCGGAGGGAACCGGTAGCGCACGCGCGACTGCCTCCGTCAGGCTGGCTGCACCCTCGTCGAGGGCACGCGCGAGGGCCGGCACCGTGGCGCGCACTCCTGCGGTGTCGGACAATCCCGAGTAGACGCCGCCGAGCAGCGGGTCGACGCTGCGGCGCACGACCTGCTCACCGAACCGCGACCCCACCAACTGCGCAACCGACATGTCACCGTCGCTGTCCCAGTCCAGGAGGATCTCGGGCTCCCTCGCAATGCGGGCGAGGGCGTCGTCGTCGACGAGCCCGTCGAGCGCCCGAGCACCGGCGGGGATCCCCATCAAGGTTCCCGCGGGAAGGGGGTGCAGTGCCGCGCCTGCGTAGACGAGGGGACGTGCCCCGGTGGGATGGACGAGTTGATCGGTGAGCCCGAGTTCGTCGAGCAGCGCGGGCACCTCGGGTCGCCTGCCGATGAACGCCTCGGCACCGACGTCGACCGGGCCACCGGCCAGCAGAACTGTGCGTAACTTGCCGCCGAGCCGATCCGACCGCTCGAGCAGCACGATGCGAGCGTCCGGGCCGAACGCGGCCCGCAGCCGGTAGGCCGCAACGAGCCCGGTGATGCCACCGCCGACAACGGCGACGACAGGCACGCTCACAGCGAATGCACCAGCTCGACCACACGGGTGAGAATGGTCGGATCGGTATCGGGGAGCACACCGTGACCGAGGTTGAAGATGTGTCCGGTCGCACCGGCAGCGAGGGCCCGGTCGGCCGAGGCGATCACGCGACGGACCTCGGAGTCGACGACGTCCCAGCCCGCGAACAGCAGCGCTGGGTCGAGGTTGCCCTGCAGGGCCTTGCTCGCGCCGACACGCTGCGCGGCGACGTCGAGCGGCACCCGCCAGTCGACGCCCACGACATCCGCTCCGACCTCGCCCATCGCACCGAGGAGTTCGCCCGTTCCGACACCGAAGTGGATTCGGGGAACGCCGAAGGATTCGATCTCGGCGAATACCCGCTGTGAATGCGGCATGACGAATTCGCGGTACTCGGCGAGCGAGAGGGCACCCGCCCACGAATCGAAGAGCTGGACGGCGTCGACACCCGCGTCGAGTTGCGCGCGCAGGAAGACGATGGCGACGTCGGCGAGCCGGCCCAGCAGTGCGTGCCACGTCTTCGGGTCCGCGTGCATGAGTGCCTTGGTGCGTTCGTGATTGCGGCTCGGTCCACCTTCGACCAGGTACGACGCGAGTGTGAACGGCGCGCCGGCGAATCCGATCAGCGGTGTGTCGCTCAGTTCACGGGTCAGCAGAGTCACAGCGCGCGCAACGGCACCGACCTCGTCCGGCTCGAGATGCGGCAGCGCGGCCACATCGGCAGCCGTACGGATGGGATTCGCGACGACCGGGCCGGTCCCGGCGACTATGTCGAGGTCGATGCCCGCTGCCTTGAGGGGCACGACGATATCGGAGAACAGGATCGCGGCATCGACCTTGTGGCGGCGCACAGGCTGCAGGGTGATCTCGCACACGAGCTCAGGGTCGAAGCAGGATTCGAGCATACCGATACCCGCTCGGATCTCTCGGTATTCCGGCAACGAGCGGCCCGCCTGACGCATGAACCACACCGGCCGGTGCGCCGGTTGCTCGCCGCGCGCCGCGGCGAGCAGTGGAGCGTGCGGGAGAGCCCGCCGCGTGGGGTACTGCGTGGCCGCAGTGGAGCCGACGTTCGTGTTCTCCAAGCCGGTCATCGATCCTCGTTCTTCCGAAAGGCACGGGTCGCTGCCCATGCTGCCACGCGTGTCCGGTTCGCTGGAATCGGCGCGCCTCCCGCGTGTGCTCGGTCACCGGCACTAACGTCCGCTTGCGTGACCACCTCGCCTGCCGAGCCGGCCCGTTTTCGCGCTGCTGTCGCTGCGATGAGTGCGGCCACCGTGCGCCCGGAGATCGAGGTCGAGCCGATCCGGCCACCACAGCGACTCGCTCCGTTCAGCTATGCGCTCGGCGCCGAGGTGCTCCATCCCGACGAGACCGAGGTTCCGGAGGAGTCGGAGGGCGACGCATTCGGGCGGCTGATCCTGTTGTACGACCCCGACGGCGACGAGGCCTGGCACGGGACCACCCGGCTGGTCTCGTACATTCAGGCCGATGTCGACGCGTCCTTGGCCTCCGACCCCCTGCTGCCCGAGGTGGCGTGGAGCTGGCTCGTCGATGCGCTCGAGGCCCATGAGCAGCCTCTCACCGCGCTCGGGGGCACAGTGACCTCGACGAGTTCGGTGCGTTTCGGTGATATCGCGGGACCGGCGCGCGCACATCAGCTGGAATTGCGTGCGTCGTGGACGCCGACCTCGGAAGTTCTCGGTCCTCACGTCGAGGCGTTCTGCGAGGTCCTCGCGTATGCGGCGGGGCTGCCACCGGTCGGGGTCGCCCGCTTGCAGCGATAGAGTCACGGCCATGTCGGCAGGAAACGATCACGACCCGAACCCGTCGGAGGACGCCCCCGCTGCGGCCACCGAGCCGTTGCTGGCCCCGCGTGACGGTGTCCCCGATGTTGTCACCACGGCGGCCGGCGCCGAGGAGGCCGCCGCACTGCTGGCGCGCGGTCACGGTCCTCTCGCAGTCGACGCCGAGCGTGCCTCGGGTTATCGGTATTCCGCCCGCGCGTATCTCATCCAACTCCGCCGTGACGGTGCGGGCACCGTCCTGCTCGATCCCATCCCGACCGCCGCAGATCTCGGGTCCCTCGCCGTGGTGATCAACGAACTCGAGTGGGTTCTGCATTCGGCCGATCAGGATCTGCCTGGGCTGGAGGAACTCGGCCTGCGTCCCGCGGCGCTGTACGACACCGAGCTTGCCGGTCGGCTCGCGGGGTTCCCACGGGTCGGGCTGGCTGCAATCGTGGCGCAGACACTCGGCCTCGAGCTGAAGAAGGGACACGGCGCCGCCGACTGGTCGAAACGCCCGCTGCCCGACTCGTGGCTCAACTATGCGGCGCTCGACGTCGAGATCCTCGTCGAACTCCGCGCCGAGATGGCGGCCGAATTGGACAGGCAGGGCAAATCGGATTGGGCTGCACAGGAATTCGAGCACATCCGGCTCGCAGGTCCGCCGAAGCCGAAGCCCGAGCGGTGGCGTCGCACCTCAGGCATCCACGCGATCAAGAACGCCCGCAAGCTTGCGATCGTTCGTGAATTGTGGTCGACACGCGACGAAATCGCCGCCCGTCGCGACATCGCACCCGGACGGATCCTTCCGGATTCCGCGATCGTCGCAGCAGCACAAGCCGTTCCACGGACGATCGGAGACCTTCGCGAGTTGCCCGTCTTCGGCGGGCCGCGTCAACGCCGCTCCTCCCGGGCGTGGATCTCGGCCATCGAACGCGCCCGAGCACTGCCGGACGCAGAGCTTCCACCGCTGACACAGCAGTTCGACGGACCGCCTCCCGCGGCGCGTTGGTCGCGTCACCATCCTGAGGCCGCAGCCCGTCTGACGGCTGCTCGTACCGAACTGTCCGCGTTGAGCGAGGAGGTCTCGATCCCTGTCGAGAATCTTGTGAGCCCCGAACTCGTGCGGCGCCTGTGTTGGGACTGGGATCTCGCCGCAACCGCCGATGCGGTCGAGTACATCTACTCCAGGTTCACCGCAGGCGATGCACGTCCGTGGCAGCGCGAGCTCACGGCCCCCCTGCTCGCGAAAGCACTCACGGACGCGCAGTAGGGACTTCCGCCCACTTAAGTTACTCGTCGGTAATGACGATGTAGGGTGGTGCCGAGGCCGGTCACTGCTCGGTGCCCGGTCCGATTCGCCTCGCCGCGGAACGTGTCGGCGAGGACACCGCTCCACCGGGAGGAAAACGCGTGGCTTCCACCACCTCGAACCAACGCAACGTCGTCTTCGTCGACGGCATACGTACCCCGTTCGGCAAGGCGGGCCCGAAAGGCATCTACGCCGACACCCGCGCCGACGACCTCGTCGTCAAGGCCATTCGGGAATTGATGCGCCGCAACCCCCAGCTCGACCCCGCCCGCATCGACGAGGTCGCTGTCGCGGCGACCACGCAGACCGGCGACCAGGGGCTGACGATCGGACGCACCTCCGCGATCCTCGCCGGGCTTCCCGAAACCGTGCCGGGCTTCGCCATCGATCGCATGTGCGCCGGCGCAATGACCGCCGTGACCACCACCGCATCCGGAATCGGCTTCGGCCAGTACGACGTCGTGATCGCCGGCGGTGTCGAGCACATGGGCCGCCACCCGATGGGTGAGGGCGCCGACCCCAACCCCCGCTTCCTCGCCGACAAGCTCGTCGACCCGAGCGCGCTCGTCATGGGCAACACCGCCGAGAACTTGCACGACCGTTTCCCCAGCATCACCAAGGCCCGCACCGACGCCTACGCGGTGAACAGCCAGAACAAGTACGACGCCGCCAAGAAGGCCGGCTGGATCGCCGACACCCTCGTGCCCGTCGCGACCCGCTCGGGCGCGGGCTGGGGCCTGGCCACCGAGGACGAGCCGCCCCGCCCCGGGACGACGCTCGAGGATCTCGCGAAACTCAAGACCCCGTTCCGGCCTGCCGGTCGGATCACTGCGGGTAACGCCGCCGGTCTCAACGATGGCGCCACCGCCGCGATCCTCGCCGGGGAGGACACCGCGCGGGAACTCGGCCTGCCGATCGGCATGCGCATGGTCGGCTTCGCGTTCCAGGGTGTCGACCCCGCCGTCATGGGCATCGGCCCCGTTCCGGCGACAGAGAAGGTCCTCGCCCGCACCGGCCTGAGCATCGACGACATCGGCCTGTTCGAGATCAACGAGGCGTTCGCCGTGCAGGTGCTCGCGTTCCTCGGGCACTACGGCATCGCCGACGACGACCCCCGCGTCAACCAGTGGGGCGGTGCGATCGCGTGCGGTCACCCGCTCGCATCGTCGGGTGTCCGCCTGATGACCCAACTCTCCCATCAGTTCGCGCAGCATCCCGAGGTGCGCTACGGACTGACCACCATGTGCATCGGTCTCGGCATGGGCGGCACCGTGATCTGGGAGAACCCGAACTTCGAGGGAGACAAGTAGTCATGACCGATCTTTCGTCCCTGTTCGCCGACGAGGTCGTGACGAACGCCTACACCAGGTTCGTGTCCGTCCCCGGCCTCGACGGGCAGATCGCACTGGTCACCCTCGACAACGGGTTCGACCACACCAAGCCGAACTCGTTCGGACCCGCCGGCCTGACCGCGTTCGGCGCTGCCCTCGACGAGGCGTTCGCTGCGAACCCCGCGGCCGTCGCCGTCACCGGCAAGCCGTTCATCTTCGCTGCCGGTGCCGACCTCAAGGGCGTCCCCGCAGTCACCGAGCACGCGCAGGGTGTCGAGCTCGGCAAGCTCGGCCACGACGTGTTCCGTAAGCTGCGCGAGTCGTCGATCCCGACATTTGCGTTCGTGAACGGTCTGGCGCTCGGCGGCGGGCTCGAAGTGGGTCTGCACGCGCACTACCGCACCGTCGCGGACAATGTTCCGGCCCTGGGCCTGCCCGAGACCATGCTGGGCCTCGTCCCCGGATGGGGTGGAACCCAGTTGCTGCCGAACATCATCGGTCCGGAGCACGCGGTCACTCTCATCCTCGAGAACCCGCTCAACAACGGGCGCACCATCCGCGCAACACAGGCGAAGAAGCTCGGCTACGCCGACGAGGTCTTCGGCTCGGCAGACTTCCTCGAGCAGTCACTCGCCTGGGCCGCGAAGGTCATCAACGGCGAGATCGCGCCTGTACGCCCCGAGATCGACCGCGGCTCCGGCTGGGATGCTGCGGTTGCCCGGGCGAAGGCCCTGGTCGACGGCAAGACCCGCGGCTTCGCTCCCGCTGCTCTGCGCGCGATCGAGCTGCTCGAACTCGCCCGCGGCACGGACATCTCGGACTCCGCGTCGCTCGACAAGGGTTTCGCTGCCGAGGACGAAGCTCTCGCGGACCTGTTGCTGACCGATGAGCTGCGCGCGGGCCTGTATTCGTTCGATCTCGTCAACAAGCGCGCCAAGCGTCCGGCCGGTGCGCCGGACAAGTCGCTCGCCCGGAAGATCACCGGTGTGGGCATCGTCGGTGCCGGCCTGATGGCCGGCCAGCTCGCGTTGCTGTTCGTGCGGCAGTTGAAGGTGCCGGTGATCCTCACCGACATCGATCAGGAGCGTATCGACAAGGGTGTGGGCTATGTGCACACCGAGATCGACAAGTTGCAGCGCAAGGGCCGTCTGTCTCCCGATGCCTCGAACCGCCTCAAAGCGCTCGTGACCGGTTCTCTCGACAAGGCGGCGTTCGCGAAGACGGACTTCGTCATCGAAGCCGTTTTCGAGAACATGGACGTCAAGAAGAATGTGTTCGCCGAACTCGAGCAGCACGTCTCGCCCGAGACGATTCTCGCGACCAACACGTCGTCGCTGTCGATCACGGAAATGGCCGCGGATCTGCAGCACCCGGAGCGGGTCGTGGGCTTCCACTTCTTCAATCCCGTCGCGGTCCTGCCGCTACTCGAGGTGATCAAGGGCGTCAAGACCGACGATGCGACGCTCGCAACGGCATTCGCCACTGCGAAGTCGTTGAAGAAGTCTGCGGTCTTGTGCGGAGACAAGCCCGGCTTCGTGTTCAACCGCCTCGTCACCCGCACGCTCGGTGAGGTCATGACCTCCGTGGACGAGGGCACCCCGTTCGATGTGGCGGACAACGCCGTCGGTGCGTTGGGCATGCCGATGTCGCCGTTCACGCTGCTCGCACTCGTCGGTCCTGCCATCGCGCTGCACACCGGAGAGACGCTCCAGGCCGCATACCCGGATCGCTTCGTCTCCTCCCCCGGACTCGAGGCGCTCGTCGCGGCGAAGAAGCCCGGCGTGTGGTCCTACGAGGGCGGCACGCAGGTCGTCGATCCCGAGGTCGCTGCACTGTGGCCGCAGGGTGACAACCCGTCGACGGCCGACGAGGTCCTCGACCGGACCCGCCGGGCGTTCGCAGAGGAAATCCGCATCATGCTCGACGAGGGCGTGGTCGCGGCTCCCGAGGACATCGACCTGTGCCTGATCCTCGGCGGCGGTTTCGCATTCTGGAACGGCGGGATCACGCCGTACCTCGACCGCACCGGGGCCTCCGACGCGGTCAACGGACAGCGCTTCCTGGCGCCGGGAGTCGCAAGCGTGTCCTGACGTCTCCGGATACCCGATGAAACGAGGGCGTGTCACCGATCGGTGACACGCCCTCGTTTCGTGATCTTGCCGCGGGACGGTGACCGGAGAGCTAGCGTGAATTGGTCCGACACTGCGCGGGACGAGAATCCGCCGGTGACCGGTATCCACGGAAGAGCAGGTGCGAGTGGAAATGTCCCAACCCACGCAGCCCTCGAGCGGGCACGCCGCCAAGGTCATCGCGGTCACCGTCGCAGCCGCAGTCGGTGGCTTCCTCTTCGGATTCGACAGCTCGGTCATCAACGGCGCCGTCGATTCCATCCAAGGACATTTCGAGCTCGGGTCGTTCTTCACAGGATTCGCCGTTGCCATCGCACTGCTCGGATGTGCCGCCGGTGCCTGGTTCGCCGGCCAGCTCGCCGACCGTTGGGGCCGCAAGAAGGTCATGCTGCTCGGCTCGGCACTGTTCACGATCTCGTCGATCGGTTCGGGGCTCGCGTTCAGTGTGCCGGACCTGATGTTGTGGCGTGTCCTCGGCGGCCTCGGTATCGGCATCGCATCCGTCATCGCACCGACCTACATCTCAGAGATCGCACCAGCGCGTTACCGAGGCAGCCTGGCGTCGCTACAACAGCTCGCCATCACGCTGGGTATCTTCACCGCACTGCTGTCCGACGCGATCCTGCAGAACGCCGCGGGCGGCGCCTCGAACGAACTGTGGTGGAACTTGGAAGCGTGGCGATGGATGTTCCTCGTCGGCGTGGTCCCCGCCCTCGTCTACGGCGTACTGGCGCTGATGATCCCGGAGTCTCCGCGCTTCCTGGTCGGTAAAGATCTCGACGAGGAAGCCGCCCGAATTCTCGCCGACGTCACCGGAGATCTCCATCCGGACGAACGTGTCGCCGAGATCCGACTGACGCTGCGCCGCGAGACGGCGCGATCGTGGGACGACATCCGCGGTCCGGTCTTCGGATTGCAGTCCCTGGTGTGGGTAGGCATCACGATGGCGATCTTCCAGCAGTTCGTCGGTATCAACGCGATCTTCTACTACTCGACGACGCTGTGGAAGTCGGTGGGGTTCAGCGAGAACCAGTCGTTCACGACGTCCGTGATCACCGCGGTCATCAACGTCGTCATGACGTTCGTCGCGATTCTGTTCGTCGACAAGATCGGGCGGCGACCTCTGCTCATGGTGGGGTCGATCGGTATGTTCGTCAGCCTTCTTCTCGCCGCCATCGCGTTCTCGCAGGCAACCGGGAGCGGCGACGACCTACAGCTCCCGGCTCCGTGGGGCACCGTGGCGCTCGTTGGCGCTAACGCGTTCGTGATCTTCTTCGCCGCCACGTGGGGCCCGATCATGTGGGTGATGCTCGGCGAGATGTTCCCGAACCGGATGCGCGCGCTGGCACTCGGTCTGAGTACCGCCGCCAACTGGATCGCGAACTTCACCGTCACCCTGGCCTTCCCGCCTCTCACGGAGTCGGTGGGGTTGTGGTTCCTCTACGGTCTGTTCGCATTCTTCGCGCTGCTGTCGTTCTTCTTCGTCAAGTCGAAGATTCCGGAGACCAAGGGCATGGAACTCGAGGACATGCACACCTGACACCGCAGTTCGAGATCCGCCGGCTCAGCGTTGCGCGATCGTCTCCGAGGCATCACTGCCGTCGAGGCCCACCACCCAGCCTGTGACCTGACGCGCGACATCCTGCGCGGTCAGGCCGAGCTGCTGGTGGATCTCGCTGCGCGAGGCGTGGTCGAGGAACTGCTGGGGGACCGCGAGGTCACGGGCAGGCACATCGATGTCGTTGCTGCGCAATGCCGAGGACACAGCCGATCCCACTCCACCGTGCACTCCACCGTCTTCGACGGTGACGACGAGCCGGAATCCGACC
Source organism: Rhodococcus artemisiae (assembly GCF_036327795.1). Classification (NCBI taxonomy): domain Bacteria; kingdom Bacillati; phylum Actinomycetota; class Actinomycetes; order Mycobacteriales; family Nocardiaceae; genus Rhodococcus; species Rhodococcus artemisiae. Next base: position 421,200 of record NZ_JAUTXY010000001.1, read on the forward strand.
GCGAGGTCGATCATCGCGTCGGGTACCGGGAGCACCCACCGCGGGTCGACGACGGCAGCAGTGATGCCCTGCTTGGCCAAGCGGTCGGCCGCATCGAGCGCCAGGGACGCGAATGCTCCGACCGCAACGAACAGGACGTCGCCCCTCCGCGCCTCCGGCATCCGCAGCACATCGACCGTGCCGTCGAGGCGTTCGATCGCAGGGATGTCATCTCCGACAGCGCCCTTCGGGAATCGGAGGACGGTCGGACCGTCGTCGATGTCGAGGGCTTCACCGAGTTCTTCGCGGAGGGTGGTGCCGTCGCGCGGTGCTGCCACGCGGATTCCCGGCACGATGCCGAGAAGCGACATGTCCCACATGCCGTTGTGGCTCGCGCCGTCCGTGCCCGTGATCCCGGCTCGATCGAGAACCAGCGTCACGGGTTGCTTCAGCAGTGCCACGTCCATGAGCAGCTGGTCGAACGCCCGATTGAGGAACGTCGAATACACAGCGACGACGGGGTGCATACCACCGAGGGCCAGACCTGCCGCAGAGGTCACCGCGTGCTGCTCGGCGATCCCCACATCGAAGGTCCGGTCGGGGAATCGGTCGCCGAACTTCGCGAGCCCGGTCGGACCGGCCATCGCGGCGGTGATCGCGACGATGTCCTCGCGGGCTTCGGCACGTGCGATGAGTTCGTCCGAGAACACAGACGTCCAGTCCGGTTTCGACGACGAGGTGGCGCGTCCTGTGCGCGGGTCCATCACGCCGGTGGCATGCATCTGGTCTGCCTCGTGATTCTCGGCCGGCGCGTACCCCGCGCCCTTCCTGGTGACCGCGTGCACAATCACAGGACCGCCGTACGCTTTCGCGCGGCGCAGGGCAGCTTCGAGGGCCGGCTCGTCGTGGCCGTCGACCGGCCCGAGGTACTTGATCCCGAGATCGGTGAACAGGACCTGCGGGCTCACCACATCCTTGATCCCGCTCTTCATCCCGTGTAGCACGGAGTAGGCTGCGGCACCGAACCACGGGATCCTCTTGACCATGCGGCGACCGTTGTCGAGCGCACGCTCGTATCCGGGCCGCAGCCGCAGCGCTGCCAGGTGCTCGGCGAGACCACCGATCGTCGGCGCGTACGAACGGCCGTTGTCGTTGACCACCATCACCAGAGAGCGCGTGCTGCCCGCGGCGATGTTGTTGAGCGCTTCCCAGCACATTCCGCCGGTAAGGGCTCCGTCTCCGACCACTGCGACGACCGTACGGTCCTGACCACCGAGTTCATATGCCTTGGCGAGACCATCGGCGTAGGACAGCGCGGCGGACGCGTGCGAAGACTCGATCCAGTCGTGCTCACTTTCGGCCCGGCACGGGTACCCGGACAGGCCTCCGCGCTGCCGCAGCGTGTCGAAGTCGTCCTTGCGGCCGGTGAGAATCTTGTGGACGTAGGCCTGATGACCGGTGTCGAACAGGATCGGGTCGTGCGGCGAGTCGAACACGCGATGGAGTGCGAGCGTCAGCTCGACGACACCGAGGTTGGGGCCGAGGTGTCCCCCGGTTGCCGCCACCTTCTCGACGAGGAAGCCTCGGATCTCACCTGCGAGTTGCGTGACCTCGCTCGGCGAGAGACGACGCACATCGTCGGGTGACTGGATGCGGGACAGGACACCCAACTGATCTAGCTCCCTCCGGATCGTGATTCCCGCGGCGGTGCGCGAGCAGTTACTGCATTCTACGGAGCGGCGGCACGGTTCTGACCGTCACATCACTCACATCCGCGAGACGCACAGGTCGGGCAACATGTGCGCCTCGCTCGATGCCTCCTCACACTTCGGCGGCCTGGGCACGACGATCGGTCGTGGGCTCCTCGTCGACGAGGTCGATCGTGGTGCGCAACTCACGGTTCGGGATGAGCACCACTGCCACCAGAGTAATCAGTGCGAACCCGGCGGCTACGAGGAAGAGCGTACCCGTGGCATCTCCGTAGGCCGTATGCACGACCTCCGCGACCGGTGCGGGGAGCGCGTCGAGATCCAGATTGGCACTGCCACCACCCGACGCCGAGGCGTCGATTCCGAGCTTCGCGAATCCATCGGCGGAGAGGGTGGAGACGCGCGCTGCCAGGATCGAACCCAGGATCGACACCCCGATGGCGCCGCCGAACGTACGGAAGAACGCAACCGAGCTGCTCGCTGCACCGATGTTCTTCACACTCACGGTGTTCTGCACCGCAAGGACCAGGTTCTGCATCAGCATGCCGGTGCCGAGACCCACGATCGCGATGTAGACGCCGATGACGACGAGCGAGGTGGTGTGATCGATGGTGCCGAGGAGCGCGAAACCGACGAACTGGAGCACGGCCCCACCGACGATGAACGGCTTCCACTGGCCGAACCGGGTGATCAACTGTCCCGACAGCGTCGACGACACCAGCGTGCCGGCGACCATCGGGATGGTGAGCAGGCCGGCCGCGGTCGGGCTGAAGCTGCGAGCCGTCTGGAAGTACTGGGTAAGGAAGGTGGTGGCACCGAACAGGCCGACTCCGACGGCGATCGATGCGATGATCGCCAGCGCGGTCGTACGTTCGGTGACGATCTTCAGCGGGATGATCGGATCCGCAACCTTGGACTCCACGAACACGGTGGCGGCGAGCAACGCCAGGCCTGCGACGACGTAGGCGGCGGACTCGAGGGAGAACCACTCGTAGTAGCCCTCCTTGCCTGCGAACGACACCCAGATGAGCAGGACGCTCACACCGGCGGTGATCAAAGTCGCACCGAACCAGTCGATCTTCACATTCCTCTTGCGCTCCGTCGCGATTTTCAGGGTGCGCTGCAGGAGCACCAGCGCGATGACCGCGAGGGGGACGCACACGTAGAAGCACCAGCGCCACCCGAGCGGGCTGTCGACGATCACGCCACCGAGCACTGGGCCTCCCGACATGGCGACAGCCATCACTGCACCCATGTAACCGGAGTAGCGACCGCGTTCACGCGGCGGGATGATGCTGCCGATGATCGCCACGACCAGCGCGGTCAGACCGCCCATTCCGATGCCCTGGACGACGCGGGCACCGAGGAGCACGGTGACGTCCTGTGCGAGGCCGGCCAGCACCGACCCACCGACGAAGATCAGGATCGACAGCTGGACGAGGAGCTTCTTGTTGAACAGGTCGGACAGCTTGCCCCAGATCGGCGTGGACGCGGCGTTCGCGAGCAACGCCGTGGTGATCACCCAGGCGTACTGGGTCTGGGTTCCCTGCAGGTCGGCGATGATCGTCGGCAGGGCGGTCGACACGATCGTGCTGCTGAGCAGCGCGGTGAACAATGCAGCGAGAAGGCCTGCGAGGACCGCGAGGATCTCGCGATGGGTCAACAGCGACTCGGCATCCTGACCGGAACCGGGCGGCGTCGAAGCTCCGTCCGTGACGGCGGTTGTACTCATGAACAGTTCCTTTGGAGGTTGGTCGTGGTGGCCGCGTCTGTGGCGGCGATGGGACTCAGGGCTGCGTCGAGCCGGGCGACGACATCGAGAGCGTCGGCAACCTGTGCCTCGCTCCAGTCGTCGAGTTGGGCAGCCAGCCGCTCGGTGCGCCGAGCGCGAATGGCTGCGAGCATGTCGAGACCTTCCGGCGAACAGGTCACGAGATGTGCCCGTTTGTCGTCGGGATCGGGATCCCGGCGTATGAACCCGCGGTCGACGAGCTCACCGATGTGTCGACTGAGCGATGACTGACCGACGTGCATTTCGGCAGCCAGCACACTCGGGCGACACTGCCCTGTGCGGGCCAGCAGGAAGAGCACACCGGCGAGTGCGTTGGGGAGCAGATCCGGCTCGCTCCGGGTCAGCGCGGCACGCAGGGTTCGGCCGAAGAGGAAAATCGAGTCGGCGAGCGCGTGCACCGTGTCGGGTTGAACAGCAGTCAACGCGGACCTCCGAAAATGACGAATTCAATTGCTTGCGGCATGCAACTATACAGTTAGTTGCATGCCGCAAGCAATTACTTCGCGAATCGGACAAGCCACATTGCCGCCCGGGGTGGACGTCAGCGCGTGAACAGCGCGAGGCACTCCACGTGGTGCGTCGACGGGAATGCAGCGAACGCGCGCAGGTCCGCCAGCTCGAATCCTTGTGCACGATAAAGGCCCACATCACGCCCGAACGACGCCGGGTCGCAACCGACATGGATGACTCGCCGAGGCGCCGCATCAGCGATCGCAGCGACGACCTCCTTGCCTGCACCTGCGCGCGGCGGATCGAGGATCACCACGTCGGGCGCGGCGAGTGCGCCGATGACGCGCTCGACCCGACCATGCCGGAACGACACCTGCGACAGGTCCGCGAGCGCCTCCGCACCGTCGTCCACCGCCTGACGGGACGACTCCACCGACTCGACGCGCCCTGATACGCCGACCTGGTCGGCCACCGCCGCCGCGAACACGCCGACCCCGCCGTAGAGATCCCACACAGTGCCGCCTGCCGTCGCATCGGCCCACTCGCTCACGACGGTCGAGTACGTCTGCGCGGAACCTCGATGGGCCTGCCAGAATCCCGTGGCGGCCAACCGCCACTCCCGCGACCCGACCCGCTCGACCGGGCGACCGGAACCCTCGACCACCTTCTCCGCGCGAGGTGCATTCACCGCGGCGCGCCGCGCAGATGCGCCGCGACGGCCCGGGCTGCGGCGACCGGTACGCGACACCACCGGTGGTGCGATCTCCACCACGTGCCGCTGCCCGTCCGCGTCGAGGACGACCTGGAGGTCGGCACCCGGCTGCCACACGTGTTCGACCAGGTCGGTGTACGCTCGCTGATCGATCTGGGTGCAACCGAGGTCGGGTACCACCTCGTTGCTGTGGTAGCGCCGGTATCCCGGCGTTCCCGCCGCATCGACCGCCAATCGCACCCGCGTTCGCCACCGGGTGCCGTCCTCCGCGCCCCCGGCTACCTCCTCGACGAGAACGTCACGCTCCACACCACCGAGGCGACGCAGTTGTTCGGCGACCACGGCCGCCGCGATGTGCCGCTGAGCCGACGGCGTGGCATGCGACATGTCACAGCATCCTGCACCGCCGGGGCCGGCGACGGGACACACGCGGTCGACGCGATCATCCGACGCTTCCAAGATCTCCACCGCGTCGGCGAAACAGAAGGAGCCTCCGCGATCCTCGGTGACGACCGCGAACACCCGCTCCCCCGGCAGGCCGTGTCGCACGAACACCACACGGCCCTCCCGGCGGGCGACGCAGAAGCCGCCGTGTGCGGGATTGCCGAGTGTCACCTCGATCCGTTGCCCGGACCAGTCGGTTCCTGCACGCTTCTGCTCCTGGCGGCTCACTGATCTTCCTCCTGTTTCGCGGGTCTGTGACCCGCTTCGTTCTCCAACCCGCGGCGGACCGCCCCGGGCACAGTGTCGATCCGGTCCTTGGGCACCCTCGCAGACGAGCGCAACTGCCACGGCACACTCGTGACCATCACTCCCGGCTGGAAGAGCAGACGGCTCTTCAATCTCAGGGCGCTCTGGTTGTGAAGGATCTGCTCCCACCAGTGCCCGACCACGTACTCCGGGATGAACACGGTGACGACGTCACGCGGAGAATCTCGCCGGACGCGCCGCACGTAGTCCAGAACCGGCCGGGTGATCTCGCGATACGGCGACTCGACGACCTTCAACGGTACCGTGATGTCGCTGGCGTCCCAGTCGCGGACCAGTTGACGGGTATTCGCGTCGTCGACGTTGACCGTGATCGCCTCGAGCGTGTCGGGACGCGTCGCCCGGGCGAAGGCCAAGGCCCGACGGGTCGGCATGTGCAGCGTCGACACCAGGACGATCGAGTGCGTGCGGCTGGGCAGGACTCCGTCCCATTCCGCCGCCTCGAGCTCGGCGGCCACGCTGTCGTAATGACGCCGGATCGCTTTCATCAGCACGAAGATCACCAGGATCATGAGGACGGCAATCCACGCTCCACCGGAGAACTTGGTGGCCAGAACAATGATCAACACCGCGGTGGTGGCGATCAACCCGAGACCGTTGATCACGCGCGCGCGAATCATCCGCCCCCGCTCGGCGGGGTCGGTTTCGACCGCCAGGTGCCGCGTCCAGTGCCGCACCATGCCCGCCTGCCCGAGCGTGAACGCGACGAACACCCCCACGATGTACAGCTGAATCAGCTGGGTGACCCGGGCATCGAATACCCATACGAACACGACCGCCACGCCCGACAGGAACAGGATCCCGTTACTGAACGCCAGCTTGTCGCCACGAGTGTGCAGCTGCCGCGGAAGATACCGATTCTGCGCGAGCACCGACGCGAGCGCCGGGAATCCACTGAATGCGGTGTTCGCCGCGAGCAGCAGGATCAACGCGGTGGCCACGGTGACGAGGAAGAAACCGACGGGAAATCCTGCGAACACCGTATGCGCGAGTTGCGCAACGAGTGTCTTCTGTTCGTATCCCTCGGGGGCACCCTTCAATTGGGTGGCGGGATGCTCTGCCACCACGACACCGATCCGGCCTGCAAGGAACACGACCCCGAGGAAGAGCGGCACCGCTACAGCACCCAGTAACAGCAACGTGGTCGCAGCGTTGCGGGCCTTCGGCTTACGGAACGCGGGAACTCCCGTGCTGATTGCTTCCACACCTGTGAGGGCTGCACACCCGGACGAGAACGCACGCGCGATCAGGAACACGAAGGCGATCGCAGTCAGATCCGTTTGCTCCGCCACGAGTTCGAAGTCGGCGGACTCCGCGCGCAGGTCCCCCCCGAGCACGAATATCTGCACGAACCCCCAGACGATCATGATGGCCATGGCCGCCATGAACGCGTAGGTGGGGATCGCGAACGCGGTTCCTGCCTCCCGCATTCCGCGCAGGTTCATGGCGGTGAGGAGACCGATCGCCAGGATCGCGAACAGCACCTTGTGCTGTGCGACGAACGGCACGGCCGAGCCGATGTTGGCGGCGGCCGACGAAATCGACACCGCAAGGATGAGCACGTAGTCCACGAGCAATGCACTGCCGACCGTGAGCCCCGCGATGGGCCCGAGATTCTTCGTCGCGACCTCGTAGTCACCACCACCGGAGGGGTAGGCGCGCACATTCTGGCGGTAACTCGCCACCACGATGACCAGCACCACGGCGACCGCGATACCGACCCACGGCGTGAAGGCGTACGCCGACAGGCCTGCGACCGACAGGACCAGGAAGATCTCCTCCGGCGCGTACGCGATCGACGAGAGTGCATCGGAGGCGAACACCGGCAGCGCGATGCGCTTGGGGAGCAACGTGTGCCCGAGGGTGTCGCTTCGAAACGGCCGACCCAGCAGTAGCCGCTTCGTGGCGGTGGAAAGCTTGGACACGCGCCCAGCCTAAGCCGTACTCGGCCCATCACGACCCGGTGTCCGGGTCTTCCACCCGCCGTTGCCGTCGGAGCGGTACGGTTTCCGTTCGGCAGGAGGTGCCGACGAACGGAGTGCGTGGTGTACGTGGTGGTCATGGGTTGCGGCCGTGTGGGATCGTCGGTGGCCACCGCGCTGGCCCGACTCGGTCACGACGTGGCGGTCATCGACCGCGACGCGGGGGCGTTCCTCCGACTGGGCGACGACTTCCCCGGTCGCACGGTCGTCGGGATGGGCTTCGATCGTGACGTCCTGATCGACGCCGGAATCGAGCGCGCCGACGCGTTCGCCGCAGTGTCCTCCGGAGACAATTCCAACATCATCTCCGCTCGCACAGCCCGCGAGACCTTCGGCGTGGAACGTGTGGTCGCACGGATCTACGACGCGAAACGCGCCGCCGTGTACGAACGGCTCGGGATTCCCACCATCGCCACGGTGCCGTGGACCACCGATCGGCTCCTGCACACGCTCACCCACGAGAGTGAGAACGCGCGCTGGCGCGACCCGACAGGTTCGGTCGCGGTCTGCGAGGTCAATGTCCACGAGGAGTGGGTCGGCCGACGCGTGACCGATCTCGAGGCAGCCACCGGAGCCAGAGTCGCCTTCCTCATCCGATTCGGTGCGGGCGTGCTCCCGGACCGGAAAACCCTGATCCAGGCCGACGACCAGGTCTACATCGCGGCGGTCTCGGGAACCGTCGCCGAATCGATTGCGCTGGCAGAAAACCCGCCCGCCGACAACGACGAGTGAGGACATACCGATGAAGGTCGCCATCGCAGGTGCAGGCGCAGTCGGACGTTCCATCGCCCGCGAGCTTCTGCGTAACGAGCACGAGGTGATGCTCGTCGAGCGCAAACTCGATCACGTCGACCCCACGTCCGTGCCCGATGCGAAATGGGTCCACGGCGATGCCTGTGAACTCAGCCTGCTCGAGACGGCAGGACTCGAGCAGTACGACGTGGTGATCGCCGCGACGGGCGACGACAAGGCGAATCTGGTGCTGAGCCTGCTCGCCACCACAGAATTCGGAGTCGCGCGGGTCGTTGCCCGGGTCAACGATCCACGCAACGAATGGCTGTTCGACGAGTCGTGGGGCGTCGACGTGGCCGTGTCCACACCGAGGATGCTGGCCTCACTCGTCGAGGAAGCGGTCTCCGTCGGCGATCTCGTTCGGCTGATGACCCTGCGCAAGGGCGCGAATCTCGTCGAGATCACACTGCCTGACACCACCGCGTTGGCCGGAAAACCGGTCCGCAAGCTCGCACTCCCCCGCGACGTTGCGCTCGTGACGATCCTGCGCGGAGACCGCGTGATCGTCCCGCAGGCCGACGATCCACTCGAGGGCGGGGACGAACTGCTCTTCGTTGCAGCGGAGGAGGTCGAGGACGAGCTTCGCGCCCTGATCGAGCGCTAACTCTTGTCGCGCGGTGCGGGTGTGGGTGTGTCATGTGATGCGGCACCCGCGTCTGCCGCTATGCCGGTCTCCGCTGCGACTTCCGAGTCCGCCTCGCCCTCGTCCACCGGCGGCTCGACCAGCCTGTCGGCCTTACGGACCGCCCAGAGGGTCACAAACAGCGCAAGCGCGGTCAGCGGCCAACCCATACCGATTCGAGCGGCCGCGAGCCAGCCGGTCTGATCCTGGTCGTAGAGATGGTTCTGTACGAGATAGCGCACGACGAACACCAGCGCCCACGCGGCCGTCGCGATGTCGTAGGCCCGCACGGCGTCGCGATGGGCACGCCAGCGCGAACCCTGCCCGTTGAGCATCCCCCAGATCACGCCGACGAGAGGTCGCCGCACGAGCACCGACAGCACGAACGCGCCGCCGTAGACCAGGCTCGCGTAGATTCCGAACAGAAAGTAGCCTTTCGCGTCTCCCGTCCGATGCGCAATGAAGGCGCACAGGGCCACGCCCATGAATCCGGAGATGGCCGGTTGAATGGGTGTCCGCCGGATCAGTCGCCACACCAGGACACCGCACGCGACCGCGATCGCCGACCAGATCGCGGCTGTAAGACCCCACACGCTGTTGATCGGCACGAACACCAGCACGGGCAGTGTCGAGTACACCAACCCGCTGAGTCCACCGAGTTGTTCGAGAAGGGTCTGCCGGCTGGTATCGCTCACGTATACGAGGGTGCCACACTCGGGCGCCCTTGCCTCCCGCCGAGCTGCGGGTACTTCGTTCAGGCGGGGTCTCTGAGCTCGTAGTACGGGTTGTAGATCGCCTTGCGGCCGTCGCGCTCGCCGACCCGACCGCGGACCTGCAGGGTCTTACCCGGTTCGATGCCGGGGATACGCCGACGCCCGATCCACACGAGCAGAATCGAATCGGTTCCGTCGAAGAGTTCCGCCTCGACCGAGGCACACGCAGCCTTCGACGACGATTCCACACTTCTCAGTCGCCCGAACATCGTCACTTCCTGCCCCCTGGTACAGGACACAACAGGCAGCGCGCCCGTCGCGTGTGACGATTCGGCCATCTCCTCCGCATCGAGTTCTTCGAGATCCTCGGTGAGGCGACGGGTGAGCCGACGAATGTAGCCGGCTGCGGCGGATGCCATAGCGCGCTCCTGAAACGGGCGGCACGGGTCTCGTGCCGCGACACTTCCTTCGTCCGCCACTGTAGACCGATCCACCGAAGAGACAACCACACCGGGTCGACAGCGTTCGAATCGATTCGGCACGATCACACCATGACGCGAGATTCTGCCACCGCACCGTTCGACACCGCCGTGAGCGCAGTCGTCCTACCTGGGACGGGCTCCGACGCGCGGTTCGCCCACGATGCCTTCGCAGTTCCACTGCAGGGTCGTGGGATCGCCACCGTTGCGGTCGAACCGGATCCTCGCGGTGTGGTCGCTAGCTACTCCGAAGCGATGGACCGTGCCGCTCTCGACGGTCCCATCCTCGTCGGTGGTGTGTCCATCGGAGCAGCTGTCGCGCTGCAGTGGGCTGCACTGCACCCGGAGCTCACCGTCGGTGTGCTCGCAGCTCTCCCTGCCTGGACGGGAGGGCCCGACGACTCCCCTGCCGCCGCCAGTGCCCGCTGGACGGCATCGCAGCTCCGTGCTCACGGCCTGGAGTCGGTCACCGCGGCAATGGTCGAGTCGAGCCCTTCATGGCTGGGAGCCACGCTGTCACGTTCGTGGCGTTCCCAGTGGCCGGATCTCCCCGAGGCGCTCGAGGAAGCCGCGGGCTACCGGGCACTCGACCTCACCGAACTGCGTTCGGTGACGGTGCCCGTCGGTGTCACTGCCGCCGTCGACGATGCGGTTCATCCGCTCGGCGTGGGGCGTGGGTGGGTAACCGCGTTGCCGTTCGCGTCCCTGACGACCGTCACCCTGGACGACATCGGAGCCGATCCGTCGGTCCTCGGCGAGGGATGTATGGGGGCACTCGACCTGGCGACCCGCGCCAAGCGGGCCATCGCGTCTCGTTGAGCGCAGTGCACCGAGTGGCCCACCGGGGAGCCGGTTGCGGTTCAGAATCCCAATTGCTGCATGGCCGAGCCCGACCCGCCGGTGCGGGGGCGCGGCTGCGGCCGGGCAGGGGGAACCTGCTGTCCTGCTGTCGGTGCTCCCGGCTGCTGCGGCCGGGCCTGCTCCTGCTGCGGACCGCCGGCCTGGCGCGCCGCCTGCTGCTGTTGGGCCGCAGCGGCGAGCTGGTCCGCGAGCGTCTGGGGAAGGACGACCGGCAGGGGGGTGCGGACGGGGTGCGGTTCCTTGCCTCGTCGGACGACTGTATCGGCGAGCACTGCGTGAGCTGCCGCAACCAACGGACCATCCGCCGCAGCGGCACCGACAGGGCCTGCGGCGACACATCGGATCATCCACCGGTAGCCGTCGATGCCGATGAACCGCATGTCTGCATTCGGAGTGCTTCCGTGCAGCTCCCGGCCCCAGGGCCCGCTCTCCATGCTCACCGTGGCGTTGTCGTTGCGCAGCGTCTCCGCCAGTTCGGCAGCCACTTCACGCCACTGTCCGGGCGATTTGGGCGCGGCATATGCCGCGACGGTGATCCGCCCGTGCTGTGTCACCAGGTGCACCGCCTGCGGGCTCCCGTTGGGGGCCATCTCGACCTGGATCTGACCGCCCTGAGGGATCGGCACGAGCACGGAGCCGAGGTCGAGTCGGGACGTGCCGACCTCGTCCTCATCGATCGCATCGATGTCGTACGGACCTCCGTCGAAGAATGCGCCGTCGTCGGGGTTGTCACCCGCGGAGGAACCTTCGACGCGTTCGAATTCATCGGTCGTCGGGTCGTCGAAGTGGTCGGAGCGGTTCTTGCGGCGTCGTCCGAACATGTCAGGACCCTTCCTTCACGAGGCCGGCGTGGCCACCACTCGAGCCGTAACCACCGGAACCACGGGTGGTGTCGTCGAGTTCCTCGACCTCCACGAAGTCGACGAGTTCGACCCGCTGCACGAGGAGTTGCGCGATACGGTCGCCCCGATTCACCTCGATGGCGTGCTCGGTGTCGTGATTGATCAAGCACACCTTGATCTCTCCTCTGTAGCCGGCATCGACGGTTCCCGGTGTGTTCACCACGGAAAGTCCGAACTTGGCGGCGAGCCCCGAGCGCGGGTGGATCAACCCGACAGTCCCCACCGGCAACGCCACGGCTACTCCGGTTCCGACGAGCACCCGTTGCCCGGGTTCGATCGTCACATCGCTGGTGGCACACAGATCCACGCCCGCGTCGCCTGCGTGCGCCCGTGTCGGCATGGGGACACCCGGGTCGAGACGACGCAGCGGGATGGGGGAAAGGTCGGTCACGTGCACCGAGACTACTCTCCGGATGTCGATGCCCCATCTCCAGGCGACTATCCTGGGTGTGTGTCTGATACCTCCAGCTCCGGCAGCACCACCGGTTCGTCGACCCACACGCCGACCTACTCCGAACGGTTGTGGGTTCCGATCTGGTGGTGGCCCATCGGTATCGGAATCGCAGCGTTGCTCGCAGCCGAACTGCACATGGGTGCACCTGGGATGTACGCGTGGCTGCCGTACGCCGTACTGATCCCCTGCGCCCTGTGGGTGCTGGTGTGGCTCTCACGACGGCGTATCGAGGTCATCGACGGTGAGCTCGTCGTCGAACAGGCCCACCTCCCGGTGGAGCTGATCTCGCGCGGCGTCGTCGTTCCGGGCTCCGCGAAGAGCGCCGCGCTCGGCCGACAGCTCGATCCCGCCGCGTTCGTGCGACATCGCCCGTGGATCAAGACGATGGCTCTGGTCGTCCTCGACGATCCGGAGGATCCGACCCCCTACTGGCTGATCAGCACGAGACGACCGGCGGAACTTCTGGCTGCCCTGGGACACGGGGAGCCTCCAACGAGCTGACGATTACCTCACAGCACATACTTCTACGCCGCAGCAGTGGCCCTCGGGTCACTGCTGCGGCGTTTCGATGTCGATTCAGCGCGGGTGCTTCGTCACCAGGCGCAGTCACGGCAGATCATCTGTCCGCCCTCTTCGCTCGCGAGGCGGCTCCGGTGATGTACCAGGAAGCAGCTCGAACAGGTGAATTCATCGGCCTGTTTCGGCACCACGCGCACCGACAGTTCCTCGCCGGACAGGTCCGCACCCGGGAGCTCGAAGGATTCGGCCGTGTCCGATTCATCGACGTCCACTACCGCGGACTGCGCCTCGTTGCGCCGTGCCTTCAGTTCTTCGAGTGAGTCTTCCGACACATCGTCGCTATCGGTCCGCCGCGGTGCGTCGTAGTCAGTCGCCATTTCCCTCTTACCTCTTAGTCCTCTTACAGGTGCTCGACAGGGAACCACGGTGATGCTCCCGGCCAAGGCAACGCCCGACCGCGCGGTGAAGTTCCCACGGGTATCGGTTTGTCGTCGGTATCCCCGAAATACCCCGAGTCCGAACCCGTCGCCCTCGTCGATGGACGACGCTCGGCCGCCGAACAATAGCCGACAGCAGAGCGGAATATGCAATCGATTCACGTTTTCATCGAAATCGACCGGAAATCGTCACCCACATCACGGTGACCGTGATGTGGGTGACCCGGTACGCCTCCATCGCACCGGTCGGACAGCCCTCTACAGTGAACGGCGCACAGTTCCACGGCAGTGAACGACGCCGTTCCACGGCGAGGAGACGAAAGGCAGACCTGCGTGGTTTCCCTGATCACCGAAGGCAGCGCAACCGACAAGCACGGTCGCCCGTTCCATCGTCGCCGCTGGGTGCCCGCCGCACTCGCGGGTGCCGTCCTCGCCGCAGGCACGATCGTGGTCTGGACCTCGGTGTTCACCACGGCCGAGACAACGACGACCACGGTGGCATGCCCGGCTCCACCCACAGCACCGACCGATCCCGAGAGCCCCGCACCTGCCCCGCTCGGGCAGGTCGTGGACCGTTCGACCATGGTCGACGTCGATCCGGCCCCTCTGGCCGCCACCCGAGTGCGGGTGTTCAATGCGAATGGTGAGCGCGGGCAGGCGTCCACGGTCGCGGCACAGCTCAGCGACTACGGCTTTGCGAGTGCGCCGGATGTGCAAGCGGGTAACGATCCGGTGTATGTCGATCAGAACATGCAATGCCACGGTCAGGTCCGGTTCGGTGAGAGTGGTCGCGCTGCGGCGAATACCGCGCGCCTCGTCGCGCCGTGTGCCGAGTTGGTTCTGGACGATCGCCAGGACGACACGATCGATCTGGCGCTGGGCACGTATTTCCGCGACATGACGCCGAGCGCCGACGCCGAAGAACTGTTGCGCACGTTGCGGGAAGCGCCTGTGGGCGAGAAGTCCGCGCCTCTCGACGTGGAACTCCTCGACGCCGCACTCAACGCACCGTGCTGACCGCGCGCACAATTCACAAAATCGGGCAGAATTCCCTATTCGTCCGATTTTGCCCTGATTTCGGGGCCTGATTCACCGCAGTTCCCGAACGAAGAACCCGACGGCTGTTATGCGGGGACAGGTGCGGCTGCGCCGATTTCCGCAAGCACCGCCGCGAATTCGTCCGCCACGCCCGGAGCTGCGGCGGTCATGATCTCGCCATCGTCGCCGAATCCCGCAGGCAACCGGACCTCGGCGCCCGCTTCGGACGCAATGAGCGCACCGGCCGCCCAGTCCCAGGGATTGAGGCCGTGCTCGTAGTGAGCGTCGACCCGCCCCGACGCCACCATGCACAGATCCAGGGCCGCTGCTCCCACCCGACGGATATCTCGCACCCGCGGCAACAGTTCCGCCACCAACCGGCCCTGAATCGCCCTGCGCTCCGCCGAGTAGGAGAACCCGGTGGCGACGAGCGCAAGCCCGAGATCCGAGACAGGCGTGCAGCGCAGATTCGTCACTGCCCCGTCGGCATCGGTACACGTCGCACCAAGGCCGGCTGCCGCCGAGTAGAGGTCTCCCGACGCGACATCGACCACGGCGCCTGCCACCGACACCCCGTCGACCCGGGCCGCCACACTCACCGCATACGCGGGAATCCCGTAGACGAAGTTCACGGTGCCGTCGATGGGATCGACGACCCACTGGACCGTGGTCTCCCCTACGCCGCCTTCACCTGCGCCATGGCTGGCTCCGCTCTCCTCGCCGAGGAATCCGTCGCCAGGCCTCAACTGTCCGAGGCGACTGCGGATGAGGTCCTCGGACTCGGTGTCGGCGATGGTGACCGGATCGGTGTCGGTGGACTTCGTCTGCACCGAATGTCCCTCACCACCTGACGGCCGGTCCGAACCGAACAACTCGGCACGGCGACGACGCACATGTGCGGCTGCTTCCAGTGCAACGGTGACGGCGACCGCTCGGAGCGCGGCGGGATCGGAGTCGGACACGGCGCGGGAATCGTTGATATCGGACACTCGCCCATCGGAACACACGCGCATCGCCCGCACCACCCGCCCAAATCGTGACTTTCGAACTATCGTTGCCCCACGAGCGTTGCGGCCGACCGACCAGTGTTGCGGACCGACCCGGAGAGTGAGTACCTCATGACGCAGGGAACAGCCCCCACCTCGACCGACTCCCCCGGCGTGGGATTCGGCGTCGACGTCGGCGGCAGCGGAGTGAAAGGCGGCCTGGTCGACCTGTCGACAGGTCGGTTGATCGGCGACCGGATCAAGATCCTCACGCCACAACCGTCGACTCCCGACGCCGTGGCCGGCACAGTGGCCGAGATCGTCGAGCAGGCAGGTTGGGACGGCCCCGTCGGTATCACTCTCCCGAGCGTGGTGGTCGGAGGCGTCGCCAGGACAGCCGCCAACATCGATTCCTCGTGGATCGGGACGGACGCTCGATCCCTGTTCTCGACCGCGCTCGACGAACGACACGTCACGGTCCTCAACGATGCCGACGCCGCGGGCATCGCCGAGGATCGGTTCGGCGCAGCGGCCGACACCGACGGCGTGGTCATCCTCCTGACCTTCGGTACCGGTATCGGCTCAGCAGTCCTGCACAACGGTGTCCTGCTCCCGAACACAGAATTCGGACACATGGAGGTCGACGGCAAGGAGGCCGAGCATCGTGCCGCCTCGTCGGCAAAGGAGCGCCACGACTGGTCGTACAAGCGGTGGGCCCAGGAGGTCTCCCGGGTCCTGGAGCGCTTCGAGGCCCTGCTGTGGCCCGATCTGTTCATCGCGGGCGGTGGAATCAGCCGCAAGCACGAGAAGTGGATTCCGCTGCTGACGAACGACACTCCCGTGGTGCCGGCCGAACTGCGCAATACCGCGGGGATCGTCGGCGCTGCATACGCTGCGAAAACAGGCACCACTCCTTGAGTCCGGCACATCCTCGGTCACAGGGATCGTTACAATGGTGCACAGCCGGCCGGAACCCGGCCTGATCCCGACAGACCTCTCCGCCGGAACACCTCTGGCGCGACGCCGCACTACCTCGTCACGAAAGGGCGTACGTGGCAGCCACCGACATCCACACCGCTGATTCACAGAAGGAATCGGCACCCGTCGCGGACGCTTCGGGCGCCGCCGACGCTGCAGACACTGCGACACCCGCGGCGAAGCCACCGGCCAAGAAGGCCGCCGCGAAGAAGGCACCCGCCAAGAAGGCCGCCGCGAAGAAGGCGCCGGCCAAGAAGGCCGCCAAGAAGACTGCGGCGAAGAAGTCCGCAGCCAAGGGCGGGAAGCCCGGCGACGACGACTTCGACGGTGCAGCCGAACCGGAACTCGAAGACATCGACGTGTCGGAAGGCGAACTCGTCGCCGGAGATACGCCGGTCGAAGACGACGAGCCCAGCGAAAAGGACAAGGCGTCCGGCGATTTCGTGTGGGACGAAGAGGAGTCCGAGGCGCTGCGCCAGGCGCGCAAGGACGCCGAGCTCACCGCCTCCGCCGACTCGGTCCGCGCCTACCTCAAGCAGATCGGCAAGGTTGCGCTCCTCAACGCAGAGGAGGAGGTCGAGCTCGCCAAGCGCATCGAGGCCGGCCTGTACGCGACGTTCCGCTTGCAGGAACTCGCCGCGAAGGGCGAGAAGCTCCCCGTTGCCCAGCGCCGCGACATGAACTGGATCTGCCGCGACGGCAATCGCGCCAAGAACCACCTCCTCGAGGCCAACCTTCGACTTGTCGTCTCCCTCGCCAAGCGTTATACGGGCCGCGGTATGGCGTTCCTGGACCTCATCCAGGAAGGCAATCTGGGCCTGATCCGTGCGGTGGAGAAGTTCGACTACACCAAGGGCTACAAATTCTCGACGTACGCGACGTGGTGGATCCGTCAGGCCATCACCCGCGCAATGGCCGACCAGGCCCGCACCATTCGCATCCCTGTGCACATGGTCGAGGTCATCAACAAGCTCGGTCGCATCCAGCGCGAGCTGCTCCAGGATCTGGGTCGCGAGCCCACTCCCGAGGAACTCGCGAAAGAAATGGACATCACGCCCGAGAAGGTGCTGGAGATCCAGCAGTACGCGCGTGAGCCCATTTCGCTCGACCAGACCATCGGCGACGAAGGCGACAGCCAGCTCGGCGACTTCATCGAGGATTCCGAGGCGGTCGTCGCGGTCGATGCTGTGTCGTTCACGCTCCTTCAGGATCAGCTGCAGTCCGTCCTCGAGACGCTTTCCGAGCGTGAGGCCGGTGTCGTGCGACTGCGCTTCGGCCTCACCGACGGCCAGCCCCGCACTCTCGACGAGATCGGCCAGGTCTACGGGGTGACTCGTGAACGCATCCGCCAGATCGAGTCGAAGACCATGTCCAAGCTGCGCCACCCGTCGCGGTCCCAGGTCCTGCGCGATTACCTCGATTAGTCACGTAGTTCCACCGGCCGGCGCAAGGTGGGCTACAGGCGGTTCGGAACGGCGGAGGGGCATCATCGCCCCTTCGCCCCTTCGCCCCTTCGCCGCTCTGCGCGTCAGGCCGCGATCACAGGGATGAGAATCGTCCGTCGTCACCCGGCCGGAAGTCGGCCACCTCCACGACCGCGCCGACCGGCAGCGGCCCGTACAAATGCGGAAACCTCATCGACTCGGGATCCTCCGGCACCCCCGGCTCGAACCGCACGTCTGCGGTCAGGCGGGACGGATCGATGTGGAGCAGGACAAGGTCCGTGCGCCCATGGAACAAACGATTCGCGGGCAGGTGGACCTGATCGGGCGTCGACAGGTGGACGAAGCCCATGTCGTCCAGCGACGGGGGTGTGACGGCGCCTGTCACACGGGCACGAAGCCACTCACCCCTCGGGCAGATGTGAAGCAGAGTTCCACTCATGCCCCCATTCTTCGCTCCGTCGAAGCGCGGACGGCACCGCGACGCGCCGTGCGTTACTGCTGCGCTGTGAGCGAACAACCGCGCTGTGAGACAACCAACAGATTCGCAAATGCCCACGTCCTGGGGTTTCTCCAGGTGAATTCGTGAAACACAACACGAATCGACGATGAGGGGAACAACCCACGAACGCGAATCGTCTGTAAGAGTAGATCTACCGCGCTACCCCCGGCGCGGCGGACCAGACCCCAGGCGACCGTTGTCGAAGGTGGCCAGTTTGGAGGAGTCATGCCCGGTACGTTGACCACCCCGAAGTTGACCGCCGCCGACAGGTGCGATCGGTGCAATGCCGCCGCTCGCGTACGCGCCGTCCTTCCCACAGGCGGCGAACTGTTGTTCTGCGGTCATCACGCCAACGAACACACCGATCGGCTCCGTGAGCTCGGTGCCACGATTGTCACCGAGGCCGACGCCGACGCAACCGTCTGATCCGCCGTCCGGAACCCACGGTTCCGCGACCGACCCCGAAAACGGGCGACTGCTTTCCAGCAGTCGCCCGTTTTCCTCGTTCACGGCCGAGTCCTCACCACAGTCGGTTCGTCACCAGCTCCGCAGAATGGCGATGCGGTCGCGCAACTGCTCGGCGCTCGCCATGGCGGTCGGTGGGCCACCGCACTGACGCCGGAGCTCCCCGTGGATCACGCCGTGCGGTTTGCGCGTGCGATGGTGCACGACCGCCACCAAGGAATTGAGTTCGCGTCGCAATTGGGGAAGCTCATCGGCCGCAGCGACCCGTTCCGCCACCTGCTGTGGCGGGGCCGTCGGCGCCTGCTGGACCGCAGGTTTGTCCAGCTGCTTCTCCTGCCGCTGACGCAACAAGGCCCTCATCTGGTCTGCGTCCAGCAGCCCTGGTAGACCGAGATAGTCCGCTTCCTCGTCACTGCCCGAGAACGTGGCGGTGCCGAAGGAGGAACCGTCGTAGATCACCTGGTCGAGTTCGGCCTCCGCACCGATCGAGGTGTAGGCCTTCTCGTCCTCGCCGGGCTCGTCCTTCCTGCGATTGGCGTCGGCGAGCAGTTCGTCGTCGAAACCTTCCTTGACCCGATGCGGCTTGCCCAGAATATGGTCGCGTTGCGCTTCGAGCTGGCTGGCGAGCTCGAGCAGCACCGGCACCGACGGCAGGAACACGCTGGCCGTCTCGCCCTTCTGCCTCGCGCGCACGAAGCGGCCGATCGCCTGAGCGAAGAACAGTGGGGTCGATGCGCTGGTCGCGTATACGCCGACGGCGAGCCGCGGGACATCGACACCTTCCGACACCATTCGGACGGCAACCATCCACCGCTGGGTTCCCGCGCTGAACTCGGAGATCCGCGAGGAGGCGGTGGGGTCGTCGGACAGCACGACGGCGGGTGATTCCCCGGTGAGGCGTTCGAGCGTCTTCGCATAGGCGCGAGCGACCGTCTGATCGGTCGCGATGACGAGGCCACCGGCATCCGGCATGCCCCCTGCACGCAATTGTTCGAGGCGGGTGTTGGCGGCACCCAGTACGGCCGGCACCCAGTCGCCCTCCGGGTCCAGCGCGGTACGCCACGCACGCGCCGTGTGCTCGGCGCTGAGCGGCTCACCGAGCCGGGCGGTGTACTCATCCCCCGCGCTGGTCCGCCAGCGGGCCTCACCGGAGTAGGCGAGAAATACGACCGGCCGCACGACGCCGTCTGCGAGCGCATCGGAGTACCCGTAGGCGTGGTCGGCCTTCGATTGCATCAGGCCTTCCTCGTTCGGTTCGTACGTCACGAACGGTATAGCGCTGTCATCGCTACGGAACGGTGTGCCGGTCAACGCCAATCGTCGTGTCGCGTCGCCGAATGCCTCGAGGATCCCCTCACCCCAGCTCTTGGCATCGCCGCCGTGGTGGATCTCGTCGAGGATGACGAGCGTGCGGCGCGCTTCGGTGCGTACACGGTGCTTGAACGGGTGGGATGCGACCTGCGCGTAGGTCACGACGACACCCTGGTAGTCACTCGAGGTCTGCCCCGTGGAGTTGGTGAAGTTCGAGTCCAGCGCGATGCCGACTCGTGCCGCTGCCGACGACCACTGGTGCTTGAGGTGTTCGGTCGGTGCAACGACCGTGACCTGATCGACGGTCCGGTCCTTCAACAGTTCCGACGCGACCCTCAGCGCGAATGTGGTCTTACCGGCCCCAGGCGTGGCCACCGCGAGGAAATCGCGAGGTTTGGTGGCGAGGTACTTGGTCAGGGCGCGACGCTGCCACGCGCGCAGCTGTCCCCCCGATGCGGAGGTCGTAGCCTGTCCGACGGTTTCGATGCTCACCGGTTCTTCGTGCTCCTTGTCCGCTCAACTCCGGTCGGCGACGGTAGAACTCGAAATTCCGGTGACCGACCGCCATGCAGCCTATCGCCTCAGCCCACCGATCGACGCCTCGAACCGCCAGGCCGATGAGGATCGGAAGTGATGGTCGTGACAGAATCCGAGACACCGACAACCGCATGTGGGGCGCGCATTACGCCGTGTCATCAGGAATGCTGGAAGTAGATGAACACCACAGCTGCGCCTCCCGCGAAAGGACCGCGCCGTATCCGGCGCGCCGTGCGCGCGTGCGGTCGGGTACTCGGCCACACCGCGCAATCCGCGTGGAACCACTCGATCTTCAGCAAGGCCGCGACAGCGGCGTTCTGGCAGACCCTGTCGCTGCCCCCGCTGCTCCTGGGACTGCTCGGCAGCCTCGGCTACGTGGGCGGATGGTTCGGCCCCGACATCCCCGACATCATCGTGTCCAAGATCGTCACGTTCACTCGCACCGCATTCAGCGACAGTGTCGTCGACGAAATCATCGCGCCGACCGTCTACGACGTGCTCAATCGCGGGCGCGCGGATGTGATGTCACTGGGCTTCATCCTGTCGCTCTGGGCAGGCTCGTCGGCGATCTCCACGTTCGTCGATTCGATCGTCGAAGCACACGGCCAACAGGATCACCGCCATCCGGTCTGGCAGCGCGTGTTCGGCCTGTTGCTGTACGTGATGTTTCTCATCCTGGCTGTCGTCACACTGCCTTTGGTGGCGCTCGGACCGACGATGATCGGCCGCCTGCTACCTCAATCCTGGTACACGATGGGGTCGCAGATCGTCGACACCTTCTACTACCCGGGAGTCGGGCTACTGTTGCTCGTCGCCCTGACCACCTTGTACAAGGTGGCGCTGCCGAAGTCCTTGCCTTGGCACCGACTACTCGGTGGCGCGGTTCTCGCAGGAGCGTTCTTCATCCTCGCAAGCGCAGGACTGCGCAGGTATCTGACGTGGATCGCCGAGCACGGGTACACCTACGGGGCTCTGGCCGCGCCCATTGCGTTCCTGCTGTTCACGTTCTTCCTCGGTTTCGCCGTCGTCATCGGAGCCGAGTTCAATGCGACTGTCCAGGAAATGTGGCCCGCGCGAGCAACACGGATCGAGCAGTGGCGTGTGTGGCTCGCCGAGCAGGCCGACAAGCAACCGTCACCTGCGGAAGGTCCGGTCACCAACCTGACGCGGCGGATCACGATGGCGAGTCCGATCCGGCTCACCGATCTTCTGCGTTCCGATCAGCTTCCCGGCTACGACGATGCGTTCGGGTCCGACGAGCAAGTGCCCGCCGCGTGCCCGATAGACCGTCCGGACCGCTCGGCTGCGTCAGCGCACCCGCCGTCCGCGCACGACGAATCGGCCGAGGAGGCTTCGATCACCTCGGCCGATGACGGTCCGGTCTCGCCCCGAGACCCCGAGCCGGCGGAGAACGCTCCGCTGACTCGACTACCTCAGTCGCCCTTGCGCAGGCCGTCGTAGACCTTCTTGCATTCGGGGCACACCGGGGAACCGGGCTTCGCCGACTTGGTGACCGGGAAGACCTCCCCGCACAGCGCAACCACGTGGGTGCCCATAACGGCGCTTTCAGCGATCTTGTTCTTCTTCACGTAGTGGAAGAACTTGGGAGTGTCGTCGCTGGTGGTTTCGTCGGTGGTGGTATCCGGCCGTTCCTTGATATCCGTACTCACGTGTCCATGATGCCGCACCGAGACCCCGGACCGGTATGTGCATTCGATCTATGGGCGTGGGAAGGTAGTAGATATGGCACGAACACCTGGTTTCGGCGGATCCCACGAGAGCGGATCGCCCGATAACCCGGTCCTGATCACGGAGGCGGAGGCGTCTCTCGAGGACCAGCACCGAGCGCGGGTCCGTAAATACATGACATTGATGGCGTTCCGAATTCCCGCCCTGATCCTGGCCGCCGTCTCGTACGGCGTGTGGGCGAACCCGTGGATCGCGATGGCGATCATCGGGCTCTCGATCCCCCTGCCGTGGATCGCGGTACTGATCGCGAACGACCGGCCACCGCGACGGAAAGGCGAGCCGAGTCGCTGGGACGGCCGGCGTCAGGAGCTCGCGGAGCTCGAGGCATACGAGCACCGTGTGATCGACGGCTGACCCGACAGGGGACACGAACGCCGGCACACGTCCGGCGACGGGCGCTCAGCATCCGCATGGGCGCGTCATCGTGTGGTGCGTACAGCTGCGAGAATGCTCCCGTGGACCGCGACCTACTCCTGTCGATCTGCCCCTCCCTACGTAGTGCGTTGACCCGGTGTCGCTACGACATCGACAACGTGCGCGAACTCCTGGGCGCCGAAGCTCACGCCGCACTGGGGCGCAGCGAACCCGTTGCCGCGCGCCGCGCCACGCGCGACGCGGGTGATCTGGGTGTGTTGGTGCGTCTGTTCCTCTTGCAGGATGCCTGCCCGGCCGGCGAGGTCGCCTCGGCTCTCGCACCTCTGGACCTCGACGACGCGGTCGCCGCGGGGCTGCTCGAACGCGACGCGGATTGCGTGTTGTCCGCGCTGGATCTGCGGCCGCTGGGCGCCGGCGGAGGCAATCTCTGGGTTCTGTCGGACCTGGACGGTGCGCTTCGCTCTGCGCCGACCCGTCCTGATCACGTGCTGGGGGTCGGGCAGGCGTCCCTGTCGCTGTTGCAGGCCACCCCTGCTGATCCTGTCGGTTCCGTGCTCGATCTCGGCACCGGATGCGGAGTCCAGGCAATCCACGCGACCGAGTACGCCGACACGGTGACCGCGACCGACATCACTCCGCGGTGCCTCACTCTTGCCGCGGCCTCTGCCGCGCTGAACGAACTGAACCTCGAACTGCTCGAAGGCTCGTGGTTCGAGCCGGTGGCGGGACGCCACTTCGATCGAATCGTCGCGAATCCGCCGTTCGTGGTGAGCAGCGGCCAGGTGGAGCACAGCTACCGTGATTCGGGACTCGATCTCGACGGTGCGAGCATGCTGATGCTCTCGCAGGCCGTCGACCACCTCAACCCGGGAGGGACCGCATGCATCCTCGCATCATGGGTCCATATCGAGGGCCAGGACTGGCGGGCACGCGTCGCGTCGTGGTTGCCCGCGCACGGGGTGGACGCGTGGATCGTGCAGCGTGATGTCGCCGACCCCGCCCTGTACATCGGGACGTGGCTCCGGGACGGCGACGCCGATCAACGCGACCCAGCCGTCGCCGTGCGCGCCGAGGACTGGTTCGACCACTTCGCACGCAATGGCGTGGAAGGTGTCGGTTTCGGGTTCGTCTATCTGCGACGCACGGATGAGCCCTCGGATGTGCTGGCCGAAGACCTGCGTCATGCCTTCACCGATGCGCTCGGCCCTGAATCGCTCGACTATTTCGCACGTCTCCGGTGGCTCCGGGATCACGACGTCCTCGAAGCACGATTCCGGGTACGCGCCGACACCGCGCTCGAGCGTGTGTTCCTGCCCGGCGAAGAGGGCTGGGCCGAGGTCGTCACACGGCTGCATCGTGGAGGTGGGCCTGCGTGGCAGCACGAGGTGGACGACCTGGTGGCGAACCTGCTCGGTGGCCTGCGTGCCGATGGCCTCCCGCTGGGTGATCTGGTCGGTCTGCTCGCGGCAGCACACGGAGAGGACGAGGACGAGCTGGCGGCCATGGCGGTACCCCTGATACAGGGACTCGTCCGTCACGGTCTCGTCGAACCGGTGTAGGTCCCGGACGGTGTAGGTCCCAGGGATCAGGCACAGTTCCCGCGACGGCGTCCTCCGCGGATCTCTCAGCAACTTCTCAGACGAGCATCCAGATTTGTGCAGGTCGCAGCACTGGGGCGCGGGAACCGGTGGGAACTTTCCCGGGTGACTCGAGCGTTGAACCCTGTGAGACACCACCGATGAGGAGGCACGTCATGGCACGCCCCGCAACAACCGCTCGAGTCAATTCCGACCTCGACAATCAAAGTCCCGCCGCCGATCTTGTACGCGTTTATCTGAACGGCATCGGAAAGACGGCACTGCTGACTGCAGCGGACGAGGTCGAACTGGCGAAGCGGATCGAGGCCGGCCTCTACGCCAAGCACGTGCTCGAGACCAAGAAGCGTCTCTCACCTGCAAAGAAGCGTGACCTTGCGATCGTCATACGCGAGGGCCAGGCGGCTCGTAGCCACCTGCTCGAAGCGAACTTGCGCCTCGTGGTGTCGCTCGCCAAGCGCTACACCGGACGCGGAATGCCGCTACTCGACCTGATCCAGGAAGGCAACCTCGGCCTCATCCGGGCGATGGAGAAGTTCGACTACGCGAAGGGCTTCAAGTTCTCGACGTATGCCACGTGGTGGATCCGCCAGGCAATCACGCGCGGCATGGCCGATCAGAGCCGCACCATCCGGCTCCCTGTCCATCTCGTCGAGCAGGTCAACAAGCTCGCCAGGATCAAGCGGGAACTGCACCAGCAGCTCGGCCGCGAGGCCACCGACGACGAACTGGCGGAAGAGTCCGGCATTCCGGTGACGAAGATCGCTGATCTGCTCGACCACAGCCGCGATCCGGTGAGCCTGGACATGCCGGTCGGCAGCGACGAGGAAGCACCGCTGGGAGACTTCATCGAGGACGCCGAGGCGACCTCCGCCGAGACCGCGGTGATCGCAGGACTCCTGCACAGTGATGTCCGTAGCGTTCTCGGAACCCTCGACGAGCGGGAGCAGCAGGTCATCCGCCTGCGGTACGGGCTCGACGACGGCCAGCCGCGCACGCTCGACCAGATCGGCAAGTTGTTCGGTCTCTCGCGCGAGCGCGTGCGGCAGATCGAACGCGAAGTGATGGGCAAACTCCGCGAAGGCGAGCGTGCGGAACGCCTCCGCGCATATGCAAGCTGACCGGGCGCGTCAGCTGTAGCGATCCCCGAGAACCGGGCTGGGTTCTCGGGGATCGCGCTATCGAAGGGCTGCTCTGTTCGACGATCGCACTTGCTCGATCGATCACCCGATGTGTTCGATCACCGCAGCCGGCGCGGCCCCAGGTCGAGCGGGTGCTGCGGTTCCGGGCCGACACGCAGGTGCGCGTCGGTGAGTTCGGCCCCGATCGGAGACGCCAGCACCGGTTCGCACACGAGTTCACGAACCTCTGGGAGGTCGTCGGCGAGCGCCGAGATGCGCTGCACGATATCGACGAGCGCAGCGCGATTCGCCGGTGCTGCATTGCGGTAGCCGGTCAACAGTGGCGCGGCCTTGGGCGCGTCGATCAATTCGACTGCTTCGTCCTCGGTCAGCGGCAACACCTGGTAAGCGCGGTCACCCAGCAGATCGGAGATCACGCCCGCGACACCGAAGGAGATCAACGACCCGAATGAGGGGTCGTCCTGCACCCGAATCGCGCATCCGATCCCCTTGGTCGCCATCTTCTGCACGTGCAGCAGCGGCTCCCCGGACACCGCGGCGAGGTCACGGTAGGCAATCCGGACCGAATCGTCGTCGACGAGATCCAGTCGGACACCGGTCAGATCAGGCCTGTGACGCCATTGTGCCCCCGTGGCCTTGACCGCCACCGGGAAGCCGATTTCGTGGGCCGCAGCGACCGCTTCGTCCTCGGTGGTCACCGAGCGGAACGGGGCGATGTGCACGCCGTAGCACGCGAGCAGCAACGCAGCCTCGGTGTCGGACAGGTAGCGCCCGTTCGGCGTGGTGTCGAGCCAGCCGTCGACGAGCGTGCGGGCACGCTCCGGGTCGATTCCCGCCGGACGTACGACCTGTGACTGCGGGCGAGATCGCCACTTGGCGTACCGCCACGCGCGTGCCAGCGCAGTCGCGGCCCGTTCCGGCCCGGGATACGAGGGCACCGACCCCCTGACCGGGTTGCCCTCCTCATCGCGGACCGCGAGGACGTCGGGGATACCCTCGGTCGCAAGGAATGTGGTGACCACCGGCTTCACTGCACCTGCCACCGCATCGCGCAGTGCCTGTGCGTAGGGCTCCACCGTCACCGCGACCGGGGGAACGAACACCGCGATGACCGCATCGATCTCAGGCGCTCCGACC
Source organism: Rhodococcus artemisiae (assembly GCF_036327795.1). Classification (NCBI taxonomy): domain Bacteria; kingdom Bacillati; phylum Actinomycetota; class Actinomycetes; order Mycobacteriales; family Nocardiaceae; genus Rhodococcus; species Rhodococcus artemisiae. Next base: position 447,628 of record NZ_JAUTXY010000001.1, read on the forward strand.
GCCTGGGTGACGGCTTCGGCGAACTCCTCCGGGGTGGCCTGCGCACCGAGATCCACTGCGTCGGCGGGCTTGAGGCCTTGCCCTCGCGCCGCATCCACAGCGAGCACCCCGAGCGCCGTGGAGTTACCCACCACCGCGACCCGGGGACCCACCGGCAACGGCTGATAACTGAACAACAACGCCGAATCGAACAGCTGCGCAATGGATTCGACCTGGACGACGCCGGCCTGCTCGAACAGGTGACGCACGATCGCGTCGTCCATCTCGCCCGTTCGGGCCTCGAGCGCGGGGGGCACCGCGTGCCGACCCGATTTGACCGCGACGATCGGCTTGCTCCGAGCGACGCGACGCGCAATGCGTGAGAACTTGCGCGGGTTGCCGAAGCTCTCCAAGTAGAGGAGCACCACTTCGGTTGCGGGGTCGGTGTCCCAGTACTGCAGCAGGTCGTTGCCCGACAGATCGGCGCGGTTGCCCGCCGACACGAACGAGGACAGCCCCACTCCCGTCTTGGCGGCCTCGTCGAGAATTGCGATGCCCAACGCACCCGACTGGCAGAAGAATCCGACGTTGCCCGCGGCCGGCAGAATCGGGGCGAGTGTCGCATTGAGCCGGAACGCCGGATCGTTGTTGGCGACTCCGAGGGCGTTCGGTCCGATCAGCCGCATCCCGTGAGCACGTGCGGCGTGCGCCAGGCGCCGTTCCGCATCGCGCCCCTCGGGTCCGGTCTCACCGAATCCGGACGACACGACGAGAAGCGCTTTGACGCCTTTCGCAAGGCAGTCGTCGAGGACCGCGTCGATCGATTCGGCGGGGACCGCGGCGATCGCGAGGTCGATCTCGTCGGGGATGTCGCGCACCGTCGGGTAGGCACGCACACCCCGTACCGACCGGTGTTCGGCGTTGACAGGATAGACCGGACCGGTGAATCCGCTGCGCAGCATGTTCACCAGGACGGCGTTGCCGACCTTCCGGCTGTCGGTGGAGGCACCGATCACTGCGACGCTTTCCGGGCTCAGGATGTTGCGGACGCTACGAGCCTCGGCGGCGCGCTCGCGCGCGTTGCGTACCGAGACGAGCGCCTCGGTGGGATCGATGTCGAACTCCAACCGCACCACACCGCCCTCGAAACTGCGGCTCACCTGGTACCCGGCCTCACGGAACACCGAGATCATGTGACGGTTCTCGGCGAGAACCTCGGCAACGAAGCGACGAAGTCCGTTCTCCGCGGCAGCTCCAGCAAGATGCTCGAGCAGGATGGGCCCCAGCCCGCGCCCCTGATGCGAGTCCGACACGGTGAATGCAACTTCGGCGGAGAGACCGTCCCCCTCCGACGGAAGCCCTTCGTAGCGGCCGACCGCGATGATCTCGTCGCCGAGCAGAGCCACGAACGCCACCCGTTTGCGGTGATCGACGACGGTGAAATTGAACAGGTCGCGTTTCGAGATGGTCGGATAGGGCCCGAAATAGCGGAGGTATCGCGTCCGTTCGGACAGCTTGCCGTGGAATTCGACGATCTTGTCGGCATCCTCCGGAACGATCGGCCGCAGATGGACGACACCTCCATCGGAGGCAAGCACATCGGCAACCCAGTGCCGGGGATAGTCACGTGCGACCGCGAGTGCCCGCTCGCGCTCGGGATCGACACCCACATCGGATGTCCGAATCGACCCGTCGCCCGCAGGTGTCCGCGTGCTCTCCGAATCAGTCACGAGGATCCTCCGGGTCCAGCCCGAGAAGCGGGAAGCTTGCTCGGCGCGTAGCGATGATCGCGGAATCGATTCGGGTCAGTGCGCGATCGAGAGACGCCACACCGGTTTCGGGTGTGCCACCGGGACCGTCCCACGGTAGGTAGGACAAGTCGGCTCCTTCACCCATTTCGGTGGGAAGTTCGACTCCCGGGGCCATCGCTCCGACACGTTCACGCCAGTCGTCGGGAACCTTTGTGGTGAGGTCGATCTCACGGTCGAGCGCCGCGGCGATCAGATGCGTCCATGAGCGTGGCACAACTCGGACCAGGCCGTATCCTCCCCCGCCCAACGCGAGCCAACGCCCCTCGCAGTACCGATCGGCGAGGTCACGCATCACGAGGTACGACGCGCGTTGCCCGTCGACGGTGAGCGACAGATCGGCCAACGGATCTTCGCGGTGGCTGTCGGCTCCACACTGACTGATGAGGATCTGCGGACGAAACGCGGCGATCGCACCGGGCACTACAGCGTGGAACGCCCGCAACCACAACGAATCAACCGTGCCGGGGAGCACAGGCAGATTGATGGCGGTGCCCTCGGCCGCGCCCGCCCCGACCTCACTCGACCAGCCGGTGTTCGGCCACAGCGTCGCGGGGTGTTGGTGAATCGACACTGTCAGCACACGCGGGTCGTCCAGGAACGCGTGCTGGACCCCGTCGCCGTGATGGGCGTCGACGTCGACATAGGCGATGCGGTCGTAGCCCTGATCGAGCAACCACGAGATGGCGATCGCTGCGTCGTTGTAGACACAGAAGCCGGCAGCCCAGTCCGCCATCGCGTGGTGCATGCCGCCACCGATGCTCACCGCCCGGCGGGTTCTGCCGGACACGATCTCGCGGGCAGCGGCGAGCGTGCCCCCCGCCAGTGTCGCGCTCGCCTCATGCATTTTCGGGAAGATCGGATTGTCTTCGGTACCGAGACCGTGCGGTGTATCGGCCGGAGGCTCCGCCCCGGCGGGCGCCGAACCTGCCTTCTTGACGGCGTCGACATACCCGGAGGTATGGATTCGGAGCAGATCTGCGTCGTCCGCAGGGTCCGGACGCACCGTTTCGACGCCCTCGAGCAGCCCGATACTGCGCGTCAGTGCCATCGTCAGATCGAGCCGGGTCGGGTTCATCGGATGGCTCGGACCCCACCGATAGTCGAGGTAATCGGGACTCCAGACCACCACACGGTCGCCGCCCAGATGTGTCGAACCGCCTGCCGCGGTGGAGCTCGTGGTCATGAACACAGACGCTACTTGCCCGCCTCGGGTCGCGCGAGCATCGGACCTCACCCACCACCCCAACGGCACGGTTAGAATCGGGCGCAGACGAAGGGGTGTGAGAGTGAAGGACCTGGTCGATACAACGGAGATGTATCTCCGGACGATCTACGACTTGGAGGAGGAAGGTGTGGTGCCCCTGAGGGCACGCATTGCCGAACGCCTCGAACAGAGCGGTCCGACGGTGAGCCAGACCGTCGCCCGTATGGAACGCGACGGATTACTGCGCGTCGCAGGAGACCGTCATCTGCAACTGACGGAGAAGGGTCGAGATCTTGCCGTCTCCGTCATGCGTAAGCACCGTCTCGCAGAACGGTTGCTCGTCGACGTGATTGGGCTCGACTGGGAGAACGTGCACGCCGAGGCGTGCCGCTGGGAGCACGTGATGAGCGAGGAGGTGGAACGTCGCCTCGTCGAGGTACTCAACAATCCGACCACCTCGCCGTACGGCAATCCCATCCCCGGGCTCGCGGAGCTGGGTATCGACAAGGCCGTCATCTCCGACGAGAAGCTGGTCCGATTGACGGAGATCCCGAGTGGGCAGCCGACCGCCGTCGTGGTGCGCAGGCTCGCCGAGTACGTCCAGTCGGACCCCGACGTGATCGCTCGACTGCGTGAGGCGGGCGTCGTGCCCGACGCACGCGTTACAGTCGAGACGCGTCCGGGTTCGGTGATGATCACCGTGACCGGTCACAGCACATTCGAGCTTTCCGACGAGATGGCCCATGCCGTGCAGGTGAAGCAGGTCTGACGCCTGCCTCTTCCACCGGCCCGGCGGGCCGGTGGAAGAGGAGACCCAGCGTGAGACTTCTGGTGACCGGCGGCGCCGGCTATGTGGGCAGCGTGTGCAGCACAGTGTTGCTCGAGAACGGCCACGACGTGGTCGTCGTCGACGACCTGTCCACCGGTAACGCCGACGCCGTCCCGTCCGGTGCCGAGTTCATCCACGCCGATATCGCCGATGTAGCCGCAGAGGTGCTGGGCGCCGGAAGTGGTTCACCTCGGTTCGACGGTGTTCTCCACTTCGGCGCGCAATCACTCGTCGGGGAATCGGTCGAGTTCCCCGAGAAGTACTGGCAGGGCAACGTCGTCACCACGCTCGCACTGCTCGAAGCGATGCGGTTGTCCGGTACACCGCGGCTGGTCTTCTCGTCGACCGCAGCCACCTACGGCGAACCCGAGCAGGTGCCGATCACCGAGGATGCACCCACCCGGCCCACCAATCCGTACGGTGCCTCCAAACTCGCGATCGATCATGCGATCTCCTCGTACGCCCACGCCCACGATCTCGCCGCGACCAGTCTTCGCTACTTCAACGTGGCGGGAGCTTATGGGGGCGCCGGCGAGAATCGTGTCGTCGAGACACATCTGATCCCACTCGTGCTGCAGGTCGCCCTGGGCCAACGCGAGCGCATTTCGGTGTTCGGGACGGACTGGCCGACCAAGGACGGCACCGCGATCCGCGACTACATCCACGTCAAGGACCTTGCCGACGCGCACATGCTGGCACTGTCGAAGGCAACTGCGGGATCGCACCGCATCTACAACCTCGGCAGCGGTGAGGGCTTCACCGTGCGCGAGGTCATCTCGTCGTGCGAGCGAATCACCGGACTCCCCATCTCCGGTGCCGATGCACCCCGACGCGCCGGTGATCCTGCCGTGCTGATCGCGTCGAGCGCGCGCGCGATCGATGAGCTCGGATGGAAGCCCGAACACACGGACCTCGACGAGATCGTCGCGGACGCCTGGGAATTCATGCGAAATCTCGGTGATCGCGCGCACGCTGCCCGTCGCTGATCATTCCGGCGGACCCGGCGGGGGCAGCACCACGCCCAGTCGGGCGGCTATCTCATAGCCGGTGTCGGCGAGCCCTCGGATGGCTTCGGGACGCAGTCCGGCTTGCAGTGCCTGGTCGAGGAGATCCGAGAGACGATGTCGGGGGTTCGATTCCAGCGCCACGCCGAGCGCAACGCCCGCGAACGGGCCGTCTCCTCGCACGTAGGCACTGAAGGCGACGAGTGCGGCGGCGTCGGCTCGTTCCGGATCCGGTAGTACACGGGCAAGCTCGACCCACATGCGTTCGGCAGCACGCGACTGCGCTCCTGCCGCCAACGCGAGCACCGAGTCGCGGACTGTCGGATTTGCCAGGAGCACAGCCACTTCCGCGCATTCCCGATCTTGGAGCCCGGCACCGTCACCGAAGGCAGCGAGACGCCCGAGTAGTGATTCGAGTTCCATTCGATCTGCGCGGTCGGCGCCGCCGGCCCGTGCCGCGTGCTCGTACGCCAGGTCGCGGGCATCGATCACGTCGTCGATGCACTGCCCCACCCGACGGCGACGCTCCTGCGGCGAGGGAGCGAGCAGCGCTTCGAGTTCGTTCCGCGACCGCCGGATCGGGCTACCACCGAATACTCGTGTGGCGGCAACGACCGAACTCTCGGGATCGGGAATTGTCCCGTTCACTTCCCCTTCGGGCGCGAACCACATGCGCCCGCGGGCAATTTCGGGGGTGGCGTGAACCCCGGCCACTTCGATGCCGGACAGTGCGAGTTCGTCGGCGAATTCCTCGACCAGTCGCACTGCGGCACCGGAAGCATGGTTGTGTGGATGGTCGAGTCTGTCATCGACGAGCACCACCAGCACGGCGCGCGCCCCTTCACGGACGCAGACTGTGCAGAATCTCTCGAATGCGGCGCTCATCGCGGCAGGAATCGGTTCGTCAACGCGTGGCAGCAGAAGGTCGTGCCGCATGATGGCACCGATCGCGTCGCCTCGCCCGTCGTTGTTCGGTGATTGTTGCGCGGGAGAGAGGCTCAACACGAGGAACGAGCGTGTCGGGTGGAAGCCGAGCATGGCGGGAACTGCCGCGAGGAGTTCACCGATGTCCGACAGATGCAGTGGCTGGGAGGAGGATGTCGATGCGGTCATGCCCAGCACGATCCATGGTCGAGCCCACCGAAATCCGTCCTCGGGCACGGAATCCGCGAATCTGTGGATGGATGCGGCGACTGTGGACAACCAGATCGCCGAGCCGGTGCCCGGGGGGCAGGGGCTGCGGAAAGTGTCGGCACAGAATGTTAGCGTCGCACCCCGTGGGGTGGATGCACGAAGAGCGTCATCGTGCACCTGAGGTACCCCGGTCAGCCCCCGAACGCGTACACCACCGCGTCGTGGAATGCGATGTCGAGGGCGTCGCGGTCGACGTCGCGGTCGTCGAAGGTCATGTAGGTCACCAGAATCCTGGCATCTCCGAGTTGAGCGCCCCGGGTCTCCATGGACTGGGTCAGCTCGTGGCCGGGCTGCCCCGAGGTCACAGTGCGGGTGTACGCCAACGTCCGGACGCCACCTATCGGTGGAAGCGGATTCGACGCGGCGACGGTGGTGACGGTAGAGGTCACGCCCCGGTGAGTGACATCGACCTCACCACACTCTCCGAGGTGTTTCCTCAGTTCGGGGAGTTCCGGGGCCGGGACCACCACTTCGACGCTGATGGTGGCTCTGCCGTCCGCGGAGGTCCCCACGGCCATCGCGGTCCCCTCGGGGCCGTAGTTCTGCGCGAGAGGGAGACATCCGGGTGGCTCGACCTTCGCTCCCACCGGAATCCCGGCCAGGTCGGGAGCAGCCTGTGCCACTGCCGAAGGAGGCAGCGTCACGGCCTGGTACGAGGCGTGGAACCGTTCGGGGGGCAGCAGAAGCGCAGCGGGCAACGGCAGGTCGAGGGTGGGATCGGAAATCCCGGTCACGGAGATGGCATTCGACGCGGATTCGGGCGTTGCGGTGCCGGCCACCGTGGTCGAGCATCCCGATGCAGTCACGATCAGCGCCGCAGTGACGATCAGCGCCGCACACATGACCACACGACCCATATGCCGCTCACGCCGGCGACGCACTGCGTTCACGGCCACCCGAACCTCCGCTGTTCCCATTCACACGGAGCAGAACACCCCGTCGAGCGCTGTTCTCGGTTCAATTAGACTCGAACACCACCATGCCACGCCGGTGCGCCACCGGGCAGAAGGCTACGACGACCTGATCGGAGTGGTTCGGATATGGACGAGCAGTCCCGGATGTACGAGCTGGAGTTTCCCGCTCCTCGACTGACATCGGCCGATGGGCAAGGCCCTGTGCTGGTGCACGGGCTGGAGGGTTTCTCCGATGCCGGGCACGCTGTGCATCTGGCCACCACACATCTGCGAGAGCAGCTCGAGACGGAGGTCGTGGCGTCCTTCGCCGTCGACGAACTGGTCGACTACCGATCTCGTCGGCCGATGATGACGTTCGAATCGGATCATTTCTCCGAGTACGCAGCGCCCGAACTCAACCTCTACGCGCTCGTCGACAACGCGGGTACCCCGTTCCTGCTGCTCGCCGGCACCGAGCCGGACCTGAAATGGGAGCGATTCATCACGGCGGTCCGCCTGTTGGCAGAGCAGTTCGGGGTCCGTCGCACGATCGGCCTGAACTCGATCCCCATGGCGATCCCACACACCCGTCCGCTGGGGGTGACCGCCCATTCGACGAACAGGGACCTGATCGCTGATCATCACCGCTGGTCCGGTCAGCTGCAGGTCCCGGCGGGCGCGTCGTCGTTGCTCGAGTTCCGGATGGCGCAGCACGGGCACGAGGCCGTCGGGTTCTCGGTACACGTCCCGCACTACCTGGCCCAGACCGACTACCCGGCTGCCGCCGAGTCGCTGCTGATCAATGTCGCCGAGGTCGGGAATCTCGACCTTCCGCTCGGGGCGTTGGGCGAGGCTGCCGCGCGTGTTCGTGAGCAGGTCGACGAGCACATCGAGGGCAATGAGGAGGTGCTGTCGGTCGTGCAGGCGCTCGAACGGCAGTATGACAGCTACGTGGCAGCACAGGAGCAGCAGTCCACTCCCCTGCCGACCGATGAAAGCCTCCCCAGTGGGGACGAGCTCGGGGCCGAGTTCGAACGATTCCTCGCCGAGTACGAGCGCAGGGACGGCGACACGGACTCCGAGTCCTGACAGCGGTCCCAGAGAGTCGGGTCTCCGCCTGAGAATCGGGAGGGTTCGGCGCGACCGATGCAAGAACCGGCCCGGTATCGCTACTGCGGCATTACATACCGGTCACGATCGTTATTGCTGGCGTCACATACAGAAAGTATGCTCGGCCGGCATGCAAGGCTGAGCACACAACGATCACCTCCCGAGCCAGATCGGAGACCGGCCGGCTACAGCCCCGTGGACACGGCAGGAGAGACTGATGGCTACATCGCGAGCGCGTACCTTGCGTCCAGTTCCCGATACGGAACCACGAATGGTCTTCCGGACAATTCACGGGTACCGACGCGCCTTCCGCCTCGCAGGCAGCGGTCCGGTGCTGGTGTTGATCCACGGTATCGGAGACAACTCGTCCACCTGGCTCGACGTCATTCCACATCTTGCGAAGAAGTACACCGTCATCGCCCCCGATCTGCTCGGTCACGGGCGTTCCGACAAGCCTCGCGCCGACTACTCCGTCGCCGCATACGCCAACGGTGTTCGCGACCTGCTGTCGGTACTCGGTGTCGAGCGAGCCACGATCGTCGGCCACTCCCTGGGGGGCGGCGTTGCGATGCAGTTCGGCTACCAGTTCCCGGAGATGATCGAGCGGCTCGTGCTGGTTTCGTCCGGTGGTGTTACCAAGGACGTCCATCCAGCCCTGCGGCTGGTGTCCTTGCCGGGGGTGAGCGACCTGCTCAGACTGCTCAGAATTCCGGGTGCAGTGCCTGCGGTGAAGCTCGCAGGCGCCGTCCTCGGCCACATCAACGGCTCGCCGCTCCGACCGGGAACGCTGCTGCACGATACGAGCGATCTCGTCCGCATCCTCTCCGGTCTGCCCGATCCGACCGCGTACGAGGCCTATCTGCGCACCCTGCGGGCGGTTGTCGATTGGCGCGGTCAGGTGGTGACCATGCTCGATCGTTGCTATCTCACGGAGGATGTCCCGGTGCAATTGATCTGGGGTGACCGCGACAGTGTGATCCCGGTCGGGCACGCATACCTTGCGCACTCGGCCATGCCGGGGTCGCGGCTCGAGGTGTTCCACGGTTCGGGGCACTTCCCGTTCCGGGACGACCCGATCCGATTCCTGCGAGTCGTCGAGGATTTCCTCGACTCCACCGCGCCGCTCGCGTTCGACGAGGAGAAGTGGCGTCAGCTCCTGCTCACCGGGGTGAGCGAATCCCGGATCACTGGTGGCCCGGCCACCCGCACCGCTGTCCTGGGAGCGATGGGATCGGACGAACGCAGTGCGACGTAGGACCGCCCGGCATTCCGACTAGCCTGGAGCGGTGCTGCTTCCGGATCTGATACCCGACCCTGTCGACGACGACTCTCTGTTCGACGCGTTCACCTCCTGGACGACGGATCGAGGCATCACGCTCTACCCTGCGCAGGAGGAGGCGTTGATGGAGCTCGTCTCCGGCGCCAACGTCATCCTCGCGACCCCCACCGGCTCGGGCAAGTCCATGGTCGCGCTCGGGGCTCACTTCCACGCGCTGGCCACAGGAAAGCGCACCTTCTACACCGCGCCGATCAAGGCGCTCGTGAGCGAGAAGTTCTTCGCGCTGTGCGACGTGTTCGGGGCAGATCTCGTCGGAATGATGACCGGTGATGCGTCCGTCAATGCGGGAGCACCGATCATCTGCGCGACCGCCGAGATCGTCGCGAACCTCGCGTTGCGTGAGGGCGCGGACTCCGACATCGGCCAGGTCGTGATGGACGAGTTCCATTTCTATTCGGAACCCGAACGCGGCTGGGCGTGGCAGGTGCCGATCGTCGAACTCCCGAACGCACAGTTCCTGCTCATGTCTGCGACACTCGGCGACGTCACCTTCCTGATGGATGATCTCACGCGGCGGACCGGCCGGCCCACGGTCGAGGTCTCGGGCTCCGAGCGCCCTGTTCCCCTGACGTTCTCGTACTCTCAGGTTCCGATCGGCGAGGCCATCGAAGAACTCGTCACTACCCACCAGGCCCCGGTCTACGTCGTGCACTTCACGCAGGCCGCCGCGCTCGAGCGGGCGCAAGCACTCACCAGCGTCAACATGTGTTCCAAGGACGAGAAGACGGCCATCGCCGAGGCCTTGGGCGGGTTCCGGTTCACCACCGGATTCGGCAAGACACTCTCACGATTGGTCCGGCACGGAATCGGCGTCCACCACGCGGGCATGCTGCCCAAATACCGGCGCCTGATCGAGAAGCTCGCACAGGACGGCCTTCTCAAGGTCATCTGCGGCACCGACACTCTCGGCGTCGGCATCAACGTGCCGATCCGCACGGTACTGCTCACGGGACTGACCAAGTACGACGGCATCCGAACGCGGCAGCTCAAGGCACGCGAGTTCCACCAGATCGCGGGGCGGGCCGGGCGCGCCGGCTACGACACGATGGGAAGCGTCGTCGTGCAGGCACCCGAGCACGAGATCGAGAACATCCGTGCGCTCGCCAAGGCCGGTGAGGACCCCAAGAAGCGACGCAAGGTCCAACGGAAGAAGGCGCCCGAGGGATTCGTCTCCTGGGGGCAGGGAACCTTCGACAAGCTCATCGCTGCGTCCCCGGAGCCACTGCACTCTCGTTTCGCGGTGAGCAACTCGATGCTTCTCAACGTCATCGCGCGACCGGGCAACTGCTTCGACGCGATGCGTCACCTCCTCGAGGAAAACCATGAACAGCGGCCCGCACAGCGCAGGCACATTCTCAAGGCGATTTCGCTGTACCGCGGCCTGGTACAGGCGGGGGTCGTGCAGCAGCTCGACGAACCCGATGAGGACGGACGCATGGCGCGTCTGACCGTCGATCTGCAGCGCGACTTCGCGCTGAATCAGCCCCTCTCACCGTTCGCGCTGGCCGCGATCGAGCTGCTCGACATGGAGTCGACCACGTACGCACTCGACGTGGTGTCGGTGATCGAGTCGACCCTCGACAATCCTCGTCAGATCCTGATGGCGCAGCAGCATGCTGCGCGTGGCGAAGCTGTCGCGGAGATGAAGGCAGACGGCATCGAGTACGAGGAGCGGATGGAACTGCTCGAAGAGATCACCTGGCCCAAGCCCCTCGTGGAGCTACTCGAACCCGCATTCGAAACCTACCGTGGCGGGCACCCGTGGGTCTCGGAGTTCCCGCTGTCGCCGAAGTCCGTCGTGCGCGACATGATCGAGCGTGCGATGACGTTCGCGGAGTTGGTGAGCCACTACGGACTGGCGCGGTCGGAAGGCCTCGTGCTCCGGTATCTCGCCGATGCGTACCGGGCGCTGCGTCAGACCGTCCCCGACGCCGCACGCACCGAGGAACTCGAGGACATCACGGAGTGGCTCGGCGAGCTGATCCGGCAGGTCGATTCGTCTCTGCTCGACGAGTGGGAATCGCTCACCGACCCGGGTTCGGAATCGGACGACCAACAGATCGCGTTCGGGGCCGACACACCGCGGCCACTCTCGGCGAACACGCGTGCGTTCCGGGTGATGGTGCGCAACGCGATGTTCAAGCGTGTCGAGCTCGCGTCGCGGAAACGCTGGAACGATCTGGCCGAACTCGGTGACGGTCTGGATGCAGAGGACTGGTCGGATCTGCTGGAGCTGTACTTCGACGAGTACGACGAGATCGGCACCGGGCCCGATGCGCGCGGCCCGCTGTTGTTCTCGGCCGAGATGAGTTCCGCGGTGTGGCGGGTTCGTCAGACCCTTGCCGATCCGGAAGGTGATCACGGATGGGCGTTGATCGGGGAGGTCAACCTCGCCGAGTCGGATGCTGCCGGCGAGGTCGTCTTCGACGAGTTCGAGATCGTCGAGGGCTGAGCGATGGCACGGGGCCGGTACCCTGGTTCCGGTGAACGATGAGTCCGCTCCGGTGTTTCGCCTGTCCTACGTCCCTGGCGTGACCCCTGCCAAGTGGGTTCGGGTGTGGAAGGACCGGATTCCGGACGTACCGATCGAGCTGGTTCCGATCGAGTCGACATCGGGAGCGGAGTGCGTACGGAACGGTATGGCGGACATCGCGCTGCTGCGGTTGCCACTCGAGCGTGACGGACTGTCGGTGATCACCCTCTACACCGAGACCTCCGTGGTGGTGGTGCCGAAGGAGCACGCGATCGCCGCAGTCGACGAGGTGACGGTGTCGGACCTAGCGGAAGAGACCGTGTTGCATCCCCTCGACGATGTGCTCGATTGGGTGAGCCTGCCCGGCGAAGAGTCGTTCGAGCGGCCTGAGACCACGGAGGACGCGATCTCGCATGTCGCGTCGGAGGTGGGAGTGCTCGTGACGCCGCAGTCGCTCGCTCGTCTGCACCATCGCAAGGATCTGACCTATCGACCGGTCGTCGACGCTCCTCAGTCGCAGGTCGGTCTCGTATGGCTCACCGACCACACCACCGATCACGTGGACGAGTTCGTCGGCATCGTCCGGGGCCGGACCGCGAACAGTTCCCGTGGTCGGCGGGGCGACTCCGGAACCGAGGACGCGCCGAAGAGCCCGAGCAAGCGTCGGGGCGAGCGTCAAGGTTCGCAACCGAGAAAGATTGTCGGCGACAAGAAGCCGAAGTCACGTCGAGGAACTACCGGTCGAGGCAAGAGCGTCGGGCGATCCCGCCGCGGTCGCGGTTGATCGGACTCCTTCGCAGCGCAACTGATCAGCCGATGGCGCGGGACTGCGGCGGTGCCTGCGACCGCAACACGTCCGCCAACGCTCGGTAGTCGTCGGCGCGGGCACTCGAGGCCCGGAAGACCAGACCGATGGTGCGCCCCGGCTCGGGTGCAGCGAAGTGCGCCACGGCCAGATCACCTCCGGCAGTTTCCACCGGTATCGCCGATGCGGGAACGAGCGTGACCCCGAGACCACCTGCGACGCAGCGCACCACCGTTGCCAGCGATGTTGCGCGAGTGTCACCTGCATCGGGTCTGGCGTCGACGGATCGACACAGGTCGAGTGTCTGGTCACGGAGGCAGTGACCCTCGTCGAGCAGCAACAGTGGTAGCTCGTCGAGGATCGACAGTGGGAGGTCCACTCGTCCGGCCAGTGGATGGCCGGAGGGGACGACGAGGATGAAATCCTCGGTGTACAGCGGAATCTCCACGACACCGGCAACCTCGGATGGTAACGCGAGTACGGCGACGTCCAAGGTGCCCGAGCGCAACGACCCGAGGAGCCTGGCTGTCTGATCCTCGATCACGTGCACTGCGAGATTGGGCATGCGCGTGCGGAATTCCGGGAGCAGACCAGGAAGGAAATAGGGCGCAACGGTGGGAATCAGCCCGATCCTCAACGGGCCCGAGAATCCGTCGGAGACGCCTGCCGCCGCGGCGACGAATCCGTCTGCAGCGTCGAGAATCGCCTTGGCCTGGGCGAGTAGTCGCGCGCCGGCGGGGGTGACGAGTACGCGACGGGTACTTCTCTCGATCAACTGCACGCCGAGCCCGTTCTCGAGCGACGCGAGCCCCTGCGACAGTGTGGGTTGGCTCACACTCAAACGCGCTGCGGCCGTTCCGAAGTGCTTGTAAGTGGCGACGGCCACGAACGCACGCAGCTGTGACAGGGTCGGGTGATAAGTCTGATCGGGCACGCCTATCAGTATAGTGCGAGTAATCACCTTTACCTTTTGAAAATTTTCCGGCAGGATGAATCTCATACCGGAGAACAGACCGCAAGGATCGTCCGGTAATGCACATACCCACGTCATCGGGCGTGGCGTGCGCGATCGACTCGCTTGTTCACGAGACACCCACGAGAGGACCGAAAATGGCATTGCTGACCATCGGCGATCAGTTCCCCGCTTTCAACCTGAAGGCCCTCATCGGCGGCGACCTGTCGCAGGTCGACGCCGCGCAGCCCGACGACTACTTCACCACCATCACCAGCGATGACTACGCCGGTAAGTGGAAGGTCGTCTTCTTCTGGCCGAAGGACTTCACCTTCATCTGCCCCACCGAGATCGCCGCATTCGGCAAGCTGAACGAAGAGTTCGCAGACCGCGACACGCAGGTCCTGGGCGCGTCTGTCGACAACGAGTTCGTGCACTTCCAGTGGCGTGCACAGCACGAGGATCTCAAGACCCTCCCCTTCCCGATGCTGTCGGACCTCAACCGTGAACTCGTCTCGGCCACCGGCGTCCTGAACGCCGACGGTGTTGCCGATCGCGCCACCTTCATCATCGACCCGAACAACGAGATCCAGTTCGTGTCCGTCACCGCCGGTTCCGTGGGCCGCAACGTCGACGAGGTCCTCCGCGTCCTCGACGCCCTGCAGTCCGACGAGCTGTGCGCGTGCAACTGGAAGAAGAACGACCCGACCCTCAACGCGGGTGAGCTCGTCAAGGCGGCGCTGCAGTGAGTGTCGACAACCTGAAGAACGCTCTTCCCGAGTATGCGAAGGATCTCAAGCTCAACCTGAGCTCGCTCGCTCGCTCGACCGAGCTCAACGAGCAGCAGCTGTGGGGCACGTTCCTCGCGGCCGCGGCCGCCACCAAGTCGGCGACCGTGCTCGCGGAGATCTCTGAGGAAGCAGCTGATGTGCTGTCGGCGGAGGCGTACAACGCCGCACTCGGCGCAGCGTCGATCATGGGCATGAACAATGTCGCCTACCGGGCCAAGAGCTTCCTCGGCGACGAATACACCCAGGTGCGTATGGGTCTCCGGATGAACATCATCGGCAGCCCCGGAGTCGAGAAGTCCGACTTCGAGCTGTGGTCGCTGGCAGTGTCCACGATCAACGGATGCCACGACTGCACCGCAGCGCACGACAGCGTCGTGCGCAAGGAGGGCCTCACCAAGGAACAGGTCTGGGAGGCCGTCAAGGTCGCCGCGACCCTCCAGGGCGTGGCCCAGGCGATCACCGCAAGCGAGATCCTCGCCGGCGCCAACGCCTGATCTACTGCATCGTCGGAAAGGGGTCCCTCTTCTGAGGGGCTCCTTTCTTGTTCTCCGGGCTGCACGGCGATACACGGCTATAGGGTCGGGTGCGGCTGATTTCCGCCGAGCGCCTCGCCTGCCGCGATATCACTCGTCCCGAGTGCCACTTCGATCTCACCACCGAACTCGACACCGGGCGCCAGCGGCAATCTGTCACCGCTCCAGAACCTCCCCGGGTCGTACCAACTGCTCCCGCGACGTCGCTGTTCGAGCAGCCCCATCGCCTCCATCGTCACTGCGACGACCTCGGCACAGTACGCACTTTCGAGGCCGGACTCGCGTCGCTTCAGTCGAGGCACACGACCCGCGAACCATCGTCCGGCGAGTTTCGCTGTGGATGGGAAGGGTGTTCCGTCCAGGCGAGCGATGGTACGCAGCAACTGATCCTCTTGTTCCCCGGTGACAGGAACCGAGAGTTGACGAAGCCAACCGCGCTGCCCGTAGCGCGCCCCCCACACCTGTACCGCGCTGCGAAGATCGTGAAGTTGGACGCCTCGTTGTTTCCGGCCCGTCCACATATCGGGCAGGCTCCGACCCAGTTCGGCATGCCACATCAGCGGCGGCAGGTCCGCGAACGCCACCGTCATGCCTACGTGGTTGACAGGGGCATTGGTGAGAGTCTGGATGGCCCTGTCCGCCCCACTGGTACCGCGGAAGACCCAGATGTCGCCCGTACGTGTGAGATCCACCGCCTCGTCCAGAGTGATGCGCGACGGCGTCGGACCAGGTTGTAGAAGGCCTCGGGGATGCATGGGGAAAGCGTGCCATGAACCGCACTCGGTTAGGGTCGCTGCATGGCCCTTCGTACCAGCACGGTGTGGAAGTTGCTCGGACTCGCCGGCGTCGTGGGAGTCGCGGCGACCGGTGCGATCACCCTGCGCAACGAACGCAGGCGTCGCGACTACAGCCCCGAGGAGATCCGGTCGGTCCTGCATGAACGGTACGCACGAGCGGTCGCAGCGCGCGACGGCACCGACGAAGTGCCGCTGACCGAGGTTCCGATGAATGCAACGCCACGGATCCGCCGCCTGTTGCGGCGGATCCGGAGTCGACGCTGACTGATCCGGTCAGCCCAGTGCTGCGGCGAATCCGTCGGCCAGATCCTGCACCTGCTCGTCCGTCATGACGAACGACGGTGAGATCTGCATCGCGCCCTGACCGGCTGCGCGGCCCGAGATACCGTACTCCCGCAGGGTTTTGACGAAGCCCAGGGCCTCACCTGGATCAGCGAGCTGCACAGCCGCAAGCGCACCGATCCCGCTACGCACCTCCGCAACACGCGGATGATTCGCGAGCGGAGCCAGTTTCTCGTGGAGTGTCTTCTCGAGGCGCGCGGATTCGTCGAGCAGGCTCTCTCGTTCGAAGATGTCGAGGTTGGCATGCGCGGCGGCGGCTGCCGCCGCGTGACCGCCGTAGGTGTAGCCGTGGCGCCACCACACGCCACCGGCGAAGAACGGTTCGGCGACCCGCGGCGCCACGAACACCGCACCCATCGGCAGATAACCCGACGTCAGTCCCTTCGCTGTCGTCACGATATCGGGCTGCAGATCGAACCTGGTCGACGCGAACCACGAGCCGCCGATACGGCCGAACCCGGTCACCACTTCGTCGGTGACGAACAGGATGTCGTGGTCGCGGCAGATGTCGCGGATCTCTGTGAGGTAGCCGTCCGGCGGCAGGTACACGCCGCCGGCGCCGATGATCGGTTCGCAGAAGAACGCAGCAATGTTGTCGGCCCCGACCTTCTCGATGAGTTCGAGCAGGCCTTTGGCGTCGTCCCAGGGCACCGTGGCGGTGTCGGCCCACAGCGAGCCGTAGCCCTCTGCGTTGACGGGGATACCCGCCATCGATGTACCGCCGACGTGCATCCCGTGATACGCCTTCTCGCGGCTGACGATCAGCATCTTGCTCGACCTGCCGATCTCCTGCCAGTAGCGGCGGGCGAGCTTCGCTGCGGTATCGATCGAGTCGGAGCCGCCCGAGGTGAAGAAGACCTTGCTGCCGGGGACCGGTGCGATTGCCGCGAGCCGCTCGGCGAGAGCGATCGTGGGTTCGGCAGCGAAATCACCGAAATTCGAGAAGTGCGCGACCTTCGCGAGCTGCGCGGCAACGGCCTCACCGATCTCGGTGCGACCGTGGCCGACGTTGGCGAACCACAATCCCGCCGTCGCATCGAGATAGCGGGTGCCGGCGTCATCCCAGATGTATGCGCCCTCTCCACGGGCCACTACGAAGGCCCCATCCCGCTCCACGACACCCATATCGGCGAATCCGTGCCACAACGCACCCACAGCCAGCTCCTGTCCACAACTACCGGTCTTCCGCCATCGTATGGGCTCGCGCCGAGGCTGGCGGATCGGCCCGCTCGGAGAGACCCTCGACGTATGAGGTTCCGGTTCTCGGTCAACATTTTCGGTCTCGAATCCCGCCGTGCATTCGTCGCCTTCTGCCGTGACGCAGAACGGGAGAGCTACGACGCCGTCTACGCGACCGATCACCTGGGTGTGGGGTCACCGTTCCCGCTTCTTGTCGCGGCGGCAGACGCGACCCGTCGTCTGCGCGTGGGCACCCTGGTGCTCAATGTCGAATTCTGGAACCCGGTATTGCTGGCACGCGATATCGCGACCACGGACATTCTCACCGACGGCCGCCTCGAGATCGGGCTCGGAGCGGGACACATGAAGTGGGAGTTCGACCGGTCCGGTATCGAATGGGAGGGTTTCACCGCACGCACGCGCCGGCTCGAATCGACGATCACCACGCTCCGGGACCACTTCGGCGGCGACGGGTATTCGGAGCAGGAACCGCTCCGCGCGGAGTACGACATCCCTGTCCTGCGGCCGATCCAGCGCCGTGGATTCGGCCATCAGGGACCACCGCTGATCGTCGGTGGTACCGGTGAGCGCATCCTGCGGGTCGCGGCCGAGTACGCGGACATCGTCAGTATCGCCGGCGCGTTCCAGATCCGAGGCCGACCACCGGGCACCTTCCGGATCGGCACTGCCGCGGAGGCCGCAGCACGAGTCGCCTTCACTCGCGACTGTGCCGGCGACCGGGCGAACAACATCGAGTGGCACACCCTGTTGCAGGCCGTCTGTGAAACCGAGGACAGGCGTGGCACGGCGGAAGCGCTGCTTCGGCGCACCGGCCTCGAGATGCCGGTCGACCGGCTCCTCGATTCGCCTTTCCTCCTGATCGGCACTGTCGAGGAGATGGCACGACAAATCCTCGACAACCGTGACCGGCTCGGGTTGTCGCACTACACGGTGCATGCGCCCTATCGAGAAGCGTTCGCACCGGTCATGGCGCGGACGCGGACGCTTGCCGGCTGACGTACTCGTTCGCCCACCGGTGTCGCCGCGCGACCTCGACAGTCGCTAGGCTGTGTGACCAGCATGTCCATCTCTCCTGCCCCGAACCGTCGCGAGCTTCGCGCAGCCCTGGCCGAGGTGTCGCTCAGCGACGAACATCGGTTCCGCCGCCGTCTCGATCGAGCCCGCGGCGACGACGCACTCGCCAAGATCGCCCGCGAGATCGATTCCGCGCGGGCCCGCCAGAGCCAGCGCATCCAGTCCGTCCCCCCGATCCGGTATCCGGAAGACCTTCCGGTCTCCCAGCGCAAGGACGACATCGCGGACGCGATCCGCGACCACCAGGTCGTCGTGGTTGCGGGTGAGACGGGGTCCGGCAAGACCACTCAGATCCCGAAGATCTGTCTCGAACTCGGACGCGGTGTGCGCGGCCTCGTCGGGCACACCCAGCCCCGTCGTATCGCGGCGCGTGCAGTGGCCGAGCGTCTGTCGGAAGAACTCGATTCCGAACTCGGCGACACCGTCGGCTACACAGTGCGCTTCACCGACCAGGTATCCGATCACACCCTGGTCAAGCTGATGACCGACGGCATTCTGCTCGCCGAGATCCAGCGCGACCGTATGCTGCGCCGCTACGACACCCTGATCATCGACGAGGCGCACGAACGCAGCCTCAACATCGATTTCCTCCTCGGGTATCTCGCGCAGCTGCTCCCGCGCCGACCCGACCTGAAGGTGATCATCACCTCGGCGACGATCGACCCGGAGCGGTTCGCCACGCACTTCGCGGACGCGGACGGGACGCCGGCTCCTATCGTCGAGGTCTCCGGGCGCACGTATCCGGTAGAGGTGCGGTACCGTCCGCTGACCGTCGAGCGGGGTGACGAACTCGTCGACCGCGACCCCGTCGACGCTGTGTGCGAGGCGGTCGAGGAACTGCAGTCGGCCGGCGACGGCGACATCCTCGTGTTCCTGTCGGGTGAGCGCGAGATCCGCGACACCGCCGACGCACTGCGCGACCGCAAGTTGCGCAACACCGAAATCCTTCCCCTCTACGGTCGACTGTCTGCTGCCGAACAGCATCGTGTCTTCACCGGTCACAGCGGACGGCGCGTAGTGCTGTCGACCAACGTCGCCGAGACCTCGTTGACGGTGCCCGGCATCCGCTACGTCGTCGACCCCGGAACTGCCCGCATCTCGCGGTACTCGGTGCGGACGAAGGTCCAGAGACTACCCATCGAGGAGATCTCCCAGGCGTCCGCTCGGCAGCGTGCCGGTCGCTGCGGTCGTGTCGCCGACGGCATCTGTATCCGTCTCTACTCGGAGGACGATTTCGAGTCGCGCCCCGAGTTCACCGAGCCCGAGATCCTGCGCACCAATCTCGCGTCGGTCGTCCTGCAGATGACGGCACTCGGTCTCGGCGATATCGCCTCGTTCCCGTTCGTCGAGCCGCCCGACCCACGCGCGATCCGCGACGGTGTCGCGCTGCTGCACGAACTGGGCGCGATCGAACCCGCCGGAAAGGACGAAACCCCGCGTTTGACCGGTACCGGCCGGGAACTCGCGCGGCTGCCCGTCGATCCCCGCATGGCGCGCATGATCGTCGAGGGCCACCGCAATGGATGTCTGCGCGAGGTCCTCATCATCGTGTCGGCGTTGTCGATCCAAGATGTCCGCGAGCGGCCCACCGAACATCAGCAGGCCGCGGACGAGAAGCATGCGCGGTTCAATGTCGACGGATCGGATTTCCTCGCCTTCCTCCGCCTGTGGGACTACCTCAAGGAACAGCGGAAAGAGCTGTCGTCCAATCAGTTCCGAAAGTTGTGTCGTGCCGAGTTCCTCCACTGGATGCGCATCCGGGAGTGGCAGGATCTACAGGGGCAGCTTCGCCAGATCACGCTGGGCCTGGGTTGGGAGACCACGCATCAGGAGGTCTCCGACGACGCAATCCACCAGTCGCTGCTCGCCGGCCTGCTCTCACATGTCGGGCTGCGCGAAGGCGACAAACGCGACTTCCTGGGCGCGCGCGGGGCCCGCTTCGCGATCTTCCCCGGCTCGTCCCTGTTCAAGAAACCACCGCGGTGGGTCATGGCCGGCGAACTGGTCGAGACGTCGCGGCTGTGGGGCCGGATGGCGGCGCGGATCGAACCCGAGTGGGCGGAGAAGCTCGCACCGCACCTGGTCAAGCGCACCTACTCCGAGCCGCATTGGTCGACGAAGCAGCAGGCGGCGATGGCGTACGAGCGCGTCACGCTCTACGGCATCCCGCTTGTCGCGCAACGACGGGTGCAGTACGGACGGATCGATCCCGAGGTCTCGCGCGAGCTGTTCATCAGGCACGCACTCGTACAGGGCGAGTGGCAGACCCGTCACAAATTCTTCCACGAGAACTGGGCATTGCTCGACGACGTCGAAGAACTCGAACACCGCGCGCGGCGGCGGGACCTCGTCGTCGACGACGACACACTGTTCGAGTTCTACGACCGGCGTGTGGGGCCGGAAATCGTCTCGGCCAGGCATTTCGACACCTGGTGGAAGAAGGCCCGGCAGGAGCAACCGGATCTGCTGACCTTCACGCCCGAGACGGTGGTCAACCAGGACGCGGCCACGGTTCTGGAAGGCGACTATCCCGACGCATGGCGTCAGGGCGAGCTGCAATTCCGCCTGACCTACCAGTTCGAGCCCGGCACCGAGGACGACGGAGTCACCGCCAGGATCCCGTTGGCGCTGCTCGCGGGAGTCCGACCCGTCGGATTCGACTGGCTCGTCCCGGGACTTCGGCACGAACTCGTCACCGCCCTGATCAAGGGCCTGCCGAAACAGATTCGACGCCAGGTGGTTCCGGCACCCGATTTCGCGAAGGCCGCCCTCGCCTCGGTGACCGCGCGTAGTGAACCTCTCGTCAACGCGCTCGCCCGCGAGTTGTCGCGGCTCGGGAACTGCAGGATCGAACCGAGCGACTTCACCCCATCGGCACTGCCCGATCACCTGAAGATGACGTTCGCTGCTGTCGACGAGAACGGAAAGGTGCTGGGCCGCAGCAAGAGCGTCACCGCGCTGCGAAAGCAGCTCTCGACACGAGTCGACGCCGAGGTCGCGCGCGCAGCCTCGGGCACCGAACGCGCACCGACGGTCGTATGGACCGCCGAGACCCTCGGCACCCTGCCGCAGACGGTCACACGCGAGGTCGGCGGACAACAGGTGACCGGCTATCCCGCTCTGGTGTCCGAGGGCGAGGGTGTGGCGGTACGCGTTCTGGCCACGCCACAGGCACAACGCGCCGCCACCCGCGCCGGGTTGCGCGCGCTCCTCCTCGCCGCTGCACCCACCAAGGCGAAGGTCGTGACCTCCGGGTTGACGAATTCGGAGCGACTGGCACTCGGCCGCAACCCGGACGGTTCGTTCGACGCTCTCGTCGAGGACTGCCGGGCGTGCGCGGTCGATGAATTGATCGATGCACACGGGAAACCGGTACGGTCACCCGAGGAATTCGAGGCGCTAGCCGCGGTCGTACGCAGCGAACTTCCCCGGCGCGTCGCGCACCTGCTGAAATCGGTGGTCCCGGCACTGAGCAAGGCTCATGAGGTCGGCGTGCTGCTCGATCGGGTTCGCGACGAGGCTGCTGACGACGTCCGAGAGCAACTGTCCTCGTTGCTCTTCGCCGGGTTCGTCACAGACCTGGGCACTCGTCGCCTGGCCGACCTTCCACGGTATCTCGCTGCCGCCGCCCAGCGCCTCGAAGCGCTGCCGGCAAGTGCGAATCGCGACGCGCAGGCCATGGACATCCTCGATCGGGTGTACGCGGCCTACGACAAGCTACTCACACGGTTACCCGAGGAACGCCGAACCGCGCGCGACGTCGTGGACGTCTACTGGATGATCGAGGAACTTCGCGTGAGCCTGTTCGCCCAGGGAATGGGCACGCGGGGTCCGGTGTCGGAGAAACGGGTACTCAAGGCCATCGATTCGATCCGCTGACGAGGCAGACCCCGAGTCCGGCCAGGTCAGTCCATGTCGGCGGCGACATCGCGGGTGCGTTGGTGTTCGCGCAACTCGGTGATCTCGCGTTCGAAATCCTCGGCGGAGCTGAACGACCGGTATACCGAGGCGAATCGGAGGTAGGCGACCTCGTCGAGGTCGCGCAGCGGTCCGAGTATCGCAAGCCCCACCTCGTGGCTGGGAACCTCCGGTGCCCCCTTGGCGCGCACAGCGTCTTCGACCTGTTGCGCAAGCTTGTTCAGGGCGTCGTTGTCGACATCACGTCCTTGGCAGGCGCGCGCGACGCCGCGCACGACCTTCTCTCTGCTGAAGGGCTCGGTCACGCCGCTGCGCTTGACAACGGACAGCACGGCGGCCTCGACCGTGGTGAATCGGCGACCGCACTCCGGGCAGGCCCGACGGCGGCGAATCGCGGCGCCCTCGTCGGCTTCGCGCGAATCGACGACCCTCGAGTCGGGGTGCCGGCAATACGGGCAGTACATGTCGATTCCTTCGTCGCTGCCGTGATGGCCGCGACGTCGCCGACGAAACGATGCCGTGTTCGTAGGATCGATCTCGCCCGGGGGCAGGGTCGTCCCGACGCGACCACACGGGGTGGTGTGACTGACAGATTCAGACAATACCCGCACGTGTGGTGTGCTCTTCGAGTCCGGGTGGGTCTTCACCGCACCGTCATCTACCACCGGTGACCGCTTCCCCTGCCCCAGCGGGCGACGCTGCGTCGGTCACGACCGGTATCGAGTGAGCGGCTTCCGCTACGACCTGGCTCGTACGGATATGCGCGATGCACAGGATCGCCGTGACCGCGACGGCCGTGAACACCACCGTGGCGAGCACCTGCCACAGCGCGTGCCCGTGGCCGGCGCGGACAGCGGGCGGGTGAGCGCAGGACGTCCCCGCGTACCGCACCGGGTATCGATGGTCGCCTCCCGCCCACAGTGGTGATGCAGCCGGCGCGATCTCGATCGTGCCGATCGGCGCGGTGGTCCGGAATTCCGTCAACAGTGCTGTGCCCATCGGATCCTCCGTGGCAGTCATGGGTCGATAGGTTCGCCCACACATTCGAACGAATACCTGTTCGAAGTTTCTATCACGCGGAGGTGATCCGCGTCGCTGGTTTGTTCGAAACAATCTCGAACAGATGTTTGATATACCGCACGGATCCGGTTAGATTCGAGAGATCACACGCAACACATCAGAAACTCGACGCACGGAGGTCACGACCATGACGGACGCCAGCTCCGCGACCAGCCGGCCGAAGAAGTCGTCCGGCACCGACGGCACGGCGCTCACCGAGCGTCAACGCCGCGTCCTCGAGGTAATT
This sequence comes from Rhodococcus artemisiae, assembly GCF_036327795.1. NCBI lineage: Bacteria > Bacillati > Actinomycetota > Actinomycetes > Mycobacteriales > Nocardiaceae > Rhodococcus > Rhodococcus artemisiae. The sequence goes on from NZ_JAUTXY010000001.1 coordinate 471,182, forward strand.
CGCACATCGGTCGCCGAAAGGGGATACCCGCCGAGCATCCGAGAGATCGGAGACGCGGTCGGCCTCAACAGCACGTCCTCGGTCGCACACCAGCTACGCACGCTCGAGCGCAAGGGTCTGCTGCGCCGCGACCCCAATCGCCCCCGCGCGGTGGACGTACGAGGATTCGACGATCCGCAGGTAGCCTCCGACGTCGTCGGCGAGGTGATCCCGGCGGTCCCCTCCGACGACATCCCGTCGGCCGCACTCGTTCCCGTGGTCGGACGGATCGCAGCGGGCGGCCCGATCCTCGCGGAGGAGGCCATCGAGAACGTCTTCCCGCTGCCCCGCGAGGTCGTGGGCCAGGGGTCGTTGTTCCTACTGAAGGTTGTCGGTGAATCGATGATCAACGCGGCGATCTGCGACGGCGACTGGGTCGTGGTTCGCCAGCAGAATGTAGCCGAGAGCGGCGACATCGTCGCAGCCATGCTCGACGGCGAGGCCACGGTCAAGACGTTCAAGCGGGTGAAGAACGATGTCTGGCTGATGCCGCACAACCCGATGTTCGAACCGATCCCCGGTAACGACGCCGTCATTCTCGGCAAAGTGGTCACGGTCATCCGCAAGCTCTGACCCGCGCATTCGGCCGCACACCAGGGGCGGTTCCTACCCATTCCGACACGCCGAGGCCGGTGTGGGTCCATCTCGGTGGACCCACACCGGCCTCGCGCTGTGCATCTGCGATCAACCGCGCGTCGATCAGATGTCCAGACCGCGGCCGATGACCTCCTTCATGATCTCGTTGGTACCGCCGTAGATCTTCTGGACCCGAGAATCGAGGTACGCCTTGGCAATCGGGTACTCACGCATGTATCCGTAGCCGCCGTGCAATTGGAGGCAGCGGTCGATGAGCTCGACCTGCTTGTCCGTGGTCCAGTACTTGGCCATCGCTGCTTCCTGCACAGTGAGGGCACCGGCATTGAGCAGCTCGACGCACTTGTCCACGAACACTCGAGCAAGCAGAGCTTCCGTCGACAGCTCGGCGAGCTCGAATCGGCTGTTCTGGAACCGTCCGATCGGCTTACCGAATGCCTTCCGATCGCGGCAGTACTGGATTGTATCCTCGAGAACCTGCTCCATCGCTGCGGCCGCGACCACAGCGATCGAGAGCCTCTCCTGCGGAAGATTCTGCATCAGGTAGATGAACCCCAGGCCCTCTTCGCCGAGCATATTGGCGGCGGGGACACGCACCTCGTCGAAGCTCAGCTCGGCGGTATCCTGCGCATCGAGACCGATCTTGTCGAGGTTGCGGCCACGCTCGAAGCCGGGCATACCGCGTTCGACGACGAGTAGGGAGAATCCCTGTGCCCCCTTCTCCGGGTCGGTGCAGGCAACCACGATCACCAGGTCGGCGTTGATCCCGTTGGTGATGAACGTCTTGGATCCACTCAGGACCCAATCGTCACCGTCGCGAACCGCGCGGGTCTTGATGCCTTGGAGATCGCTGCCGGTACCGGGCTCGGTCATCGCGATCGCCGTGATGATCTCGCCCGAGCAGAATCCGGGGAGCCACCGCTTCTTCTGCTCCTGGTTCGCGAGATTCAGCAGGTACGGTGCCACGACGTCGTTGTGCAACATGAAACCGACCCCGCTGTATCCACCGCGGGTGGTCTCCTCCGTCAGGACGACGTTGTAGCGGAAATCGTCGACGCCGCCGCCACCGAACTCTTCGGGCACCGCCATTCCCAGGAAGCCTTGGGCGCCCGCCTTCTTCCACACCTCACGATCGACGATCTTGTCCTTCTCCCACTGCTCGTGGAAGGGTGCCACCTCCTGTTCGAGGAACTTCCGGTACGACTCACGGAACAGGTCGTGTTCGGGCTCGAAAAGGGTGCGTTCCATCTGCGCTCCTGTCAGTGACGACGTGGACATACCCACGGTATGCACGCGGCCTGACCGTGACGCTGACAGGAGCGAGCGGATTTTGTGACCGCGACAACCTCGATCGTCAGCGGCGCAGATCAGCCAATCGACGAAGGATCGGGTATGCCACGAGGATTCCCATCGAACCCCATGCGATCCCGCCGAGCTCGACCGATCCGATAGAGAGCGTCAGGTCGCCGATACCTGCAACAAGTGCAGCCGCCACGACCGTGAGATTCACCGGGTCGGTGAAGTCGATCTTCGCATCCATCCAGATCCGCACGCCCAGAAGTCCGATCAACCCGTACAGGACGAGCGTGGCACCGCCCAGAACGCCGTCGGGCACTGTGAACACGAGTGCCCCGAATTTCGGGGAGAACGCCAGAATCACCGCGGTCACTGCAGCCACCCAGTACGCGGCCGTCGAATACACCCGGGTCGCGGCCATCACACCGATGTTCTCGGCGTACGTGGTGGTTCCCGATCCTCCGCCTGCTCCCGCGAGCGTGGTGGCCAGACCGTCGGCGAGCAGTGCGTCGCCTGCGACATCGTCGAGATTGCGGCCCGTCATTGCGGCAACAGCCTTGACGTGACCTACGTTCTCCGCGACCAGGACGATGACCACCGGCAAGGCGAGCAGCACAACCGACAACTCGAAGGTCGGTGCGCGCAATTCGGGCAGGCCGAACCAGGCTGCCGCCTTCAGTGCATCGACTCGGTCGGGCGCAAGGCCTCCGGTGACCCATGCGAAGATCCATCCGATGACCACGCCGACGAGGATGCCCAGCCGGCCGAGAAGGCCGCGGCCGAGCACCGTCACCACGAGGATCGATACGAGCGTCACCGTACCGATCAACGGTTGGGCTTCGAACGATCCGGCAGCGGTCGGTGCGAGGTTGAGACCGATCAGTGCGACCACGGCGCCGGTCACGACAGGGGGCATCACGGCGTCGATCACCCGCGAGCCGAGCGCCTTGACGATCAGGCCGACGACGGCGAGCACGACGCCGGCCGCCACGATACCGCCGAGCTGCGCGGCCGGACCGCTCCCCGCCGATGCCGTCAGGGGTGCGATGAACGCGAAGGACGATCCGAGATAGCTCGGTACGCGTCCTCGGGTGATGAGCAGGAACAACACCGTGCCGATACCGGAGAACAGCAACGTGGTTGTCACCGGGAATCCGGTGATCGTGGGCACCAGCAGGGTGGCACCGAACATGGCGATCACATGCTGCATTCCGATGCCGACGGTGCGCGGCCACGACAGCCGCTCGTCGGGAGCGACGACCGCCCCGGCATTGATCTGTCGCCCGTCACCGTGCAGTTCCCAGCCGAATCCCATGTTGCGACTCGTCGGCCGCACGCGTTCACTCACGACGGAGATCGTAAGACTCGGGAAAGGCGCATGTGACACCGGTCGAGAAAGTTCAACGCCGCTTTCTACCTCAGCCGAGGATGCGCGACGCCGCAGCGCGCGCCGCTGGCGGGTCGTCGGTGCTCAGGACTGCCTGCGCAGCATCCTGACACTGCGCGGCGGTCACCGCTGACAGTCGCGCACCGACCGAGGCAACTGCCGATGCCGCGCACGACAGCGACGACACGCCCATTCCCACGAGAACGCAGGCGAGGAGCGGATCTGCGGCGGCCTCGCCGCACACCCCCACGGGCTTGCCAGCGACGGAACCCGCCTCCGCCGTGCGCGCGACGAGGGCCAGCACCGCCGGCTGCCAAGCATCGGTCAGCGACGCCAATGCCGGCGACATGCGGTCTGCCGCCATCGTGTACTGCGCGAGGTCGTTCGTCCCGATCGAGAGAAAATCGACGTGGGTGAGCACGCGGTCGGCGAGCAACGCCGCGGACGGCACCTCGATCATCACGCCGGGTACCAGGTTCCGGGAGCGGACCTGTTCGGCGAACGCTGCTGCTTCGGCCACGGTGGCGATCATCGGAGCCATCACCCATGGCCTAGCACCGGTGCGTTCCGCGGCGGCAGCGACCGCGTCGAGTTGCCGTTCGAGGATTCCTGGGGCCGCTGCGGCGATACGGATGCCTCGGACACCGAGCGCGGGGTTGTGCTCGTCCGGGTGGTCGGCGAATCGCAGCGGCTTGTCGGAACCCGCGTCGAGGGTCCGGAGCACGACCTTGCGGCCCTGGTACGCCTCGAACACCGCAGAGTAGATGTCGATCTGCTCATCGACGGTCGGTTCTGTATCGCGATCGAGGAAACACAATTCGGTACGGAACAAGCCCACGCCTTCGGCCGGAGTCGACCGAGCGGCGCGTGCGCCGGCACCGTCCTGGACGTTGGCGAGGATCGCGATCGGGTGCCCGTCGGAAGTCTGTCCGGGTCCGGTCCACATCGCGATGCGGGCACGGTCCGCCCTGTCTCTCTCGATGACAGCTTCCGCATCCTCGTGGTCCGGTTCGACCACGATTTGCCCGGTCCCGCCGTCGACCAGGACAGCGGTTCCGGCCTCGATGTCGTCGATGCCGGCCGCCGCGACGATGCACGGGATACCCAGTTGCCGCGCGATGATCGCGGTGTGACTGGTGGGTCCGCCGAGGGTTGTCGCTATTGCGACGACAAGTGCGGGGTCGAGAGCGGCGGTGTCGGCCGGCGCGAGGTCGTCGGCCAGCAGGACCGAGGGAACCTCGGGTATGTCGATGCCGGGCTCGGGCTCGCCGTTCAATTGGGCGAGCACTCGGTCACGGATGTCGATCAGGTCGGTGACCCGCTCCGCCTGTAGTCCGCCGATCTTCTCGAAGATCGTGACGAACTGGGCGGTCGCGCCGACAGTGGCGGCCACGGCGTCCGCTCCCGCTCGGATCTTCCCCTCCGCCGCCCCGCGCCACGCGCGGTCCTCCACCAGCACCGCGTTGGCCTGGAGCACTTCCGCGGCAGCTCCTGAAGCGCGTGCGGCTCGCGCCCGCAGACGAGCTGCAACCACGTCAACGGCTGCTTCGAACCGAGCAGCCTCGGCTTCTCGCGCAGTATCGGGAACAACATCCGACGACGTGGTGATCTGGGGACGCGGGGCCGGCCTGATGACCGGCCCGTATCCGATCCCGGGCACCACCGGCGTGCCCTGCAGAACTGGTGCCTCGTTCGTCATTCCGTCTCCTCACCACGACTTCATCTGTGACTCAGATTACCCGTAGGCATTGACATGTCAACACATACGGGCGTAAAACAACATTATCCAACATCGAGCGCAAGGGGTTCAGGTGTACCCAGAGGAACGTCAGCAGGCGATCGCGGACTTGATAGGCCGCCAGGGCCGCGTGTCCGTCACCGATCTCGCCGAGCGATATGACGTCACATCGGAGACCGTGCGCCGCGACCTCGCGCTCCTCGAACGACTCGGACACGTCCGGCGCGTACACGGTGGGGCGGTTCCCGCGGCGGCGCTCACAGTGTCCGAGCCCGGACTTGCCGAACGGGACAACACCCGTGCGGGCCACAAAGACCGGATCGCAGCGGCAGCGGCACGCTTCCGCCCAGGCTCGGGAGGAAGCGTGATCCTCGATGCCGGCACCACCACCAGCAGAGTCGCCGCCGCCCTACCGGGCGATACCGAGATCACGGTCGCAACCAACTCGGTGCCGATTGCCGCGCGTCTGGCAGGGATCGGGTCGGTGCGGCTGCACTTGATCGGTGGTCGGGTACGCGGCACCACCCAGGCCGCCGTAGGGCCGGAAGCCCTTCGCTTTCTGGAGATCCTCAACGTGGATGTGGCGTTCATCGGAACGAATGCCCTCACGATCGAACACGGGCTGTCCACGCCCGACTCGGACGAGGCCGCTGTCAAACGCGCGATGGTTCGCTGCGCCGACCGGGTGGTCGTCGTTGCGGATTCGTCGAAGATCGGCCGACGCCACCTCTTGAGCTTCGCACCACTCGATGCCGTCGACGTCCTGGTGACCGACACAGACCTCGACGACGCAGATCGAGACCGCCTGACCGACCACGGAATCGAGGTGGTGACGGCATGATCGTCACACTGACCGCCAATCCCAGCCTGGACCGCACTGTCGATCTGGACGGACCGCTCCGACGCGGGACCGTGCACCGTGCCACCGGCGCGACAGTCGATCCCGGCGGCAAAGGAATCAATGTCGCACGTGTCCTGCATCGAGCGGGCCACGACGTTCTCGCAGTGCTGCCCGGCAACCCCGGCGACCCGCTGCTCGCGGCCTTGGACGAGCGCGGAATTCCATACCGCGCGGTGCCGACATCCGCGGATGCCCGTACGAATATCACCATCGCCGAATCCGACGGAACTACGACGAAACTCAACGAGCCCGGCGCCCCGTGCCCGGCCGCCACCCGAACGGAACTGGTCGAGGCGATGGTCGAGAATGCTCGGGCCGCCGATTGGGTCGTGCTGTCCGGCTCACTTCCACCCGGCGTTTCGGACGAGTTCTATGCAGATCTCGTACGCGCACTGCGACCCACCGGATGCCGCGTCGCAGTCGACACCTCGGAAGCTCCGTTGCTCGCCCTTGCAGTCGGATTCCCCGAGACCGCTCCCGATCTCATCAAGCCGAATTCCGACGAGCTCGCCCAACTGACCGGCTGCGACGCGAAGTCGCTCGAGGACGACGCTTCGCGCGGCGACGTCGGATCCGTCGCGAAGGCCGGGCGCGTGCTCGTGGCACGGGGTGTGGGAGCCGTGCTCGCCACCCTCGGCTCTGCTGGCGCCGTGCTGGTCACGTCCGAGGGGGTCTGGCGTGCCACACCCCCTCCGGTTGTCGCCCGCAGCACCGTCGGGGCCGGTGATTCCTCGCTCGCCGGCTACCTCGTCGCCGAGCGGGCGGGCGCCGCGCCGGCCGACCGACTCCGCCACGCTGTCGCGTACGGCAGCGCCGCAGTCGCTCTGCCCGGGACGCGTATTCCAGGCCCCGACTCCATCGACACCTCCGCCGTTGCCACCGAACCCGTACCAGACGACCCCGACCGCACGAATCGCCCACTCTCCCGTAAGGACATGTGATGTCAGACAGCGCTTCCGGCCCTGCCCGTAGCCCGGCGATCATCGATTCCCGGCTCATCGCACTCGACGCCGACCTCGGTTCCGACAAGGAGTCGGTGATCACGGCACTGGCCGACCGGCTCACAGCTGCGGGTCGCGCGACCGATCGCGACGCACTCGCCGGCGCCGTACTCGATCGCGAGACCAAATCGGCGACCGGACTGCCCGGCGGAATCGCGATCCCCCACTGTCGGCACGAGACGATCACCACCCCGTCGCTCGGATTCGCCAGACTCTCGCCGAAGGTCGACTTCGGCGCTCCCGACGGTCCTGCCGACCTGGTGTTCCTCATCGCCGCCCCCGAAGGCGCCGGCGCCGATCACATGCGTCTTCTCACCGCTCTGGCTCGCGCACTCGTCCGGCCCGATTTCGTGTCAGCGTTACGCGCCGCGCCCGGCCCCGACGACGTGATCGCGTTGGTCGAAGACGTCCTGCCTGCGGCTCCCACTGCTCCGCCGACCGAGGACACCACAGGGTCGATCGACGGAAGTCAGGAACCACCCGAGTCCGAACCGTCCGAGCGGTCCGAGCGGTCCGTGGTCGCGGTCACCGCGTGCCCCACAGGAATCGCGCACACCTATATGGCGGCCGATGCGCTCACGGCGGCAGCCGAGCGCGCCGGAGTCGCGCTGCACGTCGAGACGCAAGGTTCGAGCGGAAGTACACCGATTCCGGCATCCGTCATCGCTGCCGCGGACGCCGTCATCTTCGCGACCGATGTCGGAGTCAAGGGAAAAGAGCGGTTCGCGGGCAAGCCGGTGATCGCGTCCGGCGTCAAGCGCGCGATCAACGAGCCGGATGTGATGGTCGCCGAAGCCCTGCGTGCGGGCGCTGATCCGAACGCACCCCGGGTCGAGGCGGGTGCGACGGACACCACCGGCGACACCGATTCCGCCGACATCGGCTGGGGCACCCGGCTGAGGCAGATCCTGCTCACCGGTGTCAGCTATATGATCCCGTTCGTCGCAGCCGGTGGTCTGCTCATCGCCCTCGGGTTCCTGTTCGGTGGCTACGACATCTCCGACTCCGCGTCCACCATCGTCGTGGACAATTCGCTGACGAATCTGCCGGACGGCGGAATCGCGATCTACCTCGGCGCCGTGCTGTACCAGATCGGCTCGCTCGCGTTCTCCTTCCTCGTACCCGCGCTTGCCGGGTACATCGCCTACGCGATCGCCGATCGCCCCGGTCTCGCGCCCGGCTTCACCGCCGGTGCCGTCGCGGTATTCGTCGGGGCCGGGTTCATCGGCGGTCTGGTCGGCGGACTCATCGCCGGTTTCGCAGCCTTGTGGGTCGGTCGGATTCCACTGCCGACGTGGGCACGTGGGCTGATGCCCGTGGTGATCATTCCCCTGCTCGCGAGCCTGATCGTCGGCGGACTCATGTTCCTCGTCCTGGGCAGGCCGCTCGCCGCGATCACCACCGGCCTCACCGACTGGCTCAACGGACTGTCCGGCGGCTCTGCCGTAGCGCTCGGCGTCATCCTCGGTCTCATGATGTGTTTCGACCTCGGAGGACCGGTCAACAAGGCGGCGTATGCGTTCGCCGTGGCAGGCCTCGACGTCTCCAACCATGCGTCGCTGCAGATCATGGCCGCCGTGATGGCGGCCGGTATGGTGCCTCCACTCGCGATGGCGCTCTCCTCACTGATTCGGCCGCGACTCTACAGCGCAGCCGAACGTGAGAACGGCAAAGCCGCATGGCTTCTCGGCGCCTCCTTCATCTCGGAAGGCGCCATCCCCTTCGCAGCAGCGGATCCGTTCCGGGTGATTCCGTCGATGATGCTCGGCGGCGCTGTCACCGGCGGCATCATCATGGCAACCGATGTGACGCTGAGCGCACCTCACGGTGGCATCTTCGTGGTCTTCGCGATGGATCGCGTGCTGTGGTTCTTCGTCGCACTCGTGGTGGGCACGGTCGTCGCCGCGCTCAGCGTCACCCTCGCGAAGGAGTTCACACGTTCCGAATCCCGCAGTCCCGCAGCACCTGAAGCCGGATCTCAGCCGGCCGCCGTCTGATTCCCCCACCCTACAAAAGGAGCTCCCATGCCCGCCAATACCGTCAAGGTCGGCTCGTCCATCGGCCTGCACGCACGTCCCGCCGGAATCATCGCCGAAGCCGTCGTTGCCGCAGGAGTTCCGGTGACGCTGTCGGTCGACGGAGGCGATCCCGTCGATGCGGGATCCGCCTTGATGATCATGACACTCGGAGCCTCACAAGGTGTCGCGGTCACGGTCCAGTGCGACGACGAGTCCGTCCTCGCGCACGTCAGCGAACTCGTCGCCGCTGACCTCGACGCCTGACGCTCGGACGGTCAGGTACGCCGGGCGCGCAGACGCCACACGAGCGCGGCAGCTGCGATCAGGATCACCGAGCCGACCGCCGCGGCGGCTCCGATCCGCCCGGCATCGCCCGATCCGGGGTCGGACTCGGCCTCCGTCCCCGGATCGCCGGTGAAGTAGTCGGCCACCCCACGAAACACCTGGATCGGAGGCCGCTCACCGGTGACGGCGCCGCCCTGGAGGATCGCCTCGGATCCCGTCAACAGGTCGCCCGCGTCGGTGAACGCCATCGCCTCACCCTGAGGTTCGTCGGGAACGGGGATCCGAAAGACCGGACCCGCAGCGATCGCGGCCGCGAGATCCGAGTCCGGCGCGTGGAAGACGTAGACGTCGGTGTAGGTACGAACAGCCGCGACTGTGCCGTCCGTACTCACTGCGCCGCCGGTGATCAACGTCGACGACGCCCCTGGGAGCGGGCCCCCGGGGGTATCGGTGGGACCGAGGGAAAGAGAACCGATCTTCTCGAGCGGCACCGGCCCCGGCGTCTCGAGCCGGTCGACCGTCCGACCGCGCACCGGCCGATACACGCCGCTCGCACCGAACAACGCCTTGGTCACGATCACCGGTTCCCCGCTCACGGAGACCAGCAGGGCCTCCGCGTCGCGTGGACCGTCCGGGTAGGTCAGTCGGTGAAGGTCGCCGGTGCCGCTGGCAGGGTCGAGTGAGATCAGTGCCACCGTCTGTCGCACGGAGGTATTGTCTCCGATGTCCGCGAGCCACAATCTACCGTCTGGGCCGGCCGCGAGGTCTTCGATGTCGTAGGGGTCCACCGGGACCGGAAACCGTTGCACCACTGCGCAGTCCGCGTCGAGTTCGACCACCGACTCGTCTGCGCCCGCGTCAGGTGTAGCGAACAGCCGCCCGCCGATCACGGCGAGTCCGGACAGTTCGACCAAGGCAGGATCGTCCGGCGTACACAGCACCTCCGCCGGAAAGTCCGCGACCGGGACTTCTGCGACGTCCGCCGCAGCCGGCGCCGCACCCGGCAGTGCGCAGACGAGCGCAACGACGGTCGTGACACCGGCGTCGCGCAGCGACCCCATCAGGCGGCGTACTCGTCCAATGCGGAGGCGAGCGCCCGCGGAACTTTGGCGTGCACACGGGTGCCGTCGGCCTCGTGCGCGGAATGGAGGATCTGGCCGTCGGAGTGGATTCGGGACAGCAGGTCGCCGCGGGTGTACGGCACGAGGACCTTCACCTCCACGTCCGGGTCCTCGAGCAGACGCCCGAGCCGTTCGCGCAGTTCTTCGATGCCCTCGCCGGTGTACGCAGACACGAACACCGAGTCGGTCAGGAGACCGCGCAGCTGGGTCAGGGTGACCGGGTCGGCCGCATCGACCTTGTTGACGACGATCAACTCGGGCGGCGGTGGGCCGTCGGATTCGCGAAGAACATCGGTGATGACCTCGCGGACCGCCTTGATCTGCTCGGTCGGAAGCGGATCCGATCCGTCGACCACGTGCAGCAGAAGATCGGCGTCGGCGACCTCTTCGAGCGTCGACCGGAATGCCTCCACGAGCTGAGTCGGCAGGTGACGCACGAATCCGACCGTGTCGGTCAGGACGAATTCCCGGCCGTCGGGTAGTGCCGCGCGTCGTGTCGTCGGGTCCAGGGTGGCGAACAGTGCGTTCTCCACCAGGACACCCGAGCCGGTGAGCCGGTTCAGCAGACTCGACTTGCCGGCGTTGGTGTAGCCGACGATCGCAACAGACGGGATCCCGTTGCGCAGCCGGCGAGTCCGCTTCGTGTCGCGGGCCGCCTTCATTCCCTTGATCTCGCGGCGCAGCTTCGCCATCCGCTCCCGGATTCGGCGACGGTCGGTTTCGATCTTGGTTTCACCGGGACCGCGAAGACCCACGCCGCCGTTGCTTCCGGCCCGACCGCCTGCCTGACGCGACATCGATTCGCCCCAGCCACGCAACCGCGGCAACATGTACTCCATCTGCGCGAGAGAGACCTGGGCCTTACCTTCACGTGAGGTCGCGTGTTGGGCGAAGATGTCGAGGATGAGCGCCGTCCGGTCGATGACCTTGACCTTGACGACCTTCTCCAGCGCGGTGAGCTGAGCGGGAGTGAGTTCGCCGTCGCAGATCACGGTGTCGGCGCCGGTAGCGAGCACTATCTCGCGTAGCTCCTCGGCCTTGCCCGAACCGATGTAGGTGGCGGCGTCCGGCTTGTCGCGGCGCTGCACCATCCCCTCGAGCACCTCGGAGCCCGCGGTTTCGGCGAGTGCAGCGAGCTCGGCAAGGCTCGCATCGGCCTGGGCGGCGGTGCCACCGGTCCACACACCGACCAGCACGACCCGTTCGAGACGGAGCTGGCGATATTCGACCTCGGTGATGTCTTCGAGTTCGGTGGACAGACCCGCGACGCGCCGGAGGGCGCTGCGGTCTTCGAGCTGCATCTCGCCCACCGAGGGATCGTCGTGGGCCCAGCCTTCGGGACCGTCGTACCCGGTGCGATCGGTGTCGTCTGTCGTGTTGCGAGTGCGCGATGTGTTCGTCATACAGGTCCCATAGTCCCACGAAGCCCGATTCGGTGCATTCGAGTTTTTCGGACGTCCCGGGATCGTACGGTGCTCACGCGAGCGCCGACCACCATTCGTCGCTGATCGCGCCGTGCGCGACGAGCACCGACGGCCCCCGCAACCAGGCGTGTTCGTCCTCGATCCGCACCTCCACGGCACCGCCAGGGATCCGCACTCGGACGACACCGGCGTCGGCACCGTCGTGCCGCAGGGCTGCTGCGGCGGCCGCCACCGTGCCGGTGCCGCACGAGCGTGTCTCGCCGACGCCCCGCTCGTGCACACGCATGTCGACGGCTCCCGACTCGATCGGGGTCAGGAATTCGATGTTGACGCCCTGCGGGAAGAATCCGGGGTCGTACCCGGGCGCGGTGAGATCGAGTGCGACGAGGCTCGCGCCGGTCAGGTTCGGATCGACACAGGCCAGGTGCGGGTTGCCGACGTCGATACCGATTCCGGGATAGACGCGGCCGTCGATTGTGGCGGACGACTCGCCGAGTTGTGCGACCCGCCCCATCTCCACGGTGACCTCGCCCGCAACCGGTCCGGTCGAGTGGACCTGCACGGGTTTTCCGCCCGCCCTCGACCCGACGACGAAGTTCTCCCGGCTCTCGAGTCCCTCGGCTGTGAGGTAGTGCGCGAACACCCGTACCCCGTTGCCGCACATCTCGGCGATCGACCCGTCGGCGTTGCGGTAGTCCATGAACCAGTCGTCGGCGTTCGTACCGTCCGGGAGCGCATCGAGCAGACCGGAGTCGACCAGTGCTCCGGTACGCGCGACACGCAGCACACCGTCGGCTCCGAGTCCGCGACGTCGATCACACAGCGCTGCGATTCGGTCGGATGTGAGGGTCAGCCGGGCATCGGGATCGGGAAGGATCACGAAATCGTTCTCGGTGCCGTGGCCTTTGCTGAACTCCATGCCGTCAACCTTAGCGAGAGTCCCGCTGCTCGCCGCCTCAGGACTCTACGACCCGCAGCGCTTCGGCAGCGAGATTCGGATCGGCGCCGTCGAGCCAATGTATCCGGTGGTCGCGGCGGAACCACGAACGTTGCCGTCGGACGTACCGTCGGGTACCGATGAATGTCCGTTCGCGAGCGTAGTCGAGGTCGCACTCGCCCTCCAGATACTCGAGGACCTGTGCGTATCCGATCGCGCGGCGCGCCGTCACGCCGTCACGTAGTCCGCGGTCGATCAGTGCACGCACCTCGTCGACGAGTCCGAGTTCGAACATGAGATCGGTGCGCTTCTCGATACGCTCGTCCAGATCTGTCGTGTCGCGGTCGACGCCCAGGATCAGCGTGCCCCACCGTGGATCGCCGACGGTCGGTTGCGACGCCGCGAAGGGAAGACCGGTCAGTTCGACGACTTCCAGCGCACGGACCATGCGGCGTCCGTCCGTGGGCAGGATCGTGGCGGCCGCGGCGGGGTCGGCACGCCGCAGTGCCTCGTGCACCGCCGCCACTCCCCCGTCGGCGAGAACGGATTCCCACTTCGCACGGACCTCGGGGTCGGTCGCGGGGAACTGCCACTCGTCGAGCAGGGACTGCACGTACATCATCGACCCGCCGACGACGACCGGAACCCGGCCGGACGCGAGGATGCGCTCGACGTCGGCGGTGGCGGCCTCCTGGTAACGCGCGACCGTCGCGGTCTCGGTGACGTCGAGGACGTCCAGCTGGTGGTGTGGAATCCTGCGTCGCTCGCCTACCGGCAGTTTGGCGGTGCCGATGTCCATGCCGCGGTACTGCTGCATCGCGTCGATATTGACGATCTCGCCGCCGAGGGCTTCGGCGAGATCCAGACCGAGATCCGACTTGCCTGTGGCGGTCGGACCTACGACAGCAATCGGGCGGTGATGTCCCGGAGTGCTCACGGGCGCCAGATACCCACGTGGTACCCCACACCGTACGGTGCGGCGCTGTACTCGATCGTCGCCTCGGACGGGGGCTGGGTGAATGCCCCTGCGAGGACCTGCCACGCGGCACGCCCCGCGAGTGCGATCTCCTCGCACAGCCCGGCGTCGAACGCGGCGAGTCCGTGTGGATCCCCGGCGGCGAGAGCTGCGCGCAGGCTCTCCTCGACCGCGGCAGACCTCTCGTCGAGTGCGCCGGGCGCCTTCGCTGTCAGTGTTGCGGCGCCGTCGGCGACGATGAGCAACCCTCGTCGCGTCGTATCGGCGTCGAGGTGTGTTCGCAGTGTCTTGCCCAGCTGCGCGCAGTCGGCCGGGTCCGTGTCTCGGGCGAGGACGTGCACCTCGGCGCGCGCACCGGGCGCTGCACGCTCGCGGAGCCATCCGGCGACCAGTGCGGCCAGCGGCATGTCTGCATCCGGTGTTCCAGGGGTCGTGACTGCTGCCGGGCCGAGCGAAACCCGGACGTCGGCACCGAATCCACGGAAGGTGCCCACGGCGTGGGACGGGACATCCGCGGCCTCCGCTCCGGTGCCCACCACGATCCATTCGTCGACGTCGCCGATCCGGCGCGCCCCGTCGAGCGCAGCGTGTCGGAGGTCGTCGGTCTCGGAAGCAGCGAGCCCGATCAATTCGGGCACGAGAAGAGGTGGGGAAGGTACGAACACCGCAGCGATCAACACATCGGCCACGGTAGTCGACCGGACCCGGAGCCCCGCAGGCGCGCGACCTGTTTCAATAGGGGGCGGACGTGATCACGGATGCCCGTGACCGGACCTGCGGTAAGCGATGCGATCAGGCAGCCGTGCCGCGCGGCAGAGATGAGGTAGCGATGACCGACCCGAACGCACAGGACCCGACGCCAGAGCAGGTGTCCGGCACACCGCCGCGTCCTGGTCCCCCGAAGCCGGGAGCCCCACGCCCGGGTGCGCCGAGGCCCGCCCCGACCGAGCGTACGACCGAGTCGGAGCATGCACCCAAGCCTCATCCGGTCCCGGGACAGACACATCCGCACGCCCCTGCAGTACCGGCGAGCGATCCGAGCAAGTTCGGGCGGGTCGACGAGGACGGCACCGCGTGGGTCCTGACTGCCGACGGTGAGCGGTGCATCGGTTCGTGGCAGGCGGGCAACTCCGCCGAAGGGCTGGAGCATTTCGGTCGGCGTTACGACGATCTCGCCACCGAGGTCGCACTGTTGGAGACGCGTCTGACGTCCGGCTCGGGCGATGCCAAGAAGACCCGTGCGGCGGCCGAGGCGATCCTCGAGTCGTTGCCGACCGCGGCAGTGATCGGCGACCTGGATGCGCTTGCGACACGGCTCACCGGTGTGATCGAGGAGTCCGAGAAGGCGGCGGTCGCCCAGAAGCAAGAGAAAGAACAGCACCGCGCGGAGGCCACCGCCCGCAAGGAGGCGCTCGCGGCGGAGGCCGAGGAGATCGGCGCCGACTCGACACACTGGAAGGCCGCGGGCGACCGCCTGCGGGAGATCCTCGACGAGTGGAAGTCGATCCGCGGTGTCGACCGCAAGACCGACGACGTGCTGTGGCGCCGGTATTCGAAGGCGCGAGAGGCCTTCAACCGTCGTCGCGGCGCCCACTTCGCCGAACTCGATCGTGAACGTGCCTCCGCGAAGACCAAGAAAGAAGAGCTGGTCGCGCGCGCCGAAGCACTGCAGGACTCCACCGACTGGGGAGCGACCGCCGCAGCATTCCGCGACCTGCTGGCCGAGTGGAAGGCGTCGGGGCGCGCCCCGCGCGAAGCCGACGACCAGCTGTGGAAGCGTTTCAAGGGCGCGCAGGACGTCTTCTTCGCCGCGCGCAACGCCGCGTCAGCCGAGCGCGACGCCGAGTTCGAGGACAATGCCCGCGCCAAGGAGGCTCTGCTCGAGTCGGCGTCGACCATCGACCCGGCGGCCGATCTGGAGGCGGCACGTACCCGGCTGCGCGAGTTGCAGGAGCGGTGGGAGGCGATCGGCAAGGTTCCCCGCGACCGGATGCACGATCTCGAGGCCCGCCTCCGCGCAATCGAGAAGCGGGTCCGTGAAGCATCCGACAGCGAGTGGCGGCGGACCGATCCCGAAGCCCTGGCCCGCGCTGCCCAGTTCCGCGAACGAGTCCAGCAGTTCGAGGAACAAGCGGAAAAGGCCCAGGCGAAGGGCCGCACCAAGGACGCCGATGCCGCGCTCGCTCAGGCTGCGCAGTGGCGGGAGTGGGCGGAAGCCGCGGAAAGCGCCGTCGGAGAACGCTGACCGCCACGCGGAGTAAGAACGAGCCCCGTTCGTGCCGGCCAGGAAGCCGGCACGAACGGGGCTCGTCTCATGTCTGTGAGCGGCCTATTTCAGATGGCCACCGAACATTCCCCGACGGTCGTCTTCCTCGGCGACACGCCGCAATTCGGCCTCGGCTGCAAGCTGCGCCGACGTACGGGACCAGGCCACGCGGACCCAGTGGAAGGTCAGGACCATCACGGCAAGCCAGCCGAGGAACAGCCCGATTCCGGGTCCGGACGCGGCGGAGTCGACAGGGAGCGTCTGACGTGACCACACCGTGAGCAACCCGAAGATGATCGACACAGCGGAGCCGGCGGCTGCGGCCCATGCCAGGAACCACTTTCGGGTCACGAGCGCGAGAATCGAGGCGACCGCGCCGAAGCCGAGCGCGAGCCAGGTGAAGATGCGGGACGGAAGCGCGATCGATTCTGCCGTCGCGTCGGAGGCGAACGAGAGCACCTCCCACCCATTGGCGGCACCGGCGTGCGGGAGGGTGAACGAACCGAGCAGCACGAGCACCGCGACGGCGACGAACATCGCACGGGCTCCGGGGTCGATCTCACCTGCGATCCTGCGTTCTGCTGCCTCGAGGTCGGCGCGGGCCTCCCTGAGTCCGTGGTCGCTCAGCCGGTCGGTGTCACCATCCGTGCCCCTGTGGGTGTTCGGACTGTTCTCGCCCGTGGTCATGCGTTGCATCCCATCTGTGTCGGTAGGGGGTCAGGGGCACCGATGCTCGGCAGGCCGAGTCCCACACCGATCGGTTTCGTCTTGGGCAGGCGCCCCTGTTCGAAGTGATCGCCCGCGCGGGTGCGGCGGTGGGTGAGGATCGGGTTGTCGGCGACGAGATGATGCGGCGCAGCATCGCTGACGACGATCGTGACGATGTCGCCGGGCCGAACCGCGGTGTCGATGTTGCCTTCGGGCCGGAAGTGCACGAGACGCCCGTCGCGCGCGCGTCCGCTCATACGGGCGGTTGCCGCGTTCTTTCGGCCTTCACCCGCCGCGACGAGAAGTTCGACCTCGGTACCGACGAGCATGCGGTTCTCTTCGAGGGTGATGCGCTCCTGCAGCGCGATCAGGCGCTCGTACCGCTCCTGGACGACGGCCTTCGGGAGCTGCTCGTCCATCTCGGCCGCGGGTGTGCCGGGGCGCTTGGAGTACTGGAACGTGAAGGCGCTGGTGAATCGTGCCTTCTCGACGACCTCGAGGGTGTCCTGGAAGTCGTCTTCGGTCTCGCCGGGAAATCCGACGATGATGTCGGTGGTGATGGCCGCGTGCGGCATGGCTGCACGGACCCGCTCGATGATGCCGAGGAACTTCTCCTTGCGATACGAGCGGCGCATCGCGCGCAGGATCCGGTCGCTGCCCGACTGCAGCGGCATGTGGAGCTGCGGGCAGACGTTGGGCGTCGATGCCATCGCTTCGATGACGTCGTCGGTGAACTCCGCGGGATGCGGCGAGGTGAAACGCACGCGTTCGAGACCGTCGATGTCGCCGCACGCGCGGAGCAGTGACGCGAACGCACCGCGGTCGCGGGGCTGTTCCGGATCGGCGAAGGAACGCCCGTACGAGTTGACGTTCTGCCCGAGCAGTGTCACTTCGAGTACACCCTCGTCGACGAGTGCCTGAACCTCTGCGAGGATGTCACCGGGTCGGCGGTCGACCTCTTTGCCGCGCAGGGCCGGCACGATGCAGAAGGTGCACGTGTTGTTGCATCCGACCGAGATCGACACCCAGCCCGCGTAGGGTGACTCGCGCTTCGCCGGAAGCGTCGAAGGGAATGCTTCGAGCGACTCGAGGATCTCGACCTCGGCCTTCCGGTTGTGGCGTGCACGGTCGAGGAGCGCCGGGAGGTTGCCGATGTTGTGGGTGCCGAACACGACATCGACCCACGGAGCCTTCTTGACGACGGTGGCGCGATCCTTCTGCGCGAGACAACCCCCGACCGCGATCTGCATGTTCGGGTTCTCGTCCTTGACCGGCCGGAGATGGCTCAGGTTGCCGTACAGCTTGTTGTCGGCGTTCTCGCGAACAGCGCACGTGTTGAAGACGACCAGGTCGGGCGACGCGCCGGGCTCGGCGCGGGCGAATCCGGCGTCTTCCAACAGGCCGGACAAACGCTCCGAATCGTGCACGTTCATCTGGCAGCCGTAGGTGCGGACCTCGTAGGTCCGGGCACCTGTGTTCGGGGCAACATCGTCGATCAATGACACGTCTCAGGGTAGCTCACGAGAATAACCGACCGTCCCAGCGGTGACCGTGTGCGCCGCGCCGCGCCGACGGCCGGGACGGCGACGTTCCGGTCACGTCACTCTGTCGCTGTAAAAGTTGAATGTCGATGGGACGAAATGTGGAGGTTCCGGACAGTGACCGCATAGGGTCTTGATCATGACACCAGCGGACGCGGGTTCGACGAAGCCCTCGGAGGACTCGGGCGGTACAGGCGCAGTGGCCGGTACCGGGAAATCGGCCGGCGCGCCCCCGATGATCACGATGACGAACGTGAACAAGCACTTCGGTGCTCTGCATGTCCTCCAGGACATCGACATCGAGGTTCCGAGTGGCCAGGTGGTCATCGTGGTCGGCCCGTCGGGATCCGGAAAGTCCACACTGTGCCGGACCATCAACCGGCTCGAGCCGATCGACTCCGGCGAGATCCAGGTCGACGGCAAGACCCTTCCGGCCGAAGGAAAGGCCCTGGCAGCGCTGCGTGCCGATGTCGGCATGGTGTTCCAGTCGTTCAACCTCTTCGCACACAAGACGATCCTCGAGAACGTGATGCTGGGCCCACTCAAGGTCCGCAAGCAGAAGAAGGACGCGGCACAGAAGAGCGCTCTGCAGCTACTCGAACGCGTGGGCATCGCGAACCAGGCCGACAAGTACCCGGCACAGCTGTCCGGCGGTCAGCAGCAACGTGTCGCGATCGCCCGAGCACTGGCCATGAATCCCAAGGTGATGCTGTTCGACGAGCCCACCTCGGCACTCGACCCCGAGATGGTCCAGGAGGTTCTCGACGTGATGACCTCACTCGCCAAGGAGGGGATGACAATGGTCGTCGTCACCCACGAGATGGGCTTCGCCCGCAAGGCCGGGGACCGCGTGTTGTTCATGGCCGACGGCCGCATCGTCGAGGACACCGACCCCACCACGTTCTTCACCGCTCCGACATCCGATCGGGCCAAGGATTTCCTGGGCAAGATTCTCAGTCACTGAGCGGGCAAGATCCTCAGCCATCAGCTCCACTCCACGACAGCCCGATCGAACACCACAACCGGAGGTCCTCGATGAAAATGTCTCGCTCGATCCGCCTGGGCATCGGCGCGATCGCCGTCGCTCTCGCCGCCACAGCGTGCGGTGGCGACGAATCCCGCAGTGTCACGTCCTCTGCCGAGAACGGAAACCTCGTGGTGGGCATCAAATTCGACCAGCCCGGACTCGGCCTCCGCAACCCTGACGGCACGTTCAGCGGATTTGATGTCGAGGTCGCCAAGTATGTGGCCGGCCAGCTCGGAGTATCCGAGGAGAACATCGAGTTCAAGGAGTCGCCGTCGGCTCAGCGCGAAACGCTGATCCAGAACGGCGAGGTCGACTACATCGTCGCAACCTACTCGATCACCGACGCCCGCAAGGAGAAGGTCGATTTCGCAGGTCCGTATTTCATCGCGGGCCAGTCACTGCTGGTGCGCGCCGACGAAGCCGAGATCACCGGTCCGGAATCACTCAACGGCGGCAAGCGCCTGTGCTCGGTGACGGGTTCGACCCCGGCACAGAACGTCAAGGACACCTACGCACAGGATGTGCAGTTGCAGGAGTTCGACACCTACTCGGCATGCGTCGAAGCCCTGCGCAACGGTGCAGTCGATGCGGTGACCACCGACGACATCATCCTCGCCGGTTACGCAGCGCAGAGCCCCGGTGACTTCAAGGTGGTCGGTGAGCCGTTCACCGAGGAGCTGTACGGCATCGGCCTGGCCCAGGGCGACGAGGCGTCGCGCACTGCCATCAACGATGCGATCGAGGACATGATCGACAGTGGAGCCTGGGCGGAGGCCTTCGAGGCAACCGTCGGTGCATCCGGATACCCGCTGCCGGATCCGCCGACCGTCGATCGGTACTGATCCGACCGCGCGTCCCGAGGTTCGACCGGCCGGTTCGTGAGGAGTTCACGGACCGGCCGGTTCCACCCTCACAGTCCCGTCCCGTCGATCCCGGAGTTGACCTGTGGATCTGTTCAGCAAGTACGGCAGTCAGCTGCTCGAAGCATTCTGGACGACAATCCAGCTGACGGTGTTGTCCGCGATCGGTTCGCTGATCCTCGGTACGATCCTCGCCGCCATGCGGGTGTCACCGATCCCCGTCGCCCGGGCAGTCGGAACCGCATATGTGACGATCTTCCGAAACACACCACTGACCCTGATCATCATCTTCTGCCTGTTCGGGCTGTCGCAGACCCTCCAGATCCATCTCGCACCGCAGTCGTCGCCGACATTCTTGGTGGACAACAACTTCCGTCTCGCGGTTCTCGGCTTGACCGTCTACACCGCCGCCTTCGTATGCGAGTCGCTGCGCTCCGGTATCAACACCGTCCACCTCGGGCAGTCCGAGGCGGGCCGCTCCCTGGGCCTGACGTTCGGCCAGAATCTCCGGTTCATCGTGCTGCCGCAGGCATTCCGCGCGGTCATCGCACCGCTCGGGTCCGTGCTCATCGCCCTCACCAAGAACTCGACCATCGCGTCGGTGATCGGTGTGGCCGAGGCGTCGCTGCTGATGAAGACGATGATCGAGAACGAGGCGGCGATCTTCGTCATCGGCGGCATCTTTGCCTTGGGCTTCGTCATCCTGACCCTCCCGACCGGCCTGCTGTTCGGCTGGCTCAGCAAGCGATTCGAGGTGGCCCGATGAGTTCGGAAGGCACTGTTCTCTACGACGCGCCCGGGCCGAAGGCGCGCGCGCTCTACCGCGTACTGTCCGTCGTCGTAGCCGTCGTTCTCCTGGTCATCGCATACGTCGTGTACCGCGCGCTGGACTCCCAGGGCCAGCTCACTGCAGCGAAATGGGAGCCGTTCCTCGAGTCGTCGAGCTGGACGACATATTTGATCCCCGGTATCCGAGGCACACTCGTCGCTGCCGCACTGTCGATCGTGCTCGCCTTGATTCTGGGCGCGATACTGGGTATCGGCCGTATGTCCGAGCATCGCCCCGTTCGGATGGTGTCCGGGTTCATCGTCGAACTGTTCCGCGCGATCCCCGTCCTCATCCTGATGATCTTCGCGTACCAGGTGTTCGCCGAGTACCGCCTGTTCAAGTCCGACTATCTTGCTCTCGCCGCAGTCGTGACCGGTCTGACTCTCTACAACGGGTCCGTGATCGCCGAGATCGTGCGCGCAGGTATCAACTCACTGCCGAAGGGCCAGACCGAAGCAGCGTCTGCCATCGGTCTGCGCAAAGGCCAGACCATGCGGCTGATCCTCCTGCCACAGGCGGTGACAGTGATGCTGCCGGCGATCGTGTCGCAGATGGTCATCGCGCTCAAGGACTCCGCACTCGGCTATCTCATCGGCTACGTCGAAGTGGTGCGGTCGGGACAGCAGCTCGGCGCCTACTTCCAGAACTACCTACCGTCGCTGCTCGTGGTGGCTGCGATCATGATCATCCTCAACAGTGCCCTGACCCGTTTCGCAACGTGGCTCGAGAAGCGGTTGCGGTCGAGCCGGCGCCGGGGTGCCGCGACCGGAGGTGCGCCCGATGCGCCGGTGCCTGTCACGGCGGTGCCCGGGATGGACATCACCGGTCCCCCTCGGTGAGGTGACGAGCAGAAAGTTCAGTCGAGTGGCTCGTTCGCGTCAGCTTCGAAAGCCCCGAGCTCGTCGCGGACCACCTCGAAGGCCATCCCCTGCGCGTAGCCGCGACGGGCGAGCATCCCGACGAGTCGTCGTACCAGCTTGTCGCGTTCGGCCGCGATCTCGCGACGATCGCCCTCCGTGGGCAACGGCGCCTGGGTGCGGAGTTTCTTCCTGACCAGCTCTACTGCTCGGTCTCGTTCGGATGCACTGTCGATCGTGTCGAGAGCATCGGCCGCATCCTGCTCGTCGATGCCCTTACGGCGCAACTCCAGTGCTATCGCACGCTTACCCTTCCCCGAGTACAGGTGCCGCGAGCGCACCCACTGCTGAGCGAAGTCGGCGTCGTCGATCAACCCGACCTCGGTGAGGCGATCGAGAGTGTGCTCGGCCACGTCGGCCGTGAAGCCCTTCTGCTCGAGTTTGGTGGCGAGTTCGGCGCGACTCCGGGCCCGATCGGTAAGAAGCCTCAGGCACACGTCCTTGGCCTGCGCTTCGGTACCGCCTCCGGGTTGGAGCCGGACACGACGCCTACGACCACCGGATGCGGTGGCCGTGTCCCGTCCGGATGGTCCGACATCTTCAGGATCGTCCATGGTGAGAACCCTAGACGCGGCCACCGACGGAATCCGCGGGCATACCGAGCCAGGCAGTGATGTCTGCGCACACGAGGCCGGCGAGGTCGGCGTAACCCAGCGCACCCGGGTGCGCACCATCCCTCTGCGCCGCTTCCCGCATCCACGACGTCACACCGGCGAGATGAGAGAAGGTGTGGATGTAGGGCACAGCGCGCCCCTGGCACAGCAGGCCGAACCGCTCGTCGAGGACTGCGGTACTCACATTCTGCCGCTCGTCTGCGATCGGTGGCGGCCCGACCACGAGTGTCGCCCATCCGTGGAACGCCGCCCGGTCGAGGATCGCGGCGAGATTGGATTCGGACTCGTCAGGCTCGACGCGACATGAGCCGTCCTGCAATGTCGTGTCGTTGACGCCGAACGACACGACAACCCGGTTGTCGCACTCGTCGGAAAACCGCGCGAGCGCTTCACGGTGCCAACGCTCACTCACATCGCAGGACGTGTCACGCCTGACACCGAGGTTGTAGACAGTCAGGTCGATGGGCAACTCGCCGAGTACATACTCGGCGACTCCGCCCACCCAACCGCGATGCGTCGGGTCCCCGACACCCGCGACGAAGGAATCACCGAAGACACATAACCGTATGGGGCGCACCGTCATCCCACAGATGCTGCCAGACGATCGGTGGAGCGCTCAGGGAACGAACACCTCGAGGGGCGCTGGGACGACGTGGTGCAGACTCGTGGTGGCGACGGAGAACAGGACTCGCCCCGGCCCCGTGGGGATATCCACGTATCCGCCGTCCTGACGACTCGGCGCGAGCCCCCTCGAATGGTTCACCATGTACTCCGGAACCGAACCCGAAGCGCCGGTATCGAGGTTGTTCCAGTTCACCAACGCGGTCACGGCGCACGTCGGCTTTCCTCCACTCGCCGTCCCGAGGTAGGGCGCGAATGTCATCGACACCAGCGCGGCGCCGGGATGATCGTGAGGAGATCGGATACTCGTAGTGATCTGGCCGGCGCACAGCGGATCGTTGCCTTCACCGAGGGTGTGCGTGTGGCCGGGAACGATCATGTAGTCGATGTGATCAGCGGCTGCGGTCCCGGTGGCACCGAAAATCGTTGCGGCGCTCAATCCTGCCAGGACGGCGATCCTTCCTGAATGTCGTGTGTCCACAAGACCGAAGACTACTTTTCGAGATCAACGTCCGCAGCGCTTGTCCGAACTGTCGTGCCCGCCCGGCTACGCCCCGTGTCGGATCTGGGGGAGGCACGGACCAATGGCCCGTACCTCCCCCAGGATTGACGTCGGCGACTAGAAGTCGGCCTCTTCTTCTGCCGCCTCGGGGTCGGTCAGAACTGCACCGATACCGAGCTTCTCTTTGATCTTCTTCTCGACCTCATCGCGGATGTCGGTGTTCTCGAGCAGGAACTTGCGGGCGTTCTCCTTACCCTGACCGAGCTGATCACCTTCGTACGTGTACCAGGAACCGGACTTTCGGATGAAGCCCTGATCGACACCCATGTCGATCAGCGAACCCTCCTTGCTGATGCCCTGCCCGTAGAGAATGTCGAACTCCGCCTGCTTGAACGGCGGCGACACCTTGTTCTTGACGACCTTGACGCGGGTGCGGTTACCGACCGCGTCTCCGCCGTCCTTGAGCGTCTCGATGCGCCGGACGTCCAGCCGGACGGAGGCATAGAACTTCAAAGCCTTACCACCCGTGGTCGTTTCAGGAGAATTGTGCACCATGACGCCGTCGACGAAATAGTTGTGGTTGCCCTCGACCTCGATATCGAACCGGTGCATCGAGCGGGTTTCGGGCTTGACGTGGACATCGAGCACCCGCGCGGGCACCAGACGCTGCGTGGACTCGACGAACTGCGGTGTCACCGTACCGAGACCACGGAAGCGGGGCAGCAACTTGTATTCCATGGACGGAGCCATGTGCGGAGCCACAATCTCCTGGAACTTGGTGCTCGACTCGGTGGTGAACGTCAAGAATGCCGCGCCAGCGGCACCTGCGCTGCGGAGCTTCACGTCGAGATCATGAGTGTCGCGCAGGTAATCGCGCAACCGCACACGCGAGCCTTCGCTGAATGCCTCGACGCAGATCTCGATTCTCCCGCTGCCACCCACAGTTCGCCGCTGGAGCCCTTTCGAGCGCACGGAGAACGAGCCGTCATCCATGTACCAGACCGCGAGAGACAGCGGGGTGAGCGCCTTCAGGTACTCCTCGGACAGGAACTTCTTGCCGTCACCGAGATACACCGCGCGCTGCAGTTCGGCGAGTTCGGGCAGCGGAGTGAAATCGACGAACTTGGCGCCCTTGTCGTTGATGTGCGTCGAATGGTCGATGTTGCCGAGGAGCTCGGTCTTCCAGTCGAGGTATTCGTGCTGCTGCGCGCCGTGGCCCAACCGGAAACGAACACCGTTGCGGTCTCGACGGTTCGGCGACAGGTTGCCGTCGCCCATCAACGAGCCGAGAACAACCTCGAACTGCTGATCACTCAGACGGTGCGGCTCCATGGCGAGAACGCGGTCGCCCGCGATGATCTCGCCGGCGTGCGTCCAGCCGCCGGGGGTCCGGATGAGATGGTTCGGTGTGGCCGCGAACTGGGAACGACCGTTGCCGCCGGACTTCTCGACGGTGAACTGCAGGAAGTGGTCGGCCGGGCCGTTGTCGAACCAATTGACGATGCGACGAGGCACGATCTTGTCGGTGTCGGGGTCGTAGGACATGACCTCGACGTCCATCTTCTGATTGACGATCTTGCCGATCTTCTCGGTCGTGCCGTCGGCCAACTGCACCCTCGTGGAGTAGTTGAAGCAGCCGAACATCACGCCGATTTTTTCACGCAGCTGGTTGATGAAGATCGCGGTGGTGCCGGAGTTACTGAGCGCACCCGTCATCTTGCGCAGCGCCTGGCTCATCAGGCGGGCCTGCAGGCCGACATGGCTGTCGCCCATCTCGCCTTCGATCTCGGCGCGCGGCACGAGGGCTGCGACCGAGTCGATGACGAGGATGTCGAGCGCGCCGGAGCGGATCAACATGTCGGCGATCTCGAGCGCCTGCTCGCCGGTGTCGGGCTGCGACACGAGCAGGGCGTCGGTGTCGACTCCGAGCTTGCGCGCATACTCCGGGTCGAGGGCGTGCTCCGCGTCGATGAATGCGGCGATACCGCCGGCAGCCTGAGCGTTGGCCACCGCGTGGAGCGCCACCGTGGTCTTACCCGAAGATTCCGGGCCGTAGATCTCGACAACTCGGCCGCGCGGCAGGCCACCGATACCGAGGGCCACGTCGAGCGCGATCGACCCGGTGGGGATCACGGCGATGGGAGCACGCGCCTCCTCCCCCAGACGCATCACCGAGCCCTTGCCGAAGTTCTTGTCGATCTGCGCCAGGGCGAGCTCGAGCGCCTTCTCGCGATCGTGTGCCTGTGCTGCCATCTTGGTCCCCTTCATCGTGTCTCGTCCTGCTTGTCGACGACGCTATATCCGGGCACCGACACATTTCGCTGCCACGACTGCGGAGCCGCCTGATCTGTGGATGAATGCGGCGCCTGTGGACAGACGCGCTTCACCGCCGAGCACCCCCAGCATAGGGGAACGTCTGTTCGAATACATGCAAATGTGTTCGATCAACGACGTACAGCGGGCACGTCGAACTCCTCACACAGCGCCCGCCACACTTCACGAGGCTCCCGACCTGCTTCGATCGCCTGGGCCGCGGTGCGCCCGCCCAACTCGAGCAGTATGTGGTCACGTAACAGGGCATCGCCGTGCATCTGCCCGAATTCGTCTCGGACCATCTCGTGGAACTCTGTCAATCGCACGCCACCACCGTAACGGCCCGAGCGAGCGGCATGCAGCGACGTTCGCAGCCGGCAGCGATGTCAGTGACCCGCACCCAGGCACACCGCGACCGGATCCTGCACGTCCGCCGCCGTGACGGCGGCGCAACGAGCCGCCTCGGTGAACCTCGGTTCTGCCAGGACAGCAGTGACCGCATCCCGGACCGCGGCGGCGTCGAGAGGCCGGACGACCACCGCGCTCCCCTGCCGCGCAGCCCGGTTCGCGAGTTCCCACTGATCGCCTCCGCCCGGCACGATCACGGCCGGCACCCCTGCGCTCAAGGCCTTGGCGAGCATCCCGTGCCCGCCACCGCAGACCACGACATCGACATCACGAAGAAGGACATCCTGGCGACCCTGCCCTGCGACCGCCCATTCCGGGAGCACATTCGCGGGCGGGTCGAGCATCGTGGCAGCGACACGCATCCCCAGCCCTCCCAGCCCTTCGCACACCGCGTCGAGCATCCCGGCGACTCCGGTGGTCGCCGTCGATGGCGCGACCATCACAAGAGGGCCGTCACCCGGAGGCGGTTCGAGAACGGCGCCGGTCGGCTCCCAATGCAACGGGCCGACGACGTGGGCGTTCGACGGCCAATCCGGCCGCGGCACCTCGAGGGCGGGCACGGTCGCGACGAGTCTCGCGTTCGGCCCCGGATCCTGCGCCGGTAGACCGATTCCGACGCGCGCAGCGGAACGCTGGCGTTTTCCCTGCCTCAACGACCGCGCCGTGAGTCCGCGCAACACCGCATCGCGTGCCCGCCCGCGGAGTCCCGTCCCGGGCTCGAGTCCGCTACCGATGGGGGGCAGGCCGCGCGACGGCAAGTACAGCGGATGCGGAGACAACTCGA
The DNA here is from genome assembly GCF_036327795.1 of Rhodococcus artemisiae. Taxonomy (NCBI): domain Bacteria; kingdom Bacillati; phylum Actinomycetota; class Actinomycetes; order Mycobacteriales; family Nocardiaceae; genus Rhodococcus; species Rhodococcus artemisiae. Next base: position 498,289 of record NZ_JAUTXY010000001.1, read on the forward strand.
CCCACGGGATTCCGAGCCGCTCGGCAGCCATTCCGCCTCCCGCGGTGATGACGTCGGAGACGACAAGGTCCGGCAGAAGCGCGCTGAGACCGGGCAACAGAAGCGTCGCGATGTGCGCGGCCCGCGCATGAATCTTCGCACCCGCATCGCCGTCGTCGTCGTCGACTCTCGGCGTCAGGCCGTCGAGCGGCGCCACCGTGACCCCGGGCACATCGATGTCCAACCAGCGTTCGCCGGTGAAGAGCACCGCTTCGTGACCGGCATCGACGAACCGCTTGCTCAGCGCAATGGCCGGAAACGCGTGTCCCGCATCGGGCCCGGCCACCACTGCCACTCGCATCGGCCCAGACTGCCACACGATCGTGCTCACCCGAGCACGCGGTCACCGACGCCGGCCCCCAGGGTCCAGCCGGAGAAGTCTAGCCGGAGAAAGTGTAGAGATCGAAGCCCACGGCGCGAGCCGCCGGAAACCCGGGTAGCGGCCCCGTCGCCATCTCGACCTGCGCTCGGGCCTGCTCCGCGACGTCGGCGCCGGAGAGCGCCTCGAGATACCGGCGATGCGCGGCGAGCGACTCCACCGCCACGTCGACGGTGTCGGTGACATCGACCGCGTGCGACGCGCCCGGGAGGTTGACCGCTGCCCACCGCACTCCCGACCACGGAGCCAGTCCCTGTTCCTCGGTGAGTTCCGGGAAGATCCATTCGTTGGCCGCATCGGACACGGCGTCGAGCGCACTCAGACCCAACGCGCGATGATCGGCACTGTTCAGCGCTCCGGGAAACCACGTGAGCCCGAAATTCGCGGTTACCACCATCTCGGGCCGATGCCGTCGGATCGCCGCCGCCACGTCACGCCGCAGATCCGGTCCGGCGACGAGTCGCCCGTCCGGGTGGCCGAGGAACTCGACGGTCTCGACGCCGACGATCGCCGCCGATGCCCGCTCCTCTTCCTCCCGGAGCGGACCGCACTCCGCGGGCGGCAGGCCCGCTATCCCCGCCTCGCCGCTTGTAGCGAGGACATATCGGATGTCCTTGCCTTGCCGAGTCCACCGGGCGACCGCCGCGGCCGCTCCGTACTCGATGTCGTCGGGATGCGCGACGACGACGATTCCCCGCGTCCAGTCCTCCGGCACGTGTTCCATACGTCCACTATGCGGTCCGGATCAGATCCTCGTGATGTCGTCGCGCCGATTTCCTCCGGAGATGGCCTTGTACAGCATGTAACCGCCGAACGCGATCGCACCCAACACCAGGATTCCGAAGAGGTGGTCGAACACTGCGCCGATCACGGCAAGCGCGATCCACACGAGAACCACTACACCGACAATTTTCCAGAACATCGTCTTCTCCCGCCTCGTGCCTGAGCACGTTCCGTGTCGTACTCACACGATCCTGGCACGACAACGTCGAGAAAACACCAGCTCAGAGCATAGATCAGGGAAAGATCAGGGGATACCCGCAGAACCCTGGTGCACCTCTCGGGGTCGGCGTTCGCCCAGGGCGGTGGTGCGGATCCGTCCGCATCCGCCTACGCTCGACGGGTTTGGTCCTCTATTCGGAAGTCGACTGTCGGAAGCTGAGTGAACGTGTCCCCGAGCCGCCCTACCCCCGCCCGCGACCTGGCACAGATCGCGGTGTTCGCCGCCCTCATCATCGCGCTCGGCCTGCCGGGCCAGATCACGATCGGGTCCTCGGGTGTCCCCATCACCCTGCAGACTCTCGGCGTGATGCTCGCCGGCGCGCTGCTCGGTGCCCGTAAGGGCATGCTGTCGGTCTCTACCGTGATCCTGCTGGGTCTTGCGCTGCCGGTACTCGCGGGGGGACGGACCACACTCACCTCGCTTGCCGGGCCGACGGCAGGCTTCCTGATCGGCTGGATTCCGGCAGTCGCGGTCATCGGGTGGCTCAGCGCCCGCATGCTCCCCCGTTATCGCGTGCTGCCGGGCATTGCGGTCAATGTGCTCGGTGGCATCGTGGTGCTGTACGTGTTCGGAATCGCCGGGATGGTGCTACGAACCGATCTGACCGTGTGGGCTGCGGCCGCAGCCAACGTCACGTTCCTCCCGGGCGACCTGTTCAAGGCCGTCGTAGCCGCCGCGGTGGCCGCCCAGGTCCATCGGGCCTACCCGGCCCTGCTCATGTCCCCGATCAGACCTTCGCCCACGGCCGACCCCGCACACTGATCGCTGCACGACCCGATGAGCGAGATTCGTTTCCAGCAGGTCCGTCACGCCTACGGTGAGCGCGCCGTCCTCGACGACGTGAACCTCATCCTCACCGAGCAGCGCATCGGCATCGTCGGCGCGAACGGCAGCGGGAAGTCGACGCTCGCACGGATGATCAACGGGTTGGTCGTCCCCACCTCGGGTTCGGTGACCGTCGACGGACTGGACACCGACCGCAAGGGGCGCGAGGTCCGCAAACGCGTGGGATTCGTCTTCACCGATCCGGAACATCAGATCGTGATGCCGACAGTCGCAGAGGACGTCGCGTTCTCCTTGCGGCGTAGCCCGCTCGGTAAGACCGAGCGGGCCGAGCGGGTCCGGCAGGTGCTCGACGACTTCGGTCTCGCTGCGCATCACGATCACCCGAGTCATCTCCTGTCGGGTGGCCAGAAACAATTGCTCGCGCTCGCGGCGATCATGGTCACCGACCCGCAGGTCCTGGTCGCTGACGAACCGACCACCCTGCTGGACCTGCGCAACACCAAGCTGATCGCGCGGACGTTCGCGAGCCTCGAACAACAATTGGTCGTCGTGACCCACCATCTCGATCTGCTCGGCGACTTCGATCGGGTCCTCGTCGTCGATTCCGGCCGGATCGTGGCCGACGACGCACCGGGCCCGGCGATCGCCTGCTACCGGGACCTCATCGGGTGAGCATCGTCGGCCTGCACCATCCTGGGAATTCGCCGCTGCATCGAATGCCGGCGGGGATGAAGCTCATCGTCGTCGCGCTCGTGATCGTGGCCATGACGCTGTGGATCCGGCAACCGTGGCAGGTCCTTCCCTGCGCTGTCGTCGTCGCGGGTACCTACGCTCTCGCCCGGATCCCGGTGCGCCTCGCCGTGACGCAGTTGCGGCCGCTGCTGTGGATGCTCGCGATCATCGCGGTGTTCCAGGTGATCGTGGCGGGATGGGAACGTGCCGTGGTGATCTGCGGATCACTGTTTCTGGCGATCGCCTTCGCCCTGCTGATCACGCTGACCACCCGCATGACGGACATGCTCGACGCGATTGTCGCGGGGGTGCGACCGCTTCGCCGGGTGGGAGTGGACCCCGATCGGGTGGGCCTCGTCCTCGTGATGACGATCCGCTGCATTCCCCTCCTCGCCTCGATGGTCGCCCGGGTCACCGAGGCGCGCAAGGCACGGGGGCTGGGTTTCTCGTTGCGGGCACTGGTGGTGCCCGTCGTGGTGGGCGCACTCATGACCGCAGAGGCCATGGGTGAGGCACTCGCCGCACGCGGCATCGACGACTGACAGAGGCGCGCACCCGATTTCTCGTGGCCGATTCCTGCGCGATGAAGTGGCGGTTCAGTGTCGGTGGCGCTGCTGGATCTGCTCGATCTCCTTCCAGGACTGCGCCCAGCTCTCGAGCCGGTCCGACGCGTCGATGAGCTCGGAGCGCTGCCGGTCGAATAGCGCCATCGACCGGGTGCCTTCGGGTGCTGCCGCGAGTTTCGCAGCCGCGGAGACGAGATGTTCGTATTGGTCGACGCCCGCCTCGAGCTGCTCGCCCGCTGCCGTGATGGCGGGACCCAGATGAACTCCTGCCGCCGCGCTGGCCCGGGCCGCCGATTCGAGGGCCACGATGTCTTCGACCACGCTGTCGAGCGCAGACGACGCCGACCGCGCGGCCTCCCCGATCTCCTCGAGGTCGTCGCCTGCCACGGCACCCGACTTCGACACGACTGCGAGCAATCGCGCGAGGCCCTGCTCATTGCTCGACAACCGTTCCACGGCCGCTCGGGCCACCGATCCCACCGGTGGCAGCGACCGGCGCGGCGGAAGCTCAGGTGGAAGGGATACCGAGTCGAGGCGGCGGAACCGGCGCAGGGCGAACACCGCGGGCACGGCGAAGGCTGCGGTCGCGCCGCCGGTGGCCACGATCGTCCAATCGGGGGCCGACGCCGCGACCAGCGTTGCGGTACCGATACCCCATGTTCCGGCGGTCGCGCCGAAGAACCCGGCGCTCCGACGGGCGCGGCGTTTCTTACGTCGTAGCTTCGCTGCGGGGTCGCGCCATCGACGCGCGACGTCCACCGCCGCGTCGGTCACGTCTCGGAGCGCGGCGACGGCCGGACCGGGAGTCATTCCGGTCCGGCCGTCGTCGGGTGTGCTCATGCTTGTCGAGTTCCGCGTCGATGGAGGTCGAGCGACTACTGTGACCCGGCGGAGCCTGCAGCGTTCGGCGGCTCCTTGGCGGTGTTGACAGCGGGATTCGCCGGTGCACCGCCTGGCAGGGCGTCGCCCTTCATGGAGGCACGGATCTGTTCGAGACGACTGTGGCCGGCCATCTGGACGGTGGCCTGCTGCACCTCGAGCATGCGACCCTGTACCGAGTTCTGCGCGAGTTCGGCCGAGCCGAGCGCGGTAGCGTAGCGCTGCTCGATCTTCTCCCGCACGGCATCAAGGCTCGGAGTGGTGCCAGGCGCGGACAGCGTCGAGTCCATGGACCGCAACGATTCGCTGACCCGTTCCTGCATCTTCGCCTGCTCGAGCTGGCTGAGCAGCTTGGTGCGCTCGGCCACCTTCTGCTGGAGTGCCATGGCGTTCTGCTCGACGGCCTTCTTGGCCTGTGCCGCTGCTTGCAGCGACTGATCGTGCAGGACCTTCAGATCCTCGACCGACTGTTCGGCGGTGACGAGCTGTGCAGCGAATGCCTCCGCTGCATTCGTGTACTGGATCGCCTTCTCCGTATCGCCTGCGTTGCTGGCCTGGTCGGCCATCATCACGGCCTGGCGAGCGCTCGCGTTGAGCTTCTCGACCTCGTCCAGCTGCCGGTTCAGCTTCATTTCCAGCTGGCGCTGATTGCCGATCACGGATGCTGCCTGCTGCGACAGGGCCTGGTGCTGACGCTGTGCGTCTTCGATCGCCTGCTGAATCTGGACCTTCGGATCGGCCTTCTCATCGATCTTGGAGTTGAAGAGCGCCATGAGGTACTTCCAACCCTTGACGAACGGATTAGCCATGGGTGTGATCCCGCCTCCATCTGTACGCCGCGCCGAACGCGACCCGGTGCGCGACCCTCGCACACCGGTTCCGGTCCGTCGTGCCGGTCACCTTCGCCTCGACCGGTCCGACGATCCCACCTGGCGACTCGGGCCACCCCCCGGACGGTGACCCACGCTATGTCGCTTTCGTCCGTATCCGGCGAGGCCGACACGGTCGTGATCCATGTTAGGCCGCAGCGAGCGCCCGCGCCGCAGGTGCCGGAATCACCACGCGAGTCTCCTGCGTGATCAGCGAGTCCTGGGTCAGCAGGCCGGCGTCGACCGTTTCTGCCCCCGACTCGGAGTGTGCCGCGTCCGGGCCCGCATACGCACCCGGCATCACGACCTCCGCGCCGGCGTGCTGCAGAGACCGATCCGCAAGCGACTCACTGACGTCGAAGAGCACGTCGGACAGGGGTACGTCGAGCGCGTCGCAGATGGCGGCGAGCAATTCGCTCGACGCCTCCTTCCGCCCTCGTTCGACCTCCGAGAGATAACCGAGACTGACCCGGGCGCTGCTGGACACTTCACGCAGGGTGCGGCTCTGCGAAACACGGGTGCGCCGAAGGCTGTCACCGAGTGCCTCACGCAACAACAGCGCCATCGCATCCTCCTTCGTCCGTCGTGCCTACACCTCGACAACGCGCGACCCGCTCGCGAGGTTCCCGGGCATCCTCCGGACTTCGAATACCGCGGTGCACAGACATTACAACGCCGACGAAGAACCCAAGCGCGTGAGTAGCCCCGACACGGCCGCTTCGACCGCTCCGAGTCTGATCTGCCATCGATCGCCGCCGACTTCCGGTCGCGTGACGGAGGTCCCGGTCGGTCCGCAGATCCCGAGAAACAGGGTTCCAGGAGGATGCCCGTCCTGGTCGTCGGGACCGGCGACGCCCGTAAGTCCGACACCCCACGTCGCATCGCATCTCCGCAGCGCACCCTCGGCGAGCGCAGCAGCGGTCGAGGCAGCCACCGGACCGTCGAGCGCCAACTGCTCGGCCTGCGCACCGGCGAGGGTCGCCTTGAGATCGGTGGCGTAGACAACCAACCCTCCCCGTAGGACCGCGCTCGCTCCCGGAACACCGGCGATTGCGGCCGAGAGCAACCCGGCGGTCAGCGACTCCGCGGTCGCCACCGTCTCCCCGCGTACCGTCAGTGCCGCGACGAGTTCCCGCGCACGGGTGGCCGCCACCAGAGGGTCCCCGCCCGGTGTCACGCCTGTTCGCCGTTCCGGTGCTCATGTTCGGCACGACGCACCCCGGCGCGCAGCCGCGCCGCCTGGACCACGTAATCGAGACCGGTGACGACCGTGAGCACCACCGCCAGCACGATCAACACCATGGCGAACGGTGTGACGGCGTCAGGTAGAGGAAGCAGATACACACCGATCGCGACAGTTTGCACCAACGTCTTGAGTTTGCCGCCGCGACTGGCGGGTATCACAGCGTGCCGCAGCACCGCGAAGCGCAGTGCCGTGATACCCAGTTCGCGGATGGCGATGATGCCGGTGACCCACCATGACAGGTCGCCGAGCAGCGACAACCCCACCAGCGCCGCCCCGATGAGTGCCTTGTCGGCGATCGGGTCGGCCATCTTCCCGAAATCCGTGACCAGGCCGAACCTGCGGGCGAGCTGACCGTCGATACGGTCGGTGATCGCAGCGATTGCGAAGACCCCGGCCGCAGCGAGCCGCCAGAAAGTCTCCTGTCCGTCACCGATGAACAGGAGGACGAGGAACACAGGGACCAGCGCGATGCGCATCACCGTGAGGATGTTGGCGATGTTCCACAGCGGGACAGGGTCGTGCGCGGAACCGGCATGCGGTCCCGGTGCGGCGCCGCTCCCGCCCGATGCGGCAACGGACTGGCGGGGCGTGCTCATGCGCCCACAATATCGGTACATTCACGCGCTACTGTTCACCGCATGACTTCACCGGCCCACGAACAGGACACGAACGACCGGATTGTCGTGCGGCGCGCCCGAACATCCGACGTGCCGGGTATCAAACAGTTGATCGACATCTACGCCGGGAAGATCCTCCTCGAGAAGAATCTCGTGACTCTGTACGAATCCGTTCAGGAGTTCTGGGTCGCCGAACTGGCAGGTCGACTGGTCGGATGCGGAGCCCTCCACGTCCTGTGGTCGGACCTCGGCGAAATCCGCACCGTCGCGGTGGATCCACAGGTCACGGGACACGGTACAGGGCACCTCCTCGTCTCGCGCCTGATCGAGGTCGCGCGCGAACTCGAGCTCGATCGGCTTTTCGTCCTGACCTTCGAGGTCTCGTTCTTCGCGCGCCACGGGTTCGCAGAGATCGACGGAACGCCGGTCACCTCCGAGGTCTTCGCGGAGATGTGCCGGTCGTACGATACGGGCGTCGCCGAGTTCTTGGACTTGAGCTACGTGAAGCCCAACACCCTCGGCAACACCCGGATGCTGCTCACCCTGTGAGCGCACCCCCGAGAACGTAGAGCCCCGAACGGTCGATCCCTGCACGGAAGTGAGAACCCATGGCCCTGTTCGCCGTCGAATACACCTACACCGAGGCCACCACGACGGCCCGCGACGAGCACCGACCGAAGCACCGCGCCTGGCTCGGTGATCTGGTCGAGGCAGGCACGGTGCGGGCGACCGGGCCGTGGGTCGACGGTTCCGGCGCGTTGATCCTCATCGACGTCGCCGACGAGGCGGCCGCACACGATCTGATGGCGCAGGATCCGTTCGCTCAGTTGACGCTGATCGAGGCTGTCCGCATCACCGGCTGGACTCCGGTGATGGGCATGTTCAACGACTGAGGTTCTTTGCCCCGGTCGGGCTGTCACCGGGCTTGTCGTCACCTTGATTCTTGTCGTTCCTGGTCTTGATCAGGCTTGCGACCGTGGTGACGATGAGCACCCCCACGATCACGATCAGCGACACGGAAGTCGAGATCTCGGGGACCGCCACATGCTCGCCGCCGTTGATGAAGCCGAGCGTGTTCTCGTGCAGGGCATGAAGGATGAGCTTGACTGCGATGAACCCGAGGATCACCGATAGGCCGTACGAGAGATAGACGAGGCGCTCGAGCAGGCCTCCGATGAGGAAGAACAGCTGGCGCAGACCCATCAGAGCGAACGCGTTGGCGGTGAACACCAGGTACGGCTCGCTGGTCAGTCCGTAGATCGCGGGGATGGAGTCGAGAGCGAACAGGATGTCGGTGAACCCGATCGCGATCAACGCGAGCAGCATCGGGGTGACCATCTTCTTGCCGTCGATCCGGGTGACCAGCTTGTCGCCGTCGTACTCGTCGTGGACGGGGAGGAATTTCCGTGCCAGCGAGACGATCTTGTTCTCGGACGGCGTCTCGTTCTCCTCGCCGTTCTCGCGCATGAGCTTGATCGCGGTGAACAGCAGGAAGAAACCGAAGATGTAGAAGACCCAGCTGTACGCGTTGATTGCCGCCGCGCCGACAGCGATGAAGGCACCGCGCATGATCAGCGCCAGGACGATGCCGATCGTCAGGACCTTCTGCTGAAACTCCCGTGGCACCGCGAATGTGGCCATGATGATCACGAAGACGAACAGGTTGTCGACCGAGAGGGCCTTCTCGGTGATGTACCCAGCAAAGAACTCGCCGCCGTAGGTCGGGCCCCATAGCGCGAAGACGATGAGGCCGAACACGATCGATATCGCGATGAACACCATCGACCAGAATCCGGATTCCCGGAGGGTCGGAGCGTGGGGTTTACGGACGTGCGCAAAGAAATCGAAGATGAACAACCCGATGATGACGGCAATCGTGATCAACCAGGTCGTCAATGTGACGTGCATGTGCACCTCGGCCTTCCGGTAGGTGTGTACCTGCCGGAGGTCTCTCCCGCCCGATGCGCATCTCGGACCGACAGCCCCGGATCGGCAGCGGTGCCGAACGTGTTGACGAGACTGCCGCGGATCAAGGGATACTCCCCTCCACAGCTTCCCCGATTGTGCCACACGCCCGTGCGGCGCGCGCCCCGACACCTCACATGTCGCCGGCGTCTCCTTCGGTCGCGTCGCCACCGCCCCGAATCGAGTAGAGCAGGCCGTCCAGTTCGTCCGGCTTGACGAGCACCTCGCGGGCCTTGCTCCCCTCGCTCGGCCCCACGACGCCTCGGGTCTCCATCAGATCCATCAATCGGCCGGCCTTCGCGAAACCGACGCGAAGCTTACGCTGCAGCATCGAGGTCGATCCGAATTGGCTCGTGACTACGAGTTCCACCGCCTGCAGGAACACGTCGAGGTCGTCGCCGATGTCGGGGTCGACATCCTTCTTCTCCCCGGCCTTCGGGACGGTGACGCCTTCGTTGTATTCGGGCTCCGCCTGGGTCTTGGAAAACTCGACGACCGCCGAGATCTCCTCGTCGGTGATGAACGCGCCCTGCATGCGGACCGGTTTGCCGGCACCCATCGGCAGGAACAGCCCATCGCCCATACCGATGAGCTTCTCGGCGCCGGGCTGGTCGAGGATGACCCGCGAGTCGGTCAGCGAACTCGTCGCGAACGCGAGTCGCGAAGGCACATTCGTCTTGATCAGACCGGTCACGACGTCGACAGATGGCCGCTGGGTTGCCAGAACGAGGTGGATACCGGCGGCACGGGCCTTCTGGGTGATCCTCACGATCGCGTCCTCGACGTCGCGCGGCGCGGTCATCATGAGGTCCGCGAGTTCGTCGACGATGGCCAGGATGTACGGGTACGGCCGGTAGACACGCTCGCTGCCCAGAGGCGCGGTGATCTCGCCCGACTTGACCTTCGTATTGAAGTCGTCGATGTGCCGCACTCGGTTCGCCTGCATGTCCTGGTAGCGCTGCTCCATCTCTTCGACGAGCCACGCCAACGCGGCGGCAGCCTTCTTCGGCTGGGTGATGATCGGTGTGATCAGATGCGGAATGCCCTCGTACGGTGTGAGCTCGACCATCTTCGGGTCGATGAGGATCATCCGTACTTCTTCCGGTGTCGCCCTGATCAGCAGCGACACCAGCATGGAATTGACGAAACTGGATTTGCCGGAGCCGGTGGAGCCGGCCACCAATAGGTGCGGCATCTTCGCGAGGTTCGCGGAGACGAAGTCGCCTTCGATGTCCTTACCCAGCCCGATGACGAGCGGGTGGTGGTCGCGGCGCGTGGAAGGTGCCCCCAGCACATCGGACAGGCGCACGAGTTCGCGATCGGAGTTGGGCACTTCGATACCGACCGCGGATTTTCCGGGGATCGGCGCGAGCAGCCGGACGTTGTCGGTCGCGACGGCGTACGCGATGTTGCGGGCGAGTGCGGTGATCTTCTCCACCTTCACACCCGGTCCGAGCTCGACCTCGTATCGCGTAACCGTCGGGCCTCGGGTGAACCCGGTGACCGCCGCATCGATCTTGAACTGCTCGAGTACCTCGGTGATCGCTTCGATCATCTGATCGTTGGCGGCGGAGCGGGTCTTGGGTGGGTCGCCTTCCATCAGAAGCGACAGGGACGGCAGTGTGTAGTCGCCCTCCACGACGCGGTCCGGAACGAGCGGTTCCATGACATCGGCGTCGGCTTGCGGAGGCGTAGCAGCCGGAACTGCCGCTGCGGCCGTGGCCGCCTTCGGCTTGGCCCGGGCCCGCGGTTTCGGAGCCTCCGGTTCCGGTTGGGGCTCGGGTGCAGGCGACGTGTCCGGCTCGTCCCACAACGGCAGGACCTCGGTGCGTGCATCGCCGTCGAACTCGTCGGTCGGGTAGTTCTCGCTGGGGGTTCGGCGACGACGCGTTCGCGGCTTCTCGGTGCCGTCCTCGTAGAGCAACGGGTTGAGGTGGTCTGAATAGCCGTCGTGCTCGGGGTCGTATTCGCCGTGCTCGTCGTAGGGTCCGTACCCGTCGTCGCGGTAGGGCAGGCCGAAGTAGTCGCGGAAGAGCTCGGGTAGTTCGCGAATCGTTGTGCCGGTGACCAGCAGGATTCCGAAGCCCATGGCCATCAACATGAGCGGCACCGACAACCACACCGTCAGTCCGGCAGTGATCGGACCACCGACGACAGCACCGACGAATCCGGCGCCCTCCGAGCGACCTTCGGCATCGGTGGGTGAACTGGACGCGATGTGCCAGAGTCCCAACGCGGGGATCGCGACAAGCAGCGACCCGAGCACCAGGCGTGGGCGAGCCTCCGGCCACGGTTCGGTCCGCATGAGGACCACCGCGACACCGACAGCGACGAGGGGCAACACCGCGCTCGCGCCACCCGTGACGGCACGTACTCCGGTTTCTACCCACTCGCCGACGGGCCCGCCGACGCCGAACCACACCGAACCGGCCACTACCACTGCGAATGCAACGAGACCGAGTGCGATTCCGTCACGCCGGTGACCGTGTTCGATGTCGGTCGCGCGTCCCATCGTCCGTGTGGTGGCACCGAGCCCGCGGGCAATCATGAACCAACCGGCACCGACGCTCTTGCCGATCGCCGTGAGCAACCCTCCTGATCCTCGACGAGGCTGCGGTACAGGACCGCCGCGCGGACGCGCCGCGCTGGATCGGCGTGCCGCGGACGAGGCGCGCGAACCGGAGGCCTGCGGCTTCCGCTTGGCGGGAGACTTCGCAGTCGATGCCTTCGCAGTCGATGTGCGGGGAGCCGGTTTCTTCGCTGTCGATCCCTTCGCGGAACGCGCGGAAGACGCCCTCGCGGACGAGGTCGATTTGGCGGCAGGGGCACCCGCCCGACCGGAAGCGGCCGACGCGCGCGTCCCCGACCGCGACCGAGAAGTCGCAGTGGACGATGCGCGGCTGCCTGACTTTCCTGCCATATCCGCCAGGGTAGCCGCATCGACCACTCACGAACCATCAGCAACACGGGGCGCACGCGGCGGCACTGATCACAACACCGAACCGTGAACGGATGCCACAGAGGCGGTACGTGCTGTTCAGAGCCCTCTTCGGGATCCGGTGAGCTCGGCGATATCCGCCTCGCTCCCGTCCTGCTCGAGGCGAATTTCGTCGCGGCCGAATGCGTGGAGGAGCAGTTCGGACGGCTCCCCTCGCAGCACCACGGTCTGCGGGCCTCGCTTGCGGACAGTGACCCGGTCGCCCCCGGGCCGCTCGAAGACAACCGTGATGTCGGTGCCCCCGTAACTGGTGCGGCCGATGGCCCGGGCGTACTTCCAGAGCGCGTCCTGGTCTTCCGCGGACAACCGACGTGGTTCCCATCCGGATTCGCCTCGTCGCACGTCCTCGTGGTGCACGAACATTTCGGTTGCATTCGCTACCGAGTCGACGAGATACAGGGGGGACCACTTGGGCGGCCCGGAATCGATATCGGCAAGCAGGTGTGCCCACTGTCGGTCGGTCAGCTCGCGCCGTACCTTCTCCGTGTGGTCGGCCAGCGCCGGGAGCATGATTCCGGGCATCGCGTCGATACGACGTTCGCGCACCAGCAGGTGCGCCGCGAGGTCGCGGGTCGTCCAGTCACCGCACAGCGTGCGGGCTTCCGGGCCGACCTCCGACATGGTCTTGACCAAGGCGTGCCGTTCGCGTCGAGCAAGGCTCATTCGGCCACTCTAACGAGCAATCCGTGCGGCGGCACGAACGATCGCGGTGTGTGTCTCAGGAGACCGCGATGACCGTGGGCACGATCATCGGCCGCCGACGGTAGGTGTCGGCCACCCATCGACCGACGACACGGCGGATCCCCTGCGCGATGCGATGCGTCTCGGTTACACCCTCGGCGGCAAGTTCGTTGAGCGCCTTGTCGACCAGCTGCGCCGCTTCGTTGAGTGCGGTCGGGTCGTCGGAGAAACCGCGCCCCGACACCTCGGGCGCGGTCACCGCACGACCGGTCGTGGCATCGACAGCGACGGAGATCGAGATGAAGCCGCCTTCGCCGAGAATCAATCGGTCCGACAGCGTGGACTCGCCCACGTCACCGACCGAAAGCCCGTCGACGTACACGTGCCCGACCGGTACCCGGCCGACGATCTCCGCGAGGCCGTCCACCATGTCGACGACGACGCCGTCCTCCGCGAGCACGATCCGTTCCTTCGGCACACCGGTGGCCTCTGCGAGCGCCGCGTTGGCCCGGAGGTGGCGCCACTCGCCGTGCACCGGCATCGCGTTGGTCGGTCGCACCGCGTTGTAGAGGTAGAGCAGTTCACCGGCCGATGCGTGGCCGGAGACGTGCACCTTCGCGTTCTGCTGCGTCACGACGGTGGCACCGCGCTTGGCGAGCCCGTTCACGACCGCGAACACCGAGTTCTCATTCCCCGGGATCAGCGACGACGCGAGTACCACGAGGTCGTTTTCCTTGATGTTGATCTGGCGGTGTTCGCCGCGCGCCATACGCGACAGCGCTGACAACGGCTCGCCCTGCGAACCCGTCGACACGAGCACGAGCCGATCGTCGGGCAGCGACGCCGCGGTGTCGATGTTGACCTCGAGGCCGTCCGGCACGTTGAGGTAACCGAGGTCCTGCGCGATCTGCATGTTGCGGACCATCGAGCGCCCGACGAACGCGACGCGCCGGTTGTAGCGGTGTGCGACGTCGACGACCTGCTGGATCCGGTGCACGTGGCTGGCGAACGACGCGACGATGACGCGGTTCTTCGCTTTTCCGATGACGTTGTCGAGCACTCCGCCGATCTCGCGTTCCGGGGTCACGAACCCGGGAACCTCTGCGTTGGTGGAGTCGACGAGGAACAGGTCGACGCCCTCGTCACCGAGGCGTGAGAATCCGGCGAGGTCGGTGAGCCGGTTGTCGAGCGGTAGCTGGTCGAGCTTGATGTCGCCGGTGTGCAACACGACGCCGGCATCGGTGTGTATCGCGACCGCGATCGCATCCGGGATCGAGTGGTTGACGGCGAAGTACTCGCACTCGAACGGGCCGTGGGTGGTCCGCTCTCCCTCGGTGACCTCGGTGAGGTTCGGCCGCAGCCGGTGCTCGCGACACTTTGCCGAGACGAGCGCAAGAGTGAACTTCGAGCCGACGACCGGGATGTCCGGGCGCAGGCGCAGCAGGAAGGGCAACGCACCGATGTGATCCTCGTGACCGTGGGTCAGGACGACCGCCTCGATGTCGTCCATCCGGTTCTCGATGTACCGGAAGTCGGGGAGGATGAGGTCGACGCCGGGCTGCTGATCCTCGGGGAAGAGCACACCGCAGTCGACGATGAGCAGACGGCCCTGATGCTCGAACACCGTCATGTTGCGGCCGATTTCACCGATACCACCGAGAGCGACAACTCGCAGCCCGGTCTTCGGCGCCTTCGGCGGCGTTCCGAGACGCGCGGTGGGGTCCGGCGCGGGCCGGGGGTCGGGCCGCTTCGTTGCGGCCGAGGTCTGGGCGACACGGCGGGCCGGCTTGGAGGTCGGCGGTCCTGCATTGCGGGTGACGCGACCACGGCCACGGTTGGGACGACTCATCACAGCACCCCCGCTGCATGCAGATCTGCGGCCAGCGCATCGATCTGGGCGGTCACCGGCGCAACCTGTGGTAGTCGAGGTTCCCCGACATCGATGCCCATCAGGCGCAGACCGGCCTTGGACGCACTCACCCCACCGAGTCGCGCGACCGCGCGGTAGATGGGAATCAACGACAGGTTGATCTTCCGTGCGAGTTCGAGGTCGCCTGCTGCAAATGCGGTGTGCAGCTCGCGCAGACGCCCGGGCACCAAGTGCCCGATGACGCTCACGAAACCCACCGCGCCGACGGACAGCCATGGCAGATTCAGTGGGTCGTCGCCCGAATAGAACTTCAGGTCGGTGGTGCCGATCAGTTCCGCACCCGCGTTGAGGTCGCCTTTGGCGTCCTTGACCGCAACGATGCGGGGATGCTCTGCCAGAAGCCGCAAGGTCTCCGTCTCGACCGGGACGACCGAACGCGGTGGAATGTCGTAGATCATGACCGGTAGGTCGGTGGCGTCGGCCACGGCGACGAAATGCGCGTAGAGACCGGCCTGCGGCGGGCGAGAGTAGTAGGGCGTGACGACCAGCAGGCCGTGAGCTCCGGCACGAGCAGCATCGCGGGCCAGCTCGACGCTGTGGGCGGTGTCGTTGCTTCCGGCGCCGGCGATGATCTTTGCGCGGTCCCCGACGGCTGCGAGCACAGCCCGCATGAGTTCGATTTTCTCGTTCTCGGTGGTGGTGGGCGATTCACCGGTGGTACCTGCGAGAACCAGTGCGTCGCAGCCGCCGTCGACGAGATAGGTCGCGAGGCGCACACCCGCATCGACATCGAGCTTGCCCTCGGCAGTGAACGGGGTCACCATCGCTGTTGCGATGGTGCCGAACGGAAGCTCGACAGCAGTTGCGGAATCACCGTTGGTCATGGTCAGAAGGCTACCGCGTGGAAGCTGCCACCCGGAACACGGCTCGCGCACGAACCGCACCGACAGCGCTGTCAGCCGTCGATCTGGAAGCCTCCCGAGGCAACCTCGGTGCCGTCGGCAAGTGTACTGATCGTGAAGTCGCAGAAGGCGTTCGGCGCCGCCTCGGCAAGCTGCCGCAGACATTCCACGGCGAGTCTCCTGATCTCGACGTCGGCGTGTTCGGTAGCACGCATCGCGATGAAGTGCCGCCACGACCGGTAGTTGCCGGTCACCACGATCCGGGTCTCGGTGGCGTTCGGAAGGACCGCTCGCGCGGCTTCGCGGACCTGCTTGGCCCGCAGGGGGCCGGGCGGGAGGTGCGACAGCTTCTCCTCGAGCGCATCGATGAGTTCGACGTACGCATCGCGGCTGCGCTCGGCGGCGCGGAAGAACACGGCCTCGAGTTCGGTGTCTCCCTCGATGGCCGGGGGGATGACGACAGGTGCGTCCCCGCCCGGGACGAACCGTTGTGAGAGCTGCGAGAAGGAGAAGTGCCGATGGCGGATCAGTTCGTGCGTGCACGACCGTGAAATACCCGTGATGTAGAAGGTGACCGTCGCGTGCTCGAGCACCGAATCGTGTCCGACGGCGAGGAGGTGGTTGAGGTAGCCGCCGTTGGTGGCGGTGCGAGGGTTCGGCTTCGACCAGCTCTGATAGCAGGCGCGACCTGCAAACTCGACCAGCGCTTCCCCACCGTCCGCGTCGGTCTCCCAGGGCACGTCCTCGGGCGGCAGGAATTCCGTCTTGGCGATGAGCCTGACCTTCAGTCCGATCGGTTCCGGCGCCATGCTCGTCTCCCTCCACGGTTCCGCACGGTATTTCTGCACGACCTTAGCGCCCGGTCATTCGAAACCCCCGAATGACATCATCTACGACGGTTGACTGACATCACCATTGGCGTCACACTGGCGTCATGAATATCGATGCCTATACCGACGCCATCGCCGACTCCGTGCGGAACGCAGCGGAACTGGGCGACGAGCAGACCCGACGCACAGCCGCAGCCCTCGCCACAGCCATCGCAGCGCCCGCCCGGCTGGCCGTCCTGGGTGCATTGTCCGATCTGGCCTCCGAGGTGTCCGAGCAGCTCGCGGACCGCAGGGTCACCGTCCGCCTCGAGGGAACCGACGCCGTCGTCGAGGTTCACGACGGCCCGGCACCCGAGGCCGACGACACTCCCCCGACCTTCGAGGAGATGACCGGCGATATCAGCCGCGTCACGCTGCGGCTGGTCGAACAGATCAAGACCCGCGCCGAGGAGGCTGCCGCGCAGAGCGGGGTCTCGCTCAATTCGTGGGTGGGACAGGCGGTCCAGGGCGCACTACGCGAGCAGATGCGCTACCAGCGCCGCGCCGACGAATGGCGCTGGCCGACCGCCAAGCCGACGACCGCCTCCCCGGCACCCGAGACCCGTTCCGACGCCGACGCGCCGGTCGACACCCAGAAGCCCACACCCACCGAAACCGACGATGCCGAAAACGACGACGCGACCGGCGGAGCCGACGAGCGCCACACCGACTGACCTCTCCCCGCGCGTATTCGTGCGGTAGATTTCCGTCGCACGCGAAGGCGCAGTCCGCGAAGGTGCGGACCCGAGGGGTGGAGTAGTCATGGCCGTCAGCAGCACCAGAAGCTTCGAGATCAAGGCGACACCGGAGCAGGTGATGGCGGGGATCGTTGCAGTCGAGCGACTTCCCGAATGGTCGTCGACGCACAAGTCCGTGACGATCGAGAGCACCCACCCCGACGGTCGGCCTCACCGCGTACGCATGACCGTCTCGATCATCGGCATCACCGACGAGCAGGTCGTCGACTATTCGTGGAACGGCGACGAATCGATGTCATGGACCCTC
This sequence comes from Rhodococcus artemisiae, assembly GCF_036327795.1. Classification (NCBI taxonomy): domain Bacteria; kingdom Bacillati; phylum Actinomycetota; class Actinomycetes; order Mycobacteriales; family Nocardiaceae; genus Rhodococcus; species Rhodococcus artemisiae. Next base: position 515,695 of record NZ_JAUTXY010000001.1, read on the forward strand.
GTGGAGAGCGCCCAGCAGAACGTGCAGGACGGCGCCTACACGCTCACCGCGACCGACAAGGGAACCAAGGTCGACTTCAGCCTCACCATCGATCCCAAGATCCCGGTGCCCGGCTTCCTCGTGCGCCGCGCAGAGAAGACCGCGATCGAAACCGCTGGCAAGGGCTTGACGAAGTTCGTGGAGAAGAACTTCCAGTAGCGAGCCCGGCTGTCGCGCTCAGTCCATCAGCTGAGCGGCGACGGTCGCACCGAGTTCCCAGCAGGCCTCGAGATCACTCTTGCTCGGCTTACCCGATGCAACGACGTGGTCGGCAGCCTTGACCCACCCGAGCCCCGTCGTGATGGTGTCTACGGCGCGCTCGGCGCCCTCGGTGCCCTCGTTGCCGTGGATGTACAACCCGTACGGCCGACCTCGCGTCGAGTCGAGGCACGGGTAATAGCAGACGTCGAAAGCGTGCTTGAGTGCACCGCTGATGTACCCGAGGTTGGCGGGTGTTCCGAGCAGATATCCGTCCGCCTCGAGCATGTCGGTCGGTGAGACCGTGAGGGCCGGACGCCGGACCACTTTCACGCCTTCGATGTCGGGATCGCTGGCGCCCGCCAGTACGGCTTCGAACATCGCCTGCATGAACGGCGACGGGGTGTGGTGCACCACGAGCAGAGTACGGGAGTTCTCTTCGGTCATGCCCGCAGACTACGCATTGCCGCAGGCGACGACGAGCGGCTATCCCGCGTCGTCACGCTCGGACTTCTCCAGGGCCACGGCGCGTTTCATCGTCTCGCGTGCCCGGCTGCGGTCGCCCGCGAAATCGTAGGCACGGGCAAGGCGATACGAGTTGCGCCAGTTGTCCGGGTCGGCCTCCCACTCGGCTTTCACCGACTGGAACAGTTCGTCCGCGGCGTCACGCTCGATACGACCCGACGCCATTCGCGGAAGATCGCTGACGTCGAGGTCGAGGCCCTCTTGGTGGATGCGCCGGGACAGTCGCTGATGGTCCAGCCCTGCGCGCAGGGTCGCGTACACGATCCACACACCCACCAGCGGGAGCAGGAACACGCCGATTCCGAACACGATCGACACCGCCTCGCCGCTCGTGATCAACGAGATCCCGGTGTGCCCCAGTCGCACGAAGTAGAACGCGAGCGCCGCGACGATGAAGGCGATCGCGATGACCACCTTCGCGACATCGCGACCGGCGGACGCTGAGGAACTCACAGGTCGAGGAGGGGGTCGATTCCCACGGTCAGCCCCGGACGGGAACCGATCTCGCGGACGCCGAGGAGCACTCCGGGAGCGAACGACGACCGATCGATCGAGTCGTGCCGGATCGTCAGTGTCTCCCCCTGCGTGCCGAGGAGCACTTCCTGGTGGGCGACGAGGCCTGCCACACGCACCGAATGCACCCGCACGCCGTCGACGTCCGCGCCGCGCGCGCCGTCGAGTTCGGTGCTGGTGGCGTCAGGGCTGCGACCCACGCCGGCCGCGGCGCGAGCCTCGGCGATCAACCGGGCGGTGCGGTATGCGGTGCCGGACGGCGCGTCGGCCTTGTTCGGATGATGCAGTTCGATGACCTCGACGGAATCGAAGAAGCGCGCGGCGGCCTGCGCGAATCGCATGGACAGCACGGCGCCTATCGCGAAGTTGGGGGCAATGAGCACGCCGACGTCGAGTTTCGCGGCGAGCCATTCCCGAACCTGCTCGAGGCGCGCGTCGTCGAATCCGGTGGTGCCGACAACGGCGTGGATACCGTTCTCGATCAGGAACTGCAGATTGCCCATCACGACGTCAGGGTGGGTGAAGTCGACGACGACCTGGGTTCCGGACGTGACGAAGACATCGAGGTCATCGCCCTTGTCGACCGTCGCGGCCAGTTCGAGGTCGGCGGCTGCATCCACTGCGTCGCAGATGGCCTGGCCCACCTTGCCCTTCGCTCCGAGGACCCCTACCCGAAGAGCTGTCTTGTCCGCCACCGATCCACGTCCTTCCGTCGCCGTCTCCCGGAAAGCCTACGCAACCAGCGTGACCACCGGGTGGGCGGGAGGAGGTGCGGCCGGGAAGGCGGGAGGAGGCGAAACGTCAGGCCACGATCCCGCGCACGGACGCCGGAAGGTCGCGCGCCCGCCGGTAGGGTCCGACGACGGCCGCCGCGTAGGGGCGGTGGAGCAGTTCACCGGCCACCTCACGCACCTGCTCGGTGGTGACGGTGGCGATGCGCTCGAGCGTCTCCGTGATCCCCCAATGTCGCCCGTAGCTCAGTTCGCTGCGGCCGATCCGGTGCATGCGGGCACCGGTGTCCTCGAGTCCGAGGACGAGACCGCCGCGCAGCGAGCCTTTCGCGCGTGCACACTCCGCGTCGGTGATGCCGTTCTCCGCAACCTCGATGAGGACTTCACGCACCACCGAGGCAACGTCGCCGAGGTTCTCGGGCTGACATCCGACGTAGGTCGAGAACGCACCGGTGTCGGCGAACGTGTCGACACCTGAGTAGACGGAGTACGCAAGCCCCCGCTTCTCGCGCACCTCCTGGAACAGCCGTGAGCTCAGGCCGCCTCCGATCGCGGTGTTGAGGACCGACAGCGCCCAACGCCGGGGATCGTGCCGGCCGAACGCGCGGACGCCGAGACTGAAGTGTGCCTGCTCGTTGTCCTGATCGGTGATGCTCAGGGTGGGTGCGGTACGCAACCGCAGCGTCCCCTCGCGACGCGGTGCCGCGTTGGCGGACTCGTCGAGGTGACCGGCGAACGCCCGCCGGACGAGTTCGACCGTGTGTGCGTGATCGACGTTGCCCGCCACCGCCACCACCATCCGCTGCGGCGTGTACCGGCGCAGGTGGAACGAATGCAGCTGGTTGCGGGTCATCGATTCGATCGATTCCGTCGAGCCGATGATCGGACGCCCGACCGGGTGATCACCGTAGAGCGCGGTCAGCAGGGCATCGCCGAGCAGATCCTCGGGGTCGTCGTCACGGATGGCGATCTCTTCGAGTACCACCTGGCGCTCCACATCGACGTCGGTGCTGCGGCACTTGCCGCGCAACACCACGTCCGCGACGACGTCGATGGCGATCGGCAGATCGTCGTCGAGCACATGCGCGTAGAAGCAGGTGTGTTCCTTGCTGGTGAACGCGTTGAGCTCGCCGCCGATCCCGTCGACGAGCTCGGCGATGTCGAGGGCGGATCGGGTGGGAGTCGCCTTGAACAGCAGGTGCTCGAGGAAATGGGCAGCTCCCGCGACCGAAGGTTGCTCGTCACGGGAGCCGACACCGACCCACACACCCACGGCTGCCGATCGCACGCCCGGTACGTGTTCGGTGACGACACGCACGCCGCCGGGCAACACGGTGCGCCGCACACCGGTGTCCGCGGCCGCCGACGGGGTGTCGAGTGAAAGGGAATCGAAGGTTGTTGCCATGGGTTGTTCTACGGTCCTGCGCTGTCGGTGATTCGTCTGTGGTGAGAGCTGTGTTCAAGGCACGGAACACCACACACTACACGCGACTACCTCTGTCTTCTCGTCACCAACCGCTGCCTTCCCCTCACCAACCTCGACGCCTGGGCTGCGATCCGACGAGCTGTCCCTTCGCGGCTTCATCACGACCGCGGTACACGATGTACGGGCGGAACAGATACGCGACAGGCGCACTGAAGGCATGGACCAGTCGCGTGAACGGCCAGATCGCGAACAACACCAGCGCGACCGTCACGTGGATGTGGAACGAGAGTGGCGCCTCGGCCATCAAGTCGCCCCGGGGTTGCAGGATCCAGATCGACCGGAACCACGGGGAGACCGTCTCGCGGTAATTGTGCGCTTCGTTGGCCTCGAACGCGCCGATCATCGTCGTGGCGAGCCCGGCGACGATCGCGGCGACCAATACGACATACATGACTTTGTCGTTGACTGTGGTCGCGCTGAACACCGGCCCCCTGGTACGCCGACGGTAGACGAGCAGTGCCACGCCGAGCAGCGTCGCAACACCCGCGATGATGCCCGGAACCGCCGCGCCCCAGTGGTACATGTGTTCGCTGATACCGACGGCCTCCGTCCAGGACTCCGGGATCACCAGACCGATGAAGTGTCCGAGAATCACCACGAGAATGCCGAAGTGGAACAGCGGGCTGCCGATCCGCAACAACCGGCTCTCGTACAGCTGCGACGAGCGGGTCGTCCACCCGAACTTGTCGTAGCGGTACCGCCACCAGGTGCCGACTATCAGCATGGCGAGGGCCACGTACGGCACGATGTCCCAGTAGATCTCGCCTGCACTCATGCCGGCCGACCTCCTTCTCGAACGGAACCGCCGTCGCGGCGCGGCGGCACGGTGAGGGCGAAGGGCTGCAGTCCGATCGCCTCGGCAGGCGGCCCTGCTTCCGCCAGGTGCCGTGCCCGCTCCACCTCTTGGTCCGTGACCGGCGGGAGCGTGGCGCAGACCGCGGTCACGGGGTCTGCGTACGGAGAGCCGCGTTCGACGAGCGCGGTCTGCAGCACGTCCAGGGGCGCCCGATGCGCGACGAGCAACTGCTCCCCCACTTCGGGATCGACCGTCGCAGCGAACTCGAGTACAACGGGCAGGTGGTCGGGGGCCTCGCCGGCAGGTGGCTCCACTCCCGCATCGCGGTAGGCACGTGCGAACGCGTGGATCTCGGTGCCGCGGTTTCGTGTGTCGCCGCCGGTCCAGTAGGTCAGATACATCGTCGAGCGGCGTCGCATGTCGAACGTCTCGACGTACTCACGTGCCGCCACGAGGGGCTCGGTCGCGCGGAGGTACGACGCGGTGCGTTCCAGGGCCTCGCGTTCGGGGCCGGTGACGTGCTCGAGCAAGGCATCGACGGTGACGAGCCTCGACGTTGTCCGTTCGTCGGGATACGCGAGCAACAGGGATGCGACCTGCCTGATCGCGCGATGCTGCAACCTCACCGACGCGAGGTCGCGTCGCGTCGGCCGACGAAGGAGTTTCATCGGTCCTCCTCCACATCGCCACTGCGGTGTTGCGGGAATATCCCTGCGGGAACGCCTTTTCCGTCCCAGTTCAGCAGGTTCACACGCGAGGGGTTGCTCGCGTTCGCGGCCATCCCCTCCGAGGTCTGCCGCTGTTCGAGCGCGTGGAACGTCTCGACGGCAACCGGTACCGGTCCGCCGCTGGACTCACCGAACGGACCCGATTCGTACATTCCCGGCCCGCCGTCGAACGACAACGCGCAGTCCGTGGCCGTCTCCTCGAGCTTGTGGCCCTCGTTCGCGTACGCAGTCGGAATGACGTAACGCTCGTCGTACTTGGCGAGCGCAAGGAGCCGGTACATCTCGTAGATCTCTTCCTCGGTCATGCCCACCGCCTGCGGGATGTGCGGTTGGGTGTCCCGTCCGAGGTTGACGTCGCGCATGTACGAGCGCATTGCCGAGAGCCGGTGCAATACTCCTTCGACCACGTCGGTGTCGCCCGCGGTGAACAGTTCCGCGAGATACCGGACGGGGATGCGCAGTGATTCGAGTGCCCCGAACAGGTTTCCGAGGTCCTCGCCGTCGTGACCGTCACGGCTGACGGCATCGACGACCGGCGACAGCGGCGGGATGTACCAGACCATCGGCATGGTCCGGTATTCCGGATGCAGCGGCAACGCCACCTTGTACTTGTTGATCAGCGCGTGGATCGGCGACCGCCCGGCTGCGGCGATCCACTCGTCCGAGATCCCTTCGGCCCGCGCACCGGCGATGACGTCCGGATCGTTCGGGTCAAGGATGAGCTGCCGTTGCGCCTCGTACAGATCCTTGTCGTCCTCGACGGACGCGGCTTCGAGCACCTTGTCGACGTCGTAGAGCACGAGGCCGATGTATCGGAGCCGACCGACGCAGGTCTCCGCGCACACCGTCGGCAACCCGACTTCGATCCTCGGGTAACAGAACGTGCACTTCTCGGCCTTGCCCGTCTTGTGGTTGAAATACACCTTCTTGTAGGGGCATCCCGACACACACATCCGCCAACCTCGGCAGCGGTCCTGGTCGACGAGCACGATGCCGTCCTCGCTGCGCTTGTAGATGGCTCCCGACGGGCACGAGGCCACGCACGACGGGTTCAGGCAGTGCTCACAGATTCGTGGAAGGTAGAACATGAAGGTCTCTTCGAGCTGGAGTCTGACGTCCTCGTTGACCTTCTGCAGGATCGGGTCCTCCGGCACGATCTCGGGAGACCCACCGAGGTCATCGTCCCAGTTCGCCGACCACTCCACCTTCATCGGTTTGCCGCTGATGAGACTACGTGGCGGTGCGACAGGAATGTCGTTGCCGAGTGGGGCGGTGGTGAGGTTCTCGTAGTCGTAGGTCCACGGCTCGTAGTAGTCGTCGATCGACGGCATCTTCGGGTTCGAGAAGATGCGGGTGAGCTTGTGGATGCGTCCGCCGTCGCGCAGGCGCAGCCGGCCCTTCTTGTCGCGGACCCAGCCTCCCCGCCACTTCTCCTGATCCTCGTATCGTCGCGGATACCCTTGTCCCGGTCGTGTTTCCACATTGTTGAACCACACGTACTCGGTACCCGATCGGTTGGTCCAGGCCTGCTTGCAGGTCACCGAACAGGTGTGGCATCCGATGCACTTGTCGAGGTTCATCACCATCGCCATTTGCGCCATGACCTTCATCAGTACGTCACCTCCTGGCTGCGGCGGCGAACCACCGTCACTTCGTCACGCTGATTTCCGGTGGGCCCGAGATAGTTGAAGGCGTACGACGTTTGCGCGTACCCGCCCGCCAGGTGCGTCGGCTTGATGAGAATTCTGGTGATCGAGTTGTGGATACCACCGCGTTTACCGGTGGTCTCGGTCAGCGGAACGTCGATCGTGCGTTCCTGGGCGTGGTACACGTACACAACCCCTTCGGGCATACGGTGCGAGACGATCGCGCGGCACACCACCACACCGTTGCGATTGACGGCCTCGACCCAATCGTTGTCCCGGACCGAGATCTTCGCCGCGTCGGCGGGGCTCATCCACATCGTCGGGCCACCGCGCGAAAGCGACAGCATGAACAGATTGTCCTGGTACTCGGAGTGGATGGACCATTTGGAGTGCGGCGTCAGATACCGCACCGTCAGACCGATTCCGTCCGTTGTTCCGATGGCGGACTCACCGAACAATCTCGACATGTCCAGCGGGGGCCGGTAGGTGGGCAGCTGCTCGCCGACCTCTTCGATCCAGTCGTGGTCGAGGTAGAAGTGCATGCGACCGGTGAGGGTGTGGAACGGTTTGAGTTCTTCGATGTTGACGGTGAACGGGGCATATCGCCGGCCACCGGTCTCGCTGCCGGACCACTCGGGGCTGGTGATCACCGGGACCGGCCTGGCCTGGGTATCTGCGTAGGTGATCCGGCGTTCTTCGCTGCCCTCGGCCAGGTGAACGAGGCGCCGGCCAGTGCGTCTCTCGAGTTCGCGGAATCCTTCGACGGCCAGCCGGCCGTTGGAGGTCCCGGACAGCGCCAGGATCACGTCGGCCATCCGTTCCGCGGTGGTGATCGCCGGGCGGCCCGCACCGGCGCCGGTGTTCATCACACCGAACTTCGCGGCGAGCTCGGCGACCTCCTCGGTGGGATGAGTGGTCACGCCCTTGGTCGTCAACCCGAGCTTGTCCACGAGTGGGCCGAGGGTGGCCCACTTGTCGGCGATGGCGGCGTAGTCGCGTTCGACGACCACGAGCGGACCCATCGTCTTTCCCGGGACCGGAACCTCACCGGTCTTGCGCCAATCGTTCTCGGTTCCGGACGGGAAAGCCATCGCTCCGGGAGTGTCGTGCTGGAGCGTGCCCATCACGACGTCGGTGCGGGTGCCGAGGTGCGTGCGCGCTTGCGCACTGAAGGCCTTCGCGATGGCACCGAAAGCGTCGTAGTCCGAACGGGTTTCCCACGGCGGGTCGATCGCGGGACTGAACGCGTGGATGTAGGGATGCATGTCGGTGCTCGACAGGTCGCCCTTCTCGTACCACGTCGCGGCAGGCAGCACGACATCCGAGAACAGCGTGGTGGACGTCATGCGGAAGTCGATCGACATCAGCATGTCGAGCTTGCCCTCCGGCACGGTGTCGGGCGACGTCACCTCGCTCGGGCGCAGACCGTCGATGGCCGGTTCGCCCTGCAGGTTCGAGTCTGTTCCCAGCAGATGCTGCAGGAAGTACTCGTTGCCTTTGCTCGAGGAGCCGAGCAGGTTCGAGCGCCACACGCTCAGTACGCGTGGCCAGTTCTTCGGGTTGTCCGGATCGGTCACCGACAGTGTGAGGTCCCCACTCGCCAACTGCTCCGCGACGTAGGCCGGGATCTCCTTGCCGGCGGCACGTGCCTCGTCGGCGACGTCGAGATTGTTCCGGTCGAACTGCGGATAGAACGGGGTCCACCCCATCGCGACGGCGGAGGCCATCACATCCATCGTGTGCTTGTCGCGGAATCGACCGCGTCCGAGCGGACTCGCCAAGGTGTCGGCGCGGTAGCCGTCGTAGCGCCATTGATCGGTGTGCACATACCAGTAGGAGGTACCTGCCATCTGTCGCGGCGGCCGACTCCAGTCGGTTCCCATCGCCATCGCGGCCCACCCGGTGACAGGACGACACTTCTCCTGGCCGACGTAATGCGCCCAGCCTCCGCCGTTCCGACCCATCGATCCGGTGAGCAACAGCAGCGCCAGCACCGCGCGGTAGGTGGCGTCGCCGTGGAACCACTGGCAGATCCCCGCGCCCATGATGATCATCGAGCGACCGCCCGATTCCTCGGCGTTACGGGCGAATTCCTTCGCGATCCGGATTGACTGTTCCGCCGACACTCCGGTGATCGTTTCCTGCCACGCCGGTGTATAAGGCGAATCCGCATCGTCGTATCCCGTCGGCCAGTGTCCCGGCAAGTGCAGGTCCGGCCGGTTCACGCCGTACTGGGCGAGCATGAGGTCGAACACCGTGCACACCAGGTGTTCTCCGACCCGGCGTACCGGGACACCGCGTTCGATGCTCTCACCGTGGCCGTCGATCGAGTCGAAGCTCGGCAGATGCACCGCCGCGGTCTCCCCCGTCCCGCCACCGGCCGGAGCGACGGTCAACGTCGGTACGAGGTCGCCGAGATCCAGGTTCCATTTCCCGACGCCGTCGTCTCCGTAGCGGTGTCCGAGCGAGCCGTTCGGCGCGACAACAGTGTCGGTGGCACCGTCGAGCAGGACCGGCTTGAACGCGGCGTTCTCGACATCGTGGCCGAGGTCGGCCGCGGTGAGGTTCTTACCCGGCACGAGCCTGCCGTCGCGGTCTTCGAGTTTCACCAGGAACGGCAGATCCGTGTACTGCCTCACGTAGTCGACGAAGAACGGGACCCGCTGCTGTACGTAGAACTCGTTGAGCAGCACGTGGCCCATCGACATCGCCAGCGCGCCGTCGGTGCCCGCGGCACACGGCATCCATTCGTCGGCGAACTTGGTGTTGTCGGCGTAGTCGGGACTGATCGAGACGACTTTCGTGCCGCGATAGCGGACCTCCGCCATCCAGTGGGCGTCGGGGGTCCGGGTGACAGGGACGTTCGAGCCCCACATCATCAAGTACGCGGCGTCCCACCAATCACCGGACTCGGGCACGTCCGTCTGGTCACCGAACACCTGCGGGGATGCGACGGGAAGGTCCGCATACCAGTCGTAGAACGAGGTCATGACGCCGCCGAGCAGCTCGATGAACCGCGAGCCCGCCGCGAACGACACCATCGACATCGCCGGAATGGGTGAGAATCCCGAGACGCGGTCGGGACCGTACTCCCTGATCGTGTGCACGTGCGCGGCCGCGATCATCTCGGTGGCCTCGGTCCACGTGACGCGGACAAGACCGCCCTTGCCGCGAGCGCGTTGGTAGCGGGCGCGCCGCTCGGGATCGTTCTGGATATCGGCCCAGGCGAGGACCGGGTCGCCGAGTCGTTCTCTGGCCTCGCGGTACATCTCGACGAGCACACCGCGCGCGTACGGATACCGCACCCGGGTCGGCGAATATGTGTACCAGGAGAACGCGGCGCCGCGGGGGCATCCTCGCGGTTCGTATTCGGGGCGGTCGGGACCGACCGACGGGTAGTCGGTTTCCTGTGTCTCCCAGGTGATGATCCCGTCCTTGACATAAATCTTCCACGAACACGACCCGGTGCAATTGACGCCGTGCGTGGAGCGCACGACCTTGTCGTGACTCCAGCGGTCGCGATAGAACACATCTCCCTGGCGGCCGCCCTCGCGGGTTACGGTGCGGCCGTCGCCGGAACCCTGTCCGGGAGTGAAGAATCGACCACTACGAACCAGGAGTTCTTCGAGCGCTCCGCCCGTACCGGTCTTCTCTGTGGTCACTTCGATTCCTCCTGAGGCTGCGGCGTGCCGGCTGCCGAATCGGTCGCCGGTTCACGTGTCTTCAGTTTCAGTGCGGTGTAGGCCAGTGCGATCAGGGCTGTCGCGACAAGCAGCAGCAGACCGACCGTGTAGTCGTTGTCGACCGGGTCGTAAGTCGCGCCCATCACCAGCGGCGGGAAGTAGCCTCCCAAACCGCCTGCTGCTGCGACGATTCCGGTGACGCTACCGACCGACTTGGCGGGCGACCGCCGCGCAACCCACGCGAACACGCCGCCGGTGCCGATGCCCAGGAAGATCGCCATCGCGATGAAATCGGTGGCCGACCAGACGTCCGGTGGAGGCTTCAAGGTGGCGATGAACGCCGTCACAGCGGTGCCGGCGAGGGACGCGAGCACAACGTACTTCGGTGGGATCCGGTCGGAGAGTGCACCGCCGATGGGGCGGGCGATGACCGCGGCGACCGCGAATCCGGCTGTCCTCGTTCCCGCATCGACGGCCGAGAAGTCATAGATCGTCTTGATATACGTGGGCAGGTAGTTGCTGAATGCCACGAACCCACCGAACACGATCGCGTAGAGGAAGGACATCTCCCATGTCACTCGCAGCTTGCAGGCCGCAATCAGCTTCGGGGTCACCTTGTCGGTGTTCGGGGTGAACGTCGGCGAGTTCTTCATCGCGACGACACACAGTACGGCCGTGAGCGCGAGCGCGATCGCGATGATCACGTGGGTGGCGATCGTCCCGAACCAGCCGACGAAGCGCGGAGTGAAGAACGCGGACAGCGCGGTACCGACCATGCCCGCTCCGAACACACCGGTGGCGAATCCCCGGCGGGAGGGGTCGTACCAGCTGTTCGCGAACGGGATTCCGACAGCAAAGATCGTGCCCGCGATGCCGAGGAAGAATCCGAATACCAGGAGCAGCGGGTATGACCCCGCTTCACCTGCGAAGCCGACCGCGAGCACCGGGATGATCGAGGCGACCGTGACGAGGATGAACATGAACCGACCGCCATACCGGTCGGTGAGGGGTCCGACGGCGATTCTGCCGAGCGAGCCCACGAGGATGGGCGTCGCGACGAGCATCGACGCCTCACTACTACTGAGCGACATGTCGCCCGCATATGTGGTGGATAAGGGGCCGATCATGTTCCAGGCCCAGAAGTTTATGGCAGATACCCAGGTGGCCAGTGCCAGATTGAACCCGGGACGTGCCCCGATGCCACTCGATGCAACCGTGTTCACTCCCTCAGGTAACCACTCCGGAGTGGAGGCGCGTGCATATTTGGGTAAACGTTACAACTGACGATATTTGTGAATTCGAACTTGGGTACGAAAGCCCCTGGCTGCCGCCATCGCCTACCGCCTAGGGTGCGAACTGAGCGAAAGCCCCCTGTTGACAGGGCCTTTCTCCCGGATTCCGCAGGCCGGCTACGACAACGCCCGCGGGCAGTTCTCCCCTAGCGGGGAGAACCACACGCGGGCGTGTGTGCGAGAGGTCAGGATTCGGCAGCCTCGGTGGCGGCCTCTCCGTCGGCAGCCGGCTCAGCGGCGGCTTCCTCCTCGACGGGGATCAGGCTGATCTTGCCGCGGTTGTCGATGTCGGCGATCTCGACGCGGATCTTCGACCCGACGTTGACGACATCTTCGACCTTGGCGATCCGCTTGCCGTTGCCCAGCTTGCTGATGTGCACGAGACCGTCGCGGCCCGGGAGGAGCGACACGAACGCACCGAAGGCGGTGGTCTTGACGACCGTGCCCAGGAAGCGCTCGCCTACCTTCGGCAGCTGCGGGTTCGCGATGGCGTTGATCTTGTCGATCGCGGCCTGTGCGGACGGGCCGTCCGCAGCACCGACGTAGACGGTGCCGTCATCTTCGATCGAGATGTTGGCGCCGGTCTCCTCGGTGATCGAGTTGATCATCTTGCCCTTGGGGCCGATGACCTCGCCGATCTTGTCGACGGGGACCTTGATGGTCGTGATGCGCGGTGCGAACTGGCTCATCTCGTCGGGCGTGTCGATGGCCTCGGCCATCACCTCGAGAATCGTGGCCCGGGCGTCGTGCGCCTGCGACAGCGCACCGGCGAGAACCTGCGACGGGATGCCGTCGAGCTTCGTGTCGAGCTGAAGTGCCGTGACGAAGTCCTTCGTACCCGCGACCTTGAAGTCCATGTCGCCGAATGCGTCCTCGGCACCGAGGATGTCGGTGAGAGCGACGTACCTGGTCTCGCGGGTGCCGTCCTCGAGCTCGATCTCGTCGGAGACCAGGCCCATCGCGATGCCTGCGACCGGCGCCTTGAGCGGCACACCTGCGTTGAGCAGCGAGAGGGTCGACGCGCACACCGATCCCATCGACGTCGAGCCGTTGGAGCTCAGCGCCTCGGACACCTGACGGATCGCGTACGGGAACTCTTCCTGGCTCGGGAGCACCGGGATGAGGGCGCGCTCGGCGAGTGCGCCGTGGCCGATCTCGCGGCGCTTCGGCGAACCGACACGACCGGTCTCACCGGTCGAGTACGGCGGGAAGTTGTAATGGTGCATGTAGCGCTTGCTCGTCTCGGGCCCGAGCGAGTCGACCTGCTGCGCCATCTTCACCATGTCGAGGGTGGTGACACCCATGATCTGGGTCTCGCCGCGCTCGAACAGTGCGGAACCGTGGGCGCGCGGCACGACGGCGACCTCGGCCGACAGTGCGCGGATATCGGTGATGCCGCGGCCATCGATGCGGAACTGGTCGCGGAGGATGCGCTGACGTACCAGCTTCTTCGTCAGCGAGCGGAATGCTGCGCCGATCTCCTTCTCGCGACCTTCGAACGACGGTGCGACCTGTTCGAGGATCTCGACCTTGACCTCGTCGGTGCGGTCGTCGCGCTCCTGCTTGCCGGCGATCGTGAGAGCCTCGGCGAGCTTGGTGGACGCAGCGGCCTCGACCGCGGCGTACACGTCGTCCTGGTATGCGGGGTACAACGGGAAATCGCCGGTCGGCTTCGCGGCGGCAGCGGCGAGCTGCTGCTGGGCGATGCACAGCCGTGCGATGAACGGCTTCGCCGCTTCGAGCCCCTCGGCGACGATCGTCTCGGTGGGCGCCTGCGCGCCCCCCTCGACGAGTTCGATCACCTTGTCGGTGGCTTCTGCCTCGACCATCATGATGGCGACATCGGCAGAATCCGGGTTGTCGCCACCGCCGACGATGCGGCCCGCGACGACCATGTCGAACACTGCGTTCTCGAGCTGCTCGACGGTCGGGAACGCCACCCACTGGCCCGCCTTGTTCTCATCCGAGGTGATGAGCGCAACACGCACGCCACCGACCGGACCGGAGAACGGCAGACCCGCGATCTGGGTGGATGCCGAGGCCGCGTTGATCGCGACGACATCGTAGAGATCGTTCGGGTTCAGGCTCAGGACCGTGACCACGACCTGGATCTCGTTGCGCAGGCCGTCGACGAACGACGGACGCAGCGGCCGGTCGATGAGGCGGCAGGTGAGGATCGCGTCGGTCGAGGGGCGGCCCTCACGACGGAAGAACGAGCCGGGGATGCGGCCCGCTGCATACATACGTTCTTCGACGTCCACCGTCAGCGGGAAGAAGTCGAAATGTTCCTTGGGCTGCTTCGAGGCGCTCGTGGCCGACAGCAGCATGGTCTCGTCGTCGAGGTATGCGACGACGGAGCCGGCGGCCTGCTGAGCAAGGCGGCCGGTCTCGAATCGAATGGTGCGGGTGCCGAAGGACCCGTTGTCGAGCGTGGCGACGGTTTCGAATACGCCCTCGTCGACCTCGACTGCGGTGTTACTGGTCATCTGTGAAATCTTCTCTTCCCTCTTCGTCTTCGCCGTACCCGCGCGGGCGCCGGGCCCCCTTGGCCTCGGCTGCGCACCGACTCACGGAGGCGGTCGACGATCGAAACCCACCGGCACTTCTCGTGCGGCCGGGGGGTCACTACCGAAGACCGACACCGTCGGTGCGTACGGATCATCACCGTCGGCGGCGATGTTCTGCGCCGGCACATGCGGCGCATACACCGATAGCCAACGAGGCCCAGTCTAAGGGGTACCCCGTTGGCTATCGGAAAAGATCAGCGAATGCAGATCGTGTCGCTTCCGAGCTGCGTCAGCGACGCAGGCCCAGACGCTGGATGAGCGAGCGGTAGCGCTCGACGTCGACCTTCTCGACGTACTTGAGCAGGCGGCGACGACGACCGACCAGCAGCAGCAGGCCGCGGCGGGAGTGGTGGTCGTGCTTGTGCTGCTTCAGGTGCTCGGTCAGATCGGTGATGCGCTTGGTGAGCATCGCCACCTGCGCCTCCGGCGAACCGGTGTCGGTCTCGTGGAGACCGTACTCGCCGAGGATCTGCTTCTTCTGCTCGGTGGTCAATGCCACTGTTGTACTCCTGATCACTGACGTTCGCGTGATGAAAAACGGGCCGGGCCCGGCAGTGCGGCCGCCGCGAACCGCAGCACACACCGACGGATAACGTTACCAGACCTCCACCGCTCGAATTGCCGGCCGCCTCACGGACGACCTCTCGACCTCGCCGGCCCACGCAAGCCCAGGCCTTCGACACAAGCATCCGGAGGTGCCTGTTTCATCCGAACGGACTACGCGTCGCCCGCCAAGAGATCGCGGGCCCGGTCCGCGTCGCGATGCATCGCGGAAACCAGCGCCTCGACGGAATCGAACTTCTCCATGCCTCGGAGTCGCTCGACGAAGTCGACCGCGACGTGCTGCCCGTAGAGATCGGCCTCTTCATCGAGCACGAACGCCTCGACCGTGCGGTTACGGCCCGAGAAGGTGGGGTTCGTCCCCACCGACACCGCGGCACGATAGCGCAGGCCCGTCTCGAGCCCGTCCACGGGCGATCCCGAATCGAGGGCAGTGAACCATGCGGCGTAGACGCCATCCGCGGGAATGGCCGCGTACATCGGGGGTGCGATGTTCGCCGTGGGGAACCCCAGCCCGCGGCCGCGTCCGTCGCCGTGCACGACGACACCTTCCACACGGTGGGGGCGGCCGAGAGCATCGGTAGCGGCGGCCATGTCTCCGGCATCGACGCACGACCGGATGTAGGTCGATGAGAACGTCACCGCATGTTCGGCAAGCAGGGTCTGCCCGTCGACCGCGAAACCGAAGCGTTCACCGATGGTGCGGAGCATCTCCACGGTCCCCGCGGCCTTCTTGCCGAAAGTGAAGTTCTCCCCCACGACGACCTCGGCGACGTGCAACCGCTCGACGAGGATTTCGCGGGCGTAGCGCTCGGGCGAGAGCTTCATGAACTCGGGAGTGAACGGCATCACGCAGAACACGTCGACGCCGAGTTCCTCGGCGAGTTCGGCGCGCCGGGCCAAGGTGGTCAGCTGGGCCGGATGACTCCCAGGACGAACCACTTCCATCGGGTGCGGGTCGAAGGTCATCAACACACTGGCGATGCCCCGCTCCTTCGCCGACTTCACCGCACGGGTGATCAGCTGCTGGTGACCTCGATGCACTCCGTCGAACACGCCGATCGTGACCACGCACCGACCCCAGTCCGCAGGTATCTCGTCCAGACCTCGCCATCTCTGCACATCGGAAAGCCTACGACCCCGACCCCAGACCGGCATCCTTGCCCTCTCACTCGACCCTAGTGGACAACCCCAACCTGCGCTCTGCATAATTTCGGTGTGCCGAACTTTTTGATGAGACCAGCCAAATTAATCCTGGCAGCGACCGCACTCGTCGCACTCGCCGCATGTGGCACCGCACAATCCGACGACGAGCCCCTCGTGCTGACCACGTTCACCGTGCTCGCCGATATGACGCGCACCGTTGCAGGCGACCAGGTACGGGTGGAATCGATCACGAAACCCGGCGCCGAGGTGCACGGGTACGAGCCGACACCCGGCGACCTGAGGCATGCGGCCGAGGCAGATCTCGTCCTCGACAACGGGCTGGGCCTCGAACGCTGGTTCGAGCAGTTCCTCGCCGACACCGACGCCGCACACGTCGTACTGACCGAGGGTGTCGAGCCCCTGCCGATCGGCGACGATTCCTCCACACAGCTCAACCCCCACGCGTGGATGTCACCGCTGACCGCGCAGATCTACGTCGACAACATCGAGGCCGCGCTCAGCGACCTCGCTCCCGAGCACGCCGCGGATTTCGCGGCCAACGCCGACGCATACCGGTCCGAACTCCAGGCCGTACACGACGAACTGATCACGACGCTGGCGGCCGTTCCCGAGCACCAACGGGCACTGGTCACCTGCGAGGGTGCCTTCGGTTATCTCGTGCGCGACGCCGGAATGCGCGAGGCCTACCTGTGGCCGGTCAATTCCGACCAGCAGGGCACCCCACAACAGATCGCCCGCACAGTCGATTTTGTGCGCGACAACGATATTCCGGCGGTGTTCTGCGAATCCACCGTCTCCGACAAGGCGCAGCGGCAGGTCGCCGCCGACACCGGCGCCGCGTACGGAGGCACCCTCTACGTCGATTCCCTGTCCGAACCCGACGGCCCGGTGCCCACCTATCTCGATCTTCTCCGCCACGATGTCGCAACTATCACGTCAGGACTGAACCCTTGACTACTCCCCGCCCCGAAGGACAGGGATTCTCGGACTCACATCCGAGAGTTCCTGTTTCACCGGCGAATGCGGACGGGAAAACCCGTGCCGTCTGACATCGCCTCCACAGGCGTTTCGTGTCTCCGCCAGCCCGGCGGCGACAAGGATGTTCTGCGCGGCATTGACGTCCCGATCCGCCAACCGACGGTTGCGGACCATGTTGCGCGGGGCGAGGTCTTCGACGGCAATCGTGCCGAACCGCGCCACGAGATCCGTGCTGGTCTTGTGGAGGAAGTCACGGCGGGCATCGCGGACACGGGAGTGCTTCCGTGCCACCCTCGAACGTTGCTTGGCTCGGTTGTTCGAGCCCTTCTGCATCCGCGCCAGGCGCCTCTGGTGCCGTCGCAGGCCGCGTTCGTGCCGGGCCATGTGCCTCGGGTTCCCGATCTTCTCCCCGGTCGACAGGACCGCGAAGTCCATGATCCCGAGATCCACACCGACCGACTCGCCAGTAACCGGCAACGGAGCGGGATCGGACGTGTCGACGGCGAACGTCACGAACCACCGCCCGTCCGCCTCGCGGGAGACAACCACCATCGTCGGGTCGAGCCTGGCAAGGTCGATGCCGGGCCAGGACCACGCCACCTTCATCGGCGCGGTGGTCTTCGCCGGCCACAACCCGTCCGGTTTGATGCGGAACGCCGAGCGAGTGTAATGCGCGGACTGGCGAGAATGCCGGTTCTTGAACCGTGGGTACTTGGCGGTGCCCTTGAAGAACGAGTGGAACGCGGTGTGCTGGTGGCGCAGCGTCTGCTGAAGCGGCACCGAGGACACCTCGCCGAGGAACGCGAGCTCCTCGGTTTTCTTCCACTCGGACAGCGTGGCGTCGGTGTCCTTGTACGAGGTCCTCATCTCCTCATGACAACAGAAGGGTCCGACATGTCGAACACCATTCCTGCCCGCCGTGAACGGCGGGGCATCCTGGCGAGGTCCCGGTGACACGCTCCGGCACCGCACGCCCCGACCACGCCCGACCATCCGGCCCTGCACTGAGTCTGGATCACGTCACGGTCCGATACGACTCCGTCGTCGCACTCGACGGAGTGAGCCTCGAAGTGGCCCCCGGCAGAGTGTGCGGACTCGTCGGCACCAACGGCTCGGGGAAGTCCACCCTGTTCAAGAGCATCATGGGGCTGGTCAAACCGGATGAAGGCGACATCGCCATCGGCGGCGTCGGAATCAGCGCGGCACGGAAGTCCGGCGCCGTGGCGTACGTCCCGCAGGCCGAGGGCGTCGACTGGGACTTCCCGATCGGTGTTCGCGACGTCGTGATGACCGGGCGCTACGGACACCAGGGATGGACGCGCCGGGCACGTCGAGTCGACCACGACGCGGTCGCGGAGGCACTCGACCGCGTCGGCATGACCGCGTTCGCCCACCGTCAGGTCGGGCAGTTGTCCGGGGGCCAACGCAAACGTGTGTTCGTCGCGCGGGCCATCGCGCAGTGTGCGCCACTGTTGCTCCTCGACGAACCCTTTGCCGGCGTCGACACGACCACTCAGGCCGCGCTGACCGACGTTTTCCGTGGCCTCGCCGCCGACGGACACACGCTGCTGGTTGCCACCCACGATCTCGCGGGTGTGCCGCAACTGTGCGACGAGGCGGTTCTGCTGCAGAAACGGGTCGTCCTGCACAGCACGCCCGACGACGTACTGCGGCCGGAGAACCTTGCGCGCGCGTTCGGTGCGAGCACCGAACCACAGGAGGTGTCGTGATGCTCGATCTGATCGTCGAACCACTGCAGTACGGCTTCATGCAGCGTGCTCTTGTCGTCGCGGTCGTCGCGACCGTGATATGTGCCCTGCTGAGCTGCTGGCTCGTGTTGATCGGCTGGTCGCTGATGGGCGATGCGGTTTCGCACGCGGTCCTACCCGGAGTGGTCCTCGCCTACCTCGTGGGTGCGCCGTTCACCCTGGGCGCGTTGTTGTTCGCAGGTCTCGCCGTGGCGTTGATCTGGCTGGTCCGCGGGACCACGAAGATCAAGGAAGACGCTGCGATCGGGACGGTCTTCACCACACTGTTCGCCCTGGGTGTGGTCCTCATCTCGAAGAATCCCAGCCAGATCGACCTGCACCACGTGCTGTTCGGAAACCTGCTGGGACTCTCGCAATCCGACGTCTGGCAGATCGCGGGGCTCGCCACCGCGGTGTTCGTGGTGCTCGTGGTCAAGCGTCGGGACCTGACCCTTTTTGCGTTCGACCGCGTCCACGCGCACACACTCGGCATCTCCCCTGCCACGCTGTCGGCGCTTCTACTGGCACTGCTGGCGATCACGATCGTGAGTGCGGTCCAGGCCGTCGGCGTGATCCTCGTGGTCGCGATGCTCATCATCCCGGGCGCCACCGCGTACCTGCTGACCGACAGGATGTCTCGAATGCTGGTCATCGCGCCGGTGCTCGGCGCGCTCGGTTCGGTGGCCGGCGTGTACACGAGCTATTACACCGATGCTGCGACCGGTGGCGTGGTGGTGCTGGCCCAGGCCACCCTGTTCGCTGCCGCGTATCTCTTCGCACCGCGACAGGGCCTGGTGACCACTGCACTGCGCCGGCGACCGGCCCGAGAAGGTGATTCTTCGCTGATGGTTACCTAAGCTGGTCACGTGCCTGACACTCGTGAGCCCTCCGCCGTGACCGACACGTTGTCCTCGGTCGCCCAGGACTACCTGAAGATCATCTGGACCATCCAGGAATGGTCGGGTGAGAAGGTCTCGACGAAGCTGCTCGCCGAGCGTCTCGGGGTCTCGGCGTCGACGGTGTCCGAAGCCGTCCGCAGACTCGCCGACCAGGGGATGGTCGACCACGCACGCTACGGGTCCATCTCACTCACCGACAACGGCCGCGACGCCGCCGTGGCCATGGTGCGCAGACACCGCCTCATCGAGACCTTCCTCGTCCGCGAACTCGGCTACGGCTGGGACGAGGTGCACGACGAAGCCGAAGTTCTCGAGCACGCGGTCTCCGAGCGCATGATCGCGGCGATCGACGCGAAACTCGGCCATCCCGAACGCGACCCGCACGGTGATCCGATTCCCACTGCGGGCGGCTCGATTCCCGCGCCCCCCGCCCGCGCGCTCAGCGAGTTCGGCGACGGAGAAGGTGGACGTGTAGCCCGGATCTCCGACTCCGACCCTGCGATGCTGCGCTATTTCGACGAGGTCGGAATAGCTCTCGACACCGACATCCAGGTGATCGAACGCCGCGACTTCGCCGGCACGGTCTCGGTGCGGATCGGGAGCCCGGACGGCACCCCGGTGGATCTCGGAAATCCTGCGGCCGAAGCCATCTGGCTCGTCTGATTCCGTCGGTCAGCAGTCGCGACGGCGGAGCGCCCACCATCCGGCCAGGACGGCTGCACCCGCCCACACCGTTGTCACGACCAGACCCGCCCATGGCCCCGGTGAGCCGAGCGGATCCAGGACGAGCACCTGACGGCCTGCGCGATCGGGCAGATAGTCGGCGACACCGCTCCTGCCGGCGACATCTCCGAGCACGAACGACAGCAGCAGCACGAGCGGGACGAGAATGCCCAGTGTGGCTGCAGCATTGCGTAGCAGAGTTGCTGTCCCCGCCGCGAACAGCGCCATCAGGGTCAGATAGACCGCGCACCCGAGGATCGCACGACCGGCGGCCGCGTCGGTCGATGCCATCCGATGCTCACCGAGCAGTATCTGGCCACCGACGAAGCACGCGAGGGATGTTGCCAGACCGACGACGAAGGTGAGACACGCAACGACGGTCAGGCCGGCGAGGTAGAACACACCGCGTCTGGGCACCGCGACGAGCCAGATCCTCAGCCCGTTGTTCTTGAACTGTGCGGCCGCGGCGAGGGCGCCGAAGGTGATCGCGACGACCTGGCCGAAGTTGACACCGAAGAAGGAGATCAGCAGCGGGTCGAACTCGGGTTCGCCGGCCTCCTCTCTGCCGATCGTTGCACTGCCGACCAGGGAGAATCCGACGGTGACGAGGAATAGGAGCGCGAGCGCCCCGCCGAGTGACGGCAGGGATCGTGCCTTGATCCACTCCGAACGGAGCACCGGTGCATACGTCATGACCTGCCCTCCCGGTGTGCCGTGCCGGATGTGTGGGTCGTCGCGCACGATGTCAGAGCAAGGTAGGCCTGTTCGAGCGATGCCTGTTGATCAGCAAGCTCGAGGACGGGAATGCCTGCGTCGGCGAGCCGTGCTCCGATCTCGTCGATCCGGCCACCTCGGACCATCCATCGACCTCTGTCGTCCTCGACGGCAGTGAATCCGGAACGCGCAAGCACCTCGTCGGGGCGGGTTCCGTGCGGGGTGCGCAGGCGCACGCGGGATTCGGCATGAGCGCGGACGAATTCGTCCGTGGAGGAATCGGCGAGGATGCGGCCTTCGCCGAGGACCAGGAGGTGATCTGCGTACGAGGCGATTTCGGACATCAGATGACTCGACACCAGGACGGTGCGCCCTTCGCGTGCGAGTCTCGGCAACGCTTCCCGGATCCAGATGATCCCCTCCGGGTCCAGCCCGTTCGACGGCTCGTCCATTATCAGTACCTGTGGGTCGCCGAGCAGTGCGGCGGCGATCCCGAGACGCTGGCGCATTCCGAGCGAGAAGGCCGAGACGCGGCGACCCTCGACCGCGGACAGTCCGACCTCGTCCAGGACCGCGCCGACACGGTCGGCCGGGATGCGATTGCTCGCCGCGAGCGCCAGCAGGTGGTTCCGGGCGGTCCGTCCCGGATGCGCGGCGTCCGCGTCGATCAGCGCGCCGGCCAGTGTCACGGGATGCTCGGCTTCCGCGAAGACCCTACCGCCGATCACTGCGGTCCCCGCCGTCGGTCGGTCGAGACCGAGGATCATGCGCATCGTGGTGGATTTCCCGGCACCGTTGGGACCGAGGAACCCGGTCACCACCCCGGGACGCACAGTGAACGTCACGCCGTCGACCGCCCGGGTCGATCCGTATACCTTGATGAGGTCGTGCACTTCGATCGTCGTCATGCACTCAGCGTCATCCGATCCGGTCGCGCGATCTCCCCCCACGGGTGGGATTCGTCTCCCCCGTTTCGGGGAGCCACCGACGGCGCCCCGACTGGCACCATGAACGCATGATCCGAGAGATCGGCCGGCTGGTGGCCCGGCCGGCCACCTACAGCCGCGGGCTACACCTGTGCCTGCCGTTGGCGTTCGCTGCGGTGTGGATCTTCATCGACGACGACCGGCCGTACATGCTCGCCCTGTTCGTCGTGCCGGTGGGGTTGGTGCCGGCGATGCGGCTCGCAGAAGGAATCCAGGCGCGCCTGTTCCTCACTCCCGGTGAGGAAACCCGTACTGCCGAGCCGTCCATCGGCGCCGCCTCGTCCGCGAGTTGGTCAGACCGGTGGCGCACCGTGCTCTGGCTCGAAGTCAGGCTCGCACTCAGCGCGGTGCTGTGCGCCGTGTGTGTACCGATGATCATGCTGTGCGCGGACCTCGTCGGTGCAGCGGTCGGAGCTGCGCCGAGCGGAGACGCCCTCCTGAAGGTCGAGCAATCGCAATGGTGGTACGCGCTGCTGATCCCACTTCCCGTGGTCGTGATTCTCGCGACGCTTATCGGGCTCGGGTCCCTGGTCACCGTTCTGGCACGTTGGTTGCTCGGCCCCTCTGCCGCGGATCGGATGCGGGCCTTGGAGGAACGCACGGACCTTCTCCTCGAACACACCCGTCTGGCTCGCGAGCTGCATGATTCGATCGGTCATGCCCTCACTGCCGCGGTGTTGCAGGCCGGTGCGGCGCGTGCCGCCGGTGATCCCGAGTTCACCGCTCGAGCACTGCGCGCCATCGAAGAAACCGGACGCGACGCGCTCGACGACCTCGATCGGGTCCTTCTCGTGCTGCGCGACTCCACGGGGCCTGGTGATCGTCCCACCCTCGCCGACGCTCATCGGCTTGTCGAATCCGCACGATCCGCGGGCGCCGAGGTCGATGTCTCGGTCACCGGCGCTCTCGATCATGTACCGGGGCCGCTGTCCCGGGAGGGCTACCGGATCGTGCAGGAGTCGCTGACCAACGCGTTGCGTCATGCAGGTCCCGGCCCCGTCCTCGTCCGCGCACAGGTGGATGCCGAGCGGCTCGAACTGGAGGTGACGAGCGCACTGCCTGTCGGCGTGTCCCCCACCGATCGTGGGAGCGGGTTGCGCGGTATCCGTGAACGCGCGGAACTACTCGGTGGCCGCGCGGTCACCGGACCGGCCGACGGCGTCTGGCTGGTCCACGTCACACTCCCGTTCGATGGAACGCGGTGATACGCATGCCGATCACCGTGCTGCTCGTCGACGATGAACCACTTGCCCGCGCGGGACTGCGCGCGATCCTCGAAGCTCAGCCGGATATCGAGGTCGTGGGCGAGGCCGGGGACGGTGCCGCCGTCGTTCCACTTCTGCGGCGACTGCAGCCGGCGGTGATCGCGATGGATGTGCGGATGCCGCTGATGGACGGGATCGACGCGACGCGCGCGATCCTGCGAACCGTACCGTCACCACCGAAGATCCTGATCGTGACCACCTTCGAAAACGACGAGTACGTCTACCGGGCCTTGCGTGCGGGCGCGAACGGGTTCCTACTCAAGCGTGCACGCCCCGGCGAGATCGCCAATGCTGTGCGCACCGTAGCCGAAGGCGATTCGCTCCTCTATCCCGCTTATGTCCGGACGCTCGCGTCGGGCCACGGCAACGCGCCCGCGCGCGAACAACTCGATCGTGCGACGCTCACCGAACGTGAGTCGACCGTGCTGCGGTTGATGACCCGAGGCATGTCGAACGCCGAGATCGCCACGCATATGTTCGTCGGAGCCGAGACGGTCAAATCGCATGTCAGTGCGATTTTGGCCAAGCTCGGTGTGCGCGACCGGACCCAAGCGGTGATCGTGGCCTACGAGTCGGGTTTCGTCACGACGTGAGCGTGCCGGGATCGAGGTTCGGAGCCCCGCGCATGTTCACGAGCCGCCGCCCGGCGGCGCCGAACACGATCAGTCTCATGAGACACGGCTCCTCACCCGGACGGCAGGCGTGCCCGCCGACGGAACGTCCTCAGATGTTCGACGGGCGAACCACGAACACCGATGACGCCCGCTTCCCCTTCTCCTGCAGCAGCGCCACCGCGCGGCCCTGAGGGTCGATCGCCGCGTACACATCCGGCATTCCGATCGGATCGAGCCAGCGGCCGTGCGAGAGCACCACGGCCTCGTCGGCAGTGACCGAGCGCGTCGCGAACGCCGTGAGGACAGCGGCGTCGAGGTCGAGGCTCGGCGTCGGATCGTCCGCCAGCTGCTCGAGGGTGCGCGCGTGTTCGAGACCGAACGGGCCCACTGTCGTGCGCCGCAGGGCAGTGAGGTGCCCGCCGACATCCAGTGCGGCACCGAGGTCCCGGGCCAGAGCCCGGATGTACGTCCCGGACGAGCAGTCGACCTCGACATCGAGATCCACGAGCCCGCCCTCCGCGAGGTCACGGCGAGCGAGGGTTTCGAAGCGCGACACGGTGACAGGGCGCGGGGGGATCTCCACGGCTTCACCTTCGCGCATCCGCGCGTATGCGCGCTTACCGTCGATCTTGATCGCGCTGACGCTGGCCGGGACCTGTTCGATGTCGCCGGTGAGCGCGGTGATCTCCGTGGCGATCCTGTCGTCGGTCACCGTCGAGGCGTCCACGGTCTCGAGAACCTCGCCTTCCGCGTCATCGGTGACAGTGCTCTGACCGAGGCGGATCGTGGCGGTGTACGACTTGGTGGTCAGCGCCAGCAGCCCCAGCAGCTTGGTGGCGCGTTCGACGCCGAGGACCAGAACCCCGGTTGCCATCGGGTCGAGGGTGCCGGCATGGCCGACCTTGCGGGTGCCCATCAGTTTGCGACACCGAGCGACGACATCGTGGCTGGTCATGCCCGCCGGCTTGTCGACGACGAGCAGTCCGGCGCGGGTGAGCGCGGGGTTCTCGGAGGCGGATTCGGTCATGGGTCAACGCACCGTGATCGCGGTGAGCACCAGGCCGTCGTCCACCAGCCAACGACCCTCGAAACCGGTCAGCGGCGGTCCGTCCGAGGTGTCGCCAGGGACCAGCAGCTTCGACCGGAATGTGCCGGAGGTCGCGCCCGATTCGTCGCGTTCGAAAGTGATGTGGGCGTCTTCGAAACCGAGCCACCGGCCGGTGAGCGGGAACCACGCCTTGTAGGTGGCTTCCTTGGCGCAGAACAGCATCCGATCCCAATGCAGGTCGGTGTCGGCGGTCGAGGCGAGCCATGTGCGTTCGACGTCGAGACTGACGGCGTCGAGGACACCATCCGGGAGGCGGTCGTGCGGCTCGGCGTCGATCCCGAGCGAACGGACCTGCAGCGAGTAGCCGAGGACGGCGCCGCGGTAGCCGTCGCAATGCGTGAGGCTACCGACCACTCCCCGTGGCCAGACCGGTGCGCCCTTGTCGCCCTTGAGGATCGGGGCCGGTTCGACGCCGAGCCGGCTCATCGCCTGACGCGCGCAGTATCGCGCGCCGATGAACTCGCGGCGACGCTTCTCGACCGCTCTGGCGATGAGGGGTTCCTCCTGCGGGTGGGCCACCAGGCCCGGTGGGTCGGAGAACAGTTCCGCGGCAGCGACGCCGTCCGGAACGATCCGCGCGATCAGACCGTCTCGTGCACCGACCTGGGATTCGGTCGTCGGCTCCGTCACCGCAGTTCCTTCTCTCGTTGCGCCCGAAACTTCTCGGCTTCGGCTTCCATCTCGGGGGTCACCGTGAAGTGACCGCCCCACTTGTTGAGCGTGCCCGGCGGGTAATCCGGGACGGGCAGGATCTGGCGCAGCACGTTGTCGGGGAGGCCCCGTCGCTGCCATTCGCGCGGATAACCCACCGATACCTCTTCGAAGCGCACCCCGTCGTAGTAGGTGGTCCGCGGGATGTGGAGATGCCCGTACACGCTACACAGAGCCCGGTAACGCACGTGCCAGTCGGCGGTCTCGGTGGTGCCGCACCAGAGTGCGAACTCGGGATAGAACAGCATCCGAGTGGGTTCGCGCACGAGCGGGAAGTGATTGATCAGCACCGTCGGCAGCATCGGGTCGAGCGCGTCGAGGCGCGCACGGGTCTGCTCGAGGCGTGCCCGGCACCACGTGTCGCGGGTGATGTAGGGGTCGGGCTTCAGCAGGAATTCGTCGGTCGCGACCACATTGCGCGAGCGCGCCAATGCGAGCCCGTCCGCTTTCGTCGTGGTGCCGTCCGGCAGGAACGAGTAGTCGTACAGCAGGAACATCGGCACCAGCGTGACGGGGCCGCCGTCGCCCTCCCAGACCGGGTACGGATCTTCCGGTGTGACGACACCGAGTTCGCGGCACATGGTCACGAGATAGTCGTAGCGAGCCACCCCGTGCATCTGCACGGGATCCTTCGCGGTCGTCCACAGTTCGTGGTTGCCGGGAACCCAGATCACCTTCGCGAAGCGTTCACTGAGCAGCTTCAACGCCCAGCGGATGTCGTCGGTCTTCTCCGAGACGTCGCCGGCCACGATGAGCCAGTCGTCCGGAGATTCGGGGAACAGGTCCTCGGTGACAGGCCGGTTACCCCGGTGCGCCACATGGATGTCACTGACCGCCCACAGTTTCGCTGCCACCGGTTTCTATCCTCCCGTTCCGTCGTCCGCGTGGACCTGTCGGTCCGCGCCCGTCACTGCCCAACGCCCCGTCCGGGTGCGCCACACGACGGCAATCATCCGAAACACGATGAACACCGTAAGCCCGGTCCAAATTCCCGCCAGCCCCCAGTCGAAGGCGAGCGAACACCAGATCAGCGGCAAGAACCCCACCAGCGCGGCCGTGAGCGTGGCGTTGCGCAGGAACGCGGCGTCTCCCGCGCCGAGCAGTACTCCGTCGAGCGCGAACACCACCCCGGCCAGCGGCATGATCGCGATGAAGAACCACCACGCCACATCGATCTGGTCGAGCACTGCGTCGTCGGCCGTGAACAGGCCGGGGATCAGTGTCCGCCCCACCAGAAAGAACACTGCGAGGACCATCGCGAACAGGACCGACCACGCCGTCACCCGCCAGGCGATCCGGCTCGCACCACGGGTGTCCTTGGCCCCGAGCGCCGCACCGACGAGAGCCTGTGCTGCGATGGCGAGCGAGTCGAGGGCGAGCGTGACGAAGTTCCACAGTTGCAGAACCACCTGGTGCCCGGCGACGGCAGCGGCACCGAACCGCGCTGCGACCGCGGCTGCAGACAGGAAGCACGCCTGGAACGCCAGGCTCCGGGCGATGAGGTCGCGGCCGAGTTGCAACTGGGCGACGATCACGGAGCGGCGCGGCCGGCGCGACACTCCCGTCCGCAACAACGCCACGACGAACAGCGTCGCCGCGACGAACTGCCCCACGACGTTGGCGACCGCTGAACCGACGAGTTCCCAGCGTGGAGCGCCGAGCAGACCGTGTACCAGGATCGGGCACAACACCGCCGAGAGTCCCAATCCCAGCACCACGTACCGCAGTGGTCGTGCCGTGTCCTGCACGCCACGCATCCACCCGTTGCCCGCCAGGCTGATGAGGATCAGCGGCGCACCGAACAGTGCGACACGCAGCCAGGACACGGCGGCGGTCGCGATCTCCTCGTCGCCGGCGATCAGACCCGCGACGGGTGCCGCAAGCAACTGGCCGATCACGACGATCACGGCACCGACACACACCGCGAGCCAGGTGGCCTGGATGCCTTCCGTGACGGCGTCGTCGTGCCGGTCGGCACCGTGGAACCGCGAGGCCCGGGCGGTCGTCCCGTAGGACAGAAAGGTCAGCTGGGTCGTGACCTGGGCGAGGACGAGACCGCCGATGGCCAGTCCGGCGAGCGGAAGCGCGCCGAGCCGTCCCACGACAGCGATGTCGAACAGCAGGTAGAGGGGCTCGGCGGCCAGCACTCCGAGCGCCGGCAGCGCGAGTCCGAGGATTCGCCGACCGGAGAGGTCGAGTGGGGTCGACGCGGGTCCCGCCGACTCCATCACCCGAGCGCGGCGCACAGGGCAGCGACGATCTCCTCGGAGTCGCCGTGTGCGGTGTATCCGGACGCGAAGCGGTGTCCGCCACCTCCGAGGGTGGTCGCCACGAGGGAGACGTCCACGTCACGTTTGGAACGCAGCGAGACGGTCCATTCCTGCGGACCGACTTCCTTGAACACTGCCGCTACCTCGGCTTCCACCGTGGTGCGCACGATGTCGATGACGCTTTCGATCTCTTCGGCTCCGAGGTGAGCGGAATCCGTGCGACGCACCAACGCGTACACCAGTCCACTGTTGCTCGCTGCCTCCGGCACGAGCGTCGCGGATGCCAGCACCGACGAGAGCATCGGTAACCACCCGAACGGGTGCGTGTCGAGAAGCGTGCGGGTGATGTTCGCACCGTCGATACCCGTCGCGAGAAGCCGCTCCGCGAGTGTGTGCGTGCCCGCGCGCACCCACCGGAAGGATCCGGTATCGGTGGCGAGCCCCGCGAACAGGCAGTGAGCGATGTCCGCATCGATCTCGACACCCCACGCGTCGAAGATGTCCGCGAGTACCGCCGCGGTGGCCTCGGCATCTGCATCGATGAGATTGTGGGTCCCGAACCGGGTATTGGATCGATGGTGGTCGATGACCAGCGAGGTCCGGGCGCCACCCAAGCGGGTACGCAACTCGCCGAGACGACCGGCGGTGCCGCAGTCCACGGCGACGAGTAGATCCACCTCGTCCCGGACCGCATCCGCGGCGGTGACCAGATGTGTACCCGGCAGGCCCCGCATCGACAGAGGCACCTCGTCGGGAGCTGCGAAAGCCACCTGCACGGGAATCCCTCGTCGTTCCAGCGCCAGACCGAGTGCCAGCCCGCTGCCCAGGGTGTCGGCGTCGGGCTGGACGTGGCACAGCACGGTCACCGTCTGTGCAGTGGAGAGCAGCGCGACAGCGCCGTCGAGATCGACTGCACTGTCGTGGACGGTCGACACTTCGTAGTCGGACATGGTGTCGCTATTCGTCGTCGCCACGTTCGCGAGGTTCCTTGTACGGGTCGGAGTCGCCGGCCGGTACCGCACCCTCCCGCGCCCGTGCCACCTCGTCGTCCGCCGCACGTGCGCGTTCGAGGAGTTCTTCCATGTGACGGGCGGTGTCCGGGACAGTGTCGGTCACGAACGTGAGCGTCGGGGTGAATCGGACACCGGTCGCCGCTCCGACCTTCGAACGCAGGATGCCCTTGGCCTTCTCGAGGCCCGCAGCTGCCGCCACGAGGTCGGGCTCGGTCTTCAGGTCGGCGCCGCGCACGGTGTAGTAGACCGTCGCGTCGTGCAGGTCGGCGGTGACCTTCGCGTCGGTGATGGTGATGAACTCGAGCCGTGGGTCCTTGATCTCATGGTCGATCGCGGTGGCCACGATAGTGGAGATGCGCTTCGCGAGGCGACGCGCGCGTGCTGGATCGGCCATGTCGTTCGTTCCTCCTCGGCCGCCGGTCTCCGGCAACCACTGTCTGTGTTGTGTCGGTCCGTCAGTCTTCCGGGCCGAACACTCTTCGTCTGGTGGAGAGCAACTCCAGTTCGGGACGGCCCGCAGCGAGCCTCTCGCACGTGTCGAGTATGTCGCGAACGTGCGCGAGGTCGGGCGCGGCCACCGCCACGCCCAGTTTCGCCCGTCGGTGCAGATCCTGGTCGCCGGTCTCCGAAGCCGAGACACCGAGGCGACGTAGCTCGGCGAGCACCGGCCTGATCAACGATCGCTTCCCCTTGAGCGAATGGACGTCGCCCAGGAGAATGTCCAGCTCGAGTGCTCCCAGATACATCGTCGGCCTTCCCCCGTCGGATCCGGATTCTCTCGACACGCCCGTGGCGGCAGACGACATGGTCGTCCACCGCCACCGGTCGAGATGTGTCAGTCGCGCGGCTTCTCGCGCAACTCGTAGGCCTCGATCACATCGCCGACCTTGATGTCGGAGTAGGTGACCGTCAGACCACATTCGTAGCCCTCGCGCACCTCGACGACGTCGTCCTTCTCACGCCGCAGCGACGAGATCGTGACGGTCTCCGCAACCACATTGTTGTCGCGGAGCAGACGTGCCTTGGCGTTGCGCTTGACGATGCCCGACTGCACGAGGCAACCGGCGATGTTGCCGACCTTCGACGACTTGAAGATCGCGCGGATCTCGGCGCGACCGAGCTCGACCTCCTCGTAGATCGGCTTGAGCATGCCCTTGAGAGCCTTCTCCACCTCGTCGATCGCCTGGTAGATGATCGAGTAGTAGCGGATGTCGACGCCCTCGCGGTTCGCCAGCTCCGTCGCCTTGCCTTCTGCGCGAACGTTGAAGCCGATGATCACGGCGTTCGACGCCGCGGCGAGGTTGACGTTGGTCTCGGTGACGCCACCGACACCGCGGTCGATGACCCGCAGACGCACCTCGTCGTCGATCTCGATACCCATGAGCGCCTCTTCGAGGGCCTCGACGGTACCCGAGTTGTCGCCCTTGAGGATGAGGTTGAGCTCGTTGTGCTCCTTGAGGGCTGCATCGAGATCCTCGAGGCTGATCCGCTTGCGGCTCTTCGCGGCCAGAGCGTTGCGCTTGCGCGCATTGCGCCGGTCGGCGATCTGCCGGGCGATGCGGTCTTCCTCGACGACGACAAGGTTGTCGCCGGCGCCGGGCACCGAGGTGAAGCCGATGACCTGGACGGGCCGCGACGGAAGCGCCTCGTGCACGTCCTCGCCGAACTCGTCGACCATACGTCGCACGCGGCCGTACGCGTCGCCGGCGACGATGGAGTCGCCGACACGCAGGGTGCCGCGCTGGATCAGGACCGTGGCGACCGGACCGCGACCGCGGTCGAGATGCGCCTCGATGGCGACGCCCTGCGCCTCCATGTCGGGGTTGGCCCGCAGGTCGAGGGACGCATCTGCGGTGAGCAGCACGGCCTCGAGCAGTTCGTCGATGTGCAGACCCTGCTTCGCCGAGATGTCGACGAACATGGTGTCGCCGCCGTATTCCTCGGTGACCAGGCCGTACTCGGTGAGCTGCTGACGGATCTTCTGAGGGTTCGCACCCTCCTTGTCGATCTTGTTCACCGCGACCACGATCGGCACGTCGGCCGCCTGGGCATGGTTGATCGCCTCGACCGTCTGCGGCATCACACCGTCGTCCGCGGCGACCACGAGGATCGCGAGGTCGGTCGACTTCGCACCGCGGGCGCGCATGGCGGTGAACGCCTCGTGACCAGGTGTGTCGATGAAGGTGATCAGGCGATCTTCACCGTTGAGGTGCGTCATGACCTGGTAGGCACCGATGTGCTGCGTGATGCCACCGGCCTCCGCCTCGCGGACGTTGGCCTTACGGATGGTGTCGAGCAGTCGGGTCTTGCCGTGGTCGACGTGACCCATGACCGTGACCACCGGAGGACGCTGCTGGAGGTCTTCCTCGCCGCCTTCGTCCTCGCCGTACTGAATGTCGAACGACTCGAGCAGCTCGCGGTCTTCGTCCTCGGGCGAGACGACCTGAACGACGTAGTTCATCTCGGAGCCGAGCAGCTCGAGCGTCTCGTCGTTGACCGACTGTGTGGCCGTGACCATCTCACCGAGGTTGAACAGGGCCTGTACGAGTGCTGCCGGGTTCGCGTCGATCTTCTCCGCGAAGTCGGACAACGACGCGCCACGTGCGAGACGGATAGTCTCACCGCTGCCCCGCGGCAGCCGCACGCCACCGACGGCCGGCGCCTGCATCGAATCGTATTCCTGCCGCTTCTGCCGCTTCGACTTGCGGCCACGACGCGGCGCTCCACCGGGACGACCGAACGCACCGGCTGCACCACCGCGTCCACGCCCACCGCCTCCGCCGGGACGACCCCGGAAGCCGCCGGGAGCACCTGCTCCAGCGCCTGCACCGGCGCCGCCGGCGCCACCACCGGCTCCGCCACCGCGGTAGCCGCCACCACCACCGGGACGACCGCCGGGTGCGCCGCCCGGGCGACCGGGACGACCGGACGCAGCCGGACGCGCAGCACGCTGCGGCATCGCACCGGGGTTCGGGCGAGGAGGCATGGATCCGGGGGACGGACGAGGTCCGCCCTGGCCGGGAGCCGGACGAGGACCGCCCTGACCCGGAGCCGGACGCTGACCGCCGGCGGCCGGACGTCCCTGACCCGGCGTCGGGCGGGGGCCGCCCTGTCCGGGAGACGGACGAGGTCCGCCGGGTCCCGGGCGGGGACCCGCCGGGCGCGGAGCAGGCCGCTCGGCAGGCGCGGACGAGTACGGGTTGTTCCCGACGCGCGGGGACTTCGGGCCCGGACGCGGGGCCGGCTTGGGACCAGGCGTAGGAGCCTTCGGTGCCGGCTTGGCAGCGGGAGCCGGAGCATCCGCCGGGGCAGCCGTGTCGGCGGCGGGAGCTGCGGGAGCCGCCGGAGCTTCAGGCACCGAGGGAGCCGGAGCTGCGGGCTTGGGAGCACCGGGCTTCGGCCGTGCCGAAGGGGCCGGCGCCGCCGGCGCTTCCTGCGCCGGAGCTGCAGGCGCGGCGGGAGCCGGGGCCGCAGGTGCCGGTGCTGCCGGGCGCGGACCCGGACGGGGCGCGCCGGGACGCGGGCCGGGCGTGGGTGCGGCCTTCGCAGCCGGCGCGTCCGTGCTCTGCGCCTTACCGAAGGACTCGCGAAGACGACGGGCTACCGGGGGCTCCACCGTCGACGACGCTGACTTGACGAACTCGCCTTGCTCCTTGAGCTTTGCGAGTAGTTCCTTACTTGTGACACCGAGTTCTTTTGCCAACTCGTGCACGCGGGCCTTGCCTGCCACTGCTCTCCTCACTGATGAGGTCGAGCGGCCAATGCCCGCACGACCTCGGGTTATCTCCGATGGACGTTCATCGCTGGTGCTTCACGGTGTGCTCATGAGTGTTCGTGCCTGTTCTTCTCAGAGTTCGATGTCACTGTTGGTGTCCCGTCGTCGGGGTCGCTGTGCGACCTCTCCGCCATGGACCCGACCAGCTGATCCAGCGCTGAGATATCCGGACCCCCGGACACCTTCAGTGCTCTGCCGAGTGCTCGACGCCGAACGGCCAGGTTCAGACACTCCGCAGTGGGATGCATCCATGCACCTCGCCCGGGAAGCCTGCGCCGCAGATCGGGGACGACCACGAAACCTTCCGGTTCCGAGCCTCGCGCCACGATCCTCAGCAGTTCGGCAGCCAGCGTTCGCTGCCGACATCCGACGCAAGTGCGCACCGGGCCGGTGCGCTCCGGGCCGACGGAGGGCAGATCATGCTGAACCATCGACCACTGTACCGCTGTTTTGCCCGAAATCCCGCATCCCGCCTTCACCTGCCTGTCGGGGACTCGCCCGCGTCCCCTACCTCGACGGGTGCGGCGTCGCTCCGGATGTCGATTCGCCATCCCGTCAGGCGGGCTGCGAGACGCGCGTTCTGCCCTTCTTTGCCGATCGCGAGCGACAACTGGAAGTCGGGGACGACCACGCGTGCGGCACGCGCATCCGGGTCCACGACCGTGACGGACACCACCTTCGACGGCGACAATGCGTTGCCGACGAACTTCGCAGGATCCTCGTCGAAATCGATGATGTCGATCTTCTCTTCACCGAGTTCGCGCATCACATTGCGTACCCGCTGCCCCATCGGTCCGATGCACGCGCCCTTCGCGTTGAGCCCGGGCACGAGTGAGTGCACAGCAATCTTCGAACGATGGCCGGACTCCCGCGCGACCGCGACGATCTCGACGGACTCGTCGGCGATCTCGGGAACCTCGAGTGCGAACAGCTTGCGAACCAGGTTCGGGTGCGTGCGCGACAGTGTGATCTGCGGTCCGCGCTGACCGCGCGAGACACCCACGACGTAACACTTGATGCGGTCGCCGTGTTCGTAGCTCTCCCCCGGGACCTGCTCGGCCGGCGGGATCAGCCCTTCGGTGGCACTGGCGTCGCCGCCGATCTTGACGACCACCATGCCGCGGGCGTTGGCACGGGAGTCGCGCTGGACGACGCCGCTGACGATCTCACCCTCGTGGGTGGAAAACTCACCGAACCGCTGCTCGTGTTCCGCGTCGCGGATCCGCTGCATGATCACCTGGCGGGCGGTGGTCGCGGCGATACGCCCGAAGTTCTCGGGGGTGTCGTCCCACTCGGCGATGACGTTGCCGTCCTCGTCGCGCTCCTCGGCGAGCACCTGGATCGCTCCGGTCTTGACGTCGACCACGACCCGCGCATGCGGCTGGTGTCCGTCGACATGCCGGTAGGCCGTGAGCAATGCCGTCTCGAGCGTCTCGATCAGCTCGTCGAACGGAATGTTCTTCTCCGACTCCAGCATCCGCAGAGCCGCAATTTCGATATTCACTTGTCCATCCTCGGTTCGTTGCTTTCGGTGTCCTCGTCCACCGCGTTTTCGTCGTCTCTCGCGTCTTCGCCCACTGCGTTCTCGTCGATCTCACCGGCCTGCACGCGCCCCTCCGGAAGCCCGCCTGCGAGTTCCAGCTCCCGTGCATGCGGGGGCGAGAACTCGATCTCGACCACCGCCTTGCGGACGTCGGACAACGGCACGGACCGGACGAACGGACCCTCCCTATCGGACGCCACCACACGAATGGTGTCGCCGACGAGCTCTCCGATCCGAGCGACGAACGTCTCGTCGGCAGTCTCGATCCGAGCCTTGCGCCCCTGAGCACGCCGCCAATGCCGATCGAGCGTGAGCGGCCGGCCGATACCCGGACTCGTCACTTCGAGGACGTACGGGGACTCCCCGAAATCGGAGACGGAATCGAATGCTTCGGATACCAGACGACTCAGGCGAGCAGCCTCGTCGAGCCCGAGACCTGCGTCACTGTCGACCATCAGACGAACGGTGCTGTGCTTTCCGGCGGCGGTCACGACCACGTCCTCGAGGTCGTAGCCCTCGTTGTCGAGAAGATCCGTGACGAGCTCGACGATCCTCTCCGGGGGTGGCACAGGCATGGTGAGCGGGCTCCTCGTTCAGTTGTGATCGCAGCGGACACCGGCCGGGACGGGCGCTCCGGCAGATATCCAGCCTAACGTGCAATTCGCCGCCCCGTGACCAGGCCGGGGTCGTTGTCCGTCACACACGACTGGCAGGATGGTCCGGTGACGATGCCAGTGACGCGATCCGCGATGTCCCGACGAACCCTGTTGCGATGGTGCTCGGCTGCGGCAGGAGGAGTCTCGGTCGCTGCGGTCACCGGATGCGGAGTCGCCGACGACGAGCTCGAGCCGGACCCACTGCTCGCACAGGCCGCACGCGCCCGCACCGATGCATCGACCGCCACCGCCCTGGTTGCTCTCGTCCCCGACCTCTCGGAACCGCTGACAATGATCAGCTCCGAACGCACGGCACACGCCGACGCGCTCGAAGCCGAGATAGCGCGCGCCGCAGGCGCCACGACGAGCTACACCCCTCCCTCGTCGACGACCACGACCGCTGCAGCCGGACAGGCTCCGACCGTCGAGCTGCTGCGCGAAAGCCTGGTCCGGTCGCAGCGCAGCGCAGGGGACGTCGGCCGCACCCTGCAGGGGTTCCGCGCTGGCATGCTCGCCTCCATCAGCGCCGCGTGCGCCGTCCAGACGGCGGTGTTGCTGCCGTGACATCACCCGAGCTCGGTCCCGAACAGCAATCCCTCGTCGATGCCCTCGAAGCCGAACACTCCGCTGTGTTCGGGTACGGCGTCGTGTCCGCATTCGCAGACCCGGCGCGCGCCGACGAGGTGGCGACCGACACAGCGGCGCATCGCGCGCGCCGCGACGCCACGATCGACGCGCTGATCACCATCGGTGTCGAACCACCTGTCGCGGCACCCGGATACACGGTGCCGTTTCCTGTCGACGACCCGGCGAGCGCCGCACAACTCGCACTGCAGATCGAGACCGATACCGCGGTCGCATGGCGCTCGGTGGCCGAGCGGGCACGGAGCGAACCGACACGGGCGACCGCGATCGAGGCGCTCACCGACACCGCGGTGCGTGCCGCGCAGTGGCGGATCCACCTCGGCATCGTTCCGCCGACGGTGCCGTTCCCCGGTCGGTCCTGAGGACCTGGCCGACCCCCGGCCGACGACGCACGGTCACACTTCCTGGCGGCGCATCCACCACACGGTTCCGGCGGTGAACACAAGGATGTAGCCCGCGAGCACCCACGCGGCGGTCGGGCCGCTCAGAATGTCCACGACACCTGGTGTCGCGTCACCCGCAGCGCCACCGCGAAGTGCACCGGCCAGCGACCCCGCCGCGGTGCCGGGCAGCCAGTCGGTCACCAACGTCATCGGTTCGAGGACCGCACCGACGCCGCGCAGCAGATTCTCGACGACGAGGACCCATACCAGCCCGAGCCCGACCGACAGGGCGGGTCCACGCGCGACCGCGCCGATCAGCGCCCCGGCACTCGTCCTATCCCCAGAATCAATGCACCGGCGCCGAGCGCTTTGCAGTAGTGACCCGAGGTCCGGCAGTGCCGCAGATCGGGATTCGACGCCCGCGATGAGCGCCGCGACCCCCAGATCGATCACGCACACGACGACCAGGAGGACGAGCACCACGGCACCGAGCACCGTCAAGGTCGCACCGACCACCGCAATCCGCGACGGCCCCTGCGTGAAGGCCGTCTTCCAGGTGTCCCAGCCGTACCCACTGCCGAAGGTGAGGGCGCCGAGTATCAGCATCAGGGCGCCGCCGAACATCGCCATCCCCTGGGTGAAGACCGAGGGCACGACGCCCGGCAGCATCTGGTCCAGCAGCACCTCCGCGGGTGCAGTGCTCGACAGACCGGTCGTTCCCCCGGTTCGGAAGGTGATGTAGTTGAAGACGTACAGGAAGACGAAGTTCAGTACGATCCACGAGGCGAGCGGTACCCACATCGTCGGCCATGTCCGCAGACGCTGCAGCTCCGCGCGAGTCCCGGCAATCAAGGTGTTCATGACAGCTCCTGCCTGGTGTCGATGGCCGTACGGTCGGCGGTCATACGGAAGAACACGTCTTCCAGCGACTGCTCACGGCGGGTCAGTTCGTGCAGTTCGATCCCGGCACCGACCAATGCCCGCACCAGCGCGGGAGTCCGATCCGCATCGATGTCGACGATCAGTACGTCCCGCTCACGCGTCAGCGCGTCCGCTGGTACCAGCGCCGCAACCACGTCGTGTGCCGGTTCGATGGGCTCCGCCCGGACGGTCGGTCTGCTGCCGCCGCGCAGGTCGGCAACGGTCGATTCAGCGACTAGCAGACCGCGTGAAATGACTCCGACGCGGTCGCACACCTCCTGGACCTCGGCGAGCATGTGGCTCGACAACAGCACGGCGTGACCGTGGTCGGCGAGGTCTACGACGAGTTCACG
Source organism: Rhodococcus artemisiae (assembly GCF_036327795.1). NCBI lineage: Bacteria > Bacillati > Actinomycetota > Actinomycetes > Mycobacteriales > Nocardiaceae > Rhodococcus > Rhodococcus artemisiae. The sequence continues at coordinate 552,932 of NZ_JAUTXY010000001.1, forward strand.
TATCTCGGCCATCCCGGCGGGGTCCAGCCCGTTGGTGGGCTCGTCGAGGATCAGCAACTCCGGCTCGCCGAGCAATGCGGCACCCACGCCGAGTCGCTGCTTCATCCCGAGCGAGTAGGTGCGGTACCGGTCCTCTCCGCGGTCCAACAGCCCGACACGGTGCAGTGCCGCCTCGACATACGTGTCCTGCATCGACAGAGTCCACGGCGGTCTGCGTGCCGTGTCGCTTGGTCAGTCGGTCTGTGACCACGATTTCGTTCGACATGATTCGACGATGCGCCGTACGGGCAAGTATGCACATCGGCCGCGAGGCGTCACATGAAGTACGTGTCGCGGACCACGGGTCATCGGCCCGGCGCGAGGATCTCGGCGACGCGTCGGAACATCTGATCGGCGGGGTGGGCCTTCGGCGCGACGTCGGATTCGTTCATGTAGACGACGACGGTCGCCCCCGAGTCGGGGTTGTGGAAGATGGCCGCAGTGAAACCGAGGCCTTCGCCGTTGTGCCCCCACCAACCTGCCGTCTCGCCGATTCCGAGTGCGTAGATGTCGTACGGTGGCCCCACGTCCAACGGCGCCCCTTGTTGCCGCTCGGCTTGGGTGTCCGGCTGCAGGAGCGTGCCAGCGGCAAGGACCTCGCCCCACACTCGACCGTCGTCGAGGTTGCTGATCATGGAGCCGGCCGGCCCGAAGATGGACAGGTTGTCCGGCTGCTCCTCGAGACCTCCCTCACCCGCTGCGTACCCGCGTGGATGTGGATCGGCCCACTGCGCGACGTCGAGGACGTACTTGCTGCCGTCCAGCCCGAGGGCCCTCAGGATGCGCTCGTCGAGCACGTCGGCGAACTGCTGACCGGTTGCCTGCTCGACGACGGCGCCGAGCAGGTTGGTGTTCGCGTTGGTGTAGACCTTCTTCTCCCCGGGTGCGAACTCCGCCGGCGCACCGAGCACGAAACTGTTCAACTCGTCGAGCGTGAAGATCCTCGCGGGGTCCTCGGAGAACACCTCGACGAATCTGTCGTCGGTGTAGTCGGCGTTGCCACTGGACATCCCGGCAAGTTCTCGGAGAGTGATCCTGCCCCCGTCCGTGACGCCGTCCACGTACTGGTCGATCGTGTCGTCGAGACCGATCGTGCCCTCGTCCACCAATTGGAGGATGAGGGTGACGGTGTACGACTTGGTGATACTCCGCAGTGGCCAGGTCATGTCTGTGGTGACAGCGACCTCGCCCTCGATGTCGGCGGTGCCGACCGTCGCAATCCAGGTGCCTTCACCCGGAACCCATACGCCCACGGCGGCGCCGGGCACCCCGTATTCTGTCACCGTCCGATCGAGTGCGCCCTGCAGTGCTGTCCGGAGGGGGTCGGGGAGCGTCCCTTCGGGCGCAGCCGGTCGGGTGACAGTGGCCGACCGGGCGGGTACCCGTTCGTCGCCCGGGGGCGTCGAGCACGCCGCAGCGAGGACGGCGACGGTCGCCACGGAGACGAGGGTGATCAGTGAGCGCGAGAGTCGCGCCGTACCGTGCAGATCGATGGTCATGCGACATCCCCAGTTGTGTCGTCCACCAGAGCGCTGGGACAGCGGCGCGCCTTCAGCATGACGTGTCTGCGAGGTTTCCATATGCGGTTCACGCCATCGGCCTCGAGGCGTGGCTGCTGGTGCTCGTCGCACTGGCGGAGATCATTCGGCAACGCCGCACGGCCCGCCTGGCCCGGCAGGAACGACTGGCGGCCGCCGAGCGGTCGGCCGTGGAGGAACGTCGACGACATGCGAGCGAGGAACGCCTCGAGATCGCGCGCGAACTGCACGACGTGCTGGCACCCAGTCTGTCGTTGATCCACGTGCAGTCGTCGGTCGCGCTCGCGTTGTTCGATGCACATCCCGAGCAGGCGCGTCCCGCTCTGAGCACGATCAAAATCACCAGCCGCGAGGCGATCGACGAGGTACACGCGCTTCTCGCCTCGTTGCGCAGTGGCGGCGAGGGAGTGCCCACGCCGGCCCCCCGGATCGCGGATCTCGATGCTGTCGTCGACCGCGCACGTGCTGCCGGAGTGGAAGTCGAGACCCAGGTGCGCGGTGTGCCGGTCCGCCTGCCGAATCTCATCGATGTCGCCGCGACGCGGATCGTGCAGGAGTCTCTGACGAACGTGGCGCGCCACGCGGGCGGCGCACCCGCGACCGTGACCGTCACATATACCGCGCAGCGCCTCCTGATCAGCGTCGACAATCGCTTCGGCACCAAGGTTCCGCCGACGCTCGAGGAGCCCGGTCCATCCGACGTCGGCGGCGGCAACGGTATCGCCGGCATGCGTGAGCGGGCACGGGCACTCGGCGGTACGTTCTCGGCGGGACCGCGGCCCGACGGCGGTTTCCGGGTTCGCGCCGCGTGGCCACTCCCCCACGAGTACGAGGTGGCCGGATGACGATCCGGGTTGTGGTGGCCGACGATCAGGCGCTCGTACGGTACGGGTCGTGGCAGAGGGAGATGCGTTGCTCTCACCGTCGGTGACACGAAAGTTGGTGGCGGAGTTCGCCGCACACACGAAGCAGGCGCCGCCCGCGCCGGGACTCGAGCGGCTCACCGACAGGGAGCGGGAGGTGATGGTTCTGGTCGCCGAGGGCCTGACCAACCGTGAGATCGGCGACCGACTGTTCCTGAGCCCCGCGACGGTGCGCACCCATGTGAGCCGGATCTTGCTCGAGCTCGGTGCGCGGGACCGGACCCAGTTGGTGGTGCTGGCCTACGAGTCCGGTCTGGTGCGGCCCGGATGGCAGGAGGGTTGACCGTTCGACCGAAGCCGTTCCGCCTGTTGTGAGGGTATCGGCGCACTAGACTGCGGGTGCGCGACCGTCCGTACAGCGATATGGGAGCACACATGAAATCAGTCGACCCGTACCTGAATTTCAACGGCAATACCGAAGAAGTGTTCACCTTCTACCAATCCGTTTTCGGCGGGGAACTGCAGCTGGCACGCTTCAGCGACATGGACACCGGCGACATGGAGCTGACCGAGGAACAGAAGAATGGCGTCGCACACGTCGCGCTCCCGTTGGGGGACAGCATGCTCATGGGATCCGACGTACCCGGGGCGATGGGCACTGTCACCGCCGGAACGAATTTCGCGATCTCGATCGACGCCGACAGCACCGAGGAAGCAGACCGGGTGTTCGGCGGACTGTCCGAGGGCGGTGAGGTGTCCATGCCACTGGGGAAGGTGGAATGGGCCGAGCGCTTCGGCATGTGCACAGACAAGTACGGCGTGCAGTGGATGATCGGCTACACCGGGGACGTGGTGTTCGGCGCACCCTGACCCTTCGGCGCACCCTGATCATTCGTCGTGTCGGTCAGTGTCCGGGTAGTACACAGGCGGTGTCCAACCCGAGCACGTGATTGAGCCGGCCGAACGCCAGCCACGATCCGATGCTCATCGACAACTCGACGATCTCGGCGTCGGTGAACTGGGCCTTCATCCGCACCCAGAACTCGTCGTCGAGACCGTGGTGATCGAGCGCGTATCGCTCGGCGTACTCGGTGGCCAGTCGTGTTCGCGCGTCGAAGTGCTCGGTGGTGCGCCAGTTCTCGACGTCTCGGTCGAAACCGGGCTCCACCTTGATACCGTCCCGTTCGGTGCGCCAGTCCTGGCAGAAGACACATCCGTTGATCTGCGCGATCCGCAGCCGCGCGGCTTCGAACGCGCGCAGGTCGAGGGTCGAGTGCTCGTATACGGAGAGCGAGAACTGGGAAGCGGGGATCCCGATACCGGGGACCATCTCGGCCCAGACATAGCCGATCGGGTCCTTGTCATCGGGGATGTCGATGATCATGCGGGGGCTCCTTCCGCGGCTGTGAGTTTGCCGGTAGCGGGGCGCAGCGGAACTTCGAGCGCGTCGTAGAGGCCGGGTTCGTGCTCGACGAGCCAGTCGATCGCGCCGACGAGCCGACCCACCGCCGTCGCATTCCCGCCTGCCGCCCGACTCCCTCCTTCGTCGTCGGCCTCGATACTGACTTCGATCCGAGGTCGTCCCTCGATGATCACCCGGTGTGCGCCCGCACCGCCGTCGGGTGGGGTCGGCCAGTCAGGCGCGCAACTCGGGTGGATGCGGGTGACGTGTTCGATGACGATTCGGGGCTGTCCGCCGACGATGCCCTGCAGTTCGAATCGCACCGCGCCCTGTGTGCCCGCCTCGAAATCGCCCATCGTCGCAGTGGTGATGGTGTTGTCGAGGGCCCGCCGGTCGAAGACCTCGCGGATCTCGTCGAGTTCGACGCCGAGGCCTCGCGCCATCAACCGCACCTGTCCGCCCCACACCATCGTGGGAACCGACGGTGCGAGCATCGGAGGTTCGTAGTCCATCGGCTGACCCATCCCGACGAGGTATCGCACCGAGTCGGGCTGGTCGTAGGTCGAGTAATCGAAGATCTCCTGGCAGCGGATACCGTCGACCGTCGTGCCGAGTCCGCTGAGCAACAACGGCAGCACGTCGTTGCCCCACCCGGGATCGATACCCGACACAAACAGCGACCCACCTGCCTCTTCGATCACCGCCAGGACCGGCTCTCTCATCTCGGGCGGTGCACTGCGGTGGTCGTAGAGCGGGAACAGCGCGGGTGTGACGACGACGGCACCGGTGCGCAGCGCACGGAGGATGTCGGCGAATGCGCCGTCGGGGCGGATATCTCCGGTCGCCGCGTACACGATGGCGGCGGGGCCCTCGGACAGCACGGCGTCGATATCTGCTCTCGCCCTGACACCGAGCTCACGGCCGAGCTCACCCAGGTCCCCGGCGTCACGCCCGACCTTCTCCGGGTTGTGGACGAGAACCGCTGTGAGCTCGAGCTCGGGGTGCGCATCGACGGCGCGGATCGCCGCGCGCCCGACGTTTCCTGTGCCCCAGACGACTGTGGAGATCATGGCTGCGCACATTACGACACTGGAACAGGTTCTCGTGGCGGATCAGGACAATTCGGAGGGAACCTGTCCGGCAGCGCACTCAGTGGATGACCAGCGCCATCGCGAAACCATCCCAGTTCTTCGCCCCCACCGTCTGCAGTGCAGTCGCGTCGAGGCGAGGTTCGGATGCGAACAATGCGAGGACATCCCGAGACGCACGGACCCGCTCGTCGTCCTCGTCCGGATCCGCGATCGCACCGCCGCGGACGATGTTGTCGACGATGATGACGCTGCCCGGGCGGGTGAGCCGCAGTGCCTCGCGCACGTAGTTGGAATTGTTCTCCTTGTCCGCGTCGATGAACACGAGATCGAACGGGCCCTCGAGATGCGGCAACGAGTCCAGGGCGGGGCCGACGCGGATGTCGACGACTCCGCCGACCCCGGCACGGTCCAGGTTCGTACGGGCAACCTCGGCGTGGCGGGGCTCGAATTCGAGTGTGATCACGCGCCCTTCGTCGCCGACGGCCCGCGCGAGCCAGATCGTGCTGTATCCACCGAGCGTGCCGATCTCGAGGATCGTCCGTGCTCCCATCGCGCGCGCAAGCAGGTGCAGGAACTTCCCCTGCATGCGTGAGACGTCGATGGCCGGCAGACCGGCCTCGGCGTTCGCCGCTAGCGCGGACTCGGTGGCTCGATCGTTGCCGATGAGGAGGTCGGAGAGGTAGGTGTCGGTACGTTCCCAATCAGGAGCCATGGACCCAGTGTCCCCTGTCACAGGGTCCCCCGTCGCCGCCTCATCGGCAGCCGTCGGTCTTTTCAGCGGCGGGTCGCTGCGAGAACCTCGTTCACCGCGTCACCGACCGGTACCTCGCGGGCCTCTCCGGTGAAGCGGTCGCGCAGTTCGACATGTCCGTCGGCGAAACCGCGGCCGACCACGACGACGAGCGGCATTCCGAGCAGTTCGGAGTCCTTGAACTTCACGCCCGGAGATGCCTTGCGGTCGTCGAAGAGCAGGTCGATGCCGGCGTCGGAGAGTTCCTGCGCGAGGGCCTCGGCGCCCGCGCGGGCCTGCTCGTCCTTGTTGGCGATCACGAGGTGCACGTCGAACGGCGCGATCTCAGCGGGCCAGCGCAGTCCCTTGTCGTCGTGCTGCTGCTCGGCGACCACGGCGACGAGTCGCGAGACACCGACGCCGTAGGAGCCCATGGTGGGACGCACAGGCTTACCGTTCTCACCGAGGACGTTCACCTCGAAAGCGTCGGTGTACTTGCGACCGAGCTGGAACACGTGGCCGATCTCGATGCCGCGGGCGGACACGAGCGGACCTGCGCCGTCGGGCGACGGGTCGCCGTCGCGCACCTCGGCCGCCTCGATCGTGCCGTCCGGTACGAAGTCGCGGCCGGCGACGAGCCCGAACACGTGCTTGCCGTGTTGGTCGGCGCCGGTGATCCAGGAGCTGCCGTCGACGACCCGGGGGTCGACGAGGTAGCGCACGCCGTTGGCCAGCAATGCCTCGGGCCCGATGTACCCCTTGACGAGGAACGGATTGGCGGCGAAGTCGGACTCGCCGAGCAGCGCGAACTCGGCCGGCTCGAGGGAGGCTTCGAGGCGCTTGTCGTCGACCTCGCGGTCGCCCGGAACGCCGATCCCGAGGAGCTCCCACTCGCCGCCGGGCTGCCGCACCTTCACGAGGATGTTCTTGAGCGTCTCGGACGCGTCGACCTCGCGGCCGAGGATGTGTGAGGACGCTGCGACGAGGGTGTCGATCGTGGGGGTGTCGGGGGTGTCGTGGACGACCGCCTCCGGCCGGCCTTCGATCGGAATGGGTGCCGGTGCCAGGGTCTTCACGGCCTCGACGTTGGCCGCGTACCCGGATTCGAGGCACCGCACGTAGGTGTCCTCACCCGCGGGCGACTCGGCGAGGAACTCTTCCGAGGCGCTGCCGCCCATCGCGCCGGACGTCGCCGACACGATCACATACTTCACGCCGAGGCGCGCGAAGATCCGCTCGTAGGCGTCGCGGTGCGCGCGGTACGACTCGGCGAGCCCCTCGTCGGTGAGGTCGAAGCTGTACGAGTCCTTCATGGTGAACTCGCGGCCCCGGAGGATGCCGGCGCGCGGCCGCTCCTCGTCGCGGTACTTGGTCTGGATCTGGTAGAGCGTGACCGGGAAGTCCTTGTACGAGTTGTATTCGCCCTTCACGGTGAGCGCGAACAGCTCCTCGTGGGTGGGCCCGAGCAGGTAGTCACCGCCCTTGCGGTCCTTCAGGCGGAAGAGGCTGTCGCCGTACTCGGTCCAGCGGTTCGTCGTCTCGTAGGGGTCGCGCGGCAGGAGCGCGGGCAGGGAGATCTCCTGTGCGCCGAAACTGTTCATCTCTTCGCGGACGACCCGCTCCACCTGCCGCAGCACCTTCAGGCCCAGAGGCAGCCACGAGTACACGCCCGGCGCGATGCGGCGCACGTAGCCGGCGCGGACGAGCAGCTTGTGGCTGGCGACCTCGGCGTCTGCCGGATCGTCGCGGAGCGTGCGGAGGAACAGGTGCGACATGCGGGTGATCACGATCGGTCAGCCTACCTCGCGACCCGATCCACCCGATCGGTACGGTTGTCGTTTGTGCTGGTACTTCTTCCCCCGTCCGAGACGAAGTCCGACGGCGGCGACGGCGCCCCGCTCGATCTCGGTGACCTGTCGATGCCGCAACTGACCGAGACACGCGAACTACTGGTGCAGGCCCTGGTCGACCTCGCCGCTGATCCGGAGGCGTCGTGTCGGGCCCTCGGATTGGGTGCCACCCGGTTCGAGGAGGTCGAACGGAACGCGAAACTGTGGGTCTCCCCGACCCGGCCGGCGCTCTTGCGCTACACGGGAGTGCTGTTCGATGCGCTCGACGCCGCGTCCTTCACCAAGGCCCAACGTGACAAGGCCTACCGTCGACTGGGCATCGGGTCCGCGCTGTTCGGTGCGGTCCGTGCGGCCGACCCGGTTCCCGCGTACCGACTGTCGGGCGGATCGAAGCTGCCCGGTTTCGGGACACTCGCGGCGCTGTGGCGCCCGGAACTGTCCGACGCGATCGTGACGGAGGCCGACGGTGATCTCGTCGTCGACCTGCGCTCGGGTGTCTATCAGCAGCTCGGTCCGGTGCCCGGTGCGGTGACAGCCACGGTGCTCACCGAGCAGCCCGATGGCACCCGCAAGGTGGTCAGCCACTTCAACAAACATCACAAGGGCCTGCTTGCGAGAGCGCTCGTGCTCACTCGCGCCGAGCCGATCGACGTCAAGGGTGTGGCTCGGGTCGCGTCGAAGGCCGGGCTGCGGGTCGAGGTCGAATCGCCGACCGAGTTGATCGTCCTGACATGAAACGAAACCGGCCCCGCCGACGGGGCCGGTCGGGAGTTCGGCACGTCAGGTGGTCTGGACCGACTTCTCGGCTTCCTGTGCCTGCGCAACCTGTTCGGGTGTGAACCGGATGAACAACGCCGAGATACCCGCGATCACCGCACATACCGCGCAGCCCACGAGCGCGAACATGTAGCCCGCGCCCTGTGCGGCGAGCTGGGCCTCTGTCATGTCGGCGACTGCGCCGGAGGTACCACCGAGCGACAACGTCTTCGACGTCGCCATCGCCCCGATGATGCCGAGACCGACGGGCCCGCCGAGCGTCTGAGCGACCTGTGCGATCGCAGACAGTGGTCCGATCTCGTGCGACCCCACCCCTGCAATCGCGCACAAGGGCAGCGGGACCACGGCGAGTCCGACGCCGAACCCGACGACGAGCACCAACACGAACAGGGTGGGAAGGTAGCGGACGCTGCCGTCCATCGTGGACCCGTACAGCAGGCTCGCGGTCATGATCACGGTGCCGGTGACGATCAGCCACCGTGGCTCGATGCGCGCCACGAGCTTCGAGGACGCGGCAGCCGCAGCACCGAGACCGAACGCGAACGGCACGAACGCAAGACCCGCCTGCAGCGGGGTGTAGCCGAGGACGTCCTGTACGAACAGTGCAACGAATGCAGCGAGGCTGAACATCACCGCGCCCGCGAAGAAGATCGACACGAACACCGCAACGCGGTCCTTGTTGCGGAACAGGACGAACGGCAGCAGTGGATTCTCGGCGCGACGCTCGACCAGCAGGAAAACCCCGAGCAGCACGACACCGGCGACGAGTGCACCCACCACTGCGGGACTTCCCCAGCCCAGTTCAGGCCCTTCCGTCAACGCAAAAACCAGACCGGTGCAGCCCAGAGTCGCAAGAATTGCACCGGGTACGTCGAGCGCGAGCCGCTCGGCTGCGGTCTCTCGGAGCGCGATCACCGCGAGACCCACGATGAGCGCACCGATGGGCACGTTGATCAGGAAGATCCATCGCCACGACACCTGGGTGAGCGCCCCACCGAGGATGAGACCCGCAATGGACCCGACGCCCGTCATCGCGGCGAACACCGCAATCGCCCGGTTGCGGGCGGGTCCCGCCGCGAATGTAGTCGCTACGAGAGCAAGGGCGGTGGGCGACGCGACGGCCGCGCCGACGCCCTGCAGGGCACGCGCACCGATGAGCATCGCTTCGTTGTTCGCGAGGCCGCACAGCAGTGATGCAATTGTGAAGAGCCCGACACCGGCGATGAACATCTTCTTGCGGCCGTAGCTGTCGCCGAGGCGCCCGCCGAGCAGCATCAGGCCGCCGAAGGCCAGTGCGTACGAGGTGAGGACCCAGTTGCGGCCCGCGTCGGAGAGTTCGAGTTCGCTCTGCAGTGGCGCGAGAGCGAGGTTCGCAACGGTGCCGTCGAGCACGACCATGAGCTGGAGCCCACTCAGGACCAGAGTCGCCATGGCGACTGCGCGTGTCGTCAGCTGCTTCGATGGCTCGGTCACGTCACACACCTTCCACGGTGAAGCCCGCGACGGGGCCGATGACGATGATCGCGGGTGGACGGATACCTTCATCGCGCACGCGGGTGGCAACGGTGGCGAGGTCGGCACGCAACACTCGCTGGCTGCGCAGCGTTCCCTCCTGCACGACGGCCACCGGGGTATCGGCGGGGCGTCCACCAGCGAGCAAGGCGTCGGCGAACTGTTCGATACGCGCAACTGCCATCAGCAGCACGAGCGTGCCCCGAAGTTTCGCGAGCGCACCCCAGTCGGTCAACGAATCCGGATGGTCGGGTGCGACGTGGCCGCTGATCACCACGAACTCGTGGGTCACCCCCCGGTGAGTGACGGGGATTCCGGCGGCCGACGGCACCGAGATCGCACTGGTGATGCCCGGCACCACCGTCACCGGGACGCCTGCCTCGGCACACGCTTCGAGTTCTTCGAAGCCACGTCCGAATACGTACGGGTCGCCGCCTTTGAGCCGGACGACGAACTTCCCGGCGTTGGCGCGGTCGACGAGGATCTCGTTGATGACCTGCTGCGCCATCGCCCTGCCATAGGGCAGTTTCGCGGCGTCGATCACCTCGACGTGCGGGGCGAGTTCGGCGAGCAGCGGCTGCGGCGCCAGATGGTCTGCGACCACGACATCGGCCTGCGAGAGCAGGCGACGTCCTCGGACAGTGATCAGGTCCGGGTCACCCGGTCCGCCGCCCACCAGCGCGACACCGACCGGCTTGTTGCCGGTGTCGGAAATCCCGGAGGTGCCCGAACCTGCGAGTGCATCGAGGATCGAGGTGCGGACGGAGGCCGAACGTCGGTGGTCACCACCGGCCAGTACACCGACGGACAGACCGTCGTGCTGGGCAGTCGCGGGGGTGACCGCACTTCCCTCTCGCGCATTGTCGGCGCGCACGCAGAACACCCTGCGCCGTTCGGCTTCCGACACGACCGCCGCATTGGTGTCGGCTTCGTCGGTGCATGCCATCGCGTACCACGCGCCGTCGAGATCTCCCTCGACGTAGTCACGGAGTTCGAGGGTGATATTTCCCTTGGCGGCCATGCTCTCGATCACCGGCGTCGCTGCGCGCGCCACCACGTGGATGTCCGCGCCCGAGTAGGCGAGCAATCCGAGTCGACGCTGCGCGACGGACCCGCCTCCCACCACGACGACGCGGCGCCCGGACAGATTCAGGCCGACGAGATAATTCGTCTCGCCGACGCTCTCGGTTGGCACCCGGTGGTCCCCACTTTCCGATCCGATGTGAGTACAGGCCGGTCCGCTCCCCACTGGGCGCGGACCGGCCTGCGACGACTTTGTGTGACTGACAGACTGCCGGAGCTGTCAGACTGCTGCGGCCTCGACAGGAGCGGTCGGCACAGGATCGGACGCGACGTCGAGCTCGAGCGACTTGGTGCTCCAATTCCACACCTGCTCGAACAGCGCGGGATTCTCGGACAGTTTGATGCCCAGCGACGGAACCATCTCCTTCAGCTTCGGCTGCCATCCTGCCCACTGCTGCGGGAAGCACCGCTCGAGTACGTCGAGCATTGCAGGCACAGCGGTAGACGCGCCGGGCGACGCACCGAGGAGGCCCGCGATCGTTCCGTCGGCGGCGTTGACCACTGCAGTACCGAACTCGAGGACACCACCCGCGCCCTTACGCCGGATGACCTGGACGCGCTGACCGGCGACGATCAGCTCCCAGTCCTCGAGGCGAGCCTCGGGGGCGAACTCGGACAGCGTCACGATGCGGTCGGCGGGCGACTGGCTCAGCTCACTGACCAGGTACTTGACGAGGCCGAGTTCCGTCATGCCCACCCCTAGCATCGACATCAGGTTGTTCGGCTTGACCGACTTGGGCAGGTCCATCACGCCGCCCTGCTTGAGGAACTTCGGCGACCAACCGGCGTACGGACCGAAGAGCAGGCCCTGCTCACCGTTGATCACGCGGGTGTCGAGGTGGGGCACCGACATCGGAGGTGCACCGACGGCGGCCTTACCGTAGACCTTGGCGCTGTGCCGAGCGATGACCTCGGGGTTGGTGCAGCGCAGGAACGCACCCGAGACGGGGAACCCGCCGAAGCCCTTGGCCTCGGCGATACCCGACTTCTGAAGCAGGTGCAGTGCACCGCCGCCGGCACCGACGAACACGAACTTGGCGTGAACCTTGCGGGACTCACCGGTACGACGATTGCGGACCTTGACGATCCAGCTGCCGTCGGATTGCTTGGAGAGGTTGGTGACCTCGTGGCCGAAGAACACCGTGCCGCCGGACGCGGCGACGTTGTTGACGAGCTGCTTGGTGAGCGCACCGAAGTCGACGTCGGTGCCGGTTTCGGTCCAGTTCAGCGCGACCGGGTCGGAGAAGTCGCGGCCCTCGGCCATCAGCGGCAGGCGCTCGGAGAACCATTCGGGGCTCTCGGAGTACTCCATGTCGGCGAAGAGCGGGTGTCCGGCAAGGGCGTCGTAGCGGGCGCGCAGGTACTTCACGTTGTCGGCGCCGTGCACGAAGCTGACATGCGGAATCGGGTTGATGAAGTTCTTCGGATCCGACAGGATTCCCTTGTCGATCGCGTAGGCCCAGAACTGGCGCGATACCTGGAACTGCTCGTTGACGTTGATCGCCTTGGTGATGTCGACCGAGCCGTCGGGCTTCGCGGGGGTGTAGTTGAGCTCACACAGGGCGGAATGTCCGGTGCCCGCGTTGTTCCACGGGTCGCTGCTCTCCGCGGCGGCGGCGTCGAGCCGCTCGAACGCCGTGATGGACCACTCCGGCTGCAGCTGGCGCAGCAGCGCTCCGAGGGTCGCGCTCATGATGCCCGCGCCTACGAGCACTACATCGGTCTTCGCCTCTACGTTCTCTGACACTGGGAAATCGACTTCCTTGTCTGTTCGCACGCGCCGCCGCGGTGGTGGTCCGCCCGCGTGAGTGTCCCGTACACGGACATGGACGCTCTCGTACACCGAGATCACCACGATCGTGCCGACTGCGACGAACAGGTTACCCGGATGTTGACCGGCGTTTCACTTCACCCAATTGTGTACCCACTTCCGTCTACCGCAGTCACCAATACAGTGTGATAGTGACAACTTGGCAGCCCGACATCCTCGGCGACGGATACCAGCAGCTCAGTCTACCTCTGGGCACCGACCCGGACGGGGAAGGACAGATCAGCGCGACGCTCGTCCGGTATCAGCCGGACGAAGCCGATCTCCCCGATCGCGCGGTCCTCTACGTCCACGGTTTCACCGACTACTTCTTCCAACAGCACCTGGCCGAGCACTTCGCCGCGCAGGGCTACCGATTCTATGCGCTGGACCTGCGTAAATGCGGTCGATCACTGAGGCCTGAGCACACCCCCCACTTCGTCACCGACCTGAAGTTCTACGATTCCGAACTCGACCGGGCGTTGCGCCTCGTGCGTGACGAGGTGCGCGGGGGCGTCCTGCTCGCCGCCCATTCGACCGGCGGTCTCGTGCTCCCGCTGTGGCTCGACCGCCTCCAGCGACGCCCCGGCGGCGCCCGCGGAGCGGGTGTGACAGGTCTGATCCTGAACAGCCCGTGGTTCGACCTGCAGGGGCCCTCCTATCTGCGCAATGTCGGCACGGCCGCGATCGATCTCATCGGCCGGCTCCGCCCCAAGGACGCGGTCCCCGGCCCGAAGCTCGAGACCTACGGGGCGAGCCTGCAGCAGGGCGGCTGGACCTACGACCTCGACTGGAAACCGCTGACGGGATTCCCGATCAGGTTCGGCTGGATCCGCGCGGTCCGACACGGACATGCGCAGCTGCACCGCGGGCTCGATATCGGAGTACCGTCGCTCATCCTGCGTTCGGGGAAGAGCGGTTCGGCGCCCGCATACGACCCCGAGATCGATACCGTCGATGCCGTCCTCGATGTCCGGCAGATCGCCCGGTGGGCGGGGTGCCTCGGCAACCGGACGACGATCGTGCCCATCGACGGCGCTCGGCACGATGTGTTCCTTTCCACACCGCTGCCGCTGGGTGAGGCGTTCCGGGAATTGGACCTGTGGCTGGAATGGTTGGACGGTCACAGGACCGGCGACGAGACCGCCGGCGCCCGGGCGGATGACGCCCGGCCACGAACCACGGGAGAGCATGCGTGACCCACTACGACCTCGCGATCATCGGCACCGGATCGGGTAATTCACTCATCGACGAACGCTACGACGACAAGCGCGTCGCGCTCCTGGAAGAGGGCACCTTCGGGGGTACCTGCCTCAACGTCGGGTGCATCCCGACCAAGATGTACGTATATGCAGCCGAGGTCGCACGCACGATCAGGACCGCAGGCAAGTACGGTGTCGACGCTTCGATCGACGGTGTGCGCTGGAACGACATCGTCGACCGAGTGTTCGGACGAATCGACCCGATCGCAGCGGGCGGCGAACGCTACCGCCGCGAAGACTGCGACAACGTGACCGTGTACGGCGGGCATGCCCGGTTCGTCGGTGAGCGCAGGATCGACACAGGCACAGGCGAGACCATCACAGCCGACCAGGTGGTCGTGGCGGCAGGCTCACGTGCGAGTGTCCCCCGCAGCGTTGTGGACAGCGGCGTGCGCTATTACACGAGCGACGACATCATGCGTCTGCCGAAGCTTCCCGAATCGTTGGTGATTCTCGGGACCGGATTCATCGCCATGGAGTTCGCGCATGTGTTCTCTGCGCTGGGCACCAGGGTGTCGGTGATCGCGCGCAGCGGCGCGCTGCTGCGCCACCTCGACACCGAGGTCTCGGAGCGTTTCACGTCGCTGGCGTGTGAGAAGTGGGACGTCCATCTGACCGATCCGGCCCGCCGATTCCGGCCCGTCGGCGACGGTGTCGAAGTGGAACTCGAGAACGGCACCGTTGTCTCCGGCGATGCACTGTTGGTCGCGACCGGTCGCGAACCCAACGGCGACCTGCTCGACGTGGCGAAGGCGGGGATCGAGCTGGACGACGAGGGTCGCATCGTCGTCGACGAGTTCCAGCGCACCACCGCGCGCGGTGTCTTCGCGCTCGGTGACGTGTCGTCGTCGTACCAGCTCAAGCACGTAGCGAACCACGAGGCTCGCGTCGTGCAGTACAACCTGCTCCACGACGCGTGGAGTAGCGACACATCCGAGCTGCGGCGGTCCGATCACCGTTTCGTGCCTGCGGCTGTCTTCACAGATCCGCAGATCGCGACCGTCGGGTTGACGGAGGAGCAGGCCCGCACCGCCGGGTACGACATCTCGGTCAAGGTCCAGAACTACGGCGACGTCGCCTACGGCTGGGCGATGGAGGACACCGAGGGCTTCTGCAAGCTGATCGCCGATCGGTCCACCGGCCTGCTGCTCGGTGCGCACATCATCGGGGCACAGGCGTCGACCGTGATCCAGCCGCTGATCCAGGCGATGAGTTTCGGTCTGACAGCAAAGGAGATGGCCACCGGCCAGTACTGGATCCATCCGGCACTGCCCGAGGTCGTCGAGAACGCGCTGCTGGGTCTCTGACCCGATCGATGAACGGCGCCTCCCGGATCTTCGGACCCGGGAGGTGCCGTCGTTCGTCTACCAGCTTCCGGTGCGGAGCGCGATCGCGGATGCGAAGTCGGCCGGTGCGTGCGCCGGGATGTTCTCGACCCCGTCGAGTTCGACCACGCGGAATTCGCCGGTGACGTAGCGCATCGAGCCATCGGCCTCCGCGCGCCGCGCTGCGCTCCCGATCACGATGGTGGTGGGGACCTCCGCGGCCGGCGCCGAAGCGTCGCGCACGGTGCCGTCGACGTCCGCGACGGCCGGGTGCCCACGTTCGGCGACCACAAGACTCGCGAACCGTCCGAATCGTCCTGCCGCAACCGCCCACGCGAGTTCGGCGCCGGCTCCGCTGCCCACGAGATGCACCCACGGCAGTGCCAGGTCATCGAGTATCGCGAACACGTCGGCCGGACCGAGACCGTCGATGTCGTCGACGACGACCGTGCGGAGATCCGAGTTGTGCAGCCGCTCACACACGACGTCGTACACGCCTGCAGACTCCCCTGCGTCGGGAAGCAGTAGAACTGTATGCCGACTGTCGGGCCCCCCGACATGCACCCGAACACTCCCCCCTGGGGCGCTCACCGTCCTGGTTTCCATGCGCGCAAACGCTACACGCCGGGCCGTCGCGCCCCGGGTATTGCACCCCGCTCGTCGCGGTTCTATGGTTAGTTACATGAGTAATGAACCGACGAACACCACGTCGATCTCATGTTGACCGACGGCGGACAACCGCTCTTCCGTCAGATCGCGGAACTCGTGGAGAACTCGATCATCGACGGCTCACTCTGCGAAGAAGAGCAAGCGCCGTCGACGAACGAGCTCGCAGCGTTCCACCGCATCAATCCAGCCACGGCAGCCAAGGGGCTGAATGCCCTGGTCACCGACGGAATTCTCTACAAGAAACGGGGAATCGGCATGTTCGTCAGCACCGGCGCCCGCGACACACTCCGGGCGCGACGCCGCGAGCGGTTCGCGCTCCAGTACATCGCCCCACTCCTCCGCGAAGCGGACAAGCTCGGGGTCACGACCGAAGAACTCAAAGCGATGCTCGACAACTGGGAGGCCTGATGCCCGCCACACCCGCACCTCCACTCGTCCGCGCACGCGGGCTGCGGCAGCAGTTCGGCGCCTTCACCGCGCTCGACGACGTGGATTTCGAATTACAGGACCACACCATCTACGGACTGCTCGGCCGCAACGGCGCTGGGAAGACCACCCTGATGCAGATCCTCACCGGGCAAACACTCCCGAGCTCCGGGCGGATCGAGGTCTTCGGAACCGACCCGTACGAGAGCGCCGCAATCATGCAGCAGATGTGCTTCGTCGCGGACACCCAGCGCTATCCCGACGCCGTCTGCGTCCGGCACGTGCTCAGTTCCGCGGAACTACTCGTCCCCCGGTGGGACAGCGACTACGCGCACCACCTCGTCGAAAGGTTCGCGCTGCCCGAGAACCGCCGGGTCAAGAAGCTGTCGCGCGGTATGACGTCGGCGCTGGGAATCGTGGTCGGATTGGCCTCGCGGGCACCGCTGACCGTCTTCGACGAGCCCTACCTCGGCCTCGACGCCGTCGCACGGAAGATGTTCTACGACGAACTGATCGCCGACTACGCGGAGCATCCGCGCACGATCGTCCTGTCGACACACCTCATCGACGAGGTCGCCGACCTTCTCGAACATGTACTCGTGCTCGACCGCGGCCGACTGGTCCTCGACGTCGACACCGACACCGCACGCGCCAGCGCCGCGGTGGCCGAGGGCCCGGCCGACGACGTCGCCCGAGTCGTCGGCAGCCACACCGTGCTCCACCACGAGAGCCTCGGGAACACCGTCCGCACAACCTTCCTCAGCGGGACCGACGGTATCGACGAGACCGGCCGGCCGGCCGGCGTGAGCATCCACGCCGTGTCGCTGCAGGACCTCGTCGTACATCTGCACGTTGACCCCACGACCGAGTCGCACGCGCGCACCACGACTGCATCGACAACACAGGAGGCTCCGCTGTGACCGCCGCGCTCGCCCTACCCGCCCCCGTCACCACCGGAGCAGCACGCGTGTGGTCCGTCGCACGCATCCAGACGGTCGCGTGGCCCCTGCTGATCGCCTGGCCCGCCGGGATACTCGCCACTGCCTTCGCGATCCCGTGGGTCATCTTCGCCCTGGTCACGACCGACCAGCAGTACAACGTCACCGGTAGTGTGCTCTCGCTCTACGGATTCGTCGTCGCCTTCTACCTGCTGTCGATGACGCAGATGTTCCCGTTCTCGCTGCGGTTGGGCAGCACTCGCGCACATTTCATGTCGTCGATCGTGTTGATCGGACTCGTCCAATCGTTCGTGTTCGCGGCGGTCCTGCAGGCGCTCTCGGTGGTCGAGGAAGCGACGGACGGCTGGGGCGTACGGATGCGCATGTTCGGAGTACTCCGATTCCTGACCGACAGCGCCTTGATCCAGTTCACCGGCTACTTCGCCACATTGACACTCGTCGTAGGGCTGTCCGTACTCGCCGGCGTGATCCACCAGCGCTGGCGCGCAATGGGGCTGCTGACCGCAGGCACCGCCATCATCGTGGCCGTCGGGCTCGCATCGATCCTGCTGACGTGGACGCAGTCGTGGTCGGCCCTGTGGTCGTGGTTCGCCGACACACCCCGCGTGGTGACCCTCGTGTTGCTGCCGATCGCGATCGCGGCAGTGTGTACTGCCGCAGCGTGGCGAATCCTGCATCGATCGGCACCCTGATCTCAGGCAGGGTCCAGATCTCAGGGAAGGGTGAGGATCTCGCTACCGGTCTCGGTGACGACGAGTGTGTGCTCGAACTGCGCGCTCCACCTGCGGTCCTTGGTGACAACGGTCCAGCCGTCGTCCCAGATCTCGTAATCCGGGGTGCCGAGGTTGATCATCGGCTCGATGGTGAACACCATGCCCGGCTCGATGACGGTGTCGATGTCAGGGCGGTCGTAGTGCAGGATCACGAGTCCGTTGTGGAAGGTCTCGCCGATCCCGTGACCGGTGAAGTCGCGCACTACGCCGTATCCGAACCGGTTGGCGTACGACTCGATGACACGGCCGATGACGTTGAGAGCCCGGCCCGGCTTGACTGCCTTGATCGCGCGCATCGTCGCCTCGTGGGTGCGCTCGACGAGCAGGCGTGCGTCCTCGGACACGTCGCCGGCCAGGAAGGTGGCGTTGGTGTCGCCGTGGACGCCGTGGATGTAGGCGGTCACGTCGATGTTGACGATGTCGCCGTCCTCGATCACGGTGGTGTCCGGAATTCCGTGGCAGATCACCTCGTTGAGCGACACGCACACCGACTTCGAGAATCCGCGGTAACCGAGGTCGGACGGGTACGACCCGTGATCGCACATGAACTCGTGTGCGATGCGGTCGATCTCATCGGTCGTCACGCCGGGGGAAACTGCCTTGCCCGCCTCGACGAGCGCCTGCGCCGCGATCTTCGATGCGATGCGCATCTTCTCGATCGTCTCCGGAGTCTGTACCCACGGCTCGTTGCCTTCGTTCGCCGTGGGCTTCCAGACGTACTCGGGGCGCTCGATGGACTTGGGGACCTCACGGATGGGGGTCGGGGTTCCGGGGACGAGCGGGGCACGGGTAGACATGCGGTCCAGGTTAGTCGCTCCCGACCACCTCGTTGCCTCGTGCCCCGCTCGCCGATCCCGGTTCGCACGACGGACGCTCAGGACGTGACCCCTTGCCGCAACAGGAACCTCTGGACCTTGCCGCTCGGAGTCTTGGGCAGATGCGGGACGAAATGGACTGCACGCGGGTAGGCGTGCGCCGCGAACTTCTTCTTCACGAGTTGTTGCAGGTCCGATTCGAGCGCATCGTCGCCGTCGACACCGTCGCGGAGCACCACGAATGCTTCGAGAACCTCGCCGCGCAGTTCGTCGGGAAGACCGACGACCGCCGCCTCGACCACGTCCGGATGCATCACCAACACGGATTCGACGTCGAAGGGCCCGATCCGGTAGCCGGCCATGATGATGACGTCGTCGTCGCGCGAGGAGAAGAAGTAGAAACCGTTCTCGTCGACCTTCCCTGCGTCGCCGGTCAGGTACCAGCGACCGTCGTCGGTGAATCGGGTAGCGGTCTTGTCGGGGGCATCGACGTATCCCGTGAACCACACCAGCGGGCTGTTCTCGACGTCGATCGCGACCCGGCCGAGCTCGCCGGGTTCGGCGATGTCGTCGCTGTCGTCGCGCAGGACCGCGCAGGTCCATCCCGGCAGTGGCTTCCCCATCGATCGCTCCGGCACATCGTCGCGGAGCCCGTCGGCCCACGCATCGACGACGAACATGCCGTGCTCGGTCTGCCCGTACTGGTCGCGCACCACCACACCGAGTTCCTCGCGCGACCAGGCCAGCACGTCGGGAGTCAGCGGCTCCCCCGCCGACGATGCCCGCCGAAGACGGATCCGGGCGTGAGGGGCGGAGTCGGCGCGCAGCGACCGATACACCGTCGGCGCCGCCGCGAAGTTGGTGACGCCGAAAGTGTCGAGCACGTGCCAGGTGAGCGCCGGGGAGAATCCGGCGTGCAGCAACAGACTCCGGCGGCCCGCGGCCAGAGGTCCGAGCAGCGCGTAGTAGAGCCCGTACGCCCAGCCTGGATCGGCCGCGTTCCAGAACACGTCGTCCTCACGGACGTCGAGACCGAATTCGAGGTAGGCGTGGAACGAAGCCAAGGCCTTGACCGGCACCGGGACGCCCTTGGGGGTGCCGGTGGTACCCGATGTGAAGAGCTGGACGAGACCACCGTCTCCGCCCACCGACACCGCACTACCTCGCGGATCGTCAGCGGAATGGGATTCGACGAGCTCGGCGAAGTCCAATCCGACACCGTCCCCATCGCCTACGACGATCACCTGCCACGGCGCATCGTGCGGGATGTCTTCGCCGGGAGCGAGCTTGCCCACCTGATCACCGTCTGCGACGACAACCTTCGCGCCGCTCGCGCCGAGACGGAACGCGATCGCGGGCGGCGCGAACGCGGTGAACAGCGGGACGTGGACGGCGCCGCGGCGCCAGATTCCGAGCAGCGCGACGACGAGGTCAGCGGATTTTCCCATCAGGGTCGCGACGTGGTCGCCCGGTTCCACACCCAGATCGGCGAGTGCTGTCGCGAATCGCGCCGACCGCTCTGACAGGTCGCCGAACGTCAGGTCGGTCGATCCGAGATCGGGGTCGATCACCGTGAATGCCACCGCATCGGCCGGGTGGTCGTCGCACAACAGACGGGCAGCAGTGGCGTCGGCTGTATCGTAGCGGTCCAGAAGTTCCTGCACACGGGTCGCTGTGTCGGCCATCGGTCCGTCCTTTCGTAGCGCATCGGCGTGGGCCCCGGGCCCACTCGACCCTGGCACGATCTATGATTCCTGTCACAGAAACCTCCCGATACCCCCGGAAAGGGGTGGCCGACCGTGTCCACCGCTGCCTCATCCCTGCTTCGCCCCCGAGACGGCGACGCACTGCGGAGCGAGCTGCGCCGTACCGCCTCGCACGCGCAAGTTCCCGTTGTCTTCGCCGGTGAGGTGAAGAGCGGGCATCTGCACCTCAGCGAGTTCCTCGGTACCCGGACGAACGGTCTGGCGGGAGTGGTCGTGCCGCCGCGCGCGGGTCTCGGCGGCCGCGCACTCGACGAGGCACGCCCGGTGACCGTCGCCGACTACGGAAGCGCGTCGTCGATCACCCATCACTTCGACCGTCCGGTACTCGGAGAGGGGCTGCGCTCGATCCTGGCGGTGCCGGTCGTGGTCGGTGGTGCTGCACGCGCCGTGCTGTACGGCGCAGTACGCGAGCGAATCCAATTCGGAGATCGGGCCGTGAACGCGTTCGTTCACGCTGCGACCCGGCTCGCGAGCGAGATCACGGTGCGTGACGAGGTGGACCGACGGGTCGCTATGCTCGGCTACCTCACCTCCGACACGAAGGAGCCGATCGCCACCACCGAAGTGCGGGAGGTGCACGCGGAGTTGCGCGCGCTGGCACAGGACGTCGACGATGCCGAGCTCCAGCAACATCTCAGAGCCCTGTCCGACCGTCTCGCGTCGGCCCTCGTCGGGAAATCGCCGTCGGATACCGAGGTCACGCTCTCGACGCGTGAGACGGATGTCCTGTCCTACGTGGCATTGGGCTGCTCGAACGCCGAGATCGCCCGGCGCCTGGCGGTGGGGCCCGAGACCGTCAAGAGCTACCTGCGCAGCACCATGAACAAACTCGACGTGCATTCCCGCCACGAAGCCGTCACGGTCGCGAGAAAGCTGGGCCTTCTGCCCTGACCGTGTCGCGGCCGCGGCGCACCGTTCATGCTCCGTCCGACCGGTACTCGGGTGGCAGCGCGGCGAACATGTCGCGCGTGACGCCCACCGCGTTGTCCGAGCTCCCGCCGCGGACCACAAGTGTCGCGAAGGCGAGATCACCGCGGTAGCCGACGAACCACGAGTGCGACCCACCTTCGACCTCTGCCTCACCCGTCTTGCCGTAGACGTCCCCCTGATCGCGGATTCGGTCGGCGGTACCGCTGGTGATGACCAGTCGCATCATGCCGCGTAATCCGTCGACCACCTCGGCAGAGATCGGCGGCGCCTCATCCTCCACGACCGTCTCCCGCCCCTGGATGAGATACGGGATCGGGGTGTGCCCGCTCGACACCGTCGCCGCGGCGAGCGCCATTCCGAACGGGCTGACGACCACCTTGCCCTGCCCGAATCCGTCCTCGGTGCGCTCGACGAGATCCTCTGCGGGCGGGACGGATCCCGAGTCCGTCGGCATGCCCACCACGTCGTGGCCGACGCCGATACCGAACTGGGCGGCAGCCACGGTGAGCGCGTCGGACTCCATCTCGGAGGCGAACTTGGCGAATGTCGTGTTGCACGAGCGCGCGAACGCGGTGGCCATCGAGACCGTGCCGAGCGCGAACTCGTTGTAGTTGGGAACACTGCGCTCGCCGATCGTGATCCGGCCGGGGCACGGCACCATCGTCTCCGGGGTCGCGATCCCGTTCGCGATCGCCGCACCCGAGGTGATGATCTTGAACGTGGAGCCGGGTGGATACTGGCCCATCAGCGCGACCGGGCCGTCCTTGTCGGCGGCCTCGTTCTGTGCGACCGCAAGCACGGCACCCGTCGAGGCCTCGATGACGACCATCATCGCCTGCTCGGTACGACCGTCCACCGCCGCTTGAGCGGCCACCTGGATCGGGCGGTCGAGGCTGATCGAGAACGACGGCACGGGTTGGGGTGCGGTTTCAGTGAGAACACCGGTTTCGACGCCGTACTGGTTGACGAGTACCACGCTCCAGCCGGCGGTTCCGTCGACCTGGTCGATGACGGTCTTCTTGACCTGGCCGACCAGGTCCGGGGCGAAGGTGCGGTCGGTCGCGACCATGTCTGCCTGTTCGGTGACGACGACACCCTGAATCGACGACAGCGCGCCGGCGACGAGGTCGTAGTCGTCCTGGCGAAGACGTACGACCGCGCGCGGTCCGTCGGCGGCGGTCACGGACTCGGCGATCGACTGGGCCGTCAGGGACCTGTCGAACTGCGAGAGCGTGGCCGACAGCGACCGAGCGGCAGCCGGAATATCGGGACTCAGGGAGGCGTCGAACGCGATTCCGTACACGACGCCCGGCACGAGGACGTCACTTCCTGCGTGCTCGTTGACCCGGGCCCGCGGCGCAGGATCGCTCCTCAGGAACATGGTCTGACGATCACCGAGTTGCGGATGCACGGCGGATTTGGACCAGCGCACCACCCAGTCCTCGCCGCTGCGACCCATCTGCAACTGAC
This sequence comes from Rhodococcus artemisiae, assembly GCF_036327795.1. NCBI lineage: Bacteria > Bacillati > Actinomycetota > Actinomycetes > Mycobacteriales > Nocardiaceae > Rhodococcus > Rhodococcus artemisiae. Next base: position 576,019 of record NZ_JAUTXY010000001.1, read on the forward strand.
CGGTGTAGTCCCACACCCGATCCTTGGGGAGGTGCCATTCGTAGCTGTAGTCGACGACAGCGGAGTCACCGGCGATCCGGACTCCCGCCGTGGTCGCCGTGAGCGACTCCGCCTGCAATCCGTTCCAGACTTCGACAAGCGAGGTCTCGGCGTCGTCCGGCCGGTCGGTGTAGCCGGCTGCCCGCGCGAAATCCTGTTCCGCCAAGGCATTCAGGAAAAGCTGGGCCGCCGGTTCCGGACCCGCTGCGCGCGGCGTGCAGGCGGCGACGAGCCCGAGGAGCATCAGCAGCGTCGTGATGACGGCTGCGGATCTCCCGCCGGCACGGCACGACGGAGCGGATCGAGGTCTCATCGCCGTCATCGTAAGGGCTCGTGGCCCGGATTCGGCTCAGGCGCCGCGTCAGTCCAGGAGCACGGTGCAGAATGTCGCGACCTGACGGAACCCTGCACGCGCGTAGGCGGCACGCGCCCGGACGTTGAAACTGTTGACGTACAGACTCGGGAGACGACCGCTCGCTGTGACCGACACGGCGACCGCGGCGGTGCCGGCTGTGCCGAGTCCCTGACCGCGCATCTCCGGATCCACCCAGACACCTTGGATCTGTCCCACGGCCGACGACACCGATCCGACCTCGGCCTTGAACACGACACGGCCACGTTCGAATCGCGCCCACGCCCGTCCGGCAGCGATGAGGCTCGCGACACGACGCCGGTAGCTCGCTCCCCCGTCGCCGGATCGTGGATCGATTCCGACCTCCTCGATGAACATGGCGATCGCTGCGGGCAGATACCGGTCGAGTTCCTCGGGCCGGACGCGCCGCACGCGTGAATCGGGTTCGATGAGGGGTTCGCGGTCGAGGACGAGCAGCGGTTGCTCCGCGCGCACCTCACGCGGCGGGCCCCACGTCGATTCCAGCAGTTCCCACATCGGGAGTGCGTACTCGACGCGGCCCACCACCGAGGAGCACAGGCGGGGGCCGCGCGCGGCCCGTTCGGCGAAGGCGTGGATGTCGTCCGGATCGCCCAGGAGCGGAATCAGGTTCGCGCCCGAGAAACACAACGATTGGTCGGGGCCACCGCGACTCCACATCTCACCGCCGAACGAGCGGTGGTCGAGTCCGTACTCCTCCACACGCCCGGCGACCATGCACGATGCCACAGGGTCGCGGGCGAGCACCCGTTGCACCGCGACCGTGTCGCGGCCTCCCAGCGACCGGACACCAAGAAGCTTGAGCACTCGCTCACCACCCGTCGACAAGCCGATACGAAATCAGAGTGCCATGTGTCACGCCATCGGGGAAATCGTGTCCTGCTCCATGTGTCCGAGTACCTTGCAGGCGCCTCACACGCCCCACCGGTATCAGGAGATGGACACCGTCGGGGACCCCGCTCCGGCGTCTTCCATCTCTTCCGCGATCCGCATCGCTTCCTCGATGAGCGTTTCGACGATCTGAGCCTCGGGCACGGTCTTGATGACCTTCCCCTTGACGAAGATCTGGCCCTTGCCGTTTCCGGAGGCGACGCCGAGGTCGGCCTCGCGGGCTTCGCCGGGGCCGTTGACAACACAGCCCATCACCGCGACACGCAGCGGGACCTCCATGCCTTCGAGTCCCGCGGTGACTTCGTCAGCGAGCTTGTAGACGTCGACCTGAGCACGACCGCACGACGGGCACGAGACGATCTCGAGCTTGCGCGGTCGTAGGTTCAGCGACTGCAGGATCTGACCGCCGACCTTGATCTCTTCGGCGGGCGGGGCGGACAACGACACCCGGATCGTGTCGCCGATCCCCTGCGACAGCAACGCACCGAATGCGACGGCCGACTTGATGGTGCCCTGGAAGGCCGGGCCCGCCTCGGTGACACCGAGGTGAAGCGGGTAGTCGGACCGGGCGGCAAGCTGACGGTAGGCCTCGACCATGACGACGGGATCGTTGTGCTTGACGGAGATCTTGATGTCGCCGAAGCCGTATTCCTCGAACAGGCCTGCTTCCCACAACGCCGATTCGACGAGCGCCTCGGGTGTGGCCTTGCCGTACTTGGCCATGATGCGTGGGTCGAGGGAACCGGCGTTGACACCGATACGGATCGGGATACCCGCGTCGCCGGCCGCCTTGGCGACCTCCTTGACGCGGCCGTCGAACTCCTTGATGTTGCCCGGGTTGACGCGGACCGCCGCGCAGCCGGCGTCGATCGCCGCGAAGATGTAGCGCGGCTGGAAGTGGATGTCGGCGATGACCGGGATCTGGCTCTTCTTCGCGATCGCGGACAGCGCATCGGCGTCTTCCTGGCGCGGGCACGCGACACGGACCATGTCGCATCCGGCAGCGGTGAGCTCTGCGATCTGCTGAAGGGTCGCGTTGATGTCGTGGGTCTTGGTGGTGCACATCGACTGCACCGAGATGGGATGGTCGCTTCCGACACCCACGCCACCGACCATGAGCTGCCGGGTCTTTCGCCTGGGCGCGAGGACGGCGGGGATCTCGGGCATGCCCAATCCGACGGGGCTGGTCACAGTTCGCCTTCTTTCGTAGCTACTGCGCGATTCTACCGGCGCAGGTCAGAACAGCTGGATGGGGTTGACGATGTCTGCTGTGAGAGTGAGCACCATGAACGCACCGCCGATGACCACTGCGACATATGTCAGTGGTAGCAGTTTCATGTAGTCGACGGGTGCGCCGACCGGGAGTCCGCGCAGATTCCGGAACCAATTGCGGATGCGCTCGTAGATCGCGACGGCCATGTGCCCGCCGTCGAGCGGCAGCAGTGGCAGCAGGTTGAAAGCCCCGAGGAAGAAGTTCAGCTGCGCGAGCAGCAGCACGAACGACTCCCAGATTCCGCGTTCGGCGAACTGCCCACCGATGACACTGGCGCCGACGACACTCACGGGTGTGTCGATGGACCGTTCCCCACCCGTCACCGCGGTCCACAGGTCGGCGACCTTGCTCGGTAGCGACACCAAGGCTTCAGCGGTGCGCACCGCGAGGAAACCGGTGAACTCGAAGGTGGCCGGCACCGCCGACAGCGGGGTGTATTCGAGGACGGTCGGCTCGCCGCCGACGCCGATCGCGCCGACCTCCCGGGAGACGGGCTCCGCCTCTGGGGCAGTGCTCTCGTACACCCAGCGCTGCACCTGCTGGATTGCGACCGGGAACGTGAGGGTCTCGTCGCCGCGCTCGACCGTGAACTCCGCAGTGCCCGTCAGCGCCTGTGTCTCCGTGACGAGATCACGGAAGGTCTCGACGGGGGTACCGTCGACCGCCACGATCACATCGCCGACCTCGATGCCGGCCTGCTGAGCGGGGCCGGTTCCCGAGCACTCGGCCGGCTTGTAATCCGGTGGCCCGGCCTGAGTCGGCGCTGCACAGTCCAGCGCGCCGACCACCGCGCGGTTGTCGGTGTTGGGAAGCCCTCCGGTCACCGCCAGCCCGTAGATGAGCACGATTCCGAGCAGGAAGTTCATGGCGATGCCGCCGGACATGACGACCAGGCGTTTCCATGTCTTCTGCTTGTACATCGCACGGTCGTGTTCGTCGGGCTCGAGTTCGTCGAGCGCGGTCATTCCCGCGATGTCGCAGAAGCCGCCGGCCGGGATGGCCTTGAGCCCGTACTCGGTCTCTCCACGCCGGAAGGAGAACACACGGGGCCCGAAACCGATGTAGTAACGCCGGACCTTCATGCCGAGCTTCTGCGCGGTCCACATATGACCGGCCTCGTGCAAGGCTATGGATACGGCGATGCCGAGGGCGAAGAGCACGACGCCCAGAACGAACAGCATGTGTGGCCGATCCTCCTACTTGACGAGTGTGCGAGCCCGCTCACGGGCCCAGCTGTCGGCAGCGAGCACATCGTCAACGGTAGCGGGTTCGGCCGACCACTGATCGGCGTCGCCGAGCACCGCCTCCACAGTACCGACGATCCGTGGGAACGAGAGCGCACCGTCCAGGAATGCCTCGGCAGCCACCTCGTTGGCCGCGTTGTACACCGCGGTGAGGCATCCGCCGCCCCGCCCGGCCGCGCGCGCGAGTTCGATCGCGGGGAAGACATCGTTGTCGACGGGTTCGAAGTGCCACGTCGAGGCTGTCGCGAAGTCGAGCGCCGGCGCCGCGTCGGAGACCCGGTGAGGCCATCCGAGGGCGAGTGCGATCGGCAGTTTCATGGACGGTGGCGACGCCTGCGCAAGGGTGGAACCGTCGACGAAGGTGACCATCGAGTGCACGATCGACTGCGGGTGCACGGTGACGTCGATGCGGTCGTAGTCGACTCCGAACAGCAAGTGCGTCTCGATGAGCTCGAGCCCCTTGTTGACGAGTGACGCCGAGTTGAGCGTATTCATCGGTCCCATCGACCACGTCGGGTGCGCGCCTGCCTGCTCCGGGGTCACGGAGTCGAGTTGCGCGGCCGTCCAGCCGCGGAACGGTCCACCCGATGCGGTGAGCACGAGCCGCGCGACCTCGTCGCCGGTGCCGCCCCGCAGACATTGCGCGAGCGCGGAATGTTCGGAGTCCACCGGCACGATCTGCCCGGGTGCTGCCGCCGCGGTCACCAATCCCCCACCCGCGACCAGCGACTCCTTGTTGGCCAATGCCAGTCGGGCACCGGTCGCGAGGGCCGCGAGGGTTGGTTCGAGCCCGAGAGAGCCGACCAATGCGTTGAGGACGACGTCCGCTTCGGATTCCTGCACGAGCCGGGTGACGGAGTCGGAGCCGCTCCGAACAGGGAGGTCGAGCCGGGATGCCGCGACAGGATCGGCGACCGCGATGTCGGTGACACCGGTCGTGCGGATCTGTTCCTGGAGCAGGTCGATGTTGCCGCCCCCGGCGGCGAGGCCGACGACCTCGAACTTGTCGGGGTTCGCGGCGATCACCTCGAGCGCCTGGGTTCCGATGGAGCCGGTGCTGCCGAGAAGCAGCACCCGAGTGCGGTCATAGGTCTCTGTGTCGGCCACGCACACATTGTCGCTGATGCGACCGAGGGTTCCGCCCCGCGGTGGCGGACCGGGACGAATGCGACGCGCGGAGTACGGCCCCCACTTCATACGACGGGCGGTCGTATGTCACGATTAGCGGCAACACCAGCATCTGGCGAGCAGGAGGAACAACGGTGGCCGGTACCGAGTTGCAGCCCACTCACGTCTCTACGGCGGAAGTGCCGTCGGCCGAGTGGGGATGGAGCGGTGAAGCTCCGCGGCTGTTCCGTGCCCTGGGTTGGATCTTCGCAGTATTCCTGCTGCTGATGATGATCGGCAACCACAGCGGCTGGGTCGAGAACCTGTACCTGATCGGCTTCGCCGCCGTGATCGTCTTCATCCTGGTTCGCGACATCGTCAGGCGCCGCAAGCCCCGGTAGACCGGCGGGGCCCGTCCGAGACGGACTCGAACACACGAACACCCGAGGTGCACACGTGCACCTCGGGTGTTGTCGTCCCCGGGACGCTTCTCCCGTCAACAACCCGACCTGATTGTCAGTGCCCCGACCACTCGGGTGCACGCCGCTCCGCGAACGCCCTCGGTCCTTCCTGGGCGTCGTCGCTGTTGTAGCAGTACTCGGAAGCGTGTCGTGCTGCCCGCAGCGCGGCCGATCGGCCCATCTCCGTGGCAAGCATCACCGTCTCCCGTGCCGCTCGGACCGACAGCGGCGCACCGGAAAGGATCTCGCGGGCGAGTTCGAGTGCGGAGTCGAGCAATGCGGGCGGGTCCGCGATTCGGTTGACGAGTCCGATCTCGTACGCGCGCTGGGCCGTGATGGGTTTGCCCGTGAGCAGGATCTCCATCATGATCCGCTGCGGGATCATGTGGATCAGGGGCGACGCCCACGGCGAGCTCCTGCCCACCTTCACCTCGGTCACCGCGAAAGTGGCGGTGGTGCTCGCGACGGCCAGGTCGCAGGACTGGGCGAGGAGCCATCCCCCGGCGAACGCGGCGCCGTTGACCGCCGCGATGGTCGGTTTGGTCAGCTCGACGTTGTCGTACGGCACAGGGATCAGATCGCGGGGCGGCACCCGCATCCCGGTCTGCACCATCTCCTTGAGATCGCCGCCGGCGCAGAACGCCCTGTCGCCCGCTCCGGTGAGGATCGCGACGCGCAGCGCGGGGTCGGATTCGAACAGTTTCCACGCGGCGTACAGGCCCTCGCGGACATCCTCGGCAAGGCAATTCCGCGTCTCAGGGCGGTTGAGTGTGATGATCGCGATACCGTCCTCGCGGGCATCGAACAACACGGCGTCGCTCATCTCAGAAACCTCGCTGCTCGATCGTGTGGGCGTCACGCGCCAGGTCTTCTCTGAAGTCGGGGTGGGCGATGGCGATCAGTCGCCGCGTCCGCTCGGCGAGCGAGCGGCCGCGAAGATCCGCCGCACCGAACTCGGTGACGATCACGTCGACGTCGCTGCGGGCTGTGGTGACCGGGCCCGACAACGTCGCGGTGATCCGACTGATCGTGCCGGCCTTCGCGGTCGCGGGCAGGGCCATGATGGCGTGACCTCCCGGCGACCGGGATCCCGCGCGCACGAAATCCACCTGGCCGCCGGTCCCGCCGAGATAGGCGGCGCCGCTCTGCTCCGCGTTGACCTGACCGGTCAGATCCACCTCCATCGCCGAATTGATGGTGACCAGCCGCTCCACCTGCGCGAGCACGGCCGCGTCGTGGGTGTACGAGGTGGGGCACATTCTGATCTGCGGGTTGTCGTGCGCGAAATCGTAGAGGCGCCGGGTCCCGATGAGTGCTCCGGTGATGGACACACCCTGGTCGATTCGCTTGCGCGCGTTGGTCACCGCACCCGCTTCGACGAGATCGACGAGGCCGTCCCCGAGCATCCCCGAATGAACGCCGAGGTCCTTGCGATCCGGCAGCAACCGCAACAGCGCGTCGGGGACCGCGCCGACTCCCATCTGGATGACGGAACCGTCGCCGATGTAGTCGGCGGCATGTCGCGCGATCGCCTCGTCGATATCACTGATCCGGGCCGGTGGCACCTCGACAGGCGGGCGCGACGTGTGCACGGCGTAGTCGATCCTCGACGCGGGCAGCAACAGGCCTTGTGTGAACGGCACCTGGTCGTTGACTTCCGCGACCACGACACGGGCCTTGCCCACCGCGGCCTGCACGTAGTCGCTGATGAGTCCGTAGCTGTGATTCCCGTCGACATCGGCTTCACTCACCTGGACGAAGGCCACGTCGCATCCGAGGATGCCGGCCTCGATCATCGGCCCGACCTGGCTGACGTGACACGGAATGACGTCGAGGCAATGCGCTTTCGTCATCGACCGCAGCGCACCGATCGCGCCCATGCTCGACAGCCTGAAGCTGCCTGCCGTCTCGGGGCTGAAGATCCCCGAGAAGCTGGTCGCGACGAACGCAGTGAGGTCGCCGATGTCGTCGCCCTGGTCGATCAAGGCTTCGATGAGGGTCGTGGGTTCGCCGCAGGCCTGCCCGATGACGATGCGGTCGCCGGGGCGCAGGAACTCGCGGACGTCGATGTCGGGTGCCGCCAGGACGTTCACGCGTCACGCTCGATGTTGTCGAACCGCACCGCGGCGGTGTCTTCATGCCGCACCGCGGCGGCGTCTACCGGCCGCACCGCGGCGGCGTCTACCGGCCGCACCGCGGCGGCGTCTACCGGCCGCACCGCGGCGGCGACACGCAGGTCGTCGATGATCTCGTCGGTGTCTGCCCCGAGCCTGGGCGCGGGCCCCGAGATGCGGCCGGGTGTGCGCGAGAACCAGGCCGGGGGCCCGGGGAATCGGACCGTGCCGTAAGGCGATTCGACCTCTTCGAAAAAGCCGACTTCCTCGAGATGCGGGTTCTCGAACAGCTCGTCGAGCGTTCGGACGGGCGCCGCCGGAATGTCATGGGAGCGCAGAAGATCGAGCCATTCCTGTGTCGTGCGTTCGAGGAAGGTGTCGCCGAGCAGCCGGTAGACCTCGTCGATGCGTGCGGCTCGCTGAGCGAGCGTCGCGAAATGCTCTCCCGCCCACGGTGGTTTCACGGCGTCGACGAACGCGCTCCACTGCTTGTCGTTGTAGACCAGCGCTGCGATCCGACCGTCCTTGGTGCGGTAGGGCTTCCGGTTGGGCGCCACCACGCGGGGATACACCGCTGGCCCCAGCGGCGGCGTGAACATCGCCCCGTTGCCGTGTTCGACGAGCATGAAGGCCGCCATGGTCTCGAACATGGCGACCTCGACCTCTTGGCCCTCCCCCGTCCGTTCACGATGGAACAGCGCCATGATGGTGGCGTACAGGGCCGTCAGTCCGGCCACCTTGTCCGCAATGATGGTACCGACGTAGCCGGATTCGCCCGTCAGCTGCTCCTGCACGGACGGCAGCCCGCATTCCGCCTGGATGGTGTCGTCGTATGCGGTGAGATTCGAGTCGGGGCCGCCGCGTCCGTACCCGTAGCAATTCGTGTACACGATCGACGGGTTCAGGGCCGCCACCTCGTCATATCCGAATCCGAGGTGGGCGATCGCGGTAGCGCGCATCGAGTGGACGAACACGTCGGCATCGGCGATGAGTTCGCGCAGTGCCGCTACACCCTCGTCGGATCGAAGATCGAGGACGACGCTGCGTTTGCCCCGGTTGACATTGACGAACACGCCGCCCATGCCCGGCTCCGGCCCGACCGAAATATATCGGGTGTTGTCGCCGGCCGGCGGTTCGATCTTGACGACGTCCGCTCCCATGTCGGCCATGATCTGGGTGCAGTATGGACCCATCACCATCGCCGTGAGATCGACGACTCGCACTCCGGACAGGGGACCTGGGTGTTTCATCTGCAGAACCTCGCGGCGTCGGGTCGGAAATCCCGGATGCGCATCCGTCCGGGTGGGCGCCAAACTATCAGATGAATCTTTACAAGGATAGTGGTATGACTGGTGGGTGGACGAAAACAACGCCATCCCGGGAACTGTCGCCAGAGTCCTCGATGCCGCGCTCGTGGAGCGCCCGAACGCGCCCGCCGTCGAAGCCGCCTCGGGCATCTGGTCGTACTCGGATCTCGACGACCAGGCCCGCCGGGCTGCCGGTGCCCTGTGGTCACTCGGGGTGCGCCCCGGAGACCGGGTCGCGGCATGCCTCCCCAACGATCTGGACATCGTCGCCGCCTTCCACGGCACACAACGGATCGGAGCCGTGTGGGCCGGCATCGGCGAAGCCCTCCCCTCCGCCGAACAGCAGTACCTCCACGACCTCTGCACGCCGACAGTCGTCCTCGCCGGTGAACACTGCAAGCTCAGCACTCCCGGCCGAGTAGATCCGGACAGGTGGGCTGAACTGCTCGCCCGCGGGGGCGATACGCCCGCGCTCGACCTCGACGTCGATGCACCCGCCGGAATCGCCTTCACGAGTGGCACGTCCGGAAAGCCCAAGGCGGTGGTCCACAGCCAGCGCAATCTCCTGCTTCCTGGCGCGGTCCTCGTCGCCACCCGGGGGTACGGCCCGGATCTGCGTAAGGGCGACAGCTTCCCGTTCACAATCCTCAACCTCATGGTGCTGTCCACTCTGCTCACCGCGCAGGCCGGCGGATGCGCTGTCGTCATGAACCGGCGGGATCTCGAGGGCGTCGCCGAATGGATCGCCACACGCAAGGTGACCGTGTGGAACGGAGCCCCCGCTCAGATCTACGATCTCGCCGCGCGCCCCGACCTCGACCTCGACTCTCTGGAAGAGGTCTGGAGCGGCGGCAGCGACACGCCGGATGAATTGCGCCGAGCATTCGCCGACGCACACCATCTCGATCCCCGCGTCACCTACGGCCTGACCGAGGCGCCCACCGTCGTGTCGATCGATCCCGTGGGTGTCGAGTGGCAGCCGCGCTCGAGCGGAACTGTCCTACCGCATCTCGACGTGGCAGCCTACGACGACGCGGGTCAGCGCCTCCCCCCGGGTGAGCTGGGTGAACTGCAGCTGACCGCGGCGAACAGCGGTCCGTGGGCGCACGCGTGGACACCGATGCTCGGATATCTGGAGGACGGCGCAGTTCGCCCTCCGGAGCCGGGCCCTCTTGCCACCGGCGACATCGGAACCGTCGACGAGCACGGCAGGCTGACGGTGTGGGACCGCAAGAAGCTCGTCATCATCCGGGGTAGCGCCAACGTGTACCCGCTCGAGGTCGAGCGGGTCATCGGCACCCACCCGGAGGTCACCAAGGTCGCCGTATACCCGATCCCCGACGACCGGCTCGGGCAACGGGTCGCCGCGGTGATCGAAAGTCCGGTCGAGCAACCCGATTTCGAGGCACTCACCGAACTATGCCGGCGCGAGCTCTCACCGTACAAGGTTCCGGAGGTCTGGACGCGGGTCGACGCTCTACCTGTCAACGCGATGGGCAAGATCCGACGCGCCGGGCTTCCCGAGCTGATCGACGCGCACCGCCGTTCCGGCGTGTCCTGACGAGTGGTTCCAGCGTGTCCTGACGAGTAGTTCCGGCCCGATCCGTCGATCGGCCTGCCCCGCCGCCCAACACTGCAAGAATTCGTCCTGCGTTTCGAATCCGAGGAGACCCCTGTGGCACTGAACCCCGACACCGCCGCACGAATGTTCGGCCTCGACGGCCGGGTCGCGATCGTGACCGGTGCCTCGTCGGGTCTCGGCGCCACGGTGGCCGAGACTCTCGCGTCCTTCGGTGCGAGGGTTGCCGTGGTGGCCCGGCGAAAGGATCGGCTCGAGGAGCTCTCCGAGCGGATCGGAGGCGTCGCGGTCGCGTGCGATCTGTCGGATCTCGACGAGGTCGCCACCGTCGTACCGGCCGTGGCCGAACTGCTCGGCCCACCGGAGATCCTCGTCAACGGCGCGGGCAGCATGTTCACCGAAGAGCGAGCCGAGGACGAGCCGCTCGACGCGATCCGGCGCACCATGGACCTCAACCTGATCGCCCCGTTCCGACTCGCCCAGGATGTGTTCCCGCACATGTGCGTTGTCGGTCGAGGCACGATCATCAACATCTCGTCGATCAGCGGCCGCGTGGGTGTCCCCGGAATCCCCCAGGCTTCCTATGCAGCAAGCAAGCTCGGGCTGTCCGGCCTCACCTCGGAACTGGCCGTGCAGTGGGCACGGCATTCGATCCGCGTCAACACGGTGGCGCCGGGATTCTTCCGCAGCGAGATCACCGGCCCGCTCTACGAGAGCGAACGCGCGACCGAGTACCTGCGCCGCAACACCCCGCTCCCGAAAGAAGGCACCCCCGACGACATCGTCGGTGCCGTCGTATGGCTGGCCGGCGACTCGGGAAGCTATGTCACGGGCCAGACCATCGTTGTCGACGGTGGCTGGACGGCGCGATAACCGAGCCGCGGCCCCTCATCCCACTCCGACGGGGAAGTGGCATGCCGCGAAATGTCCCGGCCGCAGCTCACGGATCTCCGGTTCTTCGGCCGCACACCGCTCCTGCACGGCCGGGCACCTGGTGCGGAACCGGCATCCGCTCGGCGGATTCGACGGCGACGGCAGGTCGCCGCTCGAGGTGGCCGAAACCACCTGCGCATCGGGATCCGGATCTGGGATCGAGTCGATCAGCGCACGGGTGTAAGGATGTACGGGTGAGGTGAACAGGTCGTCGGAACCGGCGACCTCACAGACCTTTCCGAGATACATGACGACCACACGGTCGCTCACGTTCTTCACCACCGCCAGATCGTGCGCAATGAACACCATGGTGAGTCGGTAGCGCTGTTTCATCTCTGCGAGCAGGTTGATGATCTGTGCCTGTACCGAGACGTCCAGAGCCGACACAGGTTCATCGCAGATCACGATCTCCGGGTCCAGGACCATCGCGCGGGCGATCGAGATCCGCTGGCACTGGCCACCGGAGAACTCGTGAGGTCGGCGATCCGGGGCGGCTTCGGGGTCGAGCCCGACCCGTTCGATCATGTCTCTGGTCCGCTTGTCGACGTCGGCCTTGCTCACGTCTCCCTGGATCCTCAGCCCCTCCGCGATGATGTCCTTGACCTTGCGCAGCGGGTTCAGTGAGGAAATCGGGTCCTGAAAGATCATCTGCAGTTTCCGCCGGTGTCCGCGCAATGCGGATGCACGGAGCCCGACGATGTCCGACCCGTCGACGACCACAGATCCCGACGTGGGCCCAGGTAGCTGCATGATCGCCTTGGCGACACTCGACTTTCCGCATCCGGATTCGCCGACCAGACCGATGGTTTCTCCCCGCCTGGCGTCCAGACTCACATCCGATACGGCGAAGACCCGCTCACTCCCCCGTCCGGCGTACTCCACCGTGAGGTTCCGAACGCTCAACACCACGTCGTCATCGGCGCGCAGGTGCGCCACTCCACTGCCCGCCATCAGGTCACGTCCCTCGAGTCGACGAGTGTGCCCGCCGCGGTGACACCCGCGGCGACGTTCGTTGCGCGGGCGCTCTCCCCCGCCGGAGTCCCGAGCGGAAAGAAGCACGCCGCGGAATGCGCGCTCGAATCGGGTGAGGCAACCAGCACCGGCGATTCGATCAGGCATCGGGATTGCGCCGAGGGGCATCGCGGCGCGAAACTGCATCCCGGCGGAGGATCGATGATGGTGGGCGGACGCCCCGGAATCGAGGGCAGGTAGGTGTGGCTCGGGTGGGCAAGCCGCGGAATCGCATCGATCAGAGCCCGGGTGTACGGATGTCGCATGTGCGCGAACAGTTGACGCGTCGGCCCTGCTTCCACGATCTTACCCGCGTACATGACGGCGATCGAGTCGGCACGCCCCGCTACGACACCGAGGTCGTGGGTGATCAGGATCATTCCCATCTTCGATTTCCGTTGCAGGTCTTGGAGAAGTTCGAGTACCTGCTGCTGCACCGTGACATCGAGAGCCGTGGTCGGTTCATCGGCGATGAGTAGCTTCGGGGAACACGCGATCGCAAGCGCGATCGTGACGCGTTGCCGCATACCACCGGACAGGTGGTGCGGATGCCGAGCGAACCGGCTTTCGGGTTCGGGTATCCCCACCTGCGTCAGCAATCTGATCGCTTCGGCCTTCGCCTGCGCCCGATCGAGATCCAGGTGGAACCGGAGGGTTTCGGTGAGTTGCCGCCCGATCGTCATGACCGGAGTGAGGGAGGTCATCGGGTCCTGGAACACCATCGACAGATCGACTCCCCACAGGTGCTTGTTCTTCTTCGGCGACACGGTCGCCAGATCCACACCGTTGAAGCGGATCTCACTGGTCGGATGCACCTGAGCGCTGGGCGCGAGAATTTTCATGATCGCGCGGGACAGCACGGACTTTCCCGAGCCGGATTCGCCGACGATGCCGAGTGTCCGTCCGGCATCGACTGTCAGATCGACGCCGTCGACCGCACGGACCAGGCCACGTGGCGTATCGAACCACACCCGCAGATCACGCACTTCCAGCAGTGACGCCCGCCGCGTAGCCTCCGCCCCTTCGGTCCCCTTCTCGAGACTTTCGACACCACTCATACCGACGACTCCTTCCCGACCCGGCCACGCACCCAGTCCCCGAGTTTGTTGAACGAATACACGGTGAGAAAGAAGAACAGCATGGGAATGAGTACGAGATGGGGGTATTCCCTCAGGGATTCGCGTCCGGCCGCGAGCATCCCGCCCCAGCTCGGCGTGGGTGGGGGAACACCCAGTCCGAGAAAGCTCAAACTGCCTTCCGCGACGACGAGCGTCGCCATCACCACGAGCGCGAGCGACATGACAGGCAACATCACGTTGGCGAGCAGTTCCCGAGTGAGTACCCGCCACGTTCCCGCTCCGAGCGCCTTCGCCGCCGTGACGAATTCACGTTCCGAGAAGGCGATCGTGTTGGCCCGCGCGACACGCGCGAAGTTGGGGATACCGAGCAGTGCGAGGCCGAGCACCAGTGTCGACAGACTCGGACCGAGTGCGGCCACCAGTGCGATGAGGAAGATCAGTGCGGGGAACGAGAGCAGGAAGTTGATGACCAGTGAGATCGCCCGGTCCAGAAAGCCTCCGACGTACCCGGCAACCATCCCCGCCGTGACGCCGATGATCATCGCCACGGTCGTACCGACGATGGCCACCGTCATCGACACCCGCGCGCCGTAGATGCATCGCGAGAGTGTGTCGCGGCCCAATGAGTCGGTCCCGAGCGGGTGCGCTCCCCATCCCGGGGTCGCGCTGAACTCGTCGGTGATCTCATTGGGGTCGGGCAGCGGTAGCCACTGTGCGGTCAGGGCCGCGAGGACGACGAGACCGATCCAGACAGCACCGAGCAACGCACCGTACTCGCGTCGCCGGCGTCGGCGAGACAATGGCGCAGCAGCCGGCACCGCACTGGTAGGCGTACCGATCGTAGGCCCCTGCTCGGATGCTCCGATATGGTTGGCCTTCCCGACGAGATCTGTCACGATCCACTCACTTTCCGGACGCGCGGGTCCAGCCACGGGTAGGCGACGTCGACGGCGGTATTGATCAGCAGGTAGAGCAACGCGCTGAGCAGAACCACGGCCTGCACGACGATGAAGTCGCGCGACAGGATCGAATTGACGACCAGCGTGCCCATGCCCGGTATCGAGAAGATCAGTTCGACGATGACTGTTCCGCCGATGAGCCGGCCGATCACCACCCCGGACACGGTGATCAGGGAGAACGAGGATTGTCGCAGCGAGTGCCCGGTCAGAATGCGCCACGTGGGCAGTCCGCGTGCTCGCGCCGAGAGGACGTGGTCCTGCTGGAGGGTCGCCATCATGTCGCCTTTGAGCAGACGGGTGAAGAGCACGCATTCCCCGGCAGCCAAGGTCATGACCGGCAGTACGAGGTACCGGAGATGGTCGATCGGGTCTTCGGAGAACGGTGTCCACCCGAGGGTCGGAAGCCAACCGAGCAGTACGCCGAACACGAAGACGAGCAGGACTCCCAGCGCGAACGACGGTATGGCCAGTGTCGCCGACGTCAGCGCTGTCGCAATCCTGTCGACGCGGCCGCCGGGCCGGTATGCCGACCAGATGCCGACGGGCAGCGAGATCGCGAGCGCTACCAGCATCGACAGGATCGCGAGTTCCAGAGACACCGGTGCTCGTTCGGCAATCGATGTCAGTACCGGTGTCTGTGTGGTGAAGGAGCGTCCGAAGTCGCCCTGGAGAACTCCGCCGATCCACGAGAAGTATCGCTGCACGAGCGGGTCTGACAGTCCATAACTCTCGCGGGCGAGCTCGCGCATCTCGTCGGACGCACCCGGTGGCACCAGTGCGTCGACGGGGTCGCCGGGAATCAACTCCAGAAGCAGGAACACCGCCGCGCTGACCATCCAGACCAGCAGGAGAAAGTTCCCGACGGACACCGCGCTTCGCCTCATCGAGGGTCCGACCAC
Organism: Rhodococcus artemisiae; assembly: GCF_036327795.1. NCBI lineage: Bacteria > Bacillati > Actinomycetota > Actinomycetes > Mycobacteriales > Nocardiaceae > Rhodococcus > Rhodococcus artemisiae. The sequence continues at coordinate 591,306 of NZ_JAUTXY010000001.1, forward strand.
GTTTCGATCACCTCTTCCTCTGTCGCCCCGCTATTCGGCCTTCCCCGCTACTTGTCGACCCATGCCTCGTCCAGGTAGACGCCCGCTCCACTCGGCGTGCCCGTGATGATCAGGTCCTTCACGTAGTCCTGGGTGAAGAGGTATCCGGTCTGGTATCGCCAGTTCCGCAGTGGGGCGTCGTTGGAGATCTCCCCATTGACCACTTCGTAGGCCTTGGAGACCGCCTCCGGATCCTGTGATGCCCGGCTCGTCTCGAATGCTTCGTCCACCTTGGGATTCGAGTAGCCGGTGATGTTGCGCGTGCCATTGGAGTGGAACCGCTCGTAGATGCCGTCCATGTTCTGCGACAGGGCGGCCGCGATGCCGAGCTGGAACTCACCCGCGTTGAGGGCACCTTCGAGCGTGGCGTAGTCCATAGCGTCGATCTGGATGGTGAGTCCGTCGATCTGTTGTGCCTGCGACTGCAGGATCTGCGACACCTGTTCGAGTGCGGGAAGACCCGCGAATGTGCTCAGACGCAAGGTCAGATCTGACTGGCCGGTGCGGTCCAGATACTCGTCGAACAGCTTCTGCGCCTCGTCGATGCCCTTCTCGGGGAACTTCCCGAGCGAGTCGTCGCGGTAGGGACTGTCCGGGTAGAGGAACGCGTCGACCGGTTCGTCGCCCGGGTACACGGCGCTGTTGATCTGGGCGCTGTCGAACGTCCTCAGGATTGCGAGGCGTAATTGCGGGTCCTTCAGGTCGGGGTCTTCGAGGTTGAAATTCAGGCCGGTTCCGCCGACGAGGGGCAAGCTGTGGACCGTGTACCCCTCCGCTTCGATCGCCTTGGCATCCTTCGCCAGAAGAGACCAGTCGATGTCGACCTCGCCGGCACGCAACGCGTTCAGACGCTGGTCGTCCTGGCCGATCACCTCGAGTACGTAACTGTCGAGATACGGGGCGCCTTCGTTCCAGTAACCGGGGTTGGCCGTGTAGGTTGCTTTCGAATTCCGGACCCAGGTATCGAGGGTGAAGGGACCGGCACCGATCGGCGCGTTTCCGAAATCGGGGCCGAGCTGCGCGATCGCTGTCGGTGACCCGATCATGCCGAGGCCCTGTGTCAATGCCCAGGGAAGCTGGAAGTTCGTCTGTTCCGAGACGACTTCGACTGTGAGTGGGTCGACGACCCGCCACGTGAGCGGAGCCGCGACCAGAGCAGAGGGCGAGAGATTCGCTGGATCCTTGATGCGATCCCAATTGAAGACGACAGCATCGGCGTCGAACGGGGTGCCGTCGGTGAACCGGACACCGTCCCGAAGTGTCAAGGTCCATGTCCGGCCGTCCTCGGAGTCGAACGACGACGCCATCGAGGGCACGAACTGTTCGTCCTCGACGTCGTAGCGCATGAGGGTGCCGAAGACGGGCACACATCGTTCGAATGCGTTGCTGGCACACCAGACCGGATCCATCGTCTTGCCCTCGACGTTGATGGCCATCACCAGTTCGCCGCCGGGTACGGGCGTGTCGGAACCTGTGCCTCCACCTCCCGACGAATTCCCACCACCGCACCCGGCGGCCACCATCACCGACGCGACGGCCAGAAGCAACGGTCGAGAAATCCCTCGCCGTGCACGGACTCGCGGCAACACGTGCAGTCGACTCACTGGCACTTGCACTCCTGTCGTAGTTCCGGGCCTGCTGCGGATACCAGCCCCATCGGGACCACTACCCGCAGCAGGCACTTCCGAGATTCGCGGTCAGGGCTATTCGGTAACCCAGATTTCCTCGGGCAGCGGCGATCCGAGCGCATACACCTCGACACCGTGCACGTTGTCGGCCCATACGACTCCGGGGACGGCGCGGTAGTACCAGATGCCCGGGACGAGTTCGGTCAGACGCTCCTGCACCGTGTTGTACGCGGGCTTACGCTCGTCGACGTCCTCCGAGATGCGGCCGGCATCGAGCGCAGCATCGAGCTCGGGATCGGACACGCCCACGTTGTTGCCGGCCGAGGCACTGTGGAAGGCCAGCCACAGCGGGGAGTCGGGGTCCTGGATGACGGCCGAGGAGATCAGCATGTCGAAGTCGTGGGATCCGGTCCGGGCCACAGCCTGGGGGTAGTCGACCACGTCGACGTTCATTTCGACGTTCTCGAATGCGCTGAGCTGCGCCTGGAGTGCCTCACCGAGGGTTCTGCTCTCGGTGGTCGGGTACGACAGGAACGAGAACGACACCGGCTTGCCTTCTCCGGCGAGTTCGTCGAACAGCTTCTGGGCTGTCTCAGGATCGGTCTCCTCGAGCGGGATGTCGGTGAAGAACGGGGAACTCTCGGCGAAGAGCGTTTTCGGCACCTCGCCCAGCCCGTTGTAGACAGCGGTGTTGATCGCGTCGAGGTCGACGGCGAGTGCCACGGCGCGACGTGCGCGCTCGTCGTCGAACGGCGCGCGCCGGAAGTTCATGCCCATGAACTGACCGCCACCGGTCGCCACGACTTCGGCGTTGAGGCCCGCACTCTCGAGCTTGTCGATGCTCTCCCAGTTCGTCTCCGACGCGAGATCCGCTGCGCCGGTGGTCATCGCGTTCACGCGCTGGTTGGTGTCGCTCACCGTGCGGATCGTGAGGCTGTCCAGATACGGCTTGGGCGCATCCCAGTAATCCGGGTTCTTGGTCAGCCTCACAGCGTCCTGACGCGACCACGATTCCAGGGTGAACGGTCCCGCACCGATGGGATTCTCGTCGAATGCGGCCTGGCCCTGTTCGAGGGCCGCGGGGGATGCGATCCAGTTCAGTGAACTCCCCACGACCGCCTGCGCGTAGTGCGGGTTCTCCGATCGCATCGTGACCGTGAGCGTGGTCGGATCCTCGACGCGTGTCTCCTCGATCTGCGCTGCCCACCGTCCCGAAGTGGATCCCAGCGCGGGATCGGTCAGCCGATCCCAGTTGTACTTCACGGCTCCGGCGTCGAGCGGTGTGCCGTCGGTGAAGACGAGGTCGGGCTGAAGCTTCAGGGTGAAGGACTTGCCCCCGTCGAGGGTCGAGAACTCGGTGGCCATCTTGTAGTCGATCTCGAGGCTCTCGACATCGTTGATCATCAAGGTGCCGTACAGCGCGTTGCCGAGCGTGGGCTGGAATGCCCAGTAGTTGGTCAACGCGGCAGGATCGAGCGACCGTGGCTCACCTGTCTGCAGTACCTCGAGGGTGCCTCCCGCGACCGGATCCCCCGATTCGATCGGCGCGCTCGAACCGTCCGAACCCGAGTCGCCGCACGAGCTCAGGAGGAGGACGGCAGCGAATACCGCTGCGCCTGCTGAAAGTACACGTCTGTGTCGAAACATCATGGCCTCTCACAAGAATGGAGTCGTCCCGGACGAAGCCCGTGGACGGTCGGAGGTCGAGGTACGGCAACGGATATCGGCGTACAGCGATCGACAGCCCGGACAATCGAGACGCCTGAGCGTGACGGCGATCACAGGAAGTATCACCATTCCCACGCCAACATTCAAGTATTGCCATCCTTGTAATGATTGAAGTAGCGTGCGAACCGAGCGCAACCTCCGTACGTGCCCGGGTGGGCTGAGGAAGGAATTCGGTTTCTGATGTTTTCGGCAGTAGTGATCGAGAAGGGCGAAACCGGCCAGACGGTGACGCGCACGAGCATTGACGAATCTGCACTCCCCGAAGGGGACGTGACCGTCGACGTGGAATATTCCACACTGAATTTCAAGGACGCGCTGGCCATCACCGGCAAATCTCCTGTGGTGCGGAAATTTCCGATGGTTCCCGGTATCGATGTCGCAGGGGTCGTCACCGACAGCTCGAACCCGGAGTGGAAGGTGGGCGACCGCGTCGTACTCAACGGTTGGGGCGTGGGCGAGACCCACTGGGGCGGATTCGCCCAGAAGGCACGACTGAAGGGCGACTGGCTGATCCCCCTGCCCGAAGCATTCACTGCGCGGCAGGCGATGGCGATCGGCACGGCCGGATACACGGCGAGCCTGTGCGTGGATGCCCTGGTGGACTTCGGCGTGACCCCCGAGCAGGGCGAAATCCTGGTCACCGGCGCAACGGGTGGTGTCGGCAGCGTCGCGATCGCTCTGTTGACGAAGGCCGGGTTCACCGTGACCGCTGCGACCGGAAAGACAGCCGAGGCCGAATACCTGCAACAGCTGGGCGCCGCCACCATCATCGACCGCACCGAACTCTCCTCGACCGGAAAGCCCATGCAGAAGGAGCGGTGGGCCGGCGTCATCGATACGGCAGGCAGCAACACCCTTGCCAATGCGTGCGCGCAGACCCGCTACGGCGGCGCCGTGGCCGCGTGCGGACTGGCACAGGGCATGGATTTCCCGGCCTCGGTGGCGCCCTTCATCCTTCGCGGGGTGTCATTGCTCGGGATCGACAGCGTGATGGCACCGCGCGAACGGCGCCTCACCGCGTGGGCACGCCTGTCCCGCGATCTCGAGGCGAGCACGCTCGACACAATCACCCAGGAGGTGTCGCTGGAGGAGGCGATCACCGCGGCGAACCAGCTCATGGACGGCACGGTGCGCGGCCGCATCGTCGTCGATGTCAATCGATAACAGGAGCACCAGTGACAAAGAAGTCCGAAAACACCAGTCCTGTCGAACTCGACCTGTCCGACGTCGACCATCGCGTCGGAAAACCCATCGGCGGCGGACAACTGTGGGATCCGTGCAGCACCTCCGACATCCGTCGGTGGGTGATGGCGATGGACAATCCCAATCCGATCCACTGGGATCACGAATTCGCACGCAATTCGCGATACGGCGGCATCATTGCCCCGCAGTCGATCGCCGTAGGATTGGACTACGGCCACGGCGCGGCGCCGGCGTGTGTGGGACACATCCCCGAGAGTCATCTCATCTTCGGCGGCGAAGAATGGTGGTTCTACGGCTGCCCGGTCCGCCCGGGCGACAAGCTGTTCCAGGAGCGGCGCTTCCACGACTACAAGGTGACCGAGACGAAGTTCGCCGGCCCCACCATGTTCTCGCGCGGCGATACCGTCCACAAGAATCAGAACGGCGTCCTCGTCGCCAAGGAGCGTTCCACCGCCATCCGGTATCTGTCCGCCGAGGCCACCAAGCGCGGGATGTACGAGAACCAACTCGGCGAGAAGAAGAAGTGGACCAACGCCGAGTTGCTCGACATCGAGAATCTCCGCTACGAATGGCTCCTGACCACCCGGTCCGGAATCTCTCCGCGGTTCGACGAGGTCAAGATCGGCGACACACTGCCCCGACGGGTCCTCGGGCCCCACACCATCGCCTCGTTCACCACCGAGTACCGTGCATTCCTCTTCAACATCTGGGGCACGTTCGAGTGGGTGGCACCCGAGGGCATCGAGGATCCGTGGGTCTACCAGGATCCGGGCTGGGTCGAAGGTTTCGGCTTCGACGAGGAAGGCGCCAAGATCGATCCGCGTAAGCGCGACGGCCTCTACGTCGGCCCGTCCCGCGGACACATCGACGAGGAGAAGGCCGGCGAGGTCGGCATGGCGCGCGCCTACGGATACGGCGCGACGATGGGCGCCTGGTGCACCGACTTCCTTGCCAACTGGGCCGGCCTCGACGGCATGGTGCGCCACATCAAATCGGATTTCCGCGGGCCTGCCTTCGAAGGCGACGTCACGTACTTCGACGCCGAGATCGTCGACAAGGAGCCCATGTCGGCCTGGGGCGTACCGCTCGTCCAGGTCAAGCTCCGGCTGACCAACCAGGACGGCACTGTCCTCGTGTCCTCCCTCGCCGAGGTCGAGCTGCCGCTCTAGCGGCACCGCGCAGACAACAGGAAGTCATGCATGAGTACTGAGACGAAGGCAGAAGCGGTGGACTCTGTTTCGATCGTGTCGGGACCACCGTTGAGCGACGAACCCGGGCTCGGGGCACTCACTTTGCCCGGTTTTCTGCGCGAGGTGACCGAGCTGTACGGCGATCGCGAAGCGCTCGTGATGCACGGAGACCAGTGTCAACGGGCGGCGCTCGCCACCGACGGCGTCACCCGATGGACCTACTCCGAACTGTGGGAGCGTGCGATCGACGTCGCGCGCGCACTGCGGGGACTCGGCCTCGCGAAGGACGGGCGCGTAGGCGTGCTGATGACGAACCGCCCCGAGTGGATCACGGCGGTCTTCGGCGCCTCCCTTGCGGGGGGTGTCGCAGTCACACTCAGCACGTTCTCGACCCCGTCGGAGCTCGAGTACATGCTCGAGACCTCGGGTGTGGAGATCCTGCTGTTCGAGCGCAATGTCCTGAAAACGGACTTCGCCGCAGCCCTGACCGATCTGGAACCGCAGATCGGAACGGCCGGAGGCGCCGAGGTCCACTCGGCGAAGTTCCCTTTCCTCCGACACGTCGCGATGGTGGGCAAGAAGGCCGAAGGCGAGTCGATCGAGTCCGAGTCGATCGAGTCCGAGTCGATCGAGACGTGGGACGAGTTCCTCACCCACGGCGAATCACAGCCCCGCGAACTGGTCGAGGCGTCCGCTGCGGCAGTACAGCCCAGCGATGTGGCCGTGCTGTTCTTCTCCTCCGGTTCGACCAGCAAGCCCAAAGGCATTCTGAGCGCGCATCGCGGCGTGTCCATTCAGATGTGGCGATTCCGGCGGATGTACGGCTTCTCGCCCGAGCTGAACATTCGGTGCTGGACGGCGAACGGTTACTTCTGGTCGGGGAATTTCGCGATGGCCCTCGGCAACACCCTCGCCAGTGGTGGGTCGCTGGTCCTGCAACCGACCTTCGATCCGGGCGAAGCACTCGAGCTCATCGAGAAGGAACGGGTGAACTTCCCCTTCGCCTGGCCACACCAGTGGGCTCAGCTCGTCGGCGCCCCGAACTGGGACAAGGCGGATCTGAGCAGCCTCCGCTACGTCGACTTCAATACCCCGGTTGCACGTCATCCCACGGTGACCGACGAGTGGTACGAGCCGGGCCACGCGTACGGAAATACCGAAACCTTCACGATCAGTACGTGTTACCCCGCCAATACGCCGTCAGCTGTGGCCGCGGGCAGCAGCGGAAAGCCGTTGCCCGGAGTGACGATCCGAATCGTCGATGCATTGACGGGCGAGGTCGTCCCCCGAGGTGAGCGAGGCGAGATCTGCGTCAAGGGACCGACGTTGATGCTCGGGTACGTCGGTACTCCGCTCAGTGAGACGGTCGACGACCACGGGTTCTTCCACACCGGCGACGGCGGCTACGTCGACGACACCGGGCGCCTCTACTGGGAGGGCCGGCTCACCGACATCATCAAGACCGGCGGCGCGAACGTGTCGCCCCTCGAGGTCGACGAAGCGCTCGTCGCGCATCCCGGGGTCAAGGTGGCGCGCACGGTCGGTGTCCCCCACAACACGCTCGGGGAGGTCGTAGTCGCCTGCATAGTGGCGCACGCAGGAGCCGACCTCGATGTCGACGGGGTTCGTGGATACCTACGCGAGCGGCTTGCCAGTTACAAGGTTCCGCGGGAGGTGCTGTTCTTCGACAACGAGGAGATCAGTCTCACCGGCACCGCGAAGATCAAGTCGAGCGACATCAAGGAGCTCGCCATCAAGCGTCTCCAGACATAGTCACCTGCCTGAGCGAGAGGGCCTGCACACGCTGCCAGCGTGTGCAGGCCCTCTCGCATTCGGATTCAGGAGGCGGACCGGTACCGTTGGGCGAGGTACGCCCGGTGCAGAGAAGGTGAGCCGAACAGCGAGCGGTTCAGCGTCGCGCGCTTGAGATACACGTGGATGCCGCTCTCCCACGTGTAACCCATTCCCCCGTGCAACTGCATGGCCTTGCCGGCGATCTCGACGGCCGCCGCACAGCTGTAGGACTTGGCCATCGAGGCCGCAGTCGTTGCCTCCGGGTCTGCGGACACCAGGCTGAGCACTGCCGCGTCGACCAGAGTTCGGGCCACCGTCACCTGGACGAACATGTCGGCGCAGGCATGCTTGACCGCCTGGAACGAGCCGATCTTGCGTCCGAACTGCTCGCGCATCCCGGCGTAGGCAACGGTAGCGTCGAGCATCGCCTCGCCCACGCCGAGACTGTCGCAGGCCACGGCCACAGCAGCACGGTCGTGCAGCCGGTGCAGTGCCTCCTGCGGATCACCGTGGAATCTCCACAACGATTCCGGCGGGATCGTCACCCCCTCGGCGAGCACCGTGCCGAAACTGCGTGTCGCGTCCACGACCGGCTGTTCGGTCACCACGAGTCCGGGCGCCCGCGGGTCGAGATCGATGACGACGATCGTGCCATCGGGTTCTCGCGCCGGTACGAGGAGCCGGCCTGCGCCGGGAGCGTCGAGCACGAATGTCGCGGCGCCCCGCAGAAACGCTCCCTGCGGCCCGACCTCCACCTGGAACTGGGTCCGGCCTGCTGATTCCCCGCCGAGGACGAACACCGGAACGGTGCTTCCCGAGGCTGTGTCGCGGAGTAGACGCTCACGCTCGGGGCCGGATTCGAGGAGCGCGAGGGCCGCCACGGTGAGTGACGCGACCGCCGGATAGGGCCCGCGTGCGGACGCGCGGCCGATCTCCCGGAGAATCACGGCAACCTCGGCGAAAGTGGCGTCGGCACCGTCGAATTCGCTCGGAACTTCGAGGCCGAGCCATCCGGACGTGCTGATCGACTCCCAGTCGACCGGCGCGTCGTGGCCTGACCGTGCCAACAGGCCTCGCGCGACGGACCGTAGTTCGTCATGGAACTCGGACAGGTCTGGGAGTGAGTCGGTCATCGATGTCCTGTCGGCTCGCGGGGCAGACCGAGGCCACGTTCCCCGATGATGGTGCGTTGGATTTCGCTGGTTCCGCCTGGGATCGTCCACTCCCACGAGCCGATGAAATCGAGCATCCATGCCCCTGATTCCCACCCGCTGGACTGAGGTTTCCGCAGATCCGTGTGTGCGGCGAGACCCGCGATCTCAGTGCCGAAATCGGTCATGCGCTGGAGCAACTCGCTGTAGTAGAGCTTGACGATCGACGCGTCGGCCGGCCCCGGCCGGTTCGCGGCGACGAAATCCGTCACCAATGCGCGCAGCCCCGTGAGTTCGATCTCGAGTGTGGTGAGCCTGTCTGCGACACGAGTGTCGTCGAGTGGGGTCGTCCCGTCGGGGCCCGGTCGGGTGCACAGGTCGACGAGCAGGCGGAACCCGCCGTGACTCAGTCGCTCGGTGAGTTCGAGCATGGTCATGCCGCGCTCGGCTCCGAGTGTTTCCTGCGCGACCCGCCATCCTTCGTTCTCGGGTCCGACGAGGTTCGTCGCAGGAATGGCGACATCGTTGAGGAATATCTCGCAGAAGTGCGCTTCGCCGGTCGCTTGCCTGATCGGACGCACTTCGACTCCGGGAGTACGCATGTCCATCAGGAAGTACGAGATGCCCTTGCGCTTCGGGGCGTCGGGATCGGTGCGGGCCAGCAGCAGGCACCGGTCGGCGTACAACGCGCCGCTGGCCCACAGTTTCTGACCGTTGACGATGTAGACGTCGCCGTCCTTGCGGGCGCTGGTCGCGAGTGCCGCCATGTCGGATCCCGCGCCGGGCTCGGAGAAGCCCTGGCACCAGATCTCGCCGTCGAGGATCGCGGGGAGATGGCGGTTCCGTTGTTCGTCGGTGCCGGCGGCGAGAAGCGTCGATGCGGCGTGGTGGATCGAGACGAAGGGCAGAACCAGTCGGGGTGCGTCGTGGGCGGCCAGTTCCTGGTACAGCACGACCTGTTCGGCGACAGACATGCCGCCTCCCCATTCCTCCGGCCAGTGCGGCACGGCGAAGCCGGCTCCGCGTAGTTCCTGGAACCAGGACTTCTGAAAGCGGACGAATTCGTCGTCGGGGACATCGGTTTGGGCCCGGCGCCAGTCTGCGGGGATATGGTCGCGGCACCAGCTGCGGACCGAGGCCCGGAAGCCCTCGAGTGTGGACGCTCCGACGCTTGTCGCCCCGGCACTCATCGCGCTTCTTCCTTCTCCCTCGGCGTAGTCTTCCTCACCGCATTCTCCCGGTTGACTGCATTCTCCCGGAGAGCGAGCAATCTGTCGCGATGCTCGGCGGACTGCATGGTCGCGATCTCCGCCGCGAAACCGGCCTGCATCGGACCGCCGAGCGCTTGGGACAGATACATGTTGACCACACGTTTCGTACTGCGCAACGCCTGTGCGGGTTGTGCCGCGAGGCGTTCGGCGAGGCGACGCGACTCGGACAACAGGTCGTCGGGCGCAGTGACGCGCGAAGCCAGGCCGAGTTCGACTGCCGTCGTCGCCGGGATCCTATCGCCGGTGTAGAGGTATTCGCGCGAGCGCAGGATGGGGGTGAGCAGCGGCCAGAAGGCCGCGCCCCCGTCTCCCGCGACGAGCCCCACTGCGACGTGCGGGTCGGCCAGGTACGCCGTGTCCGACATCAGGACCACATCGGAGAGCACCGCGACGCTACAACCGAGACCCACCGCGGGGCCGTTGACCGCCGCGATCACGGGCAGCGGGAAGCGGAGCATCTCGTCGATGATCTCGGCGCCTTCCCGGACGCTCTCGTCGCGCGCGACCGGATCGTCGAGGAACGAGATGATCCAGTCGAGGTCGCCACCGGCGCTGAAGGCACGGCCCGCTCCGGTGAGGATCACCACGGCAGCGTCGGTGTCGGCGGCGACCTGACGCCACACGTGCGCAAGTGCCCAGTGCAGATCCTTGTCGACGGCGTTGAATTCATCGGGCCGGTTGATCGTCACGATGCGGACGGGGCCTTCGCACTCGACGGTGAGCGCGTCCGGGAGTTCGTACTTCACAGCATCGCCTTCTCGGGAGCCAACGCGTTCTCGGGAGTTTCGGAGAACAGGCCGGTGAGCCCGCGCCGATCGATCCGCTTGGTCAGTGCATCGACGGTTCCGGACGGGCCCCACGGGATTCGGCGCAGCGGAATGCTGTAGCGGGAGATCCAGGACACCGTGGTTTCGTCGCAGAATCCGCTCGCTCCGTGCAGTTGGTGCGCGACCCGGAACACGATCTGCGCCGCTTCGACGGCGGCCAAGCGGAACGCGAGGGCGTCGTCGACGGCCTCGTCGTTGCCCGCCTGGATGCTCCACAGTGTGTACTTGGCGAGCGCGTCGAGTCCGGTTCGTTCCACCTCCGCCTCGGTGAGCTGGAACTGGACGCCCTGCAGTGTCGCGAGGGGTGCCCCGAATTGTTCGCGCAGGAGTACGTGTGAACGGGTCAGATCCATTGCTCGGTCGAGCATTCCGAGGAGAGTCCAGCACGGAAGTGTCAACGCGAGAGCCAGGTCTTTCGCGCCGTCGCCGTCGATCGGCCGGAGGTCGAGCTGGGAGGTGAACGCCGACATGCGCGGCGGAGTGCTCGGTGGGCGGGCGTCCACGAGGCTGCGCCGACCGTCGATACTCACCGCAGCCCACCGCAGATCGAGGCACGCGATGGGCGCTTTCGGGTCGGCATCGTCCACTACGACCAGTCCGTCGACATCGAGGTCGGCGGGTCGTGCGAGCCTTTCTGCCACAGGGTAGGGCACCGCCCAGTATCCCACGCTGCGGCACAGCGCTGCGGCCGCTTCGAGTTCGTCCGCATCCCCGCGGGGATCGAGCTCCCAGGCGCCGAGCTCACCGAGCGTCGGCTCGACGGTGGTTCTGCGGTGATCGGGATCGCTTTCGATCAGCTGGACGAGATCGTCTCCCCCCGCGGCTTCCAGAGCGCGGATCGCTTCGCGCCCGTACTCGGTTGCTTCCTTGCTCAGTTCAGTGTTCATGATGCCGCCAGGAGGGCTCGGGCCAAGAGAATCCGCTGCATCTCGATGCTGCCGGAGGCCACCGTGGCTGCCTGTGAGTAGCGCCAGTGATCTTCGACCGCGCGGCGGAACCACTTGGCGGTGTCGTCGTCGAAATCGTCGGTGTCGGCGCTCGGTGTCGTCGCATACGTGGCGATCTCGGTGAGGACCTCGGCGCTGTCCTGATCGAGGGTCGTCACCGCGATCCGGTACGCCGCGGCGTCGCCGGGCTTGACGGCGCCTCCGCTCTGCATCGACACCACCCGGTACGCCAGCAGCCTTGCGCGACGGCAGTGCGTAAGCATCCGGGTCCAGCGTGCCTTCAGCTCGCCCGGCAGGTCGTCCCATCGCGCACCGAGGACCGACGGTGCAGCCTGCAACAGACGCTCACAGCGGGCGTAGCGGGCGATTCCGACGCGTTCGTACGCAAGCACTTCCTGCACGACCTTCCACCCTTCGTCGACGGTGCCGAGCACATCGGCATCGGTGACGCGGAGGTCGTTGAAGAAGACTTCGTTGAGGTGGTGTGGGCCCAGCATCGCCCGAATCGGGCGGACCTCGATGGCAGGATCGGACATAGGGACGAGAAAGACGGTGAGTCCCTGCTGCTTCCGCCCGTTGTTGGAGGTGCGGGCCAACAGAAAGCACCATTGGGCCATCGTGGCGTAGGACGTCCAGATCTTCTGGCCGGAGATGAGCCAGCCGTCGCCGTCCCGGCGCGCAGCGGTACGCAACGACGCGAGGTCGGAGCCGGCTTCGGGTTCGCTGAATCCTTGACACCAGATCACTTCGCCACGCGCAATGGGCGGAAGGTGAATATCCTGCTGTTCCGCGGTTCCGTGACGCATGATCGTGGGACCCACCCAATTGACGCCCATGTACTGCGCGCCTCGAGGTTCGTGGTGCGCCCACATCTCCTCTCGCACCACTGTCTGTTCCCAGATCGATGCACCACGTCCGCCGAATTCCTCGGGCCACGTCATACACAGCAGCCCGCTGTCCGCGAGGAGGCGGCAGAACTCTTGCGCCGCTTCGAGATCACTCGGGTCGTCGGTGAATGCTCCGAGGAAATGAGGGGGGACGTGCTCATGCACCAGCCGGCGCAGCTCACCCCTCAGTTCAAGGGCGGCACCACCCATCGTGAAGTCCATGCCCGGACATTACGTCAATCCTCACAAGGATAGCAATGCTTGCCAATTTTAAACCTCACAATACTTGGAAGAAAAGACCCCCTGTCGTTAGACTGCAACCCATGCGTGAAAGGCGAGTTTCTTGACGACCCCGCGGCGTGGCCGGGTGCCGCAGCGCCGTATCGCCGAAACCGTCGCCGACGAACTACGCGACCACATTCTTTCCGACGACGATTACCGCCTGCCGACACAGGACCAGTTGGTCAAGGACTTCGGCGTCAGCTACCCCTCAGTGCGAGAAGCCCTCCGCATTCTGGAAACCGAAGGACTTGTCACTGTACGCCGTGGCAACGTCGGCGGCGCCGACGTGCATCGCCCCGACGAATTCTCCGCCGCGTACCACCTCGGGCTCTCGCTTCAGGCCGGCCGGGTCACACTCGAAGATCTCGCCGCCGGTCTACAGCTACTCGAGCCGATGTGCGTCACCGAGTGCGCGAAACGCCCGGACCGCGCCGAGATCGTCGTCCCGGCCCTCAACGCATCCATCGACGCCTCCGCCGAACTCGTCGGCGACGGAGTCGCATTCACGCAGGCCGCTCGCGAGTTCCACGATCTGATCGTCTCGTTCACGCCGAATGCCACGATCCGTTACGCCGTGCGCAGTTATATCGCCCTGTGGTCCGCGCAGGAGGAAGCCTGGGCCGAGGCCCTCACCCGCCGCGGCGAGTATCCGTCCGAGGGCAAGGCCGAAGACGCCGTCCACGCACACCGTCGCATCGTCAAGGAAATCGCCGACGGGCGCGTGGCCGAGGCCGAGCGACTCGCACGCTCCCACCTCGCAGCAACCCAGGCCCTCGTCCTCGACCGGTTCGGTGACACCATCGTCAACGCGTCGGCGGCAATGACGCGCAACACGTTCCCCGCACGCCAACGCCCACGTAACTGACTCCGGGGCACCCACCCCTGATGCCGCCCCCGAGAACGGCCGGACTCGATCTCCTGACCGAGCCCGGCCGTTCCGCTGCACACCGACTCCGCTGCACACCGACTCCGCTGTACACCGAGCCCTTGCCCGTCCACTCCATGGGGCGCACACTCACGAGAACGTGATTCTCTTCACATCCGTTCAGCCTAGCTCAATCCTTACAAGGATAACAATACTTGTAGCGCTGGCCGGTTCGTGATTAACTGCCAGTCACCACTCGGGAGTGGCTTGTATCACTAAATCTCCATGAGAATCGGACATAGACCCACAAACCGGAGCCGCTCCCTCTCGAACACTGCGGAACAACGTTCTCGCTGAGTGCGGATCGGCGTTCTCACACAGGAGGAGACCTACCTTGACGCAAGGGTCGCGCTACACGGGTCCAACGACACACCTCGCCGAGGGGTGGAGTCTCAAACGACTCACTTCCCCGAGCCGCCTGTTCGGCGCAAACGGCATCCGGGCCGGCGCAGACGGTCGCATCTACGTCGCGCAGGTGGCCGGTAGCCAGATCAGCGCGTTCGATCCCGACAACGGTGCAGTGGAGACCATCAGCCCCAAGGGCAGCGACATCGTCGCCCCCGACGACCTGGCCTTCGACCCCGACGGGGAGCTCTACATCACCGAGTACTACGACGGACGAGTCAGCATCCGCTCCGACGACGGAAGCACGCGCCTATTGCGCGACGACCTCCCCGGCGTCAACGGCATCACCTTCCACCAAGGCCGGCTCTTCGTCGACGAGTGCCGCCCCGACGGACGCCTGATGGAAATCGACCTCAACGGCGGCGCACCGAAGGTGCTCGTCGAGGGTCTCCAATTGCCGAACGCCCTCGAGGTCGGCCCGGACGGCAAGCTGTACTACCCGGCGCTCGGCACCAACGACATCTGGCGTATCGATCAGGAGGGCGGCGAACCCGAGCGCGTCGCAGGCGATCTCGGTGTTCCGGTCGCATTGAAGTTCGACTCCCAGGGCTACATCATCTCCCCGCAGGTGGGCTCCGGACAGGTACTCCGAATCGACCCGCGCACCGGCGACAGCACCGTGCTGGCCGATATCGGATCGGGTCTCGACAATCTCACCTTCGTCGGTGACCGCCTGTTCGTCTCGAGCTTCACCGGCCAGATCACCGAGGTTCTCGGCGGCGGCGAGACGAAGACCGCGCTCGCAGACGGCCTCACGTGGCCCTTGGACCTGACAGTGGGAACGGACGGCACACTCTACGTCGCCGACGGCACCTTTCTGCTCGCACTCGAGGCGAGTGGCGAAATTCGCACCGTCGCAATGCTCTTCCATCCCGGATGGCCCGGGTACATCCGGGGCATCACCTCGGTCGGCGACGGCGAGTTCATCGTCGCCGGCGATACCACGGTCTCACGGTACCGGCCTGCCGCCGCCGAGAGCGAGCTGCTGTTCGGTGGACTCGAGCAGGCCTACGGCGTGGCGGTGTCCGCCACCGGAACCGTCGCAGTGGCAGACATCGGCACGGGCAAGGTCCACTCTGTCGGATCCGGCCAGGCGGAGGTCCTGGCGTCGGGCCTGCAGGACCCGACAGGACTTGCGTTCACCTCGGAGGGCACTCTCCTGATCTCCGAAGCCGGAGCCGGAAGGATCATCTCGGTGACGAGCGCCGGCGTCGACACCCTCGTCGACGGTCTCGAGCGGCCCCAGGGAATCGTCGTGCGCGACGGAAAGCTCTACATCGTCGACGTCGACGCCAAGACGCTGATCAGTGTGGATCTCGAGACCAAGGCCCAGCAGGTCATCGCACGCCATCTGCCGGTCGGCGCACCCGAGGGGATCACCCCGAAGCCGCTGAAGGGGCTCATTCCGTTCGCCGGTCCGCAGGGGCCCTTCGCCGGAATCACCGCAGGCCCCGACGGCACCCTCTACGTCTCCGCAGACGCCGAAGGTAGCGTCCTCGCGATCCGCGAAGGGAAGTGAACATCCGATGAGCAACGATTTCCTCGATCTCACCGGCCGTATCGTCATCGTCTCGGGAGCGGCAGGCGGTGGCATCGGCACCTCGGTGACCCGCATGGTCGCGCAGGCCGGAGCCACTGTCATCGCTGTGAGCCGCTCCGAGGAGAATCTCAACGAACACATCGAACCTCTTGTTTCCGAGGGTCTTTCGGTGGTTCCTGTTGCAGCGGACGCATCGACCGACAACGGTATCGCCACGGTTCTCGACACCGCCCGCCGAACCGACGGCACCTTGTACGGGCTCGTGAACGTCGCCGGCGGTGCAGCACCTGCCACCTGGATGCCGGCCACCCGCGTGACGCGGGAGGATTGGCGCGCACTGATGACGCAGAACCTCGAAACGATGTTCTTCATGAGCCAGGCGGTCGCGGCTGAACTGAAGAAGAACGCGCTGCCGGGATCGATCGTCTCGATCTCGTCGATCAGCGGTATGAACACCGCGCCGTTCCACATCGCATACGGAACCGCGAAGGCGGCGCTCGTCGCCGCGACACGCACCATGGCAGTCGAACTCGCCACCGACAACATCCGGGTCAACGCCATCGCACCCGGCGTCACCGCGACACCCGCCTCGGGCACATACGTCGATGCCGACCCCGAGCGCGATCGTCAGGCCATCGCGATGGGCCGGCGAGGCACACCCGAGGAGCAGGCAGGTGCAATCCTCTTCCTGCTGTCCGACCTCTCCGGTTACGTCACGGGACAGACTGTGCTCGTCGACGGAGGCCTGAACCTCAAATGGACCCATATGGGTGCCGACCATACGTCCCTGTTCCTCAAGGACGAAACCTTCCGCACCGCCATCACTCGCTGAATCAGCCCAGTTTCACGAGGAGGATCTCTCATGACCGACACTGTCGACAACATCCAGGAAGCCGACTCCGTAGCAACCGAACCGCTCTCCGAACCCCTGACGATCGGCGTCGAGGCGTACCTCTCGAGGGACTACGCCCGCGCCGAAGGCGACAAGCTGTGGGCCAAAGTGTGGCAGCAGGTCGGCCGTGTCGAGGAGATCCCCAAGGTCGGCGACTACCTCACGTACGAAATCATGGACGATTCGCTGATCATCACGCGAACGTCGCCCGAAACGATCCGCGCCTATCACAACGTCTGTTCACATCGAGGTCGCCGCCTCGTCGACACACCCGACGGACAGCGTCAGGCCCGTGGTTGCGTCAAGCAGTTCGTGTGCGGCTTCCACGGCTGGCGCTACGACATCGAGGGCAACAACACCTTCGCCGCGGAGGAGGCCGACTGGAAGGACCAGCTGACCGCCGACAAGATGCGACTCGAGGAGGTCCAGGTCGACACCTGGGGCGGATGGATCTGGATCAACATGGATCCGGACTGCGAGCCTCTGCGGGACTACCTCGAACCCGCCGCGTCGCTCCTCGATCCCTTCCAGCTGGAGAACATGCGCTACCGCTGGCGCAAGTGGCTCGTATTCGACTGCAATTGGAAGGTCGCCCTCGAGGCGTTCATGGAGACCTACCACGTGCCGTACACCCACCCGGAGTTCATGAACTTCGGCAAGTTCCTCGGCTGGTCGAGGGCTCAGGGCAAGCACAGCAACATCGGCTACGACGCACCCAAGGGCATGGAGGAGAACCAGGCCAAGCTCCGGATCGGCAGCGGGCCGGACGCCCGCAAGGCGACGATCGACATGCAGAACTTCACGTGGGAGAACGCGAACACCAACACCACGCGGACCCTCGTCGACGCTGCACAGCGACTCGTCGACGAACTGCCCGAAGGCACTCCTCCCGACCAGGTCCTACGCCACTGGCTCGATTCCGCTCGCCGCGACGACGCCGAGCGCGGCGTGATCTGGCCGACCGTCCCGCCCGAGATCGTCGCCAAGAGCGGTACCGCGTGGCAGATCTTCCCGAACTTCCAGATCGGCCACGCACTGAACAACATGCTCTGCTACAGCGCACGCCCGTACGGCGACGATCCCGACAAGTGCATCTTCGAAGCGGCGGTGTACGAACTCTTCCCGGCCGGCGAGGAGCCGCAGACAGAGTGGGAGTTCACCCCGCCGGACGATCCGGGCTGGCGCACGGTTCTCCCGCAGGACTTCCACAACATGTCCGCGGTGCAGAAGGGCATGAAGACCCGGGGATTCTCGGGTCCGGTCCCCAACCCGTATCGCGAACGCAGCGTCGTCAACCTTCACCACAACCTGGCCACCTACATGGGTACCGGCGCTCCTCGAGATCTCGCCTGACTCCCGACCCCCCCACTAACCGAGGACATTCACATGCAACCCTGCGCCCCATCGCAGACACCCGAGGTCGATCAGGAAGCCCTGCACCGGAAGTATCTCCTCGAGCGCGACAAGCGTCTTCGTTCCGACGGCCAGCAGCAATACCTCGAAGCCGACGAGGAATTCGAAGAGTTCTACACGGGTGATCCGCACCTGCCGGTGGAGCCACGTGAACCGATCATCGGCGAGGTCGAGGTTGTGGTCCTCGGTGGTGGTTTCAGCGGCCTGATCACTGCGCACCGGCTCCAGCAACAAGGTGTGGAGGACTACAAGATAATTGAGCTCGGCGGAGACTTCGGCGGCGTCTGGTACTGGAACCGCTATCCCGGAATCCAGATCGACTCGGATGCATACTGCTATCTGCCGCTACTGGAGGAAACCGGCTACATGCCGAAGGAGAAATTCTCCAAGGGCGACGAATGTTTCGAGCACGCCCAGCGCATCGGCAAGCACTTCGGGCTCTACGAACACGCGATCTTCCACACCCTGATCCGGTCGCTGGAGTGGGACGAAGAGATCAAGCGCTGGCGCATCAGTACCAACCGCGGCGACGAGATCCTCGCGCGCTTCGTCGTGATGTGCCAGGGCCCGTACAACCGGCCGAAGCTCCCCGGCATCCCGGGTATCAAGGACTTCAAGGGACACACTTTCCATACTGCCCGCTGGGACTTCGACTACACCGGCGGCGACCTCCACGGTGGACTCGACAAGATCGGCGACAAGCGGATCGCCATCATCGGCACCGGTTCGAGTGGAATCCAGGCGATCCCGCACCTCGCGCGCGGGGCGAAGCACCTGACCGTCTTCCAGCGGACACCGTCGTACGTCTTCGAACGCGCCAACTACCCGACCGACCCGGAATGGGTGAAGAGCCTGACGCCCGGTTGGCGGGCAGAGCGGCAGCGCAACTTCCACAACGCCGCATTCGCCTTCTACAACCCGGGCGAGCCCGACCTCATCTGCGACGGTTGGACCGAGGTCGCGCGCAACCTTGCCGCGAAACTCAACGAGACGAACGGCTGGGCTGCCCTTGCCGATCCGAAGAAGTTCCTCGAACTCAAGGAGATCGAGGACTACAAGGCGATGGAACGGCTCCGTCAGCGGGTCGAGGCGATCGTCGAAGACCCGGAAACCGCGGAGAAGTTGAAGCCGTACTACCGCAACATGTGCAAGCGCCCGGTCTTCAACGACGAGTTTCTGCCCACCTTCAACCGTGACAACGTCACCCTCATCGATGTGTCCGAAACGAAGGGTGTCGAACGCATCACGGAGAAGGGGATCATCGCGGACGGTGTCGAGCACGAGTTCGACTGCATCGTCTTCGCCAGCGGATTCGAGATCACCACTGCCCTCGAGCGTCAGTTCGATATCGCGCCGTTCACCGGCCGCGAGGGAACCTCGCTCTACGACCACTGGGGCAAGGGATTCCGTACCCTGCACGGAATCATGGCGCACGGATTCCCGAACCACTTCGCGACCGGCTTCGTTCAGGGCGGTGTCACGGCGGCCACCACACTGATGTTCGAGCAGCAGGCCGACCACATCGCGTACATCATCAAAGAGGCGCAGTCCCGCGGGGTCACGCACGTCGAGCCGACCTCGGAAGCCGAAGAGGGCTGGGTCCAGACAGTCCGCCAGTACTCGGTCGACAACAGCACGTTCACGACGGAATGCACGCCCGGCTACTACAACAGTGAGGGCGAGCCGAACGGACGGTCGTTCCTCGGCGATCCGTTCTGGGGCGGATTCTACGAGCTCACCGAGCTGCTCGAAAACTGGCGCAGCACCGGCGATCTGGAAGGTCTGGTGTTCGAGAAGTGACACTCCGATTCGATGATCGTGTCGCCGCCATCACCGGTGCCGGACGAGGGCTGGGACGCGACTACGCACTGTTGCTCGCGTCGCTCGGAGCGAAGGTCGTCGTCAACGACCCCGGCGCCGCGATCAACGGAGCAAACGTCGACTCGGGGCCGGCCGAGGACGTTGTCCAGGAGATCCGGGCCACCGGCGGTGAGGCGGTTGCGTGTGTCGAGTCCGTCGCGACCGCCGAGGGTGGCCGGGCGATCGTCCAGGCCGCACTCGACAGCTACGGCCGCATCGACATCCTCATCCACAATGCGGGCAACAATCGCTACGCGTCGTTGTCGGAGATGTCGTACGAGGATTTCGACGCGGTACTCGACGTCCACCTGCGAGGCGCGTTCCACGTTGTCCGCCCGGCATTTCCGCTGATGTGTGATGCCGGGTACGGCCGGATCGTGCTGACCTCGTCGATCGGGGGTATCTACGGCAACGCGAACGTCGCCAATTACGCGGCATCGAAGGCCGGGATGATCGGACTCTCCAACGTCGCCGCGATCGAAGGGGCGGATCACGGGGTCCGCTCCAACGTGATCGTTCCCGCGGCGCTGACCAGGCTGGCCGAGGGACTCGACACCTCTGCCTACCCGCCCATGGGACCGGAGCTTGCGGCACCGGTGGTCGGATGGCTTGCTCACGAATCATGCTCGGTCACAGGCGAAATGTTCGCTGCTATCGCCGGCCGCGTCGCGAGGGTCTACATCGCCGAGACTCCGGGCGTGTATCGCCCGACCTGGTCGATCGACGAGGTCGCCGACAACGTCGAAGCCATCCGCGATACGAGCGACCCGTGGATTCTGCCCGCAGTATCGGGCCACGTCGACCACATCACGAAAAGCTTTGCGATAGCCATGGAGGGCACTACACATGTCGGTTAAGGTCTACGAACGAATTCTGGATCTCTTCGAAGCCGAAGGAATCAACACCCTGTTCGGCATTCCGGATCCGAACTTCGTTCATCTGTTCCGCCTCGCGGAGGAACGCGGCTGGAATGTGGTGGCTCCCCATCACGAGGAGTCCGCCGGGTTCATGGCGGAGGCCGTCTCGCGCATGACCGGCAAGGCCGCGGTGTGCATCGGTACGCTCGGCCCCGGTCTTGCGAATCTGTCCGGCGCCATCATGTGCGCCAAGGTCGAGAACTCGCCGGTGATCTTCCTCGGTGGTCAGCGCGCCCGCATCACCGAGCAGCGTGTTCGGCGTGGCCGGATCCAGTTCGTGCAGCAGATGGCTCTGGTCGAGAACTCCGTGAAGTACCACGCGAGCATCGAGTACCCCGAGCAGACCGACGAGATCATCCGTGAGGGTCTGCGCAAAGCACTCTCGGGTACCCCCGGGCCGGTCTACATCGAGTACCCCCAGAACGTCATCCTCGAAGAGATCGACGCTCCGCCGGTTCTCCCGCCCGAGAAGTACCGCCTCGTGGGCCAGACCGCCGGAGCCGATCTGGTCGCCAAGGCGGCCGAATTGATCGGGGCCGCAAAACAACCTGTTCTCCTCGTCGGCCACGGCGTGCACACCTCCAGGGCCGGTGCGTCCGTCAAGGAACTCGCCGACCTCATGGCATGCCCGGTGATCCAGACCTCCGGCGGCACGTCCTTCATCGAGGGCCTCGAGGACCGCACGTTCCCGTACGGTTTCTCGGCAGCATCCATCGACGCCGTCGTGAACTCCGACCTGTGTCTCGCCATCGGCACCGAACTCGGCGAGCCCGTCCATTTCGGACGTGGTCGGCACTGGGTCGCGAACGAAGCAAACCGCAACTGGATCCTCATCGAGCAGGATCCGACGTCCATCGGCGTCAACCGCCCGATCGATGTTCCGTTGGTCGGCGATCTGCGAGCGATCGTCCCGCAGCTCGTCGATGCACTGAAGGATTCCCCGCGCACCTCCACCCCCGAACTCGAGGGCTGGATCAAGCAGGAGGCCGAACAGCTCGCCGAACTTGCCGAAACCGCACCGTCCGGGATGTCCCCCGTGCATCCGGCTCGCCTCATCGTCGAGGCCACGAAGGCGTTCCCCGCCGACGGCATCATGGTCCGCGACGGTGGCGCCACCACGATCTTCGGCTGGACGTACTCGCAGGCCAAGCCGCACGACGTGATGTGGAACCAGAACTTCGGCCACCTCGGAACCGGTCTCCCCTACGCTGTCGGCGCCGGTGTCGCTGCCGAGGGTAAGCGCCCGATGATGCTGATCACCGGCGACTCGTCGTTCCAGTTCCACATCGCCGAACTGGAGACGGCCGCGCGAGTAGGTCTTCCCCTCGTCTGTGTCGTCGGTGTCGACTACGCCTGGGGTCTCGAAGTCGGCGTCTACAAGCGCACCTTCGGTCACGACTCGCTCGAGACAGGCGTCCACTGGAGCAAGGAAACCCGCCTCGACAAGGTCGCGGAAGGCTTCGGATGTTACGGCGAGTACGTCGAACGCGACGAAGACATCGCACCTGCCATCAAACGGGCCTACGCCAGCGGTAGGCCGGGCGTCATCCACGTCGCTGTGGATCCCAAGGCGAACTCGGAGGAAATGCCGAGCTACGACGAATTCCGCACCTGGTACGCCGAAGGCCAACAGTGACACAGCACGCCGAAGGCCAACAGTGACATTCGCTCAGCAGTGAACTTCGTACAGGATCACACGAGAGAACCGGGTAGCCATGCGTGAATATCTGAAGTTCTACATCGATGGACAGTGGACCGATCCGGCCCAGTCCGACACCTTCGAGGTCATCAATCCGGCGACCGAGGAGGTCGCCGGTACGGTGTCGCTCGGATCGTCGGCAGACGTCGACAAGGCCGTTGCCGCCGCGCGACGCGCCTTCCCCGCCTGGTCGGCCACCAGCCGCGAGGAGCGACTCGCACTGCTCGAGAAGATCCTCGACGTGTACCAGCGTCGGATGGCCGACATCGCTGCCGCACTGACCGAGGAAATGGGTGCACCCGCCGCACTGGCGAGCGGCTTCCAGGTGAACCTCGGCCTCGGGCATCTCACCACAGCGATCGAGGTGCTCCGGAACTTCGTCTTCGAAGAGCAGCGCGGCGGCAGCCTCCTCGTCAGAGAACCTATCGGGGTGTGCGGCCTGATCACACCGTGGAACTGGCCCATCAGCCTCATCTCGGTGAAGGTGTTCCCCGCCCTTGCCACCGGCTGCACGATGGTGCTCAAGCCGTCGGAGCAGTCGCCCTTCAACGGCCAGATCTTCGCCGAGATTCTCGACGAGGCCGGCGTTCCCGCGGGTGTCTTCAACCTCGTTCAGGGCGACGGTCCCGGGGTCGGGCGCGCTCTCTCCGGGCACCTCGATGTCGACATGGTGTCGTTCACCGGGTCGACGCGCGCGGGCATCGACGTCGCGGCCAATGCCGCCGCCGGCGTCAAGCGAGTGACGCAGGAGCTCGGCGGGAAGGGCCCGAACATCATTCTCGACGACGCCGACCTCGCCGAGAATGTCGGTAAGGGTGTCGCAACGATGATGATGAACTCGGGCCAAACCTGCAGTGCACCTTCGCGAATGCTGGTCCCCGGGGAGCGCATGGAGGAAGCCATCGCTGCAGCACGCGAGGCGGTATCGCACGTGACCGTGGGCGACCCGACCGGCGATGCCGCGATCGGTCCCGTCGTGTCGAAGGCCCAGTTCGAGAAGGTTCGAGGTCTCATCCAGAGGGGCATCGACGAGGGGGCGAACCTCGTGGCCGGTGGTGTCGGGCGGCCCGAGGGCCTGACCACCGGCTACTTCGTGCAGCCCACCGTCTTCGCCGATGTCAAGAACGACATGACGATCGCACGCGAGGAGATCTTCGGCCCTGTCCTCACGATTCTGGGTTACGACAGCATCGACCACGCGATCGAGATTGCGAACGACACCGACTACGGACTGGCCGGATTCGTAGCGGGCGCGGATCTCGAGCTGGCCCGCAACGTGGCACGACGGATCCGCGCTGGAAACATTGCGATCAATGACGCGTTCGACTTCGGGGCACCGTTCGGGGGCTACAAGAAGAGCGGAAACGGGCGTGAGTGGGGCGAATTCGGTTTCGACGACTACCTCGAGATCAAGGGCATTCTCGGTTACTCGCCCGAGGGCGGCAGCTGACATGGGTGCCTCCGACGTGAGTGTTCTCCTCGCGCATCACGAGGTCCGAGCGTGCATCGTGCGCCTCGCGCGCGGGGAGGACCGCCGAGACGGCAGGGTGGTCAGTTCTTCGTTCTGGCCCGACGCCATCGTGGATTTCGGGATCTTCGCCGGCTCGTTCGACGACTACCTCGCATGGGTCGTTCCGGGATCCCCCGCCGTTCTGGTCACCCAGCATCTGCTGGGGCAGACACACATCGAACTGGACGGCAACACCGCCCTGGCCGAAACCCATGTCACCGCGTACCACCGCGTCGACATAGGAACCGAAGAGCGCGACACGGTGCTCGGCGGGCGCTACCTCGACCGCCTCGAGGAGCGTGACGGGCAGTGGCGAATCGCGGAGCGCACCATGCTCTACGACTGGTCCCGCGACGAGGGGGTGTCCGTGGATTGGTCGCAGGGCCTCATGGGCACCCCGTTCAGCGGTGACCACTTCACAGGCAAGGCCACCGGTGATCACAGCGAGATCTTCTTCGGCACCGGCCCCTTCGCGATACAGAAGTAACTCACAACACAGTCAGGAGTCGGGAATGGGTGCGCTGTCGAGCAGGGTCGCCGTTGTCACGGGTGCCAGCCGCGGGATCGGTAAGGGCATCGCCCTTGCGCTCGCGGAGCACGGCGCCACGGTCTACGTCACCGGACGCACGGTAGCACCCGGCTCCCACCCACTTCCGGGCACCGTCGGCGACACCGCCGCGGAGTGTGATCGCCGCGGAGGCACCGGTGTTGCGGTCCAGGTCGATCACGCGAACGATGAGCAGGTGGCCGCGCTCTTCGAGCGCGTCGAACGCGAGCAGGGCCGCCTCGACATCCTGGTCAACAATGCATTCTCCCTCCCCGACGACCTGACCGATCCCGAACCGTTCTGGGAGAAGCCGCTGTCGAATTGGGAGATGGTGGATGTCGGTGTGCGGTCGAACTTCGTGGCGGCACGGCACGCCGCCACGATCATGGCGCCAAAGAAGTCGGGGCTCATCGTGGCCGTCTCCGGGTACACCGGCGTGGCGTACACCTACGGTGTTCTCTTCGGGATGGCCAAGTCGGCGGTGGATCGGATGGCGCGCGACATGGCCGTCGAGTTGCAGCCGTACGACGTGGCATCCGTGTCGATCTGGCAGGGCCTGACCTTCACGGAGCGCGCCGAGCGGAACTTGGCGGCCATCCCCGGGCTGGCGGAGGGTTCTGCCACCCGCCCGGAGAACGGCTGCTCACCGGAGTTCGCCGGCCGCGTCATAGCCGCTCTCGCACAGGATCCCGCAATCATGAGCCGCTCGGGCGGCACCTTCATCACCGCGGAACTGGCGGAGGAGTACGGCGTCACAGATATCGACGGCCGCGAGATCCCTTCACTTCGATCGACCCGCGGCGAACCGATCTGGTCCCCGATCGCGGGAGCAGATAGTTCAGGGCTCGGTGTCGGCCCAACCCCCTCCCCTTCCTCCTCACTGCAACGGAGCACATCATGAGCACGCCGGTGGCATCTCTCTCGTCCGACAGGATCGCCAAGCTCGACGCCCTTCTGGATCGCCAGGAGATCCTCGATGCGCTGACCCGCTTCAGCCGGGCAATGGACCGATTCGATCGAGATCTGTTCCTCTCCGCCTTCCACAACGACGCGACGATCGCCGCAGGCAGTTTCGTCGGTGGGCCTGTCGACCTCTACGACTGGTCCACCGCGATGCACGCGCAGGGGCAGAAAGCCACCCACCACAATCTGCTGAACCACACCTGCGACCTCGACGGCGATACTGCCCATACCGAAACGTATTACCTGTTCGCAGCCCGGAACGTCGACGACAGCAACTGGATTGCCGGCGGACGCTACATCGACCGTCTGGAACGTCGCGACGGCGAATGGCGGATCGCACTACGCACCAACGTGATCGAGTGGTCGGGAATGGTTCCGTCAATGGACATTCCCTTCGCGGACGTCCCCGATGTCTACGCCAACGGCACTCCGGCCCGCGATACGAGCGACCCCTCCTACACGCGCCCGCTGGCGAACGTCCGGCAGCCGAGCATTCCGCGCTGACGGCGCGGGCCGCACCCCACCGCACAACAGTCTCTCAAGGTTGAACAACAGCGAGGAACGACCGATGGACACCCTCAACATCAGAAAGCTCAGCGACAAGGTCGGAGCGGAGATTCTCGACGTCGATGTCGACCGGCTGCTCCACGACGACGAACTCCCGGCTGCGTGCCTGGAAGCCTTGGAAGAATACGGCGTGTTGCTGTTCCGCGAACTCGGCGCCGACGACGAAGCCCAGGTGACATTCGGTCGAAAGCTGGGTACGCTGAGGAAATTTCCCGCGGTTCCTCCCGCCACGGAAGAAATCATGGAGATCAGTTTCGATCCTGACAACGGAAATGCGGAGTACCTGGCGGCCAACATCTTCTGGCACATCGACGGCCTGACCGACGATGTCGCATCGAAGGCATCGATGCTCAGCGCCCGAATCATTCCCGACGAGGGCGGCGAGACCGAATTCGCCAGTACCTACGCGGCATACGACGATCTGTCCGACGAGGAGAAGGAACGATTCGCCGATCTCCACGCGATCTACACGTTCGAGGCGATCCAGCGTCGGTCCTATCCGAATCCGACACAGGCACAGCTCGACGAGTGGGCATCCCGGACCCCTCGGGAGCACCCCCTGGTCTGGGAACATGATTCGGGACGTCGCTCGCTGGTGATCGGGGCGTTCGCGTCCCATATCGTCGGAATGGACTTCGATGAGGGCCGGGCCCTGTTGGAGGATCTCGAGCAGCGGGCGACCACACCGGATCGGGTGTACCAGCACACCTGGTCTGTCGGCGATCTGGTGATCTGGGACAACCACGGCCTGCTCCACCGGGCCTGCGCGTTCGACCACAACAAGCGGCGCGTGATGAATCGTTCGACCGTCGCCGGACGCGAACCGATCAAATGAGCGATCGCACTGCGATCATGATCGTCGCTACATGCGGGTTCCCAGCGTGCGACGATGCCTGCTACATCACCGGGCAGACGATCGGCGTCAACGGCGGACGCAACACCTGATCTGCCCGCCGCCCTCCGCGCGAATCGAAAGGACACCTCCGCACAATGTCCCGGATACCCCCTCTTCCCGAGAACGACTGGACCGAAGAGATCGCAACGTACATCAACGGTTTCCGATCGGCCGTCGCGAGCACCCCGGACGAAGACAACAGGCAGCCGGGGACGAACCTGCTCGGAACCCTGGCGCAGCATCCTTCGCTGGCGATGGCGTTCCTGAGTTTCAACCGGCACCTGCTGGCACACTCCACCCTGTCGGTCCGGCACCGCGAACTTCTCGTTCTTCGTATTGCCTACCTCCGCCGAGCGGAATACGAATGGGCCCAACACGTCATCCTCGCGGAGCGAGCGGGCATCACCGCCGGCGAGATCGCCCGCATCGAAGAAGGACCCGACACGGACGGCTGGTCGCCGATCGAGCGGGCGCTGCTGACCGCAACCGACGAGCTGATCGGAGACGGCGCGATCGGCGACGATACGTGGGCTGTGCTCGCGGGCGAGTTCGACCGTCAGCAGCTGATGGATGTCGTGTTCACCGTGGGCTGCTACTCGATGCTCGCGACCGCGCTGCGATCGTTCGGGGTCCTGCCCGAACCCGGTCTCGTTCCGTATCTTCCCAACCATCCTGTCTCCTCCCGCGACTGATTCGAGAAAGTGGGACGTACAACGTGAAGAAGCGACATATCGGTGCCATCGCGGCGGTTGCTGCACTTGCCCTGTCGGCATGCAGCTCCGACGGCGGGGACAACAGTGCCGGAGCCACTCCCAGCGGTGAGCCGATCGTCATCGGCGCGTTGGCACCGATCAAGGGCGCGTCCGCGTATCCGCAGACAGCGTACGGTCTCGAAGCCGGCGTGCATTACGTCAACGAGGTGCTCGGTGGTATCGACGGGCGTCCCCTCGAGGTCGATGTGTGCGGCGGCGACGGCAGCCCCGAAACCGCGATCAGTTGCGCCAACGGCTTCGTCTCGAAGGGTCTGCCGCTCGTGATCGACGCGGTCGACCAGAGCATGGGTGCGGCGGTGCCGATTCTGGCGTCTGCGGGGATCCCCATCGTCGGTACGCTCGCGGGATCGTTCGTCGCGGATTCGGCCGAATACGGGCAAGCGTTCTACTTTACCGGGCCGGTGTCGTTCGCTGCGCTCTCGAGCATGTCGGTGCTCGACACCATGGGGAAGACAAAGGCCTCGCTCGCCGTCAACGAGTCGCCCACTTCCCACGCGTACGTCGACGACCTGATCATGCCGATCGCCGACAAGATGGGAATCGACGTCGCCGTCCAGTACCCACCGGCTTCGGGCGCCAACTTGAATGTCGTGGCAGCGACGCAGCTTTCCGACGACCCGGATATGGCCGGCGTCATCGCCCTCCCCGAGGACGGCTGCACCGGCCTGTTCCAGGCGCTGCGCCGGCAGGGTTACGACGACACGATCCTGGCCGGATCATGCTCACAGTTCATCGACGATATGGGAGCCGATGCCGCAGGCATAGTCACCCAGCCCCGACTGTGGGTACCTCTCGCCAAGGATTCCGCGCCCGCCGAGGTCCAGGAACAGTTGGACACCTTCGCAGATTCCATGGATGCCGTCGGATACGGCGACGAACTCTCGTCCCGGTCCATCTACACATTCGCGGCCCTGGTCAACATCGCGGAGATCCTGTCCGGGTCGGAGGAGATCACCACGACGACGGTCACAGACACGTTCAAGGGACTGAGGGACTTCCCGACCTTCGCCGGCCCGTCCGTGACCTGCGACGGGCAGCAGTGGCCCGGTGTGGCTACCACGTGCAACGCGCAGGCGATCTTCTTCGAAGTGCAGGAGGACGGAACGCTGCGGTCGGTGGAGGAAGCCGGATACATCGATCTCGATCCTTCGCTGATGCCGACCTCCTGATGGCACCACCGTGCGCGAGGAGGCCATTCGACCTCGTTGACGACATACACGCAACGGAGTAGCGCATGAGCACGTATCTGCAGTTCATCGTTCTGGGGTTCGGCCTCGCCGCGGTGTACATAGGCCTCGCCAACGGATTGCTCCTCGTCTATCGCTCGACGGGGATCATCAACTTCGCGCAAGGTGCGACCGCCATGTGGGGCGCGTACGTCTACGCGCAGTTGCTCATCGACGGCACCCTGGTCCTGCCGATCGGCAGTATCGAGTTCGACGAGGCGCCGTCGATACCTGTTGCCTTGGCGATCGGCCTCGTGATGGCGGTCCTGCTCGGGGTCGTGACCCACTACCTGGTGTTCAGGCCGGTGCGTCGTGCACCGGCCCTGGCCCAGGTGGTGGTGTCCGTCGCGCTGATGCTCACCGTGCAAGCGTTGGTGGTCATCAGGTTCGGGCCGAACAACATCCCGATCGAATCGATGATCCCGTCCGGGTCGATCTCGCTGTTCGGCACCTCGGTGTCGTCGGCGGAGGTCGTGATGGTCGCGATCATGGCCGTGTTCTCGGTGCTGGTGTGGGCCTACTTCCGCTTCACCACAGCCGGCGCAGCAACTCGTGCAGCAGCCGAGAACGAGCGGGGGGCCACGCTTCTCGGGTTTTCACCGGATCGGCTCGCAGCGATCGCGATGGTCATGGCCTCGGTGGTCAGCACGGTCGGTGTCCTGCTCGGGGCATCCCTGACGGGCCTCAATCCGCTGAACTATTCCCTGCTCGTCGTTCCGGCGCTCGCGGTGCTCCTGGTCGCGCGGATGGAGTCCGTTGCGACGATCGTGATCGCGTCGCTGGTGCTCGGGGCATTCCAGTCGGTGCTCAACCTGCTCACCGGCGAGAGTTGGTGGCCCACGTGGGCACAGTCCGGCGTCGATCAGGTCGTGCCGTTCTTCGTCGTCATCGTCGTGCTGTTCGTGTTCGGTGGACGGTTGCCGTCGCGTGGGTCACTGCAGACCATCAAACTGCCGGACGTTGTGGTGCCTCGCTTCCGTCCGATCCCCGCCGCACTCGTGATCGTGGTGACCGGTACGCTCCTCGCGGTGTCTTCCGGCACCTATCGATTCGGCCTGACGTACTCCATCATCCTGATGCTGCTGGCGCTGTCGTATGTGGTCATCACCGGCTACCTCGGTCAGATCTCTCTGGCACAGGCGGCGTTCGCCGGTGCGGCGGGGTTCACCCTCTCGAAGGTGACGACGAACTGGAGCATGCCGTTCCCGATCGCGCTCGTCTTCTGCTCGCTCGTGGCCGCCCTGCTCGGCATGCTGGTGGCGTTGCCCGCCTTCCGGATTCGTGGCGCGCAGCTGGCCATCGTCACCATCGCTGCAGCACTGGCGATCGAGCGGTTCATCTTCAACAACTACAGTCTCACGCCGCCGTCGGGGAATCCCATCGCGAATCCCACGCTGTTCGGCCTGAACCTCGGTGTGCGCGAGGGCAGCGATATCGCACGGCTGTCGTTCTCGTTCACGGTCCTTGTCGTCGCGGCGATCATGGTGTGGGCGTTCATCCGGATCGCCTCTGGCGACACCGGGCGCGCCTTCCTCGCAGTGCGGGCGAACGAGCGGGCCGCCGCGGCCGCGGGAATCGACGTGCGGTTGACCAAGCTCATCGGGTTCGGGCTGTCCGCGTTCATCGCCGGTGTCGCGGGCTGTCTCATCGGATACAGCGCCGGCCAGCTCTCGGCCGAGTCGTTCACCGTGTTCGTCGGGCTGCAGGTGCTGGCAGTCGCGTATCTCGGCGGCATCACCTCGTTCAGTGGTGCGGCGATCGCAGGCATCATCGGTCCGCTGGGAATCGTCTATGTGCTGGTGCACAACATCTTCGACCTGGGCGACTACTACGCTCTGATCTCCGGGATCGCGCTGATCATCACTGCGATCATGAATCCGATCGGAATCGCCGGTGAGGCCGGCAGACTCGGCGCGCTGCTACGTGCCAGACTGCGCGGCCCAGCGGCCGCGCCGGATTCTCCGGTTTCCGAAACCGGCGACGAGGTCGATCACGGGAAGGTGGCGGTGGCAGATGCCTGATTCCAGGGAAACTGATCGCACGGAAAACCATGCCACACAATCTGATTCTCCGCGGCCTGATTCCGGATCGCCCGATGAGGTACGGGGTGGCTTGTCGGCGCAGGACATCACCGTGCGCTACGGCGGTGTCGTGGCGAACGAGAATGTGTCGCTCGAGGTTCATCCCGGTGAGATCGTCGGCCTGATCGGACCGAACGGTGCCGGTAAGACGACGTTCGTGGACGCCGTCACCGGATTCATCGACTACGAGGGAACGATCAGCGTCGACAGCACTCCGATGAACGGCCTCCCACCGCATCAGCGTCGCCGCACCGGTCTCTCACGCACGTGGCAGTCGGGTGAGCTCTTCCCGAACCTGAGCGTGAACCAGAATGTCATCGCGGCAATGCGGCCGGGCGGTCTCGCGACGCTGTGGCGCGACCTGATCGGGCGTCGGCGCGGTGGCAGCAACGAGGCCGTGGACGCAACGCTGCGAGCGGTCGGGCTCGGCGATGTCGGAGACACTCTCGCACGGGATCTCACGCTCGGGCAGCAGAAGCTCGTCGGTGTCGCGCGCGCACTCGTGGGTTATTGTCGTGTCCTTCTGCTGGACGAGCCCGCTGCGGGCCTGGACAGTCAGGAGAGTGTCGAGTTCGCCGAACGCATTCGGGCAGTCGTGCGGAACGGGCCCGGTGCACTGCTGATCGACCACGACATGTCGCTCGTACTGGGTGTGTGTGATCGCATCTACGTCCTCGAGTTCGGCAAGGTCATCTTCTCGGGAACTCCGGACGAGGCCAGAAAGGATCCCGCCGTGATCGCTGCATATCTGGGCGCACCGATGGAGACCGCCCATGGCTGATGCTGCTTCCACGAACACAGGCCCGGCCTCCACGAACACTGCTCCTGTCCTCACTGCAGAGGCCCTGACCGCCGGCTACCACGGCGTCGTCGCGGTCACCGACGTGAACCTCTCGGTCTCGGCCGGTGAAGTCCTCTCGATCCTGGGGCCCAACGGCGCAGGAAAGACCACCACCCTGTTGTCACTCGCCGGTGTACTCCCCACGATGAGTGGACGGGTGACGATCCTGGGCGAGCCGGTCGACAGCAGGCGGCCCTACCGAATGGCGCGCAGAGGCATGCGCTTCGTCCCCGACGACCGAGGGCTCTTCCCGTCCATGACGGTGGGTGAGCATCTCCGGCTGGCCCGCCGACGACCCGACAAACACCGCGAGCACTCGGTGTTGGAGCGGTTTCCGGCCCTGGCGAAACTCCGGTCCCGAACGGTGGGGCTGCTCTCCGGCGGGGAACAGCAGATGCTTGCGATCGCAGTGGCCCTACTGGCCGAACCGCGGTTGCTCATGGTCGACGAGATGAGCCTCGGGTTGGCGCCGATGATCGTCGAGCAGATGCTCCCTGCCATCCGCGACCTGGCACGCGCCGAAGGAATCGCCGTCGTGCTCGTCGAACAGCATGTGGGTCTCGCGCTGGCGGTGTCCGACCGGGCGATGGTTCTCAACCACGGCCGGGTCGTGCTCGAAGGACAAGCCGGTGCACTCCTCCGCGAACGTGATCGGGTCGAATCCGCGTACTTCGGCGCCGGTGAGTTCGCTGACGAGGAACACGGTGACGCAGACCGTCCGAGCGTGGTCTAGGCTTCCGCGGCGAGCTGACCGCAGGCCGCAGCGATCTCCTGTCCGCGGGTGTCGCGGACGGTGCAGGAGACACCCTGCGCGATGACCCGGCGGACGAATTCGCGCTCGACAGGTTTGGGGCTGGCGTCCCATTCACTGCCGGGAGTGGGGTTGAGTGGGATCAGGTTGACGTGCACGAGCGGGCCGAGCGCTTTGCGCAGTTTCTTGCCCAGTAGATCGGCGCGCCACGGCTGATCGTTCACGTCCCGGATCAGCGCGTATTCGATCGAGACCCGGCGGCCGGTCTTGTCGGCGTAGTACCGGGCGGCGTCGAGAACCTCGGCGATGGACCATCGGTTGTTGACCGGCACGAGGGTGTCGCGGAGTTCGTCGTCTGGGGTGTGCAAGGAGACGGCGAGGGTGACGTGCAGGCCTTCGTCGGCGAGCTTGCGGATAGCTGGCGCGAGCCCCACGGTCGAGACAGTGACCGAGCGCTGCGACAGTCCGAAGCCTTCGGGTGCGGGCGAGGTGATCCGGCGAACAGCCGCGACGACCCGCTTGTAGTTGGCCAGCGGTTCCCCCATGCCCATGAACACGATGTTCGAGAGTCGGCCCGGGCCACCTGCGACGTCGCCGTCGCGCAGTGCCGCGGCGGCCGCCCGAACCTGATCGACGATCTCTGCGGTGGTCAGGTTCCGGTCGAGGCCACCCTGCCCGGTCGCGCAGAACGGGCAGGCCATTCCGCACCCGGCCTGACTCGAGATGCACAGCGTCGCGCGGTCCGGGTATCGCATGAGCACGCTCTCGAGGAGCGTTCCGTCGCCCGCGCGCCACAGCGTCTTGCGGGTCTCCCCGCCGTCGCAGGCGATGTGCTTGACCGGGGTCAGCAAGGACGGGAACAGTGCCGCACCGATCTTCTCGCGCACCGCTGCGGGAAGATCGGTCATCTTCTCCGGGTCGGCTTCCAGCCGGCCGTAGTACTGCCGGGCGATCTGGTCGGCGCGGAAGGCCGGTAGACCCAGTTCCTTCATTGCCTCGCGGCGCTGCTCGGCATCGAGATCAGCGAGGTGCCGCGGGGGCATACCGCGCTTCGGAGCGTCGAAAACCAGGGGCAGTGAGGAAGCCATAATGATCCATTCTCCCATGCTTTGCGGCCTGGCTGTCCGGTCTGCACTGTGATGCTCACCCCCAACTGGCGCCGAGATCCGCGGTCCGTGCAATTCACACGTCGGAGAGGGGAAGATCGAATCATGACCCCCCGTATTGCTCCCGAGTTCGCCCGATCCTGGCTTCTTGTTCCCGGCAATGCTCCCGAACGATTCGAGCCTACGGCCGCCTCCCCCGCCGATGCCGTGGTGCTCGATCTCGAGGACGCTGTCCCTGCCGAGGACAAGGCAGCCGCCCGGGCAGGAGTCGTCGAGTGGCTGCGAGGCGGCGGCAGGGCGTGGGTCCGCATCAACGACACCACCACGTCGCACTGGTGCGACGACGTCGACGCCCTCGCGGGCGTGCCCGGCCTCGAAGGGGTCATGCTCGCGAAAGCCGAAAGTGGGCAGCAGGTGGACGCCACCACCGACGCCCTGCCGGACGGCACCAGAATACTCGTGTTGATCGAATCGGCGATGGGGCTCGAGGCAGCACCGGAAATCGCCCGTGCCGAAGGTGTGTTCCGGCTGGTGTTCGGCAGCGGCGACTTCCGTCGCGACACCGGGATGAGCGCATCACCACTGGCCATGGCATATCCACGTTCGCGCCTGGTCGTCACAAGCCGGGCCGCGCGGCTCCCCGGGCCGATCGACGGACCGTCCCTGACCGACGATCCCACCCTCCTCGAGCAGGAGGCGCAGCTGACACAGTCGATGGGCATGACGGGGAAGCTGTGCATGACCCCCGATCGAGCGCGGTTCCCCAATGCGGCGCTGAGCCCCAGCACCGACGACATCGACTGGGCCCACACCGTCATCGACCGTCTCGGCGAGGACGGACACGGCGTCAAGGATGGGAGCGATCTACCGAAGCTGGCGCGGGCGAAGAAGATCAAGGAACTCGCCCGGGTGTTCAATCTGCAGGGGACCCACTGAACCCGCCCACTTCGATACCGCGCGGCTTGCGCCGGATGTGAAGGCGGTAGCGCACCGCCAAAGTCGTTCCGGGCGTCTCCCGGATCGCGCGCGCCGCCACCTTCGGACCGAACTCGATTCCGAGGACACGCTCGAGGGTGCCACGGTCCGGGAAGTTCCATTCGGTGTCGATCCGCCGAAGTGAGAATCCCTGGGCGTCGAAGAACGCCTCGACGACACGAGGGCGGTAATGCGGGAGATCGGCAAGCATCCATTCGCCGTACGGGTGCGCCGTAGCGTCGAGATCGATGATCGCGAGTGCTCCGCCCGGGCGCAGGACCCTCAACGCTTCGGTGATGCCGGCGCCGCAGCCCGGACCGAAGAAGTACGCCGTCCGTGCGTGCACGAGATCCACGGACTCGTCCGGCAGCGGCATGTGCGCGGCGGATCCCGGCAGGACCCGGACCGTATCGAGGTGACCAACCCGTCGTCGAGCCGCTTCGGCGAGCGGCGGGTGAGGTTCGACCCCTATCACCGACCGGGCCGTCTTCGCGAACATGCCGAGGTGGAAACCGGTGCCACACCCGACGTCGACCACGTCGAGCCCGGCCCAGTCGGTGTCTACCCGCAGCGCTGAATACACGGCGCTGTGGGTGTCCTGTGCGCGGTTCTCCTGTTCGTACACCTCCGGCCAGTGCCAGATGTTGGGGCTGGCGATCACGCCCCTCTCGTCTCCTCGATGCTCGCCCATCGTCCGGACCTGTGAGCCCGGCCTACACGAAGATCGTGAGGATCAGCCAGGTCACGAATGCCGACGGGAGGATCGAGTCGAGTCGGTCCATGATGCCGCCGTGGCCGGGAAGGAGCGTGCCCATGTCCTTGATACCGAGGTCGCGCTTGACCTGCGACTCGATGAGGTCGCCGGCAGTGGCCGTCAACACGAGGACGACGCCGAGGAGCGCACCGATCCACCACTGTCCATCGAGCAGGAACACGACGGTGAGTATTCCGACCGCCACGCACGCGACCAGGGATCCGCCGAATCCTTCCCACGACTTCTTGGGGCTGATCGCGGGTGCCATGGTGTGCTTGCCGAACAGCACACCGGCAGCATAACCGCCGATGTCCGAGGCCACGCACACGAGCATCAGGCAGAACACCCGTGCGGCACCTTGGTCCTCGAGGACCATCAGGGTTGCGAAGGACGCGAGCAGCGGTAGCCACGCCGCGGTGAACACCGCGACCGCCGTGTCGCGCAGGTAGTTGTGTGGTTGCGCGGCCAGACCGTGGTCGAACAGTCGCCACAGCATGGTCACCACCACTGTCCCCGCGAATGCTCCGAGGACACCGGTGGCTCCGTAGGGCCAGCCCAGCCAGATGATCGCCTGCCCTCCGAGGAGCAGCGGGAGACGCGGCACGAGCACGCTCGCTTCACGCAGCCGCTTGGTGACCTCCCACGTAGCGATCGCGATCGCTGCCGCAACCACACCGAGCCAGGCGGTGGGAGCGAACAGCAGGATCGCGATCACGAGCGCGCCCAGACCGGCCCCGACCGCTATGGCTGCAGGAAGGTTCCGGCCCGCGCGTGACGTCTTGGCGGGCGGTGTCGCGTCGTCGGGTGGTGATGCTGCGTCGGCAGCAGTGACGTCGGAGGTATCTCCGGCGCCGAGTGGAAGCTGCGGGTCGGAGGACCCGTCGGCTCTGCCCACCGTCAGACCTCCATCAGCTCGGCTTCCTTGTGCTTGACCAGCTCGTCGATCTGCGCCACGTACTTGGCTGTGGTCTTGTCGAGCTCCTTCTCCGCGCGCCCGACCTCGTCCTCGCCCGCCTCGCCGTCCTTCTGGATGCGACCGAGTTCCTCCATCGCCTTGCGTCGAACATTCCGCAAGGCCACCTTGGAATCTTCGCCCTTGGCCTTCGCCTGCTTGACGAGTTCGCGGCGGCGTTCTTCGGTGAGCTGCGGCACTGAGATGCGGATGATGTTGCCGTCGTTGGTGGGGTTGACCCCGAGATCGGAGTTACGAATCGCGGTCTCGATCGCACCGAGCTGCGATGCCTCGTAGGGCTTGATGATGACCATCCGGGCCTCGGGCACGTTGATGCTGGCGATCTGCGTCACGGGGGTGGGCGATCCGTAGTAGTCGACGACGATCCGGTTGAACATTCCCGCGTTCGCGCGGCCGGTGCGGATACCGCCGAGATCGTCCTTGGCCACCGTGATGGCCTTCTCCATCTTCTCCTCGGCCTCGAAGAGAGCTTCATCGATCACGGCAGTTCCTCCATGTTCCATTGTCCAATCATGACCGTACGAGCGTTCCGATCTTCTCACCGGCCACGGCACGAGCG
The DNA here is from genome assembly GCF_036327795.1 of Rhodococcus artemisiae. NCBI lineage: Bacteria > Bacillati > Actinomycetota > Actinomycetes > Mycobacteriales > Nocardiaceae > Rhodococcus > Rhodococcus artemisiae. The sequence goes on from NZ_JAUTXY010000001.1 coordinate 628,425, forward strand.
ATATTGCCCTTGGTCAGCAGATTGAAGACCATGATCGGCATGGCGTTGTCCATGCACAGGCTGAACGCGGTCGCGTCCGCGACCTTGAGGCCGTTCTCGATGACCTCGCGATGGGTGACCTCCTCGTACAACTCGGCATCGGGATCGATGCGAGGGTCCGCGGAGTAGATGCCGTCGACGGCCTTGGCCATCAGAACGACGTCGGCGCCGATCTCCAGGGCGCGTTGCGCCGCGGTGGTATCGGTCGAGAAGTAGGGCATTCCCATACCGGCACCGAAGATGACGACCCGGCCCTTCTCGAGGTGGCGCCGCGCACGAAGTGGCAGGTAGGGCTCGGCGACCTGACCCATCGTGATCGCCGTCTGGACACGGGTGTCGATGCCCTGCTTCTCGAGGAAATCCTGGAGCGCCAGGGAGTTCATGACGGTTCCGAGCATGCCCATGTAGTCCGAGCGAGCACGCTCGAGTCCGCGCTGCTGCAGTTCAGCGCCGCGGAAGAAGTTGCCACCACCGATGACCACGGCGACCTCGACACCGCTACGCACGACCTCGGCGATCTGTTGAGCGACGGTCGTCACGACATCGGGATCGAGTCCGACCTTGCCGCCACCGAACATCTCGCCGCCGAGTTTGAGAAGCACCCGGCGGAAACCGGGCCGATCGTGGGCATGCTCGGACATGACTCTCCTCTGGTTGCGCATGAATCGGCCCTTTCATCCTGCCTCATCCACCCGGTGGAACCGAGACCGGGAGCGAGGCGACACGCCATCGGTGACCGCCGGATGCTGATCACCTGGAGGCGTCGGACACACCACGACCCCGCCGGCAACAGCCGACGGGGTCGATCGATCTGTGGACTAGCTGGCGCCGACCTCGAACCGCACGAAGCGGGTCACGGTGGCTCCGGCCTCGTCGAGAATCGCCTTGACGGTCTTCTTCGAATCCGTCACCGACGACTGCTCGAGGAGCACGACGTCCTTGAAGTAGCCGTTCACGCGGCCTTCGACGATCTTCGGCAGAGCCTGCTCCGGCTTGCCTTCCGCCTTGGCGGTCTCCTCGGCGATACGACGCTCGCCCGCGACGACGTCCTCGGGAACCTCGTCGCGGGTGGTGTACTTCGCCTTGAGAGCAGCGACCTGCATAGCAGCGCTCTTGGCAGCCTCGGCTGCGGCGTCGCCCTCACCGGTGTACTCGACGAGCACGCCGACGGCGGGGGGCAGGTCCGATGCACGCTTGTGCAGGTAGACCGACACCTGGCCGTCGAATGCTGCGACGCGCCGGATCTCGAGCTTCTCACCGATCTTGGCGGAGAGCTCCTGAACCAGGGCGTCCACGGTCTTGCCGTCGATCTCGACGGCTTTGAGCGCCTCGACGTCGGCCGGGCGGGCCTCCGCAGCGGCAGCGACGATCGTGTTTGCGAGAGCCTGGAACTCGTCGTTCTTCGCGACGAAGTCGGTCTCGGAGTTCAGCTCGACCAGAACGCCGTCCTTGGCGACGACGAGGCCTTCTGCGGTGGAGCGCTCGGCGCGCTTGCCCACATCCTTGGCGCCCTTGATGCGCAGCTGCTCGACGGCCTTGTCGAAGTCGCCGTCGTTGTCGGCGAGAGCATTCTTGCAGTCCAGCATTCCGGAGCCGGTGAGCTCGCGGAGACGCTTGACATCAGCGGCGGTGTAGTTCGCCATCTTGAGCGGGCCTCCTGTGTCTGTGGTGAAAAGTCTCGGGTGCGGATGGCGCCGCGTGTGTGCGGGCCGGGCCGCGATGCAACGGCCCCGACCATGATCTCTCGATCGTCCGGTCGGGGCCGTGCAAACGGATCAGGCCTCGGGGGCTGCGTCCGCGGCGGGCGCTTCCGCTTCGCCGGTGGAGGCGGCCTGCGCGAGCAGCTCCTGCTCCCACTCGGGCAGCGGCTCTGCGGCTGCTGCCTCGGGCTTGGCGTCGGCGTCGGTGTTCTTGCCGGCGCGAGCCTGGAGGCCCTCGGCGACTGCGGACGCGACGACCTTGGTCAGCAGCGCCGCGGAGCGGATCGCATCGTCGTTGCCCGGGATCGGGAAGTCGACGAGGTCCGGATCGCAGTTGGTGTCCAGGATTGCGACGACCGGGATGTTCAGCTTGCGAGCCTCACCGACAGCGATGTGCTCCTTGTTGGTGTCGACGACCCACACGGCCGACGGAACCTTGGCCATGTCGCGGATGCCGCCGAGGGTCCGGTCGAGCTTGTTCATCTCACGCGTGAGCATGAGGATTTCCTTCTTGGTGCGACCCTCGAAACCACCGGTCTGCTCCATGGCCTCCAGCTCCTTCAGGCGCTGCAGGCGCTTGTGGACGGTGGAGAAGTTGGTGAGCATGCCGCCGAGCCAACGCTGGTTCACGTACGGCATGCCGACGCGGGTGGCCTCTTCGGCGATGGATTCCTGAGCCTGCTTCTTGGTGCCGACGAACAGGATCGTTCCACCGTGAGCGACGGTCTCCTTGACGAACTCGTACGCCTTGTCGATGTACGTCAGGGTCTGCTGCAGGTCGATGATGTAGATACCGTTGCGGTCGGTGAAGATGAACCGCTTCATCTTCGGGTTCCAGCGACGAGTCTGGTGTCCGAAGTGGGCGCCGCTGTCGAGCAGCTGCCTCATGGTTACGACAGCCATGGCTGTTGTCTCTCTTTCATGTCGGTTGCTGCGGATGATCTTGCGATCCCCGCCCTGGCGCCCGCATGCCCGTCGACCCTTGCGGGACCGGCGACGGCCATCTACGGTGCATCCGTATAGACGGAATTGCACCGACGCGCGGACGCGCGAAGTCGATCTGCGAACACAGACCGCTCGACAAGCATACGACCCGGACGCCTCGAACTGCCAACCGCCTCGTCAGAACGGTCTCTTCATCCGGTCCTGTGGACAACCGCAAAGTTGTCCACATTCGTCGATTCGGGGTATCGCGGCGGTCTCCCGGCGGCAAGTGTGGGACGCATGCGATTTCCCGTACTCGCGTTACTGACGACTCTCGTGTTCCTCATGGGTACTGGGCCTGCAGCCGCGGACAACACTTTCGTCTGGCCTCTCGAACCGCGTCCGGCGGTGACCCGGCCGTTCGATCCACCCGAGCAGAATTGGCTGCCCGGTCACCGCGGTGTCGATCTCGCGGCACATGCTGGACAGACAGTGTTCGCGGCCGGCGACGGGATCGTCGTGTTCGCCGGAACCGTCGCGGGGAAGCCCGTCGTGTCGATCGACCATCCGGGTGGCCTGCGCACCACCTACGAACCCGTGGCCGCGACGGTGGCGACGGGCCGCCGGATCTCCGCCGGCGACCCGCTGGGCACAGTGGAAGCGGGACACGAGGGCTGCCCCGTCGAGGCGTGCCTGCATTGGGGCCTGCGCCGCGACCGCGACAGCTATCTGGATCCGCTTCCCCTCGTCGAGCGCACGGTGATCCGACTCGAACCGGTGTGACGTCGATGGTGGTGGTGCGCAGTCCAGCGGTATGTCCTCGTCACCACTGCGCGGAATGCCGACCGGTCAGAACCGGGAAATCATCGGCGACCATGGCCGCGAGCTCGGCGAACGCCCGTCGGGTCGCGGGGCGCAGCAGGTCCAGGTCGATCTCGGCTCCCTCCGCCAGGTGCTCGTCGAACGGCACCACCTGCACCGCGCGGCAGCGCGCGAGGAAGTGCGCGGTCAACGCACCGAGGTCGATATTGGAGGTTCCCGGTCGCGGCGAACTGATCACCACGACCGTACGGTCGACGAGGTCGCTGTACCCGTGATGCTCGAGCCAGTCCAGTGTCGCGGCGGCGCTGCGAGCACCATCGACAGCCGGGGACCCGACGAGTACGAGAGCGTTCGCCAGGTCGAGCACACCTTTCATCGCGGAGTGCATGATGCCGGTTCCGCAGTCGGTGAGAATGATGTTGTAGTAAACCTGCAGGATTTCGATGACGCGGCGATAGTCGTCCTCGCTGAACGCCTCCGACACCGCCGGATCACGTTCACTGGCAAGCACTTCGAGCCGACTCGGAGCCTGCGACGTGTGAGCGCGCACATCCGAATAGCGCTCGATCCGATCCGCAACCGCGATCAGATCCCGCACCGTCGACTGCGTCTGCTCCGGAATCCGCTGCGCGAGCGTTCCGAAATCCGGGTTGGCGTCGACAGCGATCACACAGTCACCTCGCATCGACGCGAAGGTCGAGCCGAGCCCGATCGTCGTCGTGGTCTTTCCGACACCGCCTTTGAGTGAGAGCACCGCAATGCGGTAGTCGCCGCCGATCGGCTGGCGGATGCGTGCGACGAGATCGTCGTGGTGCGCGTCGTCGGAGGATTCTCCGGGGTCGAACAGTCCCCCGGTGAGCCGATGCACACCGCGCCGCCACCCGCGGCTCGGCGCACGCCGGGAACGACGGACGAGCACCCCCGACGCGAGGTCGAGGTTCGACGGTTGATGGTCCGGCGCCGTCGTAGCGCGCGGAGCCGGATCGTGCATGACATCCCGATCAGGGCCTTCGACAGGAGCGGGATCGGGTTCGCGAACGGGCGACGGTGCGTGGACTGCCTCCGTTTCGACAGCATGCTCCGATTCCGGCAGAGGCTCGGCCTCGGCCACTGGCTCGCGCGCGGGCGCGGGCGCCGGTTCGGGATCAGGCACCGGTTCAGGCGCCGGCTCCGGGTCTGGCGCGGGCTCAGGCAGAACTGCGAGTTCCTGCACAACGTCTACGGGCTGCGGCTCTACGGACTCCGGCTCTACCGGCTGCGGATCACATGCAACCGGAATGATCGAAAACGGTACCGACGCCGGCGGCGCGATCGAGGCCGGTGTCGATGAGATCGGTGCTGCGGCGGGAGGGACCGGCGTTGCGCCGGACGGAGCCGAGAGCGCTGTAACGGAGCGTGCGGGCGCTGCGGTCTCCACCGGGGCCGCCGGCCGTCCAGTCTGCGGCGCGGGATCCGCGGTGTGCTGTTCCGCCGCGCGTGCAGCACTGCGGCGCAGACCACGTCGCGGCGTGACCGGCGCCGGCCGAACCTCGGGTTCGTCCTGCAACCACGCAGGCAGCGCATGGTTCGACTCGTCACGTGTCATCAGATCCCCCCGAAATCCCCCACTGTCGATCGGCTGGACGCTACCAAAGCGGACTGAGCTGCGTACACCTCAGGCGCAGCTCAGGCACGAGGGTGCGCCTGCTCGTGGACCGCACGCAGCCGCGCGACCGACACATGGGTGTACAGCTGAGTGGTCGCGAGACTCGAATGACCGAGGACCTCCTGGACGACGCGCAGATCGGCGCCGCCTTCGAGCAGGTGGGTCGCTGCAGTGTGTCGCAACCCGTGCGGCGCGAGATCAGGTGCTCCGGGAACAGCCTCGACCGCCTCGTGCACCACCGTGCGTACCTGCCGTTGTCCGATGCGCCCGCCACGCTTTCCGAGGAGCAGCGCCGGCCCGGACGCCGCTGTCACCAGGGCCGGCCGGCCGATGGCAACCCACCGTTCCAGCGCATCCGCGGCGGGCGCCCCGTAGGGCACCGTTCGTTCCTTGTCGCCTTTGCCCAGCACACGCACGACACGCCGCTCGGAGTCCACGCCGTCGAGGTCGAGCCCGCACAGTTCCCCGACCCGGATGCCGGTCGCGTAGAGCAGTTCGACGATCACGCGGTCTCGTAGCGCAACCGGGTGTTCCTCCCGAGCGCCGGACTCCGCAGCCACCATCACTTCCGACGCCTGCTCGGCGTGCAGAACCGTGGGCAATGTCCGGTGTGCTCCTGCCGATGCCAGGCGTGTTCCGGGGTCGTGTTCTGCGCGTCCCGAGCGGACCAGCCAGGAGGTGAAAGTCCGGACCGACGACGTGCGTCGCGCGATCGTGCTGCGCGCAGCACCGGAGGCCACCTGCCGAGCGAGCCATGCCCGCAGAGTCCCGAGGTCGATATCGGACACCTGCGCGTCCGGCCTTCCGTCTGCGAGGTGAGTGAGCAACGAACGCACGTCCGTCGTGTACGCGCGGACTGTATGCGCCGACCGGTTCGACTGCAATGTCAGATGCTCAGCGAAATCCTCGACATGGACGGCGAGCGCGGGAGGCAGCGCCGATGCCGGACCTGTGGGGCCGGGTGCTCGACGCCGTCGATCATGGTCCATGCGCACCACCGTGCGCGGTGTTCCGGATCCATGCAAGCCAACGCGCCTCGATAGTGTTCGTTCGTGAGCAAAACAATCTCTTGGCCGATGTTGTGCGCACTGGCGCTACTGTCGGCCACAGCGCCGCTGGCAACGGATATGTATCTTCCCGGTCTGCCGATCATGTCCGAGAGTCTCGGAACCTCGACCGTCGGCATTCAGCTCACGCTCACGACGTTCATGGCAGGCCTGGGCATCGGCCAGCTGGTCACCGGTCCCCTCTCCGACGGGTGGGGCCGCCGTCGCCTACTCATCATCGGCACCATCGTGCTTGCGGCGAGTAGCGCTGTGTGCGCGCTTGCACCGACGGTCGAGGTCCTGATCGGAGCACGCGCGATTCAGGGCTTCAGCGGGGGTATCGGTATCGTGCTCGCCCGCGCGGTCATCGCGGACCGCACGAGCGGCCACGAATCTGCTCGCTTGTTCAGCTTCATGATGATCATCGGCGGCATCGCACCCATTGCCGCGCCCGTCATCGGTGGTGCACTTCTCGACCCCATCGGATGGCGCGGCATTTTCTGGGTCCTGACCGGCGCCTCCATCGCGATGCTCGCCGGGGTTCTCGTATTCATCCCCGAAACACTGCCACCCGAAAAACGTCACGGCGGCGGATTCGCAGCGCTAGCGGGCAACTTCGGCTACGTCCTCGGCAACCGCCGGTTCATCGGGTACGCCGCGTCGTTCGCACTCGGCTTCGGCGCGATGTTCGCGTACATCTCGGCGTCGCCGTTCGTGGTGCAGAACGTACTGGGAATGTCCGCCACGCAATTCTCGCTGGTCTTCGCAGCGAACTCGGTGGGATTGGTGACCGCGAACATCATCAACACCCGGCTGATCGGCCGGTTCGAGGTGCGGTCCCTTCTACTGTTCGGTGTCACCCTCATGTCGACCGCGGGAACACTGCTGCTCGTCAGCACAGTGATTCTCGGCGCTCACCGCTGGCTCCTGCTGCCGCTGCTGTTCGCCGTCGTGTTCAGCCTCGGATTCACGATGGGCAATTCCACAGCTCTCGGTCAGGGCGAAGTGCCGTCGGCAGCCGGCACCGGCTCGGCAATCATGGGCGCGTCCCAATTCGGCCTCGCCGCGATCGTCTCGCCACTGGTCGGGTTGGGTGGAGAGGGCACCGCCGCTCCCATGGCGATCGCGATCGTCGTGTCGGCGGGGCTCGCGATGACCGCGTTGCTCACGCTCACCCGCGTGCCCCGCACCTGACCGCCGGAAGGATTCGACTCTAGCCGGCGTCGACTTCGGCGAGTTCTCGCTTCCAGGTGCGGAAGCCTTCCTCGGTCCTGCCACGACGCCAGTAACCGGAGATCGACGCGCGCGCCGGTTTCACTCCCCGTTCCTTACGCAGGTAGGGGCGGATGTGCTTCATGACGGTTTCCGCCTCGCCGTGCACGAACACCTGGACGTCGCCGTCGGGCCACGGCAGTGCCCGCACCGCAGCGACGAGCGGTGCATTGCCGTCGATCCGGTCCTGGCCGGCATCGCCGGCCGCGACACCACGATGGAGCCACGTCACGGTCACCCCGGACGGTGCCTCGAGTTCGAGCTCGTCGGTTCCGCCGGCCACCTCGATGAACGCTGCTCCGGCAGCATCGGCCGGGAGGGATTCGAGTGCCGCGGCGATCGCGGGGACAGCTGTTTCGTCGCCCGCCAACAGGTGGAAGTCCGCCGCCGGATCGGGCAGGTAGCCTGCTCCGGGACCTCGCAGCACAACCTCGGTTCCGGGTTGGACGGAGCGCGCCCACGGCCCCGCGACCCCCTCGTCGCCGTGGACGACGAAGTCGATCCAGATCTCCTCGGCGTCGGGGTCGACACGGCGCACCGTGTAGGTACGCAGCACAGTGTCGTCACCCGCCTGGAGTTCGATCTTGACGTAGCTGTCGGTTTCGGGTCGAGGAGTGAAGTCGGCGAACCCGTCACCTCCCAGCACCACACGAACGAAATGCTCGGACACAACCTCCGTGCGCAGAACTGTCAACGTTGTCGATTGCGGACCCTTGGGTGCCACCCTGCCTCCTTATTAGGATTGCCTTCCTTCAGGGACACTACCCGTTGTTCGACGTCAGGCGCAGTGGCCCGATGTCGTCCGACTACGCTCGAGACCATGAGTACCAGTGCGTCCGACATTGCCACCTGGATGGTCGACATCATCACCACCGAACACCGCGTCGGTCAGGCCGACATGGTCGACGCCATCGAATCCAAGTTCGGGTCGGAATGGATCTATGTGGGCGACAGCGGTCACCCGTCGATCGATCGGGCCGTCCTCAAGGAATTCCGCAAGGCCCACCGCGGCGCCGTGAAGTGGCATCGTGAGGATCTCGCCTGGTACATCGACGACGAACCCGAAGCCGACCCGGCCGAACCCTCGGCGGCAGAATAGTTCACCTGCACGTAGAGGTCGTGCTCTCCGACAGGGCATGATTTCCGACCGTTCCACCGGCGGAAGATGAACATCGTCACCTGCCCGCGACGCGCGACCAGCCGTCCTCGTCACGCTGGACGAGTCCTTCCATCTCGAGCAGCGGTAGCGCCGCACGCACGCGGTCGACCGAGACGCCCGCGGATTCTGCGGCCGCGATCGGCTCACACGCATCTGTCGCAGGCAAGGCCTCGTAGACGAGTGCCAGGTCGCCCGAGAGCCCGTCGAGTGCGCGCACGAACTGGGCATCCCGGTCGTCGTCGACTCCGAGAAGTGGACCGCATTCCTCGACGATGTCCCGCGCATTGCCGACCAGCCGCGCTTCGCCCTCGCGAATCATGCGGTGGCATCCCTGGGACGCCGCCGAGGTGACCGGCCCGGGCACCGCCATCACCGGTCTGCCGAACCGGCGAGCCCACGCTGCCGTGTTGCGGGCGCCGCTGCGCCACCCCGCCTCTACGACAACAGTCCCTCCGGACAGTGCCGCGATGAGCCGATTACGCGCCAGGAATCGATAACGCGCGGGGACGGTGCCGGGTGAGTATTCACTGATCACCAGGCCGGATTCGGAGATGCCTCGCAGGAGTTTCGCGTGCGCGGCAGGATAGGCCCGGTCCACACCGCACGCGAGTATCGCAACGGTTGTTCCTCCGACCCCGAGAGCAGCGCGATGTGCCGCGGCATCGATCCCGAATGCTGCTCCGGAGACCACCGTCCACCCGTCGACGGCGAGGTCGCCCGTGATCTCCGCCGTCACGTGTTCGCCGTATCCGCTGGCAGCGCGGGTGCCGACGATCCCGATGGCACGTTCGACGAGTTCGTCGAGCCGCCGCTGCCCCCATACCCACAGCGCCAGCGGCGGCCCTTCCGCGTCGGTGGCCGTGTCCAGTTGATCGAACCCGAGCATCTGCCACGCGGGCCACTCTTCGTCGTCCGGGGTGATGAGGCGTCCGCCTGCCCGGTCGAGCCGCTCCAGATCGGCGGCAGCCGTGTCGAGGTGGGCGCGTGGCCCGAGTTTCGCGGTGAGTTCGGCACCCGCCGAACCTTTCCGCGCAGCGTCTGCTACCTCGACGACTCCATGCTCGGCGATGGCCGCGGACACCGTCCGCGAGGCGCCTTGGGTTACCGCCGAAAGATATGCCCACGCGTGCCGTCTCTCGTCTGCCTTCGGTGCCTCGTTCACGGATGGTCCGCTGGTGGTACGACCGGTCATGCGGCACCGCGATCCCGGAAGTCGAGCGCGGCGGCCACGTGGATCTCTGTCGGCCGCGACTCCCCCTCCAAATCGCACAGTGTCCAAGCGACTCTCAGTGCTCTGTCCGCCCCACGAGCGGTGATCGCCCCCTTTCGCAAGGCCCACTCCACCGGTTTCACTACGGTGGCCGGCAACCGGAATTTCTGGCGCAGGGCCGGCCCCGGAACCTCCGCGTTCGTCGCCCACCCGAATTCCTTCCACCGCTCCGCGGCAGCGGCACGCGCAGTCGCGACTCGGGTCCGTACGTCGTCGGTGCTTTCCCCTGCGTCCCCCATCAGCGCGCTCGTCGCGACGGATTGCATCCGTACCCGTAGATCGATACGGTCGAGCAACGGACCCGACAGTCGCCCGAGATACCGCCGCCGCGCAGTGGGCACGCACACGCAATCGGCGTCGCGAGCCGGCGCGCACGGGCAAGGGTTCGCTGCCAGGACCAACTGAAATCGGGCAGGATATCGGGCCACGCCGTCTCGACGGGCGATACGTACTTCTCCGTCTTCGAGCGGTGTTCGTAACGCTTCGAGAGTCTTCGTTCCCATCTCGGCGACTTCGTCGAGGAACAGCACCCCACGGTGTGCACGGCTGACCGCCCCCGGTGTAGCCATGCCCGTCCCGCCACCGATGAGCGAGGCCACCGTCGCGGTGTGATGTGGCGCGATGAACGGCGGTTCCGTGACCAGGGGGCGGTCCGAGGTGAGGGTCCCCGCGACCGAATGGACGGCAGTCACCTCGAGAGCATGGGTTTCGCTCAGCTCGGGAAGTATTCCCGGAAGACGCTGGGCGAGCATTGTCTTTCCGATCCCCGGCGGACCTGTGAGCATGAGGTGATGCGCGCCCGCCGCGGCAACTTCGATCGCGCGCCGCGCCTCGTGTTGTCCGACGACCTCGCTGAGGTCCGCACGCAGAGTTCGCGGAGGAGCCGCCCGGGGATCGGGGCGTTCGAGCGGTCCGTCGCCTTGCAGCCACAGCACCACGTCGCGCAGGTTGTCAGCGCCGTACACATCGATTCCTGCGACGAGCGACGCCTCGGTCATCATCACGGTGGGCACCACGACTCGCGACCATCCGTAGTTCTTCGCCGTGACTACGGCGGGCAGGACTCCTCGGATCGGCCGCAACCGGCCGTCGAGCGCGAGTTCGCCCAGCAGGATCGTCTTCGTCATCGCTTCGAGCGGTACGACATCGGCGGCGTTGAGCACCGCGCACGCGAGGGCAAGATCGTAAACACTGCCTACCTTGGGCAGTGTCGCGGGCGACAGCGCCAGGACCACCTTCGAATCCGGCCATTTTCCACCGGAGTTCGACACCGCGGCGCGTACGCGGTCACGCGATTCCTGCAGTGCCGTGTCGGGCAGGCCGACCATTTTCACACCCGGCAATCCCCCGCCGATGTCGGCTTCGATCTCGACGACGTGGCCGTCGACACCCGCCACGGCCACCGACCATGCCTTTCCCAGCGCCATCAGAGCACCTGCTTGCGGTGAGTGATCTCGGGAGCATTTCCCCGAACCAGCACGACCGTGACGACGTCGATGCGAATCCGGTCCCATCGGCGGTCCTGGTCGGCGAGCCACAGTCCGGCCAGGCGCCGCAGCCGCTCCGCCTTCGTACGTGTGACGGCTTCGGCGGGTGTGCCGTAACCGAGCCCGGTTCTGGTCTTGACCTCCACGAACACGAGGACTGCGCCGTCCTGCGCGATCAGGTCCAGCTCGCCGTACCGGCACCGCCAGTTGCGTTCGAGCACCACCATCCCCGTGGACTCGAGGTGTTCGGCCGCGAGTTCCTCACCGTGGATCCCCACTTCTTGATTTCGTCCCATCCCTGCTCCTCCTCCCTGCGTGCACACACTGTGCAGCAGGGCGGCCGGCTGAATGGGGCTTCGGTGCCCGACAGAGGAAATCTGTGGATGAAACGACCAGGTGTGGACAATCGCCGGCGCGTCGGCCGGCGCGCGGCAGCCCTGTCCGAGGCTTTCGCTAAGGTGCGGGGCTCATCCGAGCTTGTCGGGCAGACGGAGTTCGGGCTTGTCGAGCTCTTCGATGTTGACGTCCTTGAACGTGATCACCCGGACATGCTTGACGAACCGCGCCGGGCGGTACATGTCCCAGACCCATGCGTCCGACATCCGAACCTCGAAATACACCTCACCGTTGGCATTGTGCGGAAGCAACTCGACGGCGTTGGCGAGATAGAAGCGCCGCTCGGTTTCGACGACGTAGGCGAACTGACCGACGATGTCCCGGTACTCCCGGTACAGCGAGAGTTCCATCTCGGTTTCGTACTTCTCGAGATCCTCGGCACTCATCGGTCTCGGTGTCCTCCCACTCTGGTGTGTTCTGTCATCATCCCGCATCCACTCCGGCACCGACGAGTCGGCGTCGGAACGGTGCTTCGCCGCACGCTGCGGCAACGTTCGCCCATGATCTCCGATGCTCGGGTGACAGGCCGAGTTCGCGCAGTGCGGCCATGTGCACCGCTGTGCTGTAGCCCTTGTGTATCGCGAAACCGTACCCCGGATACGTTCGATCGAGCCCGACCATGATCCGGTCGCGGGTCACCTTTGCCAGCACGCTCGCCGCGGCGATGCACGACGCAGCGCCGTCGCCGCCGATCACCGGCAGCGACGGCGCCGGCAGACCTGGGACCCGGAATCCGTCGGTGAGAACGTATCCGGGTGCGAGCGACAATCCTGCGACGGCACGCCGCATCCCCTCGATGTTGGCCACGTGGATACCGATGGCATCGACTTCGGCGGCCGGCACCTCCACCACGCTCCACGCCAGTGCACGACGCACGATGGCGTCGTAGAGCTCTTCACGGGTCTTCTCGGTCAGCTTCTTCGAATCGTCCAGGCGATCCAGCGATCGGTGCGGCTTCGGTTCCAGGATGCAGGCGGCGATGACCAGCGGACCGGCACACGGCCCGCGACCGGCTTCGTCGACACCCGCTACTGGGCCGAGCCCGCATCGCAGCAGCGTCGATTCCATCGTCCGTAGACCCGATGATCGGCGGATCACCGGTCGCGGTGGCCAAGTACTCACGAAGGCATGATCTCCGGGGAATCGATGAGGCCCCATCGGCCGGGGGGCAGCACGATGAAGCGCGCCTTTCCGATCACATTCTCCAACGGAATGGACCCTTGATGCTCGTCGCCGACGTGATAGCGCGAGTCCGCGGAGTTGCTGCGGTTGTCGCCCATCACCCACACGTGCCCCTCGGGCACAGTGACAGGACCGAAGCAGCGTCCGGACGGCACCTCGGTGTCGCACGTGACGACACCGGGTGTGAACGGGTAGTCCATCTTCACGTAGGGCTCGTCGATCGGTTGCCCGTCGACGAGGATGCGGCCCTGGTCGTCGCAGCATTCGACGGTCTGTCCGCCCACCGCGATGACACGCTTGACGAGATCGTTCTCGTCCGGCGGGACCAGCCCGACGAGCGAACCGACTTCCTGGATCCCGCGGAGGACAGGGTTCTCGGAGCGTGTCGAGGCATATCCCTCGGACCACGAATCGGGCCCCTTGAACACGATGACGTCTCCGGGGCGCGGATCACCGAATCGGTAGCCGATCTTCTCGACGACGATGCGGTCACCGGTGCAGCCCGGACACCCGTGCAGTGTCGGTTCCATCGATTCGGACGGAATCAGGTACACGCGGGCAACGAAGGTCTGGAGGAGAAAACTCAGCGCGAGGGCGACGACGATGAGAATCGGGAGTTCACGCCAGAACGACTTCTGCTTCTTCGTCTTCTTCGTGGGGGCGCTGTCGTCGGTCAGGTCGTCCGGTTCCTCTCTCCTGTGGTGAGCACCGCGCGTCCGGTTGTGAGCCGAGAGTCGGTCGTCGCCATGTCGGTTCGCGTCCGGCCCGGCCGGTTCGTGCGGTGAATCTGCCACTCGAACAGACTAGCCCGGCCCGGATGCGAATCCGGGCCGGGCCAGTGAGTATGTCGTCAGGCAGCGACGATCAGCGCTTTTCCTTGATCTTCGCAGCCTTGCCACGCAGCTCGCGCAGGTAGTACAGCTTCGCGCGACGGACGTCGCCGCGGGTGAGGACGTCGATCTTCGCGAGGTTCGGGCTGTGCACCGGGAAGGTGCGCTCGACACCGACGCCGAACGAGATCTTGCGGACGGTGAAGGTCTCGCGGATGCCGCCGCCCTGGCGACGAATCACGACGCCCTTGAAGACCTGCACACGCTCCTTCGAGCCCTCGATAACCTTGACGTGCACGTCGAGCGTGTCGCCGGGGCGGAAGTTCGGAATGTCGTCGCGCAGCGACTTTGCGTCCAAAAAGTCCAGGGTGTTCATCGGTGTTCTATCCTCTTGTTCGCTCGAGCAGAGGAACCTGGCGGCGACCGCCGTGAGGCGGGCTCGACCGGTTCGTGCCCAGGTCAGGTAGGCGTGCCCGAACGGGGCAACCCGTCTATAGTGCCAGACTCCACCGGGTTGGGTGAAATCACGGGTGCCGGAGCCGCGTGGACCGTCCTGTCGAGGACGGCCTCCGCAGCGATTCGCGAATGCTCCACACTCCCGAGCACCGCTTCCAGGGTCGGGGCACCCGCGACGAGATCCTGTACGAAGATCTTCGCTCGGATCACCGGTCTGCGGAACCGGCGTTCACGCGCGATCGCACGGGTCATCTTCCGTGTCTTCCCCTGGTAGCGCCAGCGAGCCCACGGCGCCCCGGGCCGCGACAGACGCGCCGCACCGACCCAGAGCAACGGGACCACGAACAGTCCCACCAGGCCGGTCCAGATCTTGCCCTTGGCGAGCACCACGCCTGCGAGAAGCAGATTCACGAGAACCGATACCACCAGAACGAACCGGTTCACCCAGTCTCCACCGTCGTCGAAGTTGGTGAGGTCGACGAGATCGAGGGGTTGCAGGCCGAGCATGAGCATTCCGGTCACGGCGATGGCGACGAACACCGCGTCGACGGAGACCCGTCCCTCTTCCTCCCAATACACGTCGTGGAGATAGAAGATGAGCGCGAACTCGTCGAGAGTCAAGGCAGCTCCCACCCCGAACAGTGCGGCGAAGACGGCAACGAGGGTCCTGGTGCCCACCTCGTACACCGAGATGAGACCGCCACCGGCGATGACCATCGTGACGACCCCGAACACCATGTGGTGCACGTGCAGCCCACCGGGCGTGATGTTGCCGGGCCACCACCGCACCTTCGCCCGGATCATCCGGACGCTGATGCGAATGAAGACGAAAGCCACGACGAAGCCCAGGAGGAAGCACAACAGCGGCAGGCGCCCCTGGTCGATGATCTCGGCTCGAAGCCAGTTCATCATCGCGGCCCCGTAGTCCTCATCATGACACTGCCCGAGACGACCCTGCCCGAGCTTCGCGACCGTGAAACCCGCACGTGTTCCAGCATCCCAGGCGCCGGTCGCTCGCGATGCGATACGACCGGCACCCGTGGACGGTTACTTGCCGAAACCGGCGCGACGTAGAGCGTCGGCCATCGATCCACTGGCGGGAGCAGCTTCGGGACGCCGGCCTTGCTTGCCACCGCCCTGCCTGCCACCGCCTTGCTTGCCGCCACCCTGCCCACGGCCCTGTCCACCGCCGCTGCCCCGCTGACCGCGAGGTGCAGGCCGGGATCCGCCCTGGCGACCACCGCGCGCGGTGGTGCCATCACTGTCCGTTCCTGACGGGATCTCGTCGTCGAGGCGCAGCGTGAGGCTGATGCGCTGTCGCGGAACATCGACATCGAGGACCTTGACCTTGACGACCTCACCCGACTTCACGACATCGTGGGGATCCTGGACGAAGCTGCGCGACATCGCCGAGACGTGCACGAGTCCGTCCTGGTGAACTCCGACGTCCACGAACGCGCCGAAGGCGGCGACGTTCGTGACGACCCCCTCGAGCACCATGCCCGGTGCCAGGTCGCCGACCTTCTCGATTCCCGCGGCGAAAGTCGCGGTCTTGAACTCGGGGCGCGGATCACGACCCGGCTTCTCGAGTTCGCTGATGATGTCGGTGACGGTGGGAAGACCGAACTTGTCGTCGACGAACTCCTCCGCCCGCAACTTGGAGAGCAGAGCAGAGCTGCCGATCAGTTCGAGGACTCCGGTGCCGCTGCGGTCGACGATCCGCCGGACCACCGGGTAGGCCTCGGGGTGCACCGCGGACTCGTCGAGCGGGTCGTCGCCGCCTGGGATGCGAAGGAAACCTGCGCACTGCTCGAAGGCCTTCGGGCCGAGCCGCGCGACATCCTTGAGGGCCTTGCGGGTGCGGAAGGGGCCGTTCTGGTCGCGGTGGGTGACGATGCTCTCGGCGAGTGATCCGGTGATGCCCGAGACGCGGGACAGCAAGGGCACCGAGGCGGTGTTGACGTCGACTCCGACTGCGTTCACCGCATCTTCGACAACCGCACCGAGCGACCGGGCGAGCATCGTCTCGGAGACGTCGTGCTGGTACTGCCCGACACCGATCGACTTGGGGTCGATCTTGACGAGCTCGGCGAGCGGATCCTGCAGGCGTCGTGCGATCGAGACCGCACCGCGGATCGATACGTCCAGGTCAGGAAGTTCCTGCGATGCGTAGGCGGACGCCGAATAGACCGACGCCCCGGCTTCCGACACCACGATCTTGGTCACGCCGGTGACACCGGACTCGGCGATCAGCTCTGCGGCAAGAGCGTCCGTCTCGCGGGAGGCGGTGCCGTTGCCGATCGCGATGAGTTCGACACCATGCTCGGCCACCAGAGTCGCGAGGGTCGCGAGCGCCTGGTCGTGCTTGTTGTGCGGCTGGTGCGGGTAGATCGTCGTGTGGTCGACGACCTTGCCCGTCGCATCGACGACGGCGACCTTGGTGCCCGTACGGAAACCGGGGTCGAGGCCCATCGTGGGGCGGCTTCCGGCCGGCGCTGCCAGCAACAGGTCGCGTAGGTTCGCGGCGAACACGTCGACGGCGTCGCTCTCGGCGGACTGCTTGAGCCGCATCCGGACGTCGACACCCATCGAGACCTGCAGCCTGGTGCGCCACGCCCAACGGACGGTGTCGAGCAGCCAGCGGTCGGCCACGCGCCCCTGATCGGCGATCCCGAAACGGCCGGCGATCCGGCCTTCGTAGTACGACGGTGTTCCGGGTTCCTGCTCTTCGAGGTCCGGCTCCAGGGACAGGCTGAGAACTTCTTCCTTCTCGCCGCGTAGAACGGCGAGGATACGGTGCGACGGCAGGTCGGCGAACGGCTCCGAGAATTCGAAGTAGTCGGCGAACTTCGCGCCGTCGGTTTCCTTTCCGGGCCGCACCGTGGACTTCAGGCCGCCACGACTCCACATGGCCTCACGCAGCTCACCGACGAGGTCGGCGTCCTCGGCGAAGCGTTCGACGAGGATGGCCCGGGCACCGTCGAGCTGTTCGGCGCTGTACTGCGCGGGATCGGTGGTCGGGTCGCCGATCAGTGCGTCGGCGACGGGCTCGTGCCCGGCCTCACGGGCGATCTGGGCCTTCGTGCGGCGTTTGGGCTTGTAGGGCAGGTAGATGTCTTCGAGCCGGGCCTTCGTCTCAGCAAGCATGATCTGTCCGCGGAGCTCGTCGTCGAGCTTGCCCTGCTCTTCGATCGACTCGAGGATCGCAGCGCGGCGTTCGTCGAGTTCGCGAAGATACCTCAAGCGCTCTTCGAGGGTGCGGAGCTGGGCGTCGTCGAGCCCGCCGGTGACCTCCTTGCGGTAGCGCGCGACGAAGGGCACGGTCGCGCCGCCATCGAGCAGTTCCACCGCCGCAGCCACCTGGTTTTCGCGGACGTCGAGTTCGTCGGCGATGCGCCGGTTCACGGTGTCGAGTTGGGTCGTCACGACGATCGACCCTACCTTTATCCTTTCGTATGTTCCCCGTGGTGCCTCGAGCACCTGTTCTCCGGGACCCCGAACTTCGACCACCGGCGCGCTGCGCGTCGCACAATGGAATACAGGAGTGTTGGATGACCCGGGATCGGTTCCGGTCGGGCCTCGCGTTGCTGGTCGTGACAGCAACGCTGTCGGCGTGCGGAGCGCCCCTGCACGGGGCGCCCGCCGTCGGGTCCGAGGTGTCCGCTGGGGGCCTGCACGTCGAGGCCGACGCAGGCACCGGCATCAGCGACCCGATCAGGATGGACGCACTCGCGGACCGAATCGACCACGCGACACAACTCGCCACCGAGCGTGGCGCGGAGGTCACGGTCGCCGTCCTGGACCGCGCAACGGGTACGCGATCGGTCGGCGGCGTGGACGAGCCCATCGAAACTGCGTCCGTGGTCAAACTGTTCATTGCCGACGACCTGCTGTTCCGGGAAGCGATCGGCGAGATCGTGCTGACCGACGACGACTACGATCTGATCGGCGCCATGCTCACGCGGTCGGACGATTCGGCCGCGAGCCTGCTGTGGGATGCATTCGACGGCCCTGAGATCGTCGATCGTGTCGTCGAGCGGCACAGCCTCCCAGGCACGGTCGCCCCTCCCGACTTCTGGTGGAACACCGTGACGACAGCATCCGACATCCTGACCTGGTACGACGACCTGCTCAGCGGCGGGGGCGGGCTCGACGAGCCTGCCTCGGCCCGGATCGTCGGGTACCTGATCGAGTCCGAACCCACCGGAACCGACGGCTACGACCAGCAGTTCGGCCTACCCGACGGACTCTCGTATGCCGTCGACCTCGGATCCAAGGCCGGGTGGATGTGCTGCCTCGACTCGCAGTGGATTCATCTGTCGACCGGGTTCTTCGGCAACGACCACCGCTATGTGGTTGCCGTGTTGTCGCGCGAGACGGTGACCTACCCAGACCCTGAGTACGACGGCTGGTTCCTTCCGGACACATCGATGTACGACGCGTCCGATGACGAGAGTGCCCGTCACGCACGTGAGACTGTGACGATGGTCGTGGAAACCGTGTTCGGCTGATCCCGCTCAGTCGTCGGTGAGGAGATCCGGACGTCGCTCGCGCGTCCGGATCAGCGATTGTTCATGGCGCCACTGTGCGACCTTGCCGTGGTCGCCGGAGAGCAGTACCGGAGGAACGTCGAGCCCGCGCCAGTACGCGGGCCGCGTGTAACTGGGGCCTTCGAGCAATCCGTCGGAGAACGAATCCTCCTGGTGCGACAGCTGATTGCCGAGCACCCCGGGGATCAGGCGTACGACGGCCTCGACCATCACCAGTACGGCGACCTCACCGCCGATCAGCACGTAGTCGCCGATGCTGACTTCCTCGACGCGGACGCGTTTCGCGGCATCGTCGAAGACTCGTTGGTCGATTCCCTCGTATCGACCGCATGCGAAGACGATGCGCTTCTCGGTCGACCACCGCTGCGCCGTGGCCTGATCGAAAGGCCTGCCCGCGGGGGTGGGGACGACGAGCAGCACATCCGGGTCGGTCGAACCCTCGTCGACGCCGACGACATCGTCGAGAGCCGGTCCCCAGACAGTAGGTTTCATGACCATGCCCGGGCCGCCACCGTAGGGCGAATCATCGACTGCCTTGTGGACGTCGTGCGTCCAGTCGCGCAGGTTGTGCACGCCCACCGAAATCAGACCCTTGTCGATCGCCTTGCCGAGCAGGGCTGCGCGCAGTGGTTCGAGATACTCGGGAAATATGGTCACCACGTCGAGCCGCACGGACTACTCGTTCTCCTCGGTCGCCCGGCGCCGCGTCGTTTCCTGCCGCTTCTTCGCTTTGGTGGGCGGCTCTCCGAAATCAGGGTCGAGCAGGCCGCCGGGTGGATCGATCTCGATCACGCCGTCGGCGACCGACACCGTGGGAACGATCTCGGTGACGAACGGGATGAGGATCTCCCGGCTCGCGTCATCGGCAGGCCGGATCGACAGAAGTTCACCTGCGGCGGTGTGCAGGACCTCACGTACGGTGCCGATCTCGGTACCGCCGTCGGGGCGGCCGGCCACGATCCGGACCCGCAATCCTTCGAGTTCGTGATCGTAGAACTCGTCGGGATCGTCGGACGGAGCCAGGTCGTCACTGTCGACGACGAACAGGACGCCGCGCAGCGCGTCGGATCCGGTGCGATCGGTGACACCGTTCAGACGCAGCAGAAGCCGCCCGGAGTGTTCCCGGGCGGCTTCCACCGTGTAATTGTACAGCTTCTGCTCGCGGGGCTTGTGGCCACGCAGGACCGCGCCCACAGCGAAACGCTCGTCGGGTTCGTCGGTGCGAACCTCGACGACCACCTCACCTCTGATGCCGTGCGACTTCACCACACGGCCGACCACGAGCTCCACCGACGCTCCTAGCGGTCGGTGTCGACGACGTCGACGCGGATTCCTCGGCCACCGATTCCGGTAACGAGGGTCCGCAGTGCCGTCGCGGTGCGGCCACCGCGACCGATCACCTTGCCGAGGTCGTCAGGATTGACGTGGACCTCGACGGTGCGGCCACGGCGACCGGTGATGAGATCGACGCGCACGTCATCGGGGTGCGCGACGATGCCACGGACGAGATGCTCGACCGCATCGGCCACCACGGCACTCATTACTCGGCGGCCTCGGTGGACTCAGCAGCAGCCTCGGAGGTCTCTTCCTTGGCAGCCTTCTTCTTCTTCGGGGTGATCGCCTCAGCGGCCGGCTCGTTCTCGGCCTGTGCGAGAGCGGCCTGGAACAGTTCGAGCTTGGTCGGCTTGGGCTCTGCCTTCCTCAGGGTGCCCTCTGCGCCCGGCAGGCCCTTGAACTTCTGCCAGTCACCGGTGATCTTGAGGAGGTTGAGAACGGGCTCGGTGGGCTGGGCACCAACGCTCAGCCAGTACTGTGCACGCTCCGAATCGATCTCGATGATCGACGGATCTTCTTTCGGCTGGTAGCGGCCGATGGTCTCGATCGCACGGCCGTTCCGGCGGGTGCGCGAGTCGGCGACGACGACGCGGTACTGCGGGTTGCGGATCTTGCCGAGTCGTGTGAGCTTGATCTTGACAGACACTGCTGTGCTCTCCTTCGCGCGTGGGGACGCGCATGTCACGTGCAATTCGGACGACGCGCCCGATTGGC
This sequence comes from Rhodococcus artemisiae, assembly GCF_036327795.1. Lineage (NCBI taxonomy): Bacteria > Bacillati > Actinomycetota > Actinomycetes > Mycobacteriales > Nocardiaceae > Rhodococcus > Rhodococcus artemisiae. Next base: position 649,252 of record NZ_JAUTXY010000001.1, read on the forward strand.
ACGCCCGGTTTTGCCTCTAACCTGTGACCGCCGCGCGGTACGGAACCGGATGCGACGACAGCGGTCCATTCTGCCAGACGTGGGATCAGGACCGGAAATCGACGGTCAAGGGGAGCCGACGACAACGGCGCCGCGCAGAACTACCAGGTCGGGGCGGGCCGATCCCGGATCGATGCGGGGGTCGTCCGCGTAGACGATCAGGTCGGCGGAAGTGCCCGATTCGAGGCTGGGATGTCCGAGCCAAGCGCGGGCCGCCCAACTCGCTGCCGCGAAGGCCTCGTCGGCGTCGAGTCCGACCTTGCCCAGTGCTGCGATCTCGTCGGCGATCCGGCCGTGCTGCACCTGCCCACCGGCGTCGGTGCCCGCGTAGATCGGGATGCCGGCGTCGTGTGCGGCGCCGATGGTGTCGGCGACGCGCGAATGGAGGTCGCGCATGTGCGCGGCATACACGGGGAAGCGTGTGGCCGAGTCCGCGATATCGGGAAAGTTTTCGATGTTGACCAGGGTCGGGACCAGCGCAGTGCCGTTCGCCGCCATCGTCGCGATCGTGTCGTCGGTCAGGCCGGTGCCGTGTTCGATGCAGTCGATGCCGGCGGCGAGCAGGCCGGGCAGCGCGTCCTCACCGAACACGTGTGCCGTGACGCGGGCACCCTCGCGATGTGCCGCGGCAATCGCCTCGACGAGGATCGCGTCGCTCCACAGCGGTGCCAGATCGCCGGTAGCCCGGTCGATCCAGTCTCCGATGAGCTTGACCCAGCCGTCGCCGGCGCGGGCCTGCCGCGCGACCTCGTCAGGAAGTTGCGATTCGTCCTCGAGGTCGACCGGCAGACCACGGATGTAGCGCTTCGGCAGCGCGATGTGCCGTCCTGCCCGGATTATCGTCGGCAGGTCGGGGCGGACGTCGAAGGCGCGTGTGTCGACCGGGGATCCGGCGTCGCGCAGAAGCAGGACGCCCGCGTCACGTTCGATGACGGCCTGCGCGAGAGCACCCGCTTCGTCTTCGACTCCTCCACCGAACCGGATCCCGACGTGACAATGCGCGTCGACCAGACCCGGCAGCACCCACCCTCCGGTCGACAGCACCTGCGCTCCGGGAATGGGCTCGCGGGAGAATTCGCCGTCGGCACCGATCCACAATTCGACGGGTTCACCGTCCGGCAGGGTTCTGCCGCGCACGACGAACGGGCCTCCAGCACCGACCCCGACCAAGACCGGTCCTCCTGTTTCTCGCGAATGCGCTCTAGTTCTTGGGGAACTTCAACTTCGACAGATCGAAGCCCTCGAGACCCGGAGGGAGTTCGTCGAGGCCCTTCGGCATGTTGGACAGGTCCGGCATGCCCGCACCGAGCCCCGGGAACCCGGCGGGCATACCACCGGGAAGACCACCCCGCACCTTCGGCGGAGTCGGCCCGCGGCCGCCCTTCTTTCCCTTCTTGCCCTTCTTCGAACGCTGGTTTCGCCGGGCGCCGGGCATACCCATTTGACCGGCCATCGCGGACATCATCTTCCGCGCTTCGAAGAAGCGGTCGACGAGCTGGTTCACATCGGAGACTTTCACGCCGGAGCCGTTGGCGATGCGCAGTCGACGGGAGCCGTTGATGATCTTCGGGTTGGCACGCTCCGCAGGGGTCATGCCGCGGATGATCGCCTGGATCCGGTCGAGTTGCTTCTCGTCGACGCCCGCGAGCGCGTCCTTCATCTGGCCCGCGCCGGGAAGCATACCGAGCAGGTTCGCGATGGGACCCATCTTGCGCACAGCCATCATCTGTTCGAGGAAGTCCTCGAGGGTGAGCTCGCCGCTGCCGATCTTGGCGGCGGTCGCTTCGGCCTGTGTTGCGTCGAAGTGCTGCTCGGCCTGCTCGATGAGGGTGAGCACATCGCCCATGCCGAGGATGCGGCTGGCCATACGCTCGGGGTGGAAGACGTCGAAGTCCTCGAGCTTCTCACCCGTGGATGCGAACAGGATCGGCTGGCCTGTCAGTTCGCGGACGCTGAGTGCGGCACCGCCGCGCGCATCGCCGTCGAGCTTGGTGAGCACAACGCCGGTGAAGCCGACACCCTCACGGAACGCCTCAGCGGTGCTCACGGCGTCCTGGCCGATCATCGCGTCGAGAACGAACAGGGTCTCGTCGGGCTGGACGGCGTCGCGGATGCCTGCGGCCTGCGCCATCAGTTCCTGATCGATGCCGAGACGGCCGGCGGTGTCGACGACGACCACGTCGTACTGCTTGTTCTTCGCCTCCGCGATGCCCTGCTGTGCGACCGCGATCGGATCGGCGGCCGTGACGCCGAGTTCGTTCTCGCCACCGCCGATCGACGTTCCAGGATGCGGTGCGAACACCGACACACCGGCTCGTTCACCGACGACCTGCAGCTGTGTGACCGCGCCGGGACGTTGGAGGTCGCACGCGACCAGCATCGGGGTGTGGCCCTGATCCTTGAGCCACTTGGCGAGCTTGCCGGCGAGCGTGGTCTTACCCGCACCCTGCAGACCGGCCAGCATGATGACGGTCGGAGGGGTCTTCGCGAATTGGAGCCGACGGGTCTCGCCGCCGAGGATCCCGACGAGTTCGTCGTTGACGATCTTGACGACCTGCTGAGCCGGGTTCAGCGCGCCGTGGACCTCGGCACCCTTGGCCCGTTCCTTGATCTTCTTGATGAACGAGCGCACGACGGGCAGCGCCACGTCGGCGTCGAGGAGGGCAAGGCGGATTTCGCGGCACGTTGCGTCGATGTCCGCGTCGGACAGGCGCCCCTTGCCGCGCAGGTCCTTGAGGACCCCTGTCAACCTGTCGGAAAGGGATTCGAACACCGAATGCGCTCCTGCGGTCTGACGAGAACACGGACAATACTGCGCTCCAGGGTAGCCGCTCCGATCCACCCGCAACCGGGGGTGGGGCCGTCCGGCCGACCGACATGCCGCAGGAGGCCCCGGATCGCGAGTCACCTCACGACGCAGTGGGGGGGTTCTTCGGCTCGGGGGTGGGAAGGACGGCCAGCAGAGCCTGCTCGAGCCGTTCCCGTGACGCCCTCGTTCCGGCGGTGGACAGATCGACGCAGAACGAGTCGACCACGGTAGATCCGATCGTCGTCACCGTCGCCCACCGCACGTCGGCCCCGAGGTCCTCGAACACGCCGGCGAGGCGACAGAGCATCCCGACTCGGTCCTCCGCTCGGACCTCCAGCACAACCTGTCCCGGATCCGTCGTGTCGAGCCAGATCAGGCGTGGTGGGGCCTGCGAGTACGTGCCGGGCACCGCGCGCTCGGGACGTGCCGACGGTGCGGACTCGCGCGCCGCACGATCCTTCGCCTCGAGTTCCGCAAGCAGATCCAGATCACCGGACCGGGCGCGTACGAATTCCTGCCGCAGCAGACCCGCCGCGGGCGGCGCACCGAACCGTGGCACCACGACGAACGTATTGACCGTGCTTCCCGCATGGGCACCGATGGAGGCCGACTGCACCCTCAGCCCGTGCAGAGCCAGCACTCCCGCGGTGTCGGACAACACGCCGGGCTCGTCCGGAGCCACCACCGTCGCGGTGTAGCCGCGACCGTCGGGCCGCGGGTCGAGCGAGACATGCATGGTTCCGTCCTCGGCGAGTTGCGCGAGTTCGGGGTCGATCGGGGCCGGGGCAGGAAGGTCCTCCCCTGCCATCATCAGCCGGCAGCGTCGCACCAGTTCCCGGATGAGCGACGCTTTCCACTCACCCCACACACCGGGTCCGGTGGCCTGCGAATCTGCTTCCGCGAGCGCGTGCAGCAGTTCGAGGAGCAGTGGGTCGCCGCCCAATGTGTTCACCACCGACGCGACGGTTGCCGGATCGTCCAGGTCGCGACGGGTCGCCGTGTGAGGGAGCAACAGGTGATGCCGGACCATCGCCGTGAGCACCGCCAGATCGGACGGCCACAAGCCCATGCGCGTTCCGATCTGGTCGGCGACCTCGGCACCGACCACACTGTGGTCGCCGCCGCGGCCCTTGCCGATGTCGTGGAGGAGCGCTCCGAGGAGCAGCAGATCAGGACGCGATACCCGCGTGGTGAGTGCACTCGCGTGCACTGCGGTTTCCACCAGATGGCGATCGACGGTCCAGGTGTGAACGGCGTCGCGCGGGGGTAGGTCGCGGACCGCTCCCCACTCGGGCAACAGGCGTCCCCACAATCCGGTGCGATCGAGAGCCTCCACGACGTCGACGGCAGCAGGTCCTGACGCGAGCAGCACGATCAGGTCGTCGAGTGCCTGCCGGGGCCACGGCTCCCGCAGTTCCGGTGCGTGATCCGACAGCCGGGTCAACGTCGCCGCGGAGATCGGTAGCCCCGATCGCGCGGCTGCCGCCGCCACCCTGTTGATCAGGCCCGGGTCCTTGCTCGGCTGCGCATCGCGGGCCAGCGCGACCTCGCCGCCGTGCTCGACGACGCCCTCGTCGAGGGGGTGTCGCACCGGTCCACGCCGTAGTCGCGACAGGCCCTTACGCGGCAGAGAGTTCCCGGCGGTGCGTACACCGACCTCGACGGAATAGCTGATCGTGCGCGCGGCCTCCGTGAGCAGACGTGCCAGGTCGAAACGGTCGCCGATACGCAGTGCAGCGCCGATCTCGTCGGCGTCCTGAGCCTGCAGTTGATCGCGGCCGCGACCCGCAACGCGGTGCAGTTCGGTGCGAACATCGAGGAGGTGACGGTGGGCTGCCGCGAGTCCACCCCCGGGCGCGTCCGGTCCGAGGCCCGGCATGCCGTCGGTGAGCTGCGCGACGGACAACGCGTTGAGCAGTTGGACGTCCCGCAATCCTCCTCGACCGCTCTTGAGATCGGGCTCGGCGCGGTGCGCGATCTGGCCGGACCGCTCCCACCGTGCTTCCGTCATCTCGATCAGCTCGTCGAAGCGGTTCCGTATCCCGGTGCGCCACTGTCTGCGCACGCCACCGATGAGCAAATTGCTCAGTTCCTGGTCGCCGGCGATGTGTCGGGCTTCGAGCATCCCGAGCGCCGCGGGAAGGTCCCCGGAAGCCACCTGCAGAGCCTGCGGGACCGTCCGGACGCTGTGATCGAGCCGGATATGTGCGTCCCACAGCGGGTACCACAGCCGGTCCGCCACCGACGACACCGTCTCCGGATCGATGTTGTCGTGGAGCAGGATGAGATCGAGATCGGAATGCGGCAGCATCTCACGCCGGCCGAGGCCCCCGACCGCGACGAGAGCGAACCCGCTGTCCGGTCTGATGCCGAGGTCGGAACCCTCGGTGGTCAACCAGAAATCGAACAGGTCGACGAGCGCGTCGCGCAGCGCTTGCGTATCGAGGCGACGAGTTCGGCCTGAGCTGGAGACGAGTGCGTCCCGGGCCGCCGAGAGGTCCGTCGCCGTGGCCGGGGTCGAAGAGGCCGAAGGCCCACGACCCGCTGCGTGAGCAGCGTGTCCTGGGCCTCGGTTCTCTGCCCCTCGGGGGTCAGAGTGCATCCGTACCTCGTTCTCCGGTGCGGACTCGAATCACCGATTCCACCGGGGTGACCCACACCTTGCCGTCACCGATCTTTCCAGTGCGTGAGGCCTCGACGATCGTGTCGACCACCTTGTCCACCACGGAGTCGTCGACGACGACCTCGACGCGCACCTTCGGCACGAAGTCGACCGAGTACTCGGCTCCCCGGTACACCTCGGTGTGGCCCTTCTGGCGTCCGTAGCCCTGCACTTCGCTCACGGTCATTCCGAGTACCCCGGCCTGTTCGAGCCCTGCCTTGACGTCCTCGAGCGTGAACGGCTTCACGATTGCCGTGATCAACTTCATTTCTCATCCCTTCCCGGTGCCCACCGGACGTTTGTCGTTGGTGTCCGCGTAATCCTTGCCCGCTATCTTCGTCCACTTTCCACCTCAGCGACGAGGTGAACTGTTACTTCAGTGACGAGCTGAAGTATTACTTCAGTGCAGTGGCGAAGTCGTATGCGGATTCCGCGTGCTCGGTCTCGTCGATTCCGCGAGCTTCGTCCTCGGGCGAGACGCGCCAGCCCAGGGGCCGCAGAGCGAGGGCGATCACGGCGGTGACGATGGCAGTGAACACCAGGGCGACCAGGGCGATCACGATCTGGATGACGAGCTGCTTGTAGTCGCCTCCGTAGAACAGGCCGGTCTCGGTGCCGAGTAGGCCGATGGCGACCGTGCCCCAGAGACCGGACACGAGGTGCACGCCCACGACGTCGAGCGAGTCGTCGTAGCCGAACTTGTACTTCAGCCCGACTGCGAGGGCCGAGAGGATACCTGCGACAACACCGAGGACGATGGACCCGACGGGGCTGAGGGAACCGGCCGCGGGCGTGACGGCGACCAGACCGGCAACGGCACCCGATGCGGCGCCGAGGCTGGTGGCCTTACCGTCCCGGACGCGCTCGGTCGCGAGCCAGCCGAGGATTGCGGCGGCGGTGGCCACAGTGGTGTTGAGCCACGCCAGGCCGGCCACACCGTCGGCAGCGAATGCGGATCCACCGTTGAACCCGAACCAGCCGAACCACAACAGCGCGGCGCCGAGCATCACGAACGGGAGATTGTGCGGGCGGAACGCGGTCTTACCGAAGCCAGTGCGCTTGCCGACGATGAGCGCGAGGACCAGCGCGGCAATACCGGCGTTGATATGGACCACCGTGCCGCCTGCGAAGTCGATCGGATGGACTGCTGCGGTGAGTCCGCCTTCACCGTCGTCGACGGTGCCGAACAGCATCGCAGCGATGCTGTCCTCGGAGCCGGAGAGCAGGCCGCCACCCCACACCATGTGGGCGAGCGGGAAGTACGCGAGGGTCACCCAGACTCCGACGAACACCATCCACGTGCCGAACTTCACGCGCTCGGCAAGTGCACCGCTGATGAGCGCCGTGGTGATGATCGCGAACGTGACCTGGAACCCGATATCGATGACCTGCGGGTAGTTGCCCAGTCCCGGCAGGAAGCCACCTTCGTCGTCGTAGATTGCGCCCTGCAAACCGAACAGCTCGAACGGATTCGCGAAGATGCCGCCGATGCTCTCGGAGCCGTACGACATCGACCAGCCCCACAGCACGTAGATCACGGCGATCAGCGCCATCGCGCCGAACGACATCATCATCATGTTCAGGACCGACTTGGCGCGTGACATGCCGCCGTAGAAGAACGCCAGACCCGGTGTCATCAGCAGCACGAGCGATGCCGCCATGAGCATCCATGCGGCGTCGCCGGTATTCACCACTTCCTCCACTTGCACACCTCCCAGTTGTCCGCGCCGATGAGCGCGTCGTTGGGGAAAGCTTCCTGCGGAGATGTTTCAGCAGAAGCGCCGTCCTGTTTCGACGGCGTGAACGCGCGGCGGGGCGGTGTTTCGTTCATGTTTCACGGCCGAGCCTGCATCGGGAAGCGACAAGGCCGCCCCGCCGTAGCGGAAGCGGCCTCGAGTCGATCGATCGTAGAGGTCAGCCCAGCAGCGCGTCGACGAACGCACCCGGTTCGAAGGGGGCGAGGTCGTCCGCGCCCTCACCCAGACCGACGAGCTTGACCGGAACGCCGAGCTCGTGTTGCACCTGGAAGACGATTCCACCCTTTGCGGTGCCGTCCAGCTTCGTCAGCACCACACCGGTGATGTCGACGACCTCGGCAAACACGCGGGCCTGCATGAGCCCGTTCTGGCCGATGGTGGCGTCGAGCACCAGCAGAACCTCATCGACGGCGGCCTTCTTCTCGACCACACGCTTGACCTTGCCCAGCTCGTCCATCAGGCCGGTCTTCGTGTGCAGTCGGCCTGCGGTGTCGATGAGAACTGCATCCACACCGTTGTCGATGCCCTTCGCGACGGAGTCGAACGCGACTGCTGCGGGGTCGGCTGCTTCCTTGCCGCGCACCACCTCGGCGCCTACACGCTCGGCCCAGGTCTGGAGCTGATCTGCCGCAGCGGCACGGAAGGTGTCGGCGGCACCGAGCAGGACTCGACGTCCGTCTGCGACGAGGACACGGGCAAGTTTGCCGGTCGTGGTCGTCTTGCCCGTGCCGTTGACGCCGACGACGAGCAGGACCGACGGAAGGTTGTCGTGCGGCAGGGCACGGATGGAACGGTCGAGGTCGGGTCGCAGTTCGTCGACGAGGACCTTGCGGAGCACCGCGCGCGCATCGGCCTCGGACCGGATGTTGCTCGCTGCCATCTCCTCTCGCAGCCGGTCCACGATCTTCGCGGTGGTGGCGGAACCGAGATCGGCGATCAGGAGTGTGTCCTCGATCTCCTCCCACGAATCCTCGTCCAGATCGCCGCCGCCGAGCAGGCCGAGCAGACTCTTGCCCACAGCATTCTGCGAGCGGGCCAGCCGCCCCCGAAGGCGGACGAGTCGTCCCGATGTCGGCTCGATCTCGTCGAGCGCTGGTGCAGCGGGTGTTTCGACGGGCGCGGGGGCAGGCACGGCTTCGACGGACGCAACCGGCGTCGGCGCAGCGTCGACAGGCGCCTCGGGCTCCGCTGTCTCGGGGGCCACCTCGGGCTCGGGGGCTACCTCGGGCTCGGGGATCACGTCGGGCGCAGCAATGACCTCGGGCGCGCTTTCCGGCTCTGCAGGCTCAGGTTCTGCGACGGGCGGACCGGGCGAGGCCTCCGGTTCGACGGGCTCAGGCTCTGCAGGCTTCGGCTCGCTCGGCGGCGCCACCGGGGTCCGCGGGGTGGGCGGCGCCTCGGTGACCTCCTCGGGCAACGGCACGGTGCGAGGCTCCGGAGCCGGGGCCGGCGCGGGTTTCGGGGTCGGCCGTTCGACCGGTTGCGGCGGCGCAGCCGCAGTCGTTCCCTGACTGAAACTGAATCCGCTCTGCGCCTTGTAACCGCCCGAGCGATCCTCGGCTTCCGCGGTGTCGAGCCGGCGGGTCTCCTCCTTCGCCGTCAGCGACACCTGCCGTCGCCGATAGAGCGTCAGACCCACGACGAGCGCGACGAGAACAACCGCGAGGGCGGCCGCGATGATTATCCAAGCTCCGGTACTCACGCACCCATACTGTCAGGCTTGGAGCTCATCCTCCGGTTCAGGGACGGGTGTCGTGACATTCTGACCACGCAGACGCTGGGAGATCACGCGGGTGATGCCGTCACCGCGCATGCTGACGCCGTACAGCGCGTCGGCAACCTCCATCGTCGGTTTCTGGTGGGTGATGACGATCAGCTGAGATTTCTCGCGCAGCTGCTCGAACAACCCGATCAGCCTTCTCAGGTTCGTGTCGTCGAGCGCTGCCTCCACCTCGTCCATAACGTAGAACGGGGACGGCCGGGCGCGGAAGATCGCCACGAGCATCGCGACGGCAGTCAGTGACTTCTCACCACCGGACAGCAGCGACAACCGCTTGACCTTCTTACCCGGGGGCCGGGCCTCCACCTCGATGCCCGTCGTGAGCATGTCCTTCGGGTCGGTGAGGACGAGTCGGCCTTCACCGCCGGGGAACAACTTTGCGAATACCTGCTCGAACTCGCGCTCGACGTCGGCGTAGGCCTCGGTGAACACCTGCAGAATCCGCGCATCGACCTCGTCGACCACGGCCAGCAGATCCTTGCGGGCGTTCTTGACGTCCTCGAGTTGCGTCGCGAGAAAGTTGTACCGCTCCTCGAGGGCAGCGAACTCCTCGAGAGCGAGCGGGTTGACCTTGCCGAGCGTCGAGAGATCCTTCTGGGCACGCTTCGCGCGGCGTTCCTGCGTCGCGCGATCGTAGGGTTGAGGCTGCGGGGCGACCACCTGCTCGCCACGTTCGCGTGCCTGCTCGTACTCGGCGATTTCGAGTTCGGTCGGCGGGAGCGGGACGTCGGGGCCGTACTCGGCGACGAGGTCGTCGAGCGCGATGCTGAACTGCTCGAGAATCGTCTGCTCGAGCTGTTCGATACGCAGCGCGGCCTGCGCCCGTGCCACCTCGTCGCGGTGCACGGCGTCGGTGAGCTGGTCGCGCTGCCTGGAGAATTCGCGGACAAGTTCCTTGGCCCGGTCGAGTTGCTCGGTGCATTCGGTGCGGCGACGGGTCAGTTCCTCCCGGTGCGCGTGCGCGGTGGCGACCGCGGTCTCGAGTTCCCCGGTCACGCGGGCACCGGCCGCAGCGACCGCCGCAGCCACCGCAGCAGCCTGCCGACGGGTCGCGCGCGCCCGCTCGGCGCGCGCCCGCGCTTCACGTTCGGCCTGTGCAGCGCGGCGTAGCGAGTCGGCCTTGCCGCGCAGCGATTCGGCGCGTTCTTCCGCGGTACGCGCCGCGAGCCGGGCCTCCATCTCGACGGCACGCACCTCGGCGAGGGCCGCCGCGGCCATCTCACGCTCGGCGGCGGTCGATTCGGTGCCGGCACCGTCGCCGGTGCTCTCCTGCTCGTCCTCCGCGAGCCGCAAGCGCTCTTCGAGTTCGACGAGCTTCTCCCGGGCCGCATCGCGTTCCTTCTCCGCTGCCGCACGCTGCGTGACGAGGCGTTCGGATTCGGCGTGCGCGTTGCGAGCCGCCTGGCCGAGACGTCCGAGATGTTCGTAGACCGCCGACATCGCCGCGTCGGATTCGTTGAGGGCCGCGAGTGTCTGCTCGACATATTCGGCGCGCGCCTTCTGTTCCTCGGCGGCACCGGTCAGCGCTGCGGCAAGTTCTTCCGAGCGACGCTCCGCTGCCTCGAGCCCCTCCCGTGAGGAATCGATCGCCGCTTGGATCTCGAGTGTGCTCGGCGCACGATCGGAGCCTCCGACGACCCATCCGGAACCGGTGAGGTCGCCGCGACGGGTGACCCCACGCAGATCCGGTCGCTGCGAGCACACCGTCGCAGCGGCCGCGAGGTCGTCGACCACAACGATTCCGGCGAGGATCGCATCGAGGCCGCCGCGCAGATCATCGGGGCATACGACCACGTCGCGTACCCACCGAGCGTCCGCGGGCAGCGACCCGGACTCGTCGGGCGCGGCGGCCCCGACCGCGAGGAACGCAACCCTGCCCTGGTCGGCGTCGACGAGCGCAGTGGCCAGCGAATTCGCTGCGGCCACCGACGTGACAGTGAGGGCGTCGGAGGCGGGTCCGAGTGCGGCGGCGACTGCCGCCTCGAAACCGGGTTCGACACGCAGACGGTCTGCGAGCGGACCCAGCACACCGGAGTCCGTGTGGTGCTCGAGTAGCCATGCAGCACCGTCCTTGCGCTCGAGGCCCATTGACAACGCCTCGATGCGAGCGCCGAGCGAAGCGACCTCCTTACCCGCAGCGCGTTCGGCGTTCTGGAGTTCCTCTACGCGTTGGTCGGCGATGCGGGCCGCCTCGACGGCCCGCTCATGTTGGGCGTCTGCGTCGATCTCCCCCGCATCGAGATCGTCGATGCGGCCCTGCGCGGTTTCGAACTCCGCCTGCGCGTCGACTCCGCGGCGACGGGCCTCCTCGATCGCAACAGTGAGGCGTGTGATCTCGCCGTCGATCGAATCCGTGCGGGTCCGGACGGTGTCGACCTGGCCGGTGAGGCGAGCGAGTCCCTCGCGGCGGTCCGCGATGGCGCGGACTGCCGCCATGTGCGCCCGTTCGGCCGCTGCCGCGTGTTCCTCCTGCGAGATGAGTTGTTCCTTCGCCGCTTCGAGGGTGCCGTGCGCGATCTCGACGGCCTCGATCAGTTCGGCTTCTTCGGCGGCGATCCGGTCGGCACGTGCTTCCATCTCGTCTGGGTCCTGCCCGGCGCGGGCCTCGGGTTCTGCGTCGAGGTGGCGGGCGCGTTCCTGCGCGATCCGCACCGTTGCGGACACGCGTTCGGCAAGGGCGGAGAGCCGGAACCAGGTCTGGGAGGCCGCTTCGGCGCCCGGGGTGAGTTGGGCAAGAGCCTGTTCGTGGCGGGCGAGGTCGGCGGTGGCCTCGTCGAGCATCACATTGACGTGGTCCAGGCGCTCGCGCAGGACTTGTTCCTGCTCGTCCTGGCCCACGAATTCGGCGCGACGAGCGACGAGATCGTCGGCAGCCAGGCGCAGCCGCGCATCACGAAGGTCGGCCTGCACGGTCTGAGCGCGGCGCGCGACCTCGGCCTGCCGTCCGAGTGGTTTGAGCTGGCGGCGCAGTTCGGCAGTGAGGTCGGTCAGCCGAGCGAGATTGGCCTGCATCGAGTCGAGTTTGCGGACCGCCTTCTCCTTGCGACGGCGGTGCTTGAGCACCCCGGCAGCTTCTTCGATGAACGCCCGCCGGTCTTCCGGGCGAGATTCGAGGATCGCAGCAAGACGCCCCTGCCCGACGATCACGTGCATTTCGCGGCCGATACCGGAATCGGAAAGGAGTTCCTGCACATCCATCAGGCGGCACGAATTGCCGTTGATCTCGTACTCGCCGGCGCCGTCGCGGAACATGCGCCGCGTGACGGATACCTCCGAGTACTCGATCGGAAGGGCCCCGTCCGAGTTGTCGATCGTCAGTGTCACCTCGGCGCGACCGAGCGGAGGGCGTCCCGCGGTACCCGCGAAGATGACGTCCTGCATCTTCCCGCCACGAAGCGCTTTGGCTCCCTGCTCCCCCATCACCCAGGTGAGAGCATCGACCACATTGGACTTACCCGAGCCGTTGGGCCCGACGACACAGGTGATGCCGGGCTCGAAGCGCAGAGTCGTCGACGAAGCGAAGGACTTGAAGCCCTTCAGTGTCAGACTCTTGAGATGCATGAGGAAAAACCTTACCGGGACGTCAGCGCTCGACGAATCCGGTGAGGTCCCCGCGTGCCGGTTCCCAACTCTCGACCACGAGTCGCACCTCCCCCGGTGTCACGTCGGAGCGCAACCAGTCGAGCAGCATCTCGAGGGCGTGACGCGGGCCCTCGGCAATGACGAGTACCCGACCGTCCGCTTGGTTGGTGGCATGGCCGACGAGTCCGAGCTCGAGCGCCCGGGCTCGAGTGAACCAGCGGAAGCCGACACCCTGGACTCTGCCGTGCACCCAGGCCGTCAGGCGTTCGGTGTCGTCGGGATGTTCCGATGCCACAGCGCTCCTCTAGGCGTCGGCGATGATGGTCAACGACACCTTCGTGCCGGCCTTCAGCGTGCGGCCGACGGTGCAGACCTTGTCGACGGATCGCTCGACGAGCGCGACGAGTCGCTGCTGGGCTTCGGCGTCGAGTTCGGAGAGGTCGAGGATCAGTTCTTCCTCGAGGTGCGGGTAGACCTCGTTCTCGCGATCGGCTGCGCCGGACACCTTGATCGTCGCGTCGTAGTCGTCGCCGAGCCGCCGTGACACGGGGAAATCGGAGCTCATACCGGAACATGCGGCAAGGGCGATCTTCAACAGCTCGCCGGGGGTGAAGACACCATCGACGGTCTCGGAGCCGATGAGCACCTCGGCGCCGCGTGAGCTGCGGCCCGTGTAACGGCGGGTGCCGGTGCGTTCGACCCACAGTTCGGTGGGTGTGGTCGCGGAGTTCTGGTCAGCCATGCAGGAAATCCTGCCATGTGCTGCCGACACCCGGCGCAGAGCGTCTCACACTCCGGCGGTCGCGCCGTCTCGGATACTGCGCGGCCTGGGCTGGCACCGCGGGCACGAGAAGGACGAGCGATTCATGAATCTCTCGCGGCGGATCGGTGCGCCGCATCGTCGGCACGGCCTGTCTTCCTGGCCATACGCGTTCAAGGAACGCTCGAAATAGCCCGACTCACCGTTGACGTTCACGTACAGCGCATCGAACGACGTGCCGCCCTGATCGAGCGCTTCCGCCATCACGTCGTGGGCGGCAGCGAGCACAGCACGCAGTTTCGGGCCGGTCAGTTTGTCGGTCGGCCGGTTGCCGTGGATCTGCGCACGCCACAGTGCTTCGTCCGCGTAGATGTTGCCGATACCGGAGACGATCGTCTGGTCGAGCAGTGCGCGTTTGATCTCGGTGTGCTTGCTGCGCAAGACCTTGACCACCGTGGACGGATCGAATCGCGGGTCCATCGGATCCCGTGCGATGTGCGCGACGGGCAGCGGCAAGCGATCACCGTCGACCTCGACGAGCGGTGCGAGTGCCCATCCTCCGAAAGTGCGCTGGTCGACGAAACGCAGGTCGGCTCCGCTGTCGAGCACAGCGCGGATCCGCAGGTGCTTCTCGTCCGCAACCGTGGGCGGCTGCACGAGCATCTGACCGCTCATCCCGAGGTGCACAACCACCGCCAGGTCAGTCGGTTCGAGGACGAGCCAGAGGTACTTGCCTCGTCGTTCGACGGCGGAAACGGTCTGTCCGGTCAGCTGAAGCGCGAGATCACGCGGTCCGGGTTCGTGACGCCGCGCCGCCCTCGGGTGCAGGACCTCGACGGACTCCATCGTGGCGCCCAGGACGTGGGTGGTGAGCCCACGTCGAACGACTTCGACCTCGGGGAGTTCGGGCACAGCAGGATCAGTTCTTCTCGGTCGAGGTATCGGAGTTCTCGTCGGCCTCGCCCGACAACAGCTGCCACGCGGTGGAGGCGGCCTTCTGCTCGGCTTCCTTCTTCGTCCGTCCCACGCCGACACCATACGGCTTTCCTGCCACGAGAGCGGTAGCAGTGAATTCCTTGTCGTGGTCGGGACCGGTCGCGGTGATCTCGTAGACGGGAACACCGGCCCCGCGTTCGGCCGTGAGTTCCTGCAGGCTCGTCTTCCAGTCCAAGCCGGCGCCCAGACGTGGGCCACGGTCGAGCAGTTCGGCGAACAGACGCAGGACCACCTCGCGGGAGACTTCGATGCCGTGCTGCAGGTGGACCGCTCCGAGCAACGACTCCATTCCGTCGGCGAGGATGCTCGCCTTGTCGCGACCGCCGGTCATCTCCTCACCCTTGCCGAGCAGGAGGTGTACGCCCAGTCCACCGTCACCGAGCCCGCGCGCCACTTCTGCGAGCGCGTGCATGTTGACCACGCTCGCGCGGATCTTCGCGAGTTCACCTTCGGGTTTGTCCGGGTGGGTCAGATACAGGTATTCCGTCACGGACAGACCCAGCACGGCATCGCCGAGGAACTCGAGTCGTTCGTTGGTCGGCAGACCACCCTTCTCGTACGCGTACGAGCGGTGAGTCAATGCCAGGGTCAGCAGGTCAGGGGCCACCGCGACACCGAGGGCGGCGAGGAGAGACGCATGTTCTCCCTCGCCGCCCTCGGGTGCGGTATCGATCGACTTGGTCGTCACGTAGGTACCGATCAGACGGGCGCGGTCACCTGACGGCCGTTGTAGGTGCCACACGACGGGCACGCCACATGCGGCAGCTTCTTCTCACCGCAGCCGCGGTTCGGGCAGGTGACGAGCGTCGGCGCAGTGGTGTTCCACTGGCTGCGCCGCGACCGGGTGTTGGAACGCGACATTCTGCGCTTGGGGACGGCCACGTCTACTTCTCCTCGTTGTTCTTGCTGTCGGATGCACTGCTGGATTCTTCGGAGCCTGCGCCGAACGCGGCTGCCAACCCAGCCCAGCGAGGATCCAGTATTTCATGTCCGTGCCCGGATTCCGCAATCGCCAGGCGAATGCCGCATTCCGCGCACAGTCCCGCGCAGTCGTCGGTGCACAACGGACGTAGCGGAAGTTCCAATCCGACCGCGTCGACGATCGCAGGCTCGAGATCTATCAGATCGTCTTCGATCCGATAGACCTCGTCTTCCTGCGTGGTCTGGTCGGTCACGCTGTTCGGGTAGGCGAACAGTTCGGTGAGGTACAAACTCACCTCGCCCGTGAACGGCTCGAGGCATCGAGAGCATTCACCGACGGTGTCGGCACGAACTGTACCGGTCACCAGAACACCCTCCGACACCGACTCCAACCGAAGGTCGAGGTCGATGTCGCCGCCTTCACGGATCGCGATCATCTCGAGTCCGATGCGCGACGGAGACGCGATGTGCTGCTGCACCGTACGCATCGACCCGGGACGACGCCCCAGCGAGAGCGTATCCAGCACGAGACCGGCTTCCCGTTCGGGATGCCGCGTACCGGAGCGGTGGGTAGACACGTCGATCTCACTTTCGAATAGAAGACAGTGCGAATTCACTGGGCAACCGCTCTATGGTACGCGATGCCCCTACGATTCACGAAAATACAGTGCTTCACCACACCCGACGGTTCACCGACGCCACCCTGCGCGATGGTCCGCCTCGGCATAGTCCGGCCTGCCCGACGTCCTCAACTGCTGACGGCCACGACCGACCGAACGCAAAGTCGTGTCGAGGACTTCCTCGAACTCGGCAAGCTTGCCGTCGACGTACTCGTCGCACTCGGTGCGCAGCCGGTCGGATTCGGCATGGGCACCATCGATGACGCGCGCCGACTCCGCGTGCGCGGACTGCACGACCTCGGTCTGAGATACCAGCCGTGCCTGCTCGGCCTCCCCGTCAGCGACGGATCTGTCGTACGCGGCCTTGCCGGCCTCGATCATGCGATCCGCCTCGGACCTGGCCCGACCGGTGACAGCGTCGTACTGCCGCTTGCCGTCGGCGATGAGACCGTCTGCCTCCGCCTGCGCATCGGCGACAAGCTCGTCCGCATGTGCGCGCGCTTCCGCCACCATGCGATCTGCCTGCGCCTTCGCATCGGACAGCATACGGTCGGCGTCGGCTCGCGCATCCTCGATCAGTGTGCGCGCCTCGTCGTCTGCGTCACCGACCGTTTTGTCCGCCAGAGCCCGTGCGTCGCCGACCAGCTTGTCGCGGTGATCGAGAACGTCCTGAGCGTCGTCCAGTTCGGCGGGAAGAGCGTCCCTCACATCGTCGAGAAGTTCGAGCACATCGCCGCGCGGGACCACGCAACTCGCCGTCATGGGAACGCTTCGTGCCTCTTCGGTGATCGCGACAAGTTCGTCGAGTGCCTCGAATACCCGGTACACGCCAACCCCAATCCTGATCCGTCGACCCGGCCGGTGCGACCGCGCCGTGTCCAGTCTGCCGCAGCTCGGGCTCCGGCTCCGGCCCACGCGCCGGTGTGTCGGATCACGGTTCGGTGGTGTGAGCGCAGTTACTTGTCGGCGGCCCGTTCGGCGAGACGCGCGAGGAGCCGCTTGTGCACGGCCTCGGGCAACATGTCGGAGACATCGCCGCCGTAGGTGGCGACCTCCTTGACGAGCGAACTCGACAAGTAACTGTAGACGGGGTTCGTGGCCACGAACAGGGTGTCGACGCCCGTGAGCTTGTGGTTCATCTGCGCCATCTGCAGCTCGTAGTCGAAGTCGTTGGCGCCGCGCAGCCCCTTGACGATCGCGGAGATCCCATTGGCGGTCGCGTAGTCGACGAGCAGGCCCTGCCACGAATCGACGCGCACGTTGCCGAGATGCGCGGTGGCATCAGCGAGCATCTCGAGGCGTTCGGGCACCGTGAACATGCCCTGCTTGTTGGGGTTGATCACGACGGTGACCACGACCTCGTCGAATTGCACCGCAGTACGGGCGATGACATCGAGGTGTCCGTTGGTGACCGGGTCGAAGGATCCTGGGCATACCGCGCGGCTCATGAGTCAGCACCGTAACAGGCCGCGATCTCCACGCGCGTCTCACCGTACTTACGGATCCGATCGACGCCGAAACCGGTGGGCCACGCAGTTTCCGGTGCCCGGGTGGAGCGTTCGAGTACCACGATCGAGTCCTCACCCACCCAACGGTGCTCGAGGAGCGCGGTGAGCACATCCCACACCGCGTTCTCCGCGATCGCGTACGGAGGATCCGCGAAGACGACGTCGTATTCGCGGTCTGCACCCCCCGCGAGGACTGCGGCGACCGGCGCGGAGCGAAGCACCGCACCGGTCAGTCCGACGGAGGAGATGTTCTCTCGGATCACCGCGGACGCTTTCGCGTCCGATTCGACGAGCATCGCGTGCGAGGCCCCTCGGGACAGTGCTTCGAGGCCCAGTGCGCCGGACCCGGCATAGAGGTCCAGCACTGTGGCCCCGTCGAGATCCATCCGTGCGTCGAGCGAACTGAACAGTGCCTCTCGGACCCGCTCGGATGTCGGGCGAGTACCGCGGGGCGGCACCGCAAGGCGCCGCCCCCCGGCTCGACCAGCGACAATCCGTGTCACTCGGCGCTGTCCTCCGTCGCCACCACCACGAGCAGATCTCCGCCTTCGACCTGCTGTACCGGACCGGCAGCGATACGCGTGATCAGTCCGCCACGAGGCGCGGTGATGGCCGCTTCCATCTTCATCGCCTCGATCGTGGCCACCGTGTCGCCGGCAGCGACCTTGTCGCCCTCGGACACGACGAGCGTGACCGTGCCCGCGAACGGAGCCGCGACGTGCCCCGGATCGTTGCGGTCCGCCTTCTCCGCGGCCGGAACTTCGCTCGCGATCGACCGGTCACGCACCGACACCGGGCGAAGCTGGCCGTTGAGCAGGCACATCACGGTACGGAAACCGCGCTCGTCCGCATCGGAGATCGCCTCGAGTCCGATGAGCAGCTCGACGCCCTTGCCGAGCCGGACCCGGTGTTCCTCGCCGTGCCGCAGCCCGTAGAAGAACTGGTTCGCCGACAGCTCGCTGGTGTCGCCGTACTGCTCGCGATGCTGCTCGAACTCGCGGGCAGGACCGGCGAACAACAACCGGTTGAGAGTCCGACGACGCTCGAGAGACGACCCGGCCAGGCCCTTTTCCTCGTCGGCGGTCAGCGGCGTCTCGGGCTTCGGGTCCTTGCGCCCGGAAAGCGCCTTGGACCGGAACGGCTCCGGCCAGCCACCGGCCGGCGTCCCGAGGTCGCCACGCAGGAATCCGATGACCGAATCCGGGATGTCGAACTTTCCGGGTTCTGCGGCGAACTCGTCGACCGACACGCCCGCACCGACCAGGTGCAGGGCGAGGTCACCGACCACCTTCGACGACGGCGTCACCTTGATCAACCGGCCCAGCAGTCGATCCGCGCCGGCGTAGGCGGCCTCGACGTCCTCGAACCGGTCGCCGAGGCCGAGCGCGATCGCCTGCTGGCGGAGGTTCGACAACTGTCCGCCCGGAATCTCGTGCGTGTAGACACGGCCGGTCGGCGCGGGCAGACCCGACTCGAACGGCGCGTACACGCGGCGCAGGGCCTCCCAGTACGGCTCGAGATCGCACACTGCCTGCAGGTCCAGGCCGGTGTCGAATTCGCTGTGCGCCGCCGCCGCGACGATCGCCGACAGCGCCGGCTGACTGGTGGTACCCGCGAGCGCCGCCGATGCACCGTCGACGGCGTCGGCTCCCGCGTGCCATGCCGCGACATATGTCGCGAGCTGACCACCGGGGGTGTCGTGAGTGTGCACATGCACCGGCAGATCGAAGTTGCTGCGCAGCGCCTTGACCAGGGTGGCCGCGGCGGGCGCACGGAGCAGACCTGCCATGTCCTTGATCGCGATGATATGCGCGCCGGCATCGACGATCTGCTCGGCCAGCTTCAGGTAGTAGTCGAGCGTGTAGAGCGTCTCGTTCGGGTTCGACAGGTCGCCCGTGTAGGAGAGGGCCACCTCGGCGAGCGTGGTTCCCGTCTCGCGGACCGCGTCGATCGCCGGACGCATCTGATCGACATTGTTGAGCGCGTCGAAGATGCGGAAGATATCGATGCCGGTGTCGGCGGCCTCCTGCACGAACGCGCGGGTCACGGCTTCCGGGTACGGGGTGTATCCGACGGTGTTGCGGCCTCGTAGCAGCATCTGCAGGTTGATGTTCGGGATCGCCTCGCGCAGCGCCGCGAGCCGCTCCCACGGGTCCTCGTGCAGGAAGCGCAGCGCCACGTCGTAGGTCGCGCCACCCCACGCCTCGATCGACAGCAGTTCCGGTGTCATGCGGGCGACGTGGCCCGCCACCGTGAGCAGATCCTTGCTACGCACGCGCGTCGCGAGCAGCGACTGGTGCGCGTCGCGGAACGTCGTGTCGGTGACACCGACACTCTTCTGCTCGCGCAGTGCCCGCGCGAAGCCCTCGGGTCCGAGTTCGAGCAGACGCTGCCGCGACCCGGGAGCCGGAGGCGCCGACAGGTCGATCGCAGGAAGCTTGTCGTGCGGGTACACCGTCGCGACCCGCTCACCGTGCGGCTTGTTGACGGTGACATCGGCGAGGTACTCGAGGATCTTCGTGCCGCGGTCGGCCGATCGTCGCAGCGTCAGCAGGTGCGGACGTTCCTCGATGAACGACGTCGTCACCCGACCCGCGCGGAAATCCTCGTCGTCGAGCACGGCCTGCAGGAACGGGATGTTCGTAGAGACACCGCGAATACGGAACTCGGTCACCGCGCGACGGGCACGGGCGACGGCTGCCTCGAGGTCACGGCCACGGCACGTGAGCTTGACCAGCATCGAGTCGAAGTGCGCCGAGATCTCTGCGCCGACCGAGGTGCCACCGTCGAGGCGGATACCCGCACCACCGGGGGTGCGGTAGCCGGTGATCCGGCCGGTGTCGGGGCGGAAGCCGTTGGCCGGATCCTCTGTGGTGATACGGCACTGCAGAGCCGCACCGTGGATACGGATCGTGTCCTGGCTCAGGCCCAGATCGGCCAAGGACTCACCCGATGCGATCCGCAGCTGCGCCTGCACCAGGTCCACATCGGTGATCTCCTCGGTCACCGTGTGCTCGACCTGGATGCGCGGGTTCATCTCGATGAACACGTGCTTGCCACGTTCGTCGAGGAGGAACTCGACCGTACCCGCACACTGGTAGCCGATCTGCTCGGCGAACGCGACGGCGTCTGCGCAGATCCGGTCGCGGAGCTCCGGGTCCAGGTTCGGGGCGGGCGCGAGCTCGATGACCTTCTGGTGTCGGCGCTGCACAGAGCAGTCCCGCTCGTACAGGTGGACGACATTGCCGTGCTTGTCGGCCAGGATCTGCACCTCGATGTGACGAGGGTTGACCACTGCCTGCTCGAGGAAGACCGTCGGATCACCGAATGCCGCGTCCGCCTCGCGGGATGCCGCCTCGATGGATTCGCGCAGCTGTGCCGGCTCGGCGACTCGGCGCATTCCGCGGCCACCGCCACCTGCGACGGCCTTGACGAACACCGGGAACGTCATCTTCTCCGACGCCGCGATGAGCTCGTCGATGTCGGCGGACGGCTCCGACGATGCCAGCACCGGCAGACCCGCTGCCTTCGCAGCCGCGATCGCGCGTGCCTTGTTTCCGGTCAGCTCCAAGATCTCGGTCGACGGACCGACGAACGTGATGCCCGCACGATCGCATGCCGCGGCGAGGTCCGGATTCTCCGACAGGAAGCCGTAACCGGGGTAGATGGCGTCGGCACCCACCGACGAGGCCGCATTCACGATCTCGTCCACCGACAGGTAGGCCCGAACCGGGTGACCTTCTTCACCGATCTGGTAGGCCTCGTCGGCCTTCAGACGATGCAGGGATTTGCGGTCTTCGTACGGAAACACCGCAACTGTCTCTGCACCCAGTTCGTAGGCAGCACGAAACGCGCGGATTGCGATCTCGCCTCGGTTGGCGACAAGCACTTTGGAGAACATTGCACGACGGTACCGCGCCCCAACAGCACTTCCTCCCCCGGGATTCCACATCTCGAGACGCTGCTGCGTTCCGCCGGAACTGTAACGATGCAGTCGTCCACCAGGTAACACACACGAAACCTGCGCGGTCGCAGGGCCGTAACACCGCGCCGGGGAGCCGGTCGGGCTCGAAACATGCACCGATGAATTTTCTCGGTCGGCGCGGTCGGTTTCTGTAACCGCGAGTCGTCGATCCGAGACACTGGGGACCGAGACACTGGGGACAAAACCCTGGAGTTGCACATCGCAGAAAGGACAACGCTCATGCCCCGCAGGACCACCGCGCATCTGTTCAGCTCCGTCAACGGCGTCGTCGAGTCGCCCGACAAGTTCCAGTTCGACGCCTTCGGCCCCGAGGAGGGCGAGTTGATGGCCGAATCGCTGGACGGGGTGACAGATGTCGTCATCGGCCGGAAACTCTGGCAGGAGTGGTCGGAGTACTGGCCGGGCGCCGACGATCCGTTCGGCTCGTTCATCAACCCCGTCGGTAAGCACGTCGTCACGAGCACCCTGGACAGCGAGCGAGGCGACGGGGTACCGCTCGGATGGAACAGCACCGTGATCACCGGCGACCCGGTCGAGTACGTCAGAGCACTTCAGCAGGACGGCTCGGGTGGCATCACCGTGGCCGGGGGCATCGAGACCATCCGTTCGCTGTTCCTCGCCGGTGTCGTCGACGCACTGACGCTGACCGTCCACCCCGCAGCGACGAACGAAGGCCGACGACTGTTCGACGAGTCCGTTCCGCTGACGAGGCTGAACCTGGTGGACAGCAGGATCACCGGCCAGGGCAACGCCGTCTTGACCTACACGCTGCGCGAATGACCGCTACCGGCATCGATCACGATTTCTCGAGGTATTCGGCCTTCCTGGTATCGAGCGCGGCGTCCATCATGCTCGCGAGTCCCGGATGTTGCTTCAGTTCCGGGTCTTTCTCCGTGATCTCCCGAGCGAAACGCTGAGCAGCGGCGATCACCTCGACGTCGTCGACGAGCGACAGCAGACGCAGAGTCGACACCGTTCCGGACTGAGCGACACCGAGCACGTCGCCTTCACGACGCAGCTGCAGGTCGAGTTGGGCGAGTTCGAATCCGTCGGCCGTGCCGGCGACCGCCTCCAACCTGGTCATCGTCGGGCCTCCAGGCCTGGTGTCGGTGATGAGCAGGCACAGCCCCTGATGACCACCTCGGCCGACTCGGCCACGAAGCTGATGGAGCTGACTGACCCCGAACCGGTCGGCATCGACGATCACCATCACCGTCGCATTCGGTACGTCGACTCCGACCTCGACGACCGTGGTGCACACAAGTACGTCGATGTCGCCTTCCCCGAAGTCGCGCATCACGGCGTCCTTCTCGTCGCTGGGAAGCCGCCCGTGCAGCAACCCGACACGCAGATCGGCCAGTGGACCCGAGGCCAGTTCGTCGAACTGCTGAAGCACCGATTTCGTGTCGGGCGTCTTCTGCTTGCCCTTCTTCCCGGTGGCGGACTCGTCGAGAAGCTCGAAGGCTGCGGGATCGAAAGCAGCGTCGTCGTCGGCCTCTCCGTCGCCGATCCGCGAACACACGACGTACGCCTGGCGGCCTTCCGCCACCTCTTCACGAATGCGTTCCCACGCCCGGTCGACCCACGTCGGATGGGCTTTCGCTGCCACGACACGGCTGACGATCGGGGAACGCCCCTTCGGTAGCTGACGCAGCGTCGACACCTCGAGGTCGCCGAGCACCGTCATTGCGATGGTGCGTGGGATCGGCGTCGCAGTCATCACCAGCACGTGTGGGGCCGATCCGTCGCGGCCGCGGGAACGCAACTTGTCGCGTTGCTCCACACCGAACCTGTGCTGTTCATCGATCACGACCAATCCGAGATCGAAGAAGCTGACGTTGTCCTCGATCAGGGCGTGGGTGCCGATCACGATGCCGGCGTCGCCGGTCATCGCCTCGTTCAGTGCCTGCCGCTTCTGCGCTGTCTTCATCGATCCGGTCAGGAGCGTGATGCGGGTGGCGAGGTCGTGGGCGCCGAGTTCACCAGCGGCCGCGAGGTCGCCGAGCATTGCGGTGAGTGAGCGTGCATGCTGGGCTGCGAGGACCTCGGTGGGAGCGAGCAGCGCGCACTGGTGACCGGCATCGATCACCTGCAGCATCGCGCGCAACGCCACGATCGTCTTGCCGGAACCCACTTCGCCCTGCAGCAATCGGTTCATCGGGTGCTGCTGCGACAGGTCCGCGGAGATCTCCGCCGCCACAGACAGCTGACCCTCGGTCAGCTCGAACGGCAACCGGCGATCGAACTCGTCGGCGAGCGCATCGGCCCGACGTGGACAGTTCGGCGCGCTGCGTACCTCGACGTCGTGGCGCCGGCGCGCCATCACCAGCTGCACCGCGGCGGCCTCGTCGAACCTCAACCGTTCCCGCGCGCGGGTGACGTCGTCCTTGGTATCGGGCATGTGGATGGTCCGCAGGGCTTCGTCGAGTCCGATCAGGGAATGTTCGATGCGCACCCCGTCCGGGAGGGGGTCGTCGACCGAGTCGAGCTGATCGAGGACTTGCCGGACACATCGCATCACGGTCCACGACTCCACGTCGCGGGTGGCCGGATACATCGGGATCAAGGCGCGATCGAAGATCGACATGTCGATGCCGTCGCTGCCTTGGGCGCTGCGCGCCAATCCCGCCAAGGCACCGGCTCCGCGGACACGTACCGGTGCGGCTGCGGCGCCGCCGACCTCCGGGTCGCGC
Organism: Rhodococcus artemisiae; assembly: GCF_036327795.1. NCBI lineage: Bacteria > Bacillati > Actinomycetota > Actinomycetes > Mycobacteriales > Nocardiaceae > Rhodococcus > Rhodococcus artemisiae. Next base: position 673,364 of record NZ_JAUTXY010000001.1, read on the forward strand.
GGTTCGGGCAGGATCACGTAGCTCGGATGCGCCAGGCTCCACTTGTCGCGGAAGTACTTCACGGTTCCCGAGAACATGCCGCGCACACCGGGCTTGATGTTGTATTTCACCTTGTGCGGATTGAAGAAGGTGACGTCGATCTTGTGGCGGTCGGACACCAGCACCACGGCCAGCCGTGTGCCGGGCCGGCTTTTCATCCGCACCTCGTCGGCCTTCTCCACGCGGGCGATGATCGTCACGTGCTCGCCCTCGGCCGGTTGGGTGTCGCCGAGCTCGGCGCCCTGGGTGGCGTAGCGGTGCGGGTAGTGCCGCAGCAGGTCTTCCACGGTGGTCATCCCGAACGCTTCGGACAGCTTGTCGGCGGTTTTCCGGCCGAGGAGATGATCGAGGCGGTCCGCGAGTGTCGCCACTGCCGTCCCTTCCGTTCCGTGCGGTGACCCGTCCGAGGTCACCGGCTACTCGACGCCGAGCTGCAGCAGGTCGCTGCGCTGGCCCCCCTGGTACACCACGACCTCGAGTTCGGGGTGGCGGTCGTCGAGGTGGCGGGTCAGTTGTTCGGCGAGACCGTCGGGGGCGCCGTCGCCGACGAGCATCGTCACGAGCTCACCGCCCGCAGCGAGGATCTTGTCGAGCAGCGACACACCCGCTGCCACAAGATCATGCTCGATGACTACGACATCTCGACCTGCGAGCCCGAGACTGTCGCCCGGTTCGCACGTCCCGACCCAGGTCAAGGCACGTTCGGTGGCGTATCGCAATGATCCCCAGCGGGTCGCGGCGGCCGCTTCCGACATCGCGAACGCGTCGTCGACGGTCGCGCGTCCCGCGTCGTGCACTGCGAGGGACGCCAATCCCTGGACCATCGAGGAACACGGTAGGAACATCACCTCGCGTTGACCGTCTCGGGCCTGCGCACCCACTGCGACGACGTCCTGCTCGGACACCCACCCGTTGGGCAGGACGAGGACGTCCGTGCTCGGCAACGAGCGGATCGCGTCGAGCAGCAGACGGGGGTCGACGGCTGTCTCTGCAGTGAGGACGGTAGCGCCCTCGGCGTCGAACAATCCCTCGGCGCCGGCACCCGAGGCGATTGCGAGGACCGCGCGGCCGGAGGCGGACGCCGAAGCACGCGGGGCACTCGTGACGCACTGCTGGACACGGTCTGCTTCCAGCGTGAAGCAGGTGATCGCGATGCGGCGCAGCCTGCCCGCCGCGATACCCGCCTCGATCGCAGCACCGGCGTCACAGCAGTGCACGTGGACCGACCATCCTGCAGAGCCGTCCCCCACGATCGCAACCGAGTCGCCCAGTTCGTCGAGCTGGGCCCGGAGCACCGCGATCCGCGCGCGATCGGACCCGTCGACGATGTACATGACCTCGTAGTCCTGCGACTCGACGTCGTGTTCGGCAGCGTCGTGCTCCGGGACGTCCTGATCACCGGTGTCGGGGACTGGAGTGCTGGTGAGGCGTAGGTGACGGTCGGGGCGTTGTCCCGACACGATTTCGACCAGGCAGTCGAGCAGGATCAGCAGGCCGAGACCGCCGGCGTCGACGACTCCGGCCGCAGCAAGAACCTCGAGTTGTTCCGGTGTGACCTCGAGGGCGGTCGCCGCGGCGTCGGCGGCAGCCCCGACAGCGACCTTCAACGACGTCGTCTCGGCTGCAGCGCGTCCTGCTCCGTCTGCGGCGGCGCGCAGTACGGTGACGACAGTGCCCTCCGCGGGGGTACTCAGTGCGCCGGTCACGGTCGTGGCCGCCCTGTCCAGAGCGCGAGCGAAGTCGCGGCCGTCGACGGTGCTCAGTCCCGCGATCGAGTCCGCAACGCCTCGCAGGCCCTGCGCAAGGATCACCCCGGAGTTGCCGCGAGCTCCCACGAACGCACCGCGTGCGAGTGCCTCGGCGACAGCACCCACCGTGAGTGCCCCGTCGACGGGTCCGCCGAGTTCGTCGGCGGCGGCGCGCAAGGTGGCGAGCAGGTTGGTGCCGGTGTCTCCATCCGGGACCGGGAAGACATTGAGGGTGTTGATCTCGTGGCGGCGTTCCTCGAGGGTCGTCAGACCGAGATCAACCCACCGGCGCAACGCTCGACCGTCGACGCCCTCACCGACTTCGAGCACCCGATCACCCTCTTTTCCTGCGCCCTCGTACACTCGTGGAAAGCCTAACTGCGCCGCGTTCACGCGTCCGGTTTGGTCTTACGCTCTCCGGTTAGCTAAGCTGGTCCGGTTGCCTGACACGGGTGACGACGATCCCCGTGTCTGAAGCATGCACAGACAGAAGATATCCACTAGACACAAGGAGTTCGCGACATGGCTGCCGTCTGCGACGTATGCGCCAAGGGCCCCGGCTTCGGGAAGTCGGTCTCGCACTCGCACCGGCGTACCAACCGTCGCTGGAACCCGAACATCCAGAGCGTCCGCGCTCAGGTTGCACCGGGCAACACCCGCAAGATGAACGTGTGCACCTCCTGCCTGAAGGCAGGAAAGGTTGCTCGCGGCTGATCCCGGTCGAGATGTAGATCAAGGCCCTCGGTGCGTAATGCACCGGGGGCCTTGATCGTTCGGTCACCGATACCGATATGGTGCGACGGTGACCGATAACCTACAGTCCCTCGTACGCGTGGAGGACGGTGTGCTGCGGATCGCCGTGGCCACCGCCGAACACGGCACGTCGTTGTCCCCCGATGGCATGCGACAGGGCATCGACGCCCTGCGTTCGGCCGGTCCCGAGATCGGCGCAGTCCTGCTCGTCGGCGAGGGCGCGAACTTCTGCGCGGGTGGAAACGTCCGCGGCTTCGCCGCGGCGGAAGACCGCAGCGCCCACCTGTTCGACATCGCGAACCTGTTCCACGATTTCGTTCGCGCACTCGACGCCATCGCAGTTCCTGTCGTCGCTGCAGTGCACGGCTGGGCGGCAGGCGCGGGCATGAGCATCGTGCTGCACGCAGACATTGCGTTCGCGGGTCCTGGAACGAAGATGCGGGCCGCCTACCCGTCGATCGGGTTCACCCCTGACGGCGGTATGTCGTGGACTCTGCCGCGCGTCGTGGGGCTCGCCCGCGCACGCGAACTCATCATCACCGACGCTGTGATCAGCGCGGAGGAAGGTGTCAGGCTCGGATTGCTCAGCCGGATCGTCGGCGACGACGAGATCCAGGGCGAGGCCCTGCGGATCGCGCGCACCCTGGCGCACGGCCCGACCGCGGCCTACGCGGGCATCCACCGTCTGGTGAACGACTCCGTGCATCGGTCGCTGTCCGAACAGATGGACGCCGAGGCCGCATCGATCTCTGCCGCATCGACCACCCCCACAGGCATCGAAGGTGTGAACGCGTTCGTCGAGAAACGCCGCCCCGACTGGTCACTGGGCGCGGGCGCCGACCAGCAGTGATCGCCGCGAGCCGCTGGACCAGGTGCTGCTGGACCAAGTACTAGGGCAGACGCCAGTCCACCGGCTCGCCACCCTGCTCCACCAGCAACGCGTTCGCGCGGCTGAAAGGTTTCGATCCGAAGAATCCGCGCGACGCCGACAGCGGCGACGGGTGCGCAGACTCGACAGTCGGAATGTCGCCGAGCATCGGGCGCAGGGTGGCTGCGTCGCGGCCCCACAGAATCGCCACGAGCGGCGTCCCCCGCGTGACCAGCGCTCGAATCGCCTGTTCGGTGACGCCCTCCCACCCTTTACGCCGATGCGATGCCGGTTCACCCGGTTGCACGGTGAGCACCCTGTTCAGCAACAACACACCTTGTTGCGACCAGGGCGTGAGATCGCCATTGGTGGGCTGTGGCAGTCCCAGGTCTTCGCCGTACTCGCGGTAGATGTTGGCGAGACTGCGCGGAATGGGCCGCACGTCCGGTGCCACGGAGAAGCTCAGTCCGACCGCGTGGCCGGGCGTCGGGTACGGGTCCTGGCCGACGATCAGCACCCGCACGCGGTCGAACGGGTGGGTGAACGCACGCAGAACGTTCTCGCCCGCGGGTAGGTACCTGCGGCCGGCTGCGATCTCCGCCCTGAGGAACGCACCCATCGCGGTGATGTCGTCGGCGACGGGTGCGAGAGCCTCTGCCCAGCCCGGGTCGACGATCTCGGACAGAGGCTTCGGTGCCCGCTCGGTCGTCTGCTCGCTCACGTCGGAAACTCCTCCGGTCGGTCTTCTGTCGATACGGCCCTGGTGGGTTCGATCGAGACTCACTCAGTCGATACGGCGCAGGGCGGTGCGGTAATAGTCTGCGTTCGCGGCGTACATCTTCGCGTTCGCGTCGAAGTGCCCCTCGGGCAACTCGAATCCTTCACGGATCTTCGCGGGGATCCCCATCGCCATCCGCCGCGCCGGAAGCTCGAAGCGCGGCGGGATCAGGGCACCGGCTGCAACCTGCGCGCCCTCACCGATGGTCGATCCGTTGAGCACGAGCGAACCCGACCCGATCAGAGCACCGTCGCCGATCGTGGCGCCCTCGATATGGGTGTTGTGCCCGACCACGCACCGTGCGCCGAGGATCGTGTCGTCGATCGCGGTGCAGTGGATGATGGTGCCGTCCTGGATGTTGGTCTCTTCACCGACGACGATCCGGCCGTAGTCGGCCCGCAGCACCGCAGTCGGCCACACCGAGGCGTGAGCGCCGAGGGTGACGTTGCCGATGACCACCGCGTCGGGGTGCACATAGGCGGTGGGGTGAATGTCGGGCGTGCGGTCGCCGAGAGCGTAAACAGCCATGGGAAAAACCTATCTCGAGTTCGCGGACCCGAAACTCTCCCACCCACCCGGTGCGTCCCAGCTCCGGCCGTCGACCGTCACACCGCTGCCGTCGTGTACGCGGCCGATCCGGCGCCATCCGTCCGGCAGTTCCGCCTCGGGCGGGAAGCACGCGGCAAGGGCGTGGTCTTCGCCGCCGGTGAACACCCAGGTCCACGGGTCGGTTCCGAGTTCCCCCGCCGCGGCTCTCAGGCGCGGCCCGGGTTCGAGGGTGTGCTGTTCCACGGTGATCCCGGCGCCCGATGCGGCCGCGATGTGTCCGAGGTCGGCGAGCAGACCGTCGGAGATGTCGGTGCCGGCACGTGCCCCGGCGAGTACGGCGCTGACGCCGGCCTCGTAGGGCGGTGACGGAACCCGGTGGATGTCGACGAGGTCGGTGAATCCAGTGTGCTCGGCCGCGAGCAGGGCCAGTCCCGCCGCGGACGCTCCGGTGGTGCCGGCGAGCGCGACGATGTCACCCGCGCGTGCCTCCGAGCGCAGCAGCGGTGTGCGTCCCTCCAGATCGCCGAGGACGGTGACGGCGACGACCACCTGTTCGGCCTGAACGAGGTCTCCCCCGACTACGCCTGCGCCGATCGCTTCGGCTGCCTCACCGATGCCCTCGGAGATCCCGTCGAGCACTGAGACCGGAGTGTCGGGCGGGCAGCCGAGTCCCACGAGGAACGCGACAGGTCGCGCTCCCATCGCGGCGACGTCAGCACCGTTCTGCGCAACTGCCTTGCGTCCCACGTCCTGCGGCGACGACCAGTCCAACCGAAAATGTCGGCCTTCGACGAGCATGTCGGTGGACACCGCGACCCGGCCGTCCGCCGCCGCCACGATCGCGGCATCGTGTCCCGGTCCCACCAGCGTGGTGGTGGGCTGTCGCCGACCGGCGACCGCCCGGGCGATCGTGGGAAACTCCCCCACCTCGGCAACGGTGGGTTCCCGCCCGGGGCTGCTGAACGAACCGATCGGATCCGACACGGTGACTGGCGCCTCTTTCTCGATCGGCTGTGGTCGGGCGGAGTGCATGCCCTGCTAGCGTCTTGACTTCCTCTCCCGCCTGAAGGCGAGAGATTCCCTGACTTACGACAGGGCATTCCTGTTTCATCGAGGCTGCCTCTCTGCGCTTATGCGCGACGAGGTCTTACACCATCTCCGCAGGCTTGCACCGCCAGTCCGACGGCAAGAATGTTCTTCGCGGCATTGTGGTCCCGGTCGTGGACCGTCTCGCATGTCGAGCAAGTCCATTCCCGAATATCCAACGGCAGCGCGTCCACGATGCGCCCGCACGCCGAGCAGGTCTTGGACGAGGGGTAAAACCGGTCGATCGCGATGACCGCCCGGCCGTACCAGTCGGCCTTGTACTCGAGCATCGACCGAAAGCTCGACCAGCTCGCATCCGAGACAGCTCGGGCGGGACTGTGGTTGCGGACCATATTCCGCACGCTCAGGTCCTCGATGGCGATCACTTGGTTTTCGCGCACCAGTCGAGTGGAGAGCTTGTGAAGATGGTCCCGGCGCCGGTCGGCAATGCGGGCGTAAACCCTGGCGACCTTGTCGCGCGCCTTGGCCCGGTTGTTCGATCCCTTCTGTTTGTGCGCCAGTGCGCGTTGCGCCGCGGCGAGCTTCGCGCGGTCCTTCTTCTCGTGCTGCGGGTTGTGGATCTTCTCCCCGGTAGAGAGGGTGTACAGGCTGGTGATCCCGGCGTCGAGTCCGACCATGACCTCGGTCGGGCCGTGCTCGGTGATCGTGGTCTCGACCAGGATCGAGATGTGAAACCGACCCCGAGCGTCGCGAGACACGGTGACCTGCGACGGAACCGCTCCCTCGGGCAACAGGCGAGACCAGCGGATGTCCAGCGGTTCCGCCTGTTTGGCGAGCTTGATCTGCCCGTCCCGGTAGGTGAAGCAGTTCGAGAAGTAGGTCGCCGAGTCCTTCGAGCGACCCTTCTTTCTGAACGTCGGGTAGCTCGCCTGCTTGCGCCAGAACTTGTCGAACGCGCCCTGAAGATTCCGCAGCGCGGCCTGGAGCGGACCCTTGGATGGTTCGGTGAGCCATTCCGTTTCGGGATCGCACTTCCAGCCGGTGAGCATCTTGTCCGTCTCGGCGTGGGTGATGTTCCTGCGTTCCCGCGACCAGGCGCGGGAGCGTTCGTCCAGCGCCCGGTTGTAGACGTACCGCACACAGCCGAAGGTCCGGGCGAGCTGCTCGCGCTGCTCGTCCGTGGGATAGAAGCGGTACTTGTATGCCCGCTTCACCACCTTCGATGCCATGCGTGACAGAATACAATGTGCTTCTGTCATGAAATCTTGATGCGCTATCACCGGCCTGAAGGCTGGGCCTGCGCGCGACCCACTCCGGTCAAACGGAACCTTCCTACCCGCTCACTCTCCGATTCCGGGAAATAGATGAACGACAACTCTGCGCCCGAACCCGACCCGACCGCGACAGATGTCCCCGAGAGCGCCGCTGACGAGCCCCGCCGCAGCCCCGCGATGATCGCCACCGCGGTCGCGCTTCCCGTCGCGCTGCTCACCGGGATCGTCCTGGCGGCCGTCATGGTGTCGCGGGATCCCGTGACAAGTCCGGTGGGGCTGGGGCCGGTTCCCGCACCGGAAGCGGAATCGACCTCGTGCTCCGACCTGCTCGGCGCGCTCCCCGAGGACATGGGCGACTTCGCCCGCGCGGAGCTGGCCGATCCCGCCCCGGTCGGGGCGGCAGCGTGGCAGGCTCCCGACGCGTCCGAGGTCGTCCTGCGGTGCGGTCTCGACCGGCCCGCCGACTTCGATCAGGCAGCCGCGCTGCAGATCATCGACGGAGTGCAGTGGTTCGAGGTGTCGGGCGCCGAGCAGGGCATCGATGCCAGCACGTGGTATGTAGTGGACCGTCCGGTCTACGTCGCGCTGACGGTCCCGAACGGCTCGGGCGCGACTCCTCTGCAGGACATCTCGGCGGCCGTGATAGAAGTCCTACCTCAGCAGGAGATCGACCCCGCTCCGATCGAGGGTCCCTGAGCCGGCGCGATCAGCGCGCGTGCATGGTTCCGGTCTGCTGGAACCGCTGGTGGAATCCGAAGGCTTCCCCGAGCAGATGTGGAGTGTGACCCGCACCCTCGGTTGCTTCGGCGCGCTCGACGTAATCGGTCAACTCCGCGCGGTAGTCGGGGTGTGCGCACTTTTCGATCACCACCCGCGAACGACGGCGCGGTGCAAGTCCACGCAGGTCCGCGAGCCCCTGCTCGGTGACGAGAATCTGCACGTCGTGCTCGGTGTGGTCGATGTGCGGCACCATCGGCACGATCGAGGAAATTGCACCGTTGCGCGCAGTGGAGGGGCTCAGGAACATCGAGAGGTAACCGTTGCGGGCGAAATCTCCCGAACCACCGATCCCATTCATCATCCGTGTCCCCATCACGTGGGTGGAGTTGACGTTGCCGTATATATCGGCCTCGAGCATTCCGTTCATCGCGATGACTCCGAGGCGCCGGACGATCTCCGGATGGTTGCTGATCTCCTGCGGCCTGAGCAGGATGTGCTCACGGTAGAAATCGATGTTCCGCACCAGCTTGTCGAGCCCTTCTGCCGACAGCGCGAATGCCGTCGAGGAGGCGAAGCGCACCGTACCGTCGTCGATGAGCTGCAGCATGCCGTCCTGGATGACCTCCGAATAGCAGGTCAGTCCACGGTAGGGGCCGCTGGAGAGCCCTGCGAGCACCGCGTTGGCGACGTTCCCGATGCCCGACTGCAGGGGCAGGAGCGTATCGGCGGGCAGACGTCCGGCCTGGACCTCGTGACGGAAGAAGTCCAGAACGTGGGTAGCGATGGCGTCGCTGGTCGCGTCCTGTGGTGTCAGCTTCGCGGTGGTATCGGGCGATTCGGTCTCCACCACGGCGACGACACGCTCGGGATCCACCCGGAAGAAGGGCTGCCCGATCCGGTCGTCCACATCGGTGAGGAGGATCGGTGTGCGATGCGGCGGCAGCGCGGTGCCGTAGTAGATGTCGTGGCCACCCGCGAGTCCCTCCGGAATCCACGAGTTGACCTCGAGGATGATCTTCTCGGCCACATCGAGCCAGGTCTTGCTGTTGCCGACGGATGTCGCGGGTATCAACTCCCCGGACTCGGTGATTCCGGCAACCTCCACCACCGCGACGTCGACGTTGCCGTAACAGCCCTCCCACACCTGCTGTGCGACGTGCGACAGGTGGATGTCCACGTAGTCGATGCGTCCGTCGTTGATGCGGGCCCGAGCGGTCGGCTCGGCCTGGTAGGGCATCCGTAGAGCGATACCGTCGGTCTCGGCGAGCAGACGCTCGGTGTCCGCCGAGACCGACGCACCGGTGAGCAGATCGACGGCGAACTCGTCACCGGCCGCGCGGGCGGCACGGATGCGCTCGGCGAGCGCACAGGTGACGGCTTTCGGGGTGCCGGCGCTGGCGAAACCACTGATCGCCACGGTATCCCCACGGTGGATGTGCCGCACTGCCTCCTCCGCCGAGACGATCTTCTTGCGGAATTCTCGGTTCCGGATCCGATCCGTGCTGGAGACCGGAGCGGTGGGGGCAGAGCTCATCGACATGCAGGCAGTTTAGCGGCGCTAAAGATCGGTGGATCACACTACCCGTACCCGAGGGAACAAGATCACCGTAACGTACAGCAAGTAGGTGGCCTCCCGATTGCTCCATTCCTGTTCCGTGCACGACGGGTGGGCGTCGGACCCGTCGGGCACGATGGGCGCATGGGCACTGCGATGATCGATCTGCGCGACGAGGCCGAACGCCTGCTCGGCGAACTGGCCGGGCCGGGGGCGACACTCCGCGACGACCAATGGACGGCGATCGAGGCGCTCGTGGTGCACCGTCGTCGCGCTCTCGTGGTGCAACGCACCGGCTGGGGCAAGTCCGCGGTGTACTTCATCTCCGCCAAGCTTCTCCGCGCGCACGGCCACGGGCCCACCGTCATCGTCTCTCCGCTGCTCGCTCTGATGCGCAATCAGGTGGAGGCCGCCGAGCGGGCAGGCGTGCACGCCGCGACTATCAACTCCGGGAACGTCACCGAGTGGGGCGGCATCCATCAGCGCATCGCGGACGGCGAGGTCGACGTCCTGCTCGTCAGCCCCGAGCGACTCAACAATCCGGACTTCCGCGACCAGGTCCTGCCCTCACTTGCCCGTGATGCCGGACTCGTCGTGGTCGACGAAGCGCACTGCGTATCGGACTGGGGCCACGATTTCCGACCCGACTATCGGCGTATCCGCACGCTGGTCGCAGAACTCGGAGCGGGCATCCCGGTCCTGGCCACCACGGCGACCGCGAACAACCGGGTGGTCGCGGATGTCGCTACCCAACTCGGTGTGGGGGCAGGCAGCGACGACACACTGGTCCTGCGAGGTGGGCTCGACAGGCCGTCACTGCACTTGTCGGTGGTCCGGATCGACGAGCCTGCACGACGCGCCGCATGGCTTGCACAACGCCTGCACGAGCTCCCCGGCTCGGGCATCATCTATGCGCTGACGGTGTCCGCAGCACGCGACCTCGCGTCGTTGCTCGCCGAGCACGGACACACCGTGGCCGCATACACCGGGCAGACCGATACCGCCGAGCGTGAACAACTCGAGGCCGATCTCCTCGCGAACCGCGTCAAGGCCTTGGTCGCCACGTCTGCGCTCGGGATGGGCTTCGACAAACCCGACCTCGGGTTCGTGGTGCACCTCGGCGCCCCGTCGTCGCCGATCTCGTACTACCAGCAGGTCGGGCGCGCGGGCAGATCCACCGATCGCGCCGAAGTGATCCTCATGCCCGGCAGTGAAGACCGCCAGATATGGAAGTGGTTCGCTTCGGTCGCGTTCCCGGAGGAATCGCTGGTTCGCCGCGTGATCGGCGCGCTGGATGATGAGCGCCCGCTGTCCACGCAGGCACTCGAGCCCCGTGTCGACCTCAATCGGTCCCGGCTCGAGATGGTGCTCAAGGTCCTCGATGTCGACGGCGCGGTGCGCCGCGTCAAGGGGGGCTGGATCGCGACCGGGCAGTCATGGGAGTACGACGCCGAACGCTATGCCCGCCTCGAGGCGGCGCGTGCGGCCGAGCAGGAGGCGATGCTCGAGTACGAGCGGACCACGGGTTGCCGGATGGTCTTCCTGCGGCGCCAGCTGGACGACCCCGAGACGAACCCGGATATGCCCGGGTGTGGTCGGTGCGACAACTGCACCGGAATTCGCTGGGACGCCGGAGTCGACGACGAAGAGGTACAGCGCACCCGTACCCGACTCGAACGCCCGGGTGTCGATCTACCGCCCCGCAAGCAGTGGCCCACCGGCATGTCCACACTCGGCGTGAAGCTGTCCGGGAAGATCACCGACGGGCCGGAGCCCGGACGAGTATTGGGCCGGCTGTCCGATCTCGGGTGGGGCCCGCGGTTGCGAACGCTGCTGGACGGTCCCGATACCGAGGCGCCCGAATCCGTCGTGAAGGCCGCAGTCGCCGTGCTGGCGGCGTGGGACTGGGCCGAGCGCCCGACCGCAGTGATGGCCGTGGAGTCGGCCGACCATCCGGTCTTGGTGGAGACGCTCGCCGCGCAGCTCGCCCGACTCGGACGCCTGCAGAACTTGGGGGTGCTGCGACGACGCCCGGGACAACCCACGGTGACCGCCGCCAATTCCGCGTACCGCATCGCCGCGTTGGTCGACGCGTGGGAGCCGGTGGATCTCGACGCGCATCACGGACCGATACTCCTCGTCGATGCCGTGACCGACACCGGGTGGACGTTGACGATGGCGGCGCGCCATCTCGCGTCGGCGGGAGCAGACGCCGTCCTCCCGTTCGCACTGGCAAGCCCGAAGTAATCGCTCCGGCAACGCCAACCGATACACAATTGTGACCGGCCTCACAACTGGCGCCTCACCTGCGCAGAGCCCGGGTAATCTCTCACCGATTCGGACCAAAGGGGTGATTTCGATCCGGACTCTTGTTAGGTTCGAACTACTTATGAAGCCCGTTATGGAGAGTAGTACCCCAACGACCGAACCGGCTGAATTGAGTTTTCGGAGCCCACAGATATCCGACGGAAAGCGTTTGTGGCAGATTGCCCGCGATTCCGAGGTGCTCGACGTCAATTCCGGTTATGCGTACGTACTGTGGTGTCGCGATTTCGCCGACACATCGGTTGTCGCAACGGACGAGACCGACCGCCCGGTCGGATTCATCACCGGCTACCGCAGGCAGGACTCCCCCCAGACACTGTTCGTATGGCAGGTTGCCGTCGACGCTGATCAGCGTGGTCGCGGAGTCGCCGGGCGCATGCTCGACGCGCTCCTGGATCGCCTCCGCCCGTCCGGTGTGACGCGGCTGGAAACCACCGTCAGCCCCGACAACGCCGCCTCGATCGCCATGTTCACCGCCCTGGCACGACGCCGTGGCACTCATATCACGCGAACCGATTTGTTCGCTCCCGACGATTTTCCCGATTCACATCTTGCGGAAGATCTTTACACGATCGGCGACTGATCAGGCATTACGGAGAATTCCGTGCCGAGTTCGCCATCGAAATTCATCACAGGAGGACCAGAGAAAATGACCATCCTGGAAGACAAGCCCGGCACCCACGCTGGTAACGATATCTTCGAGCACCTCGAATCCGAGGTCCGCAGTTACAGCCGTGGGTGGCCCACAGTATTCGAAACCGCGTCCGGCTCCTGGCTGCGGAGCGAGGACGGCAAGGACTACCTCGACTTCTTCGCCGGTGCAGGGGCCCTGAACTACGGCCACAACAACCCGATCCTCAAGTCCGCCCTGGTGGACTACATCATGAAGGACGGGATCACCCACGGCCTCGACATGATGACCACCGCCAAGCGCGATCTCCTGGAGACGTTCGAGCGTGTGATCCTGCAGCCACGTGGGCTCGACTACAAGGTCCAGTTCCCCGGCCCGACCGGCACCAACACCGTCGAAGCCGCGCTCAAGCTGGCCCGCAAGGTCACCGGCCGCGAATCGATCATCAACTTCACCAACGCATTCCACGGCATGACGCTGGGCGCACTCTCGGTGACCGGCAACTCGATGAAGCGCGCCGGTGCCGGCGTTCCGCTCGTGCACGCCACCCCGATGCCGTTCGACAACTACTTCAACGGTGTCACCGAGGACTTCCAGTGGTTCTCCCGCGTGCTCGACGATTCCGGCAGTGGTCTCAACCGGCCCGCCGCGGTGATCGTCGAAACCGTGCAGGGTGAGGGCGGCGTCAATGTCGCGCGCGCCGAATGGCTTCGCGCCCTGGCGGATCTGTGCTCCGAGCGCGAGATCCTGCTCATCGTCGACGACGTTCAGATGGGTTGCGGACGTACCGGCAAATTCTTCTCCTTCGAGGAAGCCGGCATCACCCCCGACATCGTGACGCTGTCCAAGTCGATCGGCGGATACGGCCTGCCGATGGCCCTCACACTGTTCAAGCGCGAGCTCGACGTCTGGGGCCCGGGTGAGCACAACGGCACCTTCCGTGGCAACAGCCCGTCGTTCATCACCGCGACCGAGGCCCTGAACCACTATTGGACCAACGACGAACTCGAGCGCGGCACGCTGCGCAAGGGCGAACGTATCCACCAGACCTTCATGAACCTGTCCGACATGTTCGAGGGTGTGTCCACCCGCGGCCGCGGTCTGGTCCAGGGGCTGGTGTTCGAAGACCCGTCCGATGCTCAGAAGGTGTGCGCCATCGCATTCGAGAAGGGGCTGCTGGCCGAGACGTCGGGTCCGTCCGACCAGGTCGTCAAGCTGCTGCCGCCGCTGACCATCTCCGACGACGAACTCGAGTACGGTCTGAATATCCTCGCCGAGGCCACCGCCAAGGTCCGTTCCTGACCTGCTTCGTCTCCCAGTTCACCAGTAGAAAGAGCATCGCTTCACATGATCGTGCGTACCACCGAGGAAATCACCGATACCGAGCGTGACATCACGTCCGAGGATGGACAGTGGCGCAGCAAGCGCATCGTGCTCGCCGGTGACAGGGTCGGCTTCTCGTTCCACGAGACGACCATCGAAGCCGGGACGATCAACGAGTTCCACTACGCCAACCACATCGAGGCGGTCTGGCTGGTGGAGGGCACCGGTAAGCTGCGCGACCTCGACAACGATGTCGTGTACGACATCGGCCCCGGGTCGATGTACCTGCTCAACGGACACGAGCGGCACCGTGTCGAGCCGGAGACCCGTATGCGGATGCTGTGCGTGTTCAACCCGCCGGTCACCGGCCGTGAGGTGCACGACGAGAACGGGGTCTATCCGCTCATCGTCGAAGAGACTGCCTGACCGACCCGATTGATCGGGGTCACCCAGCGTGACCGATGCGGGGCGGACGCATAGAGTCGAGGCCATGGCTTCCACTCAGCGTTCGCCCCGCATTGCTGTCGGCCCCCGGCCCGACGACATGTTCGTCCGGGCGGTCGCGAGCGGAGGCGGGATCACCGTCTCCCTCGAGGAGAGTCCCGACGCACTGATCTGGACCAGCGGCCCGGACACGTTTCCCGCGGCCCTTCCCGAATCGGTGCGCTGGGTGCAGCTGTCTTCTGCCGGGGTCGAGAACTGGCTCACGGAGGGCATCATCAAGCGGCACCCGCGGGTGTTGTGGACGTCCGCGGCCGGAGCGTATTCCGCCACGGTCGCCGAACATGCCCTGATGTTGCTGCTCGCCGGTGTGCGGGCGCTCCCCCACCATCTCGCGGCGTCCTCATGGGCGCCCGAAGAGTTCTATCCACATCTGGGCACACTGCGCGGAGCGACGATCGGCATCATCGGCGCAGGCGGGATCGGACGTGCCCTCATCCCGATGCTCGCGTCGCTCGGCGCTCAGACGCTGGCCGTCAATCGCAGCGGACGTCCCGTCCCCGGCGCAGTCGAAACCTTCCCGGTGGAGCGGATCGACGAGATCTGGCCGCTCGCAGACCATTTCGTGATCTCAGCAGCGGCCACACCGGACACCGAGCAGCTGGTCGGCGCGGAAGAGTTGGCCGCGATGAAGCCGACCGCGTGGCTGGTCAACATTGCGCGCGGCAGCCTCATAGACACCGATGCGCTGGTCGGTGCCCTGACGGCGGGCACGATCGCGGGTGCCGGACTCGATGTCACCGATCCCGAACCTCTCCCCGCCGGGCACCCCTTGTGGTCGCTGCCGAATGCGATGATCACTCCTCACGATTCGAATCCTCCGGCCCTTCGGGTGCCCGCCTACGTGGAGCGGGTGGTCGAGAACGTCACGCGGTTCGCGTCGGGCGTCGAACCTGTCGCGGTGATCGATGTGAGCGCCGGTTACTGAGATCCATTCTTCTCCAGTGCATTTCGATCGTCCCGATCGGACCATTCCAGCAGCCGATCGAGCGAGAACGCGTCGTCGATTCGGGCATGCAGGTCACCGAGTTCTGCGAATCGGCCAGGGACGGTCTCGATGGTGAAGTCGCGCGGTTCGAGGTCGCCGATCTCGTTCCATCGCACCGGCGCCGAGACTGTTCCTTCCGGAACGCCGCGCACCGAGTACGCGCTCGCAATCGTGTGGTCGCGAGCGTTCTGGTTGTAATCGACGAAGACCGCAGTGGGATCCCTGTCCTTGCGCCACCACGCGGTGGTGACATCACCCGGCGCGCGCCGCTCGACTTCGCGCGCGAAAGCCAGTGCAGCCCTGCGCACATCGTCGAACCCCCAGTTCGGCTCGATCCGCACGTAGACGTGCAACCCATGCCCGCCCGAGGTCTTCGGCCACCCCACCGCACCCAGCTCGTCGAGCACCTCGTGCACCACCGACGCGACACGTCGCACCTTCCCGAAGTCGCATTCGGGCATAGGGTCGAGATCGATCCGCCACTCGTCGGGCTTCTCCACATCTGCGCGACGCGAGTTCCACGGGTGGAATTCCACCGTCGACATCTGTACCGCCCACACGACATCCGCGAGATGTGTGACGCACAGTTCGTCGGCGTCACGGTTGTATCGAGGGAAGTGCACACGGACGGTCTGCACCCAATCCGGTGCGCCGCGCGGCAGCCGCTTCTGATGGACCTTGTCACCCGCGAGGCCATCGGGGAACCGGTGCAGCATGCACGGCCGGTCCCGCAGCGCGCGGACGATGCCGTCTCCCACGGCCATGTAGTACCGGGCCAGGTCGAGCTTGGTGACGCCGAGCGCCGGAAAGTAGACGCGCTCGGGATGCGATATCCGCACCGTTCGGCCGCCGACGTCCAGCTCGACAGCTGTCGACGAGCCCTTTGCTGCTCCCATTCCCCGACTCCCGTCGTCGATCTTCCTCGCAGTCCATGGTCGCCCGTGGCCGCGCTCCGCATACGGCATTCGCCGACATCGAGGAGCGCCCAGGGCCACCGCTGAGCGACGGCGACGTAGGGTTCAGTGCATGTTCGTCAAGATCTGCGGTCTCCGGGAACCCGAGCATGTTGCGGCAGCCGTCTCGGCCGGCGCCGACGCCATCGGGTTCGTCCTGACCGAGAGCCCCCGGAAGGTCACCCCGGAACGGGCGGCCGAGCTGGCCGCCGGAGTGCCCGAGACCGTACTCACCGTCGGCGTGTTCGCCCGGCAATCGATCGCGGAGGTACGGGCGCTCGCCGACGTGTCCGGGGTCCGAGCGATCCAGCTGCACGGCAACTACCCGGTCGAGTCCTTCACCGCACTCGCAGAGCACTCCGCTCGGCTGATCCGCGCGGTGGGCGCCGACACCGCCCAGCCTTTGACTGCGGGCGCGTTCGGCGAGGACATGCTGCTGGTGGACGCACCGAGACCGGGCAGTGGCGAATCCTGGGACCCCGCGGTAGTGCCGTCACTGCCCACCGGGCGCTGGCTGCTGGCCGGTGGCCTGTACCCCGATACCGTCGCCGCCGCCATCACTGCGGTCCGCCCCTGGGGTGTCGACGTCTCGAGCGGTGTCGAAGTATCGCGCGGGGTGAAGGATTCCGACGCGATTCGCCGATTCGTCGCCGCCGCCAAGAGCTCCGGCCCGCACTGATACCGGCAGCATTCTCCGACATCGAGAACCGTCCGGCGATACCGTCGAACCGTGTTGTTCACACAGGTGGTCGAGACGTCTGCAGCGGTCGCCGCGACCCGGTCGAGGAAGACCAAAACGGCTGCCCTACGAGCCCTGCTGGCGCAGGTGACCCCCGATGAGGTCGAGCCTGTGGTGTCGTGGCTGTCCGGTGTACTGCCGCAAGGGCGCATCGGCGTCGGGTACCGCACACTGACGGCGTTGCAGGCGGCGCCCGCCGACGATCCGACGCTGACAGTGGCGGAGGTCGGCACACTCGTCGACCGGATCGCAGACCTGTCCGGCCCAGGATCGACCGGACTGAGAAATGAACTGCTGTCCGACCTGTTCACCCGCGCAACCGCGTACGAACAGACCTTCCTGATGCAGTTGCTCGGCGGGGAGCTCCGACAGGGCGCACTCGAAGGCGTCATGACCGACGCCGTGGCGGCCACCGCGGAGCTTCCGACCGACGCCGTGCGACGCGCGGTGATGCTCTCGGGGCAACTTCCCCGCGCGGCAGCCGCGGCGTTCACCGGTGGGCTCGACGCGCTGTCCACGTTCCGGCTCGAGCTCGGCCGTCCGGTCCGGCCGATGCTGGCCGTACCCGCCGAGTCTGTCGAGTCGGCACTCGACAAGTTCGCCGGCGACTGTAGCGTCGAGTACAAGCTCGACGGTGCGCGTATCCAGGTGCATCGCAGCGGCGACTCGGTCTGGGTGTTCACTCGGACTCTGCGCGAGATCACCTCGTCGGTACCCGAACTCGTCGAGCTCGTTCACAGGCTTCCCTGCCGGAGCGTCGTGTTGGACGGCGAGACGCTCGCCCTCACTGACTCGGGGCGACCACGGCCGTTCCAGGAGACCATGAGCCGCTTCGGAGCGAGCACCGCACACGAACTCCTCCTCCGCCCGTACTTCTTCGATTGCCTCCATCTCGACGGCGTCGATCTGCTCGATCTTCCACTGTCCGAACGTCTTGCCTCCCTCGAGCGTGTCGCGGGTGTGCATCGGATTCCGGCGGTGGTCTCGCCGGACCAGGCCGCCGCGCGCGCCCACTTCGACGCCGCGCTCGAGCGCGGTCACGAGGGCATCATGGCCAAGTCCCTGTCGTCGCCGTACCTGGCCGGACGTCGGGGCAGCGCTTGGCAGAAGATCAAACCCGAGCACACGCTCGACCTCATCGTCCTCGGTGCCGAATGGGGCTACGGGCGCCGCACCGGATTCCTGTCCAACCTGCACCTCGGTGCCCGCGACCCCGACGGCGGCCCCCCGATCATGGTCGGTAAGACCTTCAAAGGGCTGACCGACGAACTGCTGCGATGGCAGACCACCCGGTTTCCGGACTTCGAATCCCACCGTGACGACCACACCGTGTACCTGCGACCGGAGTTGGTCGTGGAGATCGAACTCGACGGTGCGCAGACCAGCTCCCGCTATCCGGGTGGTGTCGCGCTGCGCTTCGCCCGGGTTCTACGCTATCGCCCCGACAAGTCTCCTGCCGACGCCGACAGTATCGACGCGGTCCTGGCCCTGCTCCCCACCCGAGGGAGGAACACGACAACGCAGGAATAACATGGAGGCCGCGAAGGAGGGCCTGTGTTCGGTACCCGAGAGTTGACGGTGACGAACCCGTCCGAGAAGTTGCATGCGCTCGTGGACGGGCGACGCGTCGCCGTCCTCACCGGAGCCGGGGTGTCGACAGATTCCGGGATCCCCGATTACCGGGGCCCCGATTCGCCGCCGCGCAATCCCATGACGTTCCAGCAGTTCGTGGGCGACCCAGTGTTCCGCCAGCGCTACTGGGCGCGCAACCACATCGGCTGGCGGCACATGGATGCAGCACGACCGAATGCGGGTCACCGCGCGGTCGCCGCACTGGAACACAGCGGAACGGTCCTCGGCGTCATCACCCAGAACGTCGACCTGCTGCACACGAAAGCAGGAAGCCGTCGAGTGATCGACCTGCACGGCTCGTACGCTCAGGTCCGGTGCCTTGCGTGCGAGAGCCGCATCTCACGGTTCACGCTGCACGAGCGGTTGTCGACAGCAAACCCGGGTTTCGCGGAGCGCGCGCATGGCGTCACCGGGCTCGAGGTCGCGCCCGACGCCGACGCCGTCGTCGCCGACACCAGTGATTTCGTCGTCGTCGATTGCGACCGGTGCGGCGGGATGCTCAAACCCGACATCGTGTATTTCGGTGAGATCGTGCCGCGTTCCCGGGTCGAAGCGGCCTTCGAGATGGTCGACGAGGCGGATGTGCTTCTCGTCGCGGGAAGTTCACTGACCGTGCAGTCGGGGCTACGTTTCGTTCGTCGCGCGGTCGCACGGGATCTCCCGGTCGCGATCGTGAACCGTGGCCCGAGTCGTGGTGATGTCCACGCGACGGTGAAGGTCGACGCGGGCACGTCCGAAGTTCTGAGTGCGCTCACGGAGCGTTAGATGCGCACCAGATCGTCGGCATGCACGACCGGTCGCTGCAGATCCTGAGGCAGCTGTCGCGTGGAGAATCCGATCATGAAGTCGAGCTCGCTCGGCTCGTAGGCCACGACACCACGCGCGACAGTGCGTTCGTCCGGGCCGACGAGCGCGACAACGTCACCGGCATGGAAGCCGCCACTCATCCCTGTGACACCCGCCGCGAGCAGCGACCTACGACGATCGACAACAGCGCGCACCGCCCCCGCGTCGAGGTGCAGGGTGCCGACGGTGTCGGCCGCATGCCGAACCCAGAAGTGGCGGGCAGACATTCGCTCGGGACGCGCAGCGAACGCGGTGCCCACATCGGCAGCGCTCAATGCCCGTGCGGCGTCCGATGCGGCGGCCAGCAGCACCGGCACCCCGGAGTCGGCCGCGAGCCGGGCTGCGGAGAGCTTGGTCGCCATCCCCCCGGTTCCGAGTGCACCGCCCGAGCCGGCCACGACACCGTCGAGATCTTCCGGGCTGGTGACCTCCGGGATCAAGTTCGCTCCCCCCTTACGGGGATCGCCGTCGTAGAGCCCGTCGACATCCGAGAGGAGCACGAGTGCATCCGCACTGGTGAGGTGCGATACGAGCGCGGCGAGGCGGTCGTTGTCGCCGAAGCGCAGCTCGACCGTCGCGACGGTGTCGTTCTCGTTGACCACGGGCACCGCGCCCAGCGAGCGGAGGCGGTCGAGGGTGCGCTGCGCGTTGCGATGCTGGGTCCGACGAGCGATGTCGTCGGCGGTGAGGAGCACCTGACCGACGGTGCGGTCGTACCGGGCGAACGACGTCCCCCACGCATGCGCGAGCGCGAGCTGTCCCACACTCGCGGCCGCCTGCTTGGTGGCGAGGTCGCGGGGTCGCGAGGTCAGACCGAGCGGTGCGAGCCCGGCACCGACCGCACCCGACGACACCACAGTGACGTTCGAGCCGGCCCGCATGCGCCCTTCGATGGCGTCGACGAGTTGATCGAGGCGTTCACGGTCGAGACCGCCGGCCAGACTCGTGATGGCCGACGATCCGATCTTGACGACAATGCTGCGTGCGGAAGCGATGACCCCGCGGGTGTCGCTCACTGTTCTCCTCGGTTCAGAACTCGTCGTCGTTGGCGAGACCGCGGCGGACCTTCTTGGCATGACGACGTTCGGCCGCGCCCACGCGATCGGTCTGATCGAGGCGCGAGTCGGTGCCGCGACCCGTGGGCACCACGTCGACACCTGCATGGGTCTGCGGTTCCCATTCGAAGCTGACGTCGCCGATCGTGACGGAGCAACCCGGTCGGGCGCCCTGTTTGACCAGCTCGTCCTCGACGCCGAGCCGCGCGAGACGATCGGCGAGATAGCCGACGGCCTCGTCGTTGTCGAAGGCGGTCTGGCGGATCCAGCGCTCAGGCCGGGTACCGCGCACGATGAAACCGCCCGGTTCGTTCGGGTCGGCGACAACGCTGAAGCCGGTCTCGTTGCGGGCGACGGGACGGATGACAGGACGCGCCGGAGCGGCCGGTGGATGCGCCGCGCGGTACTCCTCGACCATCTTCGCCAAGGCGAAGGTCAAGGGGCGCAATCCTTCTCGACTGACGGCAGAGATCGTGAACACGGGCCATCCGCGGGCTTCGAACTCGGGCGTGACGAACTCGGCAAGTTCGGCGGCGTCGGGAACGTCGGCCTTGTTGAGGATGACGATACGGGGGCGCTCGGAGAGCTCACCGAGGCTGCTGTCGCCGGACAGCGCCGGCTGGTACGCGGCGAGTTCCGCTTCGAGAGCGTCGACGTCGGAGATCGGATCGCGACCCGGTTCGAGGGTTGCGCAGTCCACAACGTGCGCGAGCACCGCGCAGCGCTCGAGGTGCCGGAGGAAGTCGAGCCCGAGACCTCGCCCTTCGCTGGCGCCGGGGATGAGCCCGGGCACGTCGGCGACGGTGAACGTCGTATCGCCCGACTGTACGACGCCGAGATTCGGAACCAGCGTGGTGAACGGATAGTCGGCGATCTTCGGCTTCGCAGCGGACAGCACCGAGACGAGCGAGGACTTGCCCGCCGAGGGGAACCCGACGAGACCGACGTCCGCAACCGACTTCAGTTCGAGGACGAGGTCGAGTTCCTGGCCTTCCTCGCCGAGGAGCGCGAAGCCGGGTGCCTTACGGGCGCGCGACGCGAGCGCAGCGTTGCCGAGACCACCACGGCCGCCGTGCGCCGCGACGTATCGAGTGCCCGCCCCGATCATGTCGACGAGCACATGACCGTCCTTGTCGAGGACCACCGTGCCGTCCGGCACCTTGAGCACGAGGTGGTTTCCGTTCGCGCCCTCACGGTTGCCACCGGCACCCTGCGCGCCGTTCGTCGCCTTCGCGTGCTGGTGGAAGTGGAAGTCGAGCAGCGTGTGCACGCCCTCGTCGACCTCGAGGATGACGTCGCCGCCATTGCCTCCGTTGCCGCCGTCGGGGCCTCCGAGCGGCTTGAACTTCTCGCGGTGGACAGAGGCGCAGCCGTTGCCACCCTTGCCGGCGCTGACGTGCAGCACAACCCGGTCGATGAAACGGGACATGGGTGGACCTCTCTCCGAACGAAAACTAACGATGAAACCAACAATAGGGGCGGGTCAGGGTGTGCGACCCTGGCCCGCCCCTATTGGGAGTATGTCGCGAGAACGCTCTCGCGGTGTCCTTATCGGACGGCTGACTCAGGCGTCTGCCGTGACCGGGACGATGTTGACGGTCTTGCGACCACGCTTGCTGCCGAACTCGACAGCACCGGCCTCGAGGGCGAACAGTGTGTCGTCGCCGCCGCGACCCACGTTCACGCCCGGGTGGAAGTGGGTGCCACGCTGACGCACGATGATCTCGCCGGCGTTGACGGACTGCCCGCCGAAACGCTTGACGCCGAGTCGCTGTGCGTTCGAATCGCGACCGTTACGGGAGCTGGATGCGCCCTTCTTGTGTGCCATGACGAACCCTCCTGGGTTGTGAAGCCGAAGTTCGAGTTACTTGATACCGGTGACCTTGACGACCGTCAGCTTCTGACGGTGGCCCTGGCGCTTGTGGTACCCGGTCTTGTTCTTGAACTTGTGGATGCGGATCTTCGGACCCTTGGTGTGCTCGACGATCTCGGCGGTGACCGAAACCTTGGCCAGCGCATCACTGTCGGTGGTCAGCGCGGACCCGTCGACGACGAGGACCGGAGCAAGCGAGACAGCCGTGCCGGGCTCACCCTCGATCTTCTCGACCTTGACGAGATCGCCCTCAGCGACCTTGTACTGCTTACCGCCGGTCTTGACGATCGCGTACGTTGCCATCGGACGGCTACCCCTTGCTTCTTCGAACGTGCTCGCGTCACAGTGTTGCAACACGACTGGTCTGGTGTGGCTGCTGACTCGGGTCCCGCCGACTTCCTGAATCCAGGCGCAGCTGGGCAGTATCGCCGAGTAGCGACTGTGCAAGATTACGGGAAGGTGACTACCAGGGTCAAACCAGGTGTGACAGAAGCCGGATCGACGCGCGCCGACCCGGCTTCAGCGGGTCACACCTCGGCGTCGACCGGCGGCCCCGCAGGCCGCCCTGCAGCGCGACGACGACGGGGACGGCGAACGATCTCCACCGCATCGGCTCCGTCGTTCGACGGCACTGCCGGCACCGGAGTGGCCTCGGACGTAGGCGCCGGCACCACGAACACCCGGGGTTCACCTGCAACGTCGTCGACCGGTGCCGCCGCTGCCCGCGATACCCGGCGGGCACGCCGACGGCGCGGAGCCGGTTCGGTCTGCTCGGCCTCGGGTTTCGCATACTCGGACTCCGCGACCGTGTCAGGCTCGGCCTTCACAGGCTCGGGCTGCTCGCCGTGTTCCGGCTCCACCGGCTCCGCGGGAGCCTTCGATCCCTCTGTGAGATCCGCCACGGGCTCACCGGAAACCTCGGAGGACCGCTCCGGCTTCACCTCGACGTCCGGCTTCTCCACGACCACTACGCCTTCCTCCGGGGCGGCCTTGTCGGCGCCCGGTGTCGGCTCCGCAGTCGTGTCGCTGTCGTCGGCAGGCTTGTCGTGCGTCTGGTGCGCTGCCATCGCCAGCGCCACCGGATGCGCCGCGCGCTTGGCGGCCTCCTCCGGGTCGGTTGCAGGCGCCGGGGACGCTGTCACGGGCTCGGCCACGGGTTCCTGCTGATGGTTGCTCTTGTCGCGGCCACGCTTGCGTCGCGATCCCCCACCCTGCGACGACCGTCCGGAATCCTCCGCAGGTTTCGCCTCGATCGGCTCGGAATGCACGATGATGCCACGACCCTGGCAATGCTCACAGGTGGTGGAGAACGCCTCCACAAGCCCGGTTCCGAGACGCTTACGCGTCATCTGCACCAGGCCGAGCGACGTCACCTCGGACACCTGATGCCGGGTGCGGTCACGCCCGAGCGCCTCGGTGAGGCGGCGCAGCACCAGATCGCGGTTGGACTCGAGCACCATGTCGATGAAGTCGACGACGATCATGCCGCCGATGTCGCGCAGGCGCATCTGCCGAACGATCTCCTCGGCAGCTTCGAGGTTGTTGCGGGTGACGGTCTCCTCGAGGTTTCCGCCCGCTCCGGTGAACTTGCCGGTGTTGACGTCGACCACGGTCATCGCCTCGGTGCGATCGATGACGAGGGTGCCGCCGGACGGCAGCCACACCTTGCGGTCCAGCGCCTTCGCGAGCTGCTCGTCGATCCGGTGTGCACCGAAGACATCGACCGTCGACTCCGATCGGTAACGCTCCACCCGCGGAAGGAGGTCGGACGCAACGGTTCGGATGTAGTTCTCGACGGTGTTCCAGGATTTTTCACCCTCGATGACCAGCTTCGAGAAGTCCTCGTTGAACAGGTCTCGGACGACCTTCACCAGCAGGTCCGGCTCCTCGTACAACGCCTTCGGCTGGCCCGATCCGTCGGACTGCACCTTGTCGGCCTGTTCGCGGACCGCTTCCCACTGCGACTGCAGGCGTGCGACGTCGCGTGCGAGTTCGTCCTCGCTGACACCTTCCGCCGCGGTGCGGATGATCACGCCGGCATCGGCCGGGACGATCTCGCGGAGGATGTCCTTGAGTCGCTTGCGTTCGGTGTCGGGCAGCTTACGGCTGATACCCGTCGACGAGCCGCCCGGCACGTACACGAGGAATCGTCCGGCGAGGCTGATCTGGGTGGTCAGACGTGCACCCTTGTGACCGACCGGGTCCTTGCTCACCTGCACGACCACCTGGTCGCCCGGCTTGAGGGCCTGCTCGATCTTGCGGGACTGGCCACCGAGACCGGCCGCCTCCCAGTTCACCTCACCGGCGTAGAGCACGCCGTTGCGGCCGCGGCCGATGTCGATGAACGCAGCTTCCATCGAGGGAAGCACGTTCTGAACCCGACCGATGTAGATGTTGCCGACCATCGAGGCCGATCCGGCACTGGTCACGAAGTGCTCGACGAGGATGCCGTCCTCGAGCACGGCCACCTGGGTCATGCCGACGTGCGGTCCGTCGATCTTCTCTCGGACGACCATGACACGCTCGACCGCCTCACGGCGGGCGAGGAACTCCGACTCGGTGAGAATCGGCGGGCGCCGGCGCCCGGCCTCGCGACCGTCGCGGCGACGCTGACGCTTGGCTTCGAGGCGGGTCGACCCGCTGATGCCCTGGACCTCGTCCTTACCGGCCCGCGCCTTGGTGCGCGGTTCCCGCTCGTGGACGACGGTGTTGGGCGGATCGTCCTCGGAGGTGGCCTCGGCTGTGTCGCCGGTACCACGCCGCCGCCGACGACGACGCCGACGCCGGGAGGTGCCATCGCCCTGGGTCTCGTCTCCCGAGCTGTCTTCGGACTCGTCGGACGTGCTGTCCTCCGCACCGCCGGAAGCGGTCTCGTCCGCGGTGGTCTCCGCAACCTTCACGTCGGGGCCGCCGGTCTCGGAGTCTCCGGACTTCGTCTGGTCGGACTTCGCCTGGTCCGACTTCTCGCTGTCGGACTGCTCGGCGGACTCGTCCTGCTGCTCGTTCTCGGCGCTGTCACCACGGCCACGGCCACGGCCACGGCGGCCACGGCGACGACGACGGGGATGCTCGTCCTGCTCGTCGCGCTCCTCGGCCGGAGCGGACTCCGTCGACTCGGCGGTTGCCTCGGTCTCCGCCTCGGTGTCGGCGGCGGCTTCCGCGGGCACAGCAGCCTCGTCAGCAGCCGGCGTCGCAGTGCCACGGCGGGCACGGCGACGGCGCGGACGGGTTTCGCCTTCTTCGTCCGAGGGAGTCTCCGGCTGGAGGAACAGCGGTGCGGCAACCTGCTCGGTCGACGGAGCGGGCGCGGGTTCGGGCATCTCGAACAGCGGTGTGTCCTGCTCGAGGGAGGTGAACAGTCCGGTCGGGCCACCCACGGAAGCAGCGGCAAACGGCTCAGTGGCTGCAGCGTCCTTCGTGTCGTCGAGCTCGAGGGTGGTGCCCGTAGACGCCCCGTCCACCGCCGGTGTTTCTTCGCGTGCCGGTGTCTCTGCGACGACCGGCGCCTCGGCAGGCTCCGGCGCCTCTGCGGGCTCCACGATGTCGGCTGGTGCTGCCTGCGCCTGGGGGGCCTGTTCGGCCGGCCCGCTCAACGCGGCGTGCAGTTCCTCCGCGGCCTCGCGGGGAAGTGTCGAGTGGGCGCTGCGCAGCTCGGTACCGAGTTCGGCCGCCTTGGCGATCACCTGCTTGCTGGTCAATCCGAGAAGCTTGGCAAGAGCGTGCACGCGGATCTTCGCGGGCAAGTTCAGGGCATTCGCCTCGGTTGAGTTGTTCTCCTGCGGCTCTTGATCGGCCACGTAAGTCTCCTAAGACCCCCGGGCGCGTCCATCACCGCGGAAAGGCGATGTGAGCGGCCACACGGGGGCGCTGCTTGTGTACTCGCGCAGTGAGCGCGAGTTCTTCCGGTCTCGCATCACTCGGTCGTTCGGTGCCCGTTTTCACTGCACGGCCGAGAGGTGCCTGGCTTGATCGCAAATCGAGCGCCGGTGCATCCAGCATGCGGCCGAGCGAGGTATCTCCTGCGTTCCTCGGCCACAGCGATGTCGGGCATCGATCCGTGATGTCTTCGGTCGTGCCGCGCGGGCTCGTGCGGTACAACCTCCCCCAGTATCCCATACAGAGATGCACAGATACGCCAACGGCGCCCCGAAGGGCGCCGCTCCGCATGTTCGGAAGGTCGAGCGTCTACGCAGACGCGAGCGCGGGGAACCACAGCGCGATCTCGCGCTCGGCCGATTCGACGGAATCGGATCCGTGGACCAGGTTCTCTCCGGCCTCGAGTCCGAGGTCGCCGCGGATCGAACCCGGGACGGCCTTCTCGACGGGGTCGGTTCCGCCGGCGAGCTGCCGGAACGCGGCGATCGCGCGCGGCCCTTCGAGCACCGCAGCGACCAGCGGGCCACCGGTGATGAACTCGAGCAGGCCAGGGTAGAAGGGCTTGCCTTCGTGCTCCGCATAGTGGGCCGCCGCGATATCGGCGGGGGCGGTGCGCAGCTCGAGGGCCACGATGTTCAGTCCCTTGCGCTCGATGCGCGACAGGATTTCTCCGACATGACGGCGGGCGACGCCGTCGGGCTTGATGAGTACCAGGGTCCGCTCAGTCACGGAGACAGCGTAGTGGTTCAGCCACGCTGGCCGGGAAGCAGACCCCGTCGCTCACGGTCTTTGATGTCTTTACGCAGGTAGAGGATGTACGCCCAGACAACACAGAACAGGATGCCGATCGCGCCGAACGCGAGGTCGACGAAGAACCCCAGCACCGTCAGAACCTGCAGGACAATGTTGAACGGGATCGCCCATGACCGTCCCTGAACACCCGCACCGAGGAACATCAACACGGCAAGCCCCACGACGTATCCGGTGGACACTGGCGTCAGTCCGCCACCGAGCGTCGCGATCACCGGGAGCACCAGCAGCACGACGATCGCTTCGAGCACGAGCGTGCCGGCCATCACACCCCGGAATCCCTTCCACGGGTCGGTCGTCGGCGGGAGGAACTCCGGGGTCTCGGCGCCGGCCTGCGCCGTCTCGTTGCCGTCGGAGAGCTCGGAGTTGTCGCCGGACGTAGGGTTGTCCCCAGCCCTTGGGTTATCGCTGCTCACGCAGGGTCCTTTCCGAAAAGTGTGCGCGCCGCTCCGGCAGTGACGACCGAGCCGGTCACTACGACGCCGGCGCCCGACACCGCTTCGCCCGGCTCGCCGACCTCCTCCGCGATCGCGATGGCGGTCTCGATCGCATCGGGCAGGTTCCCTGCGGTGACCACGCGTTCGTCACCGAAACGCGCGACTGCGACGTTAGCGAGATCATCGACGTCCATGGCGCGCGGCGAACCGTTGTGGGTAACCACGATCTCGTCGAGTACCGGCTCGAGTGCCTCGATGAGCCCCGCGACGTCCTTGTCGACCATCACGCTGACCACGCCGACGAGCTTGCGGAAATCGAACTCTCCTGCCAGCGCTGCGGCGAGGGCCTTGGCGCCGTGCGGATTGTGCGCGGCGTCGAGGAACACTGTCGGGGCGTTCCGCACCCGTTCGAGGCGGCCCGGGTTGACGACCGACGCGAAGGCTTCGCGCACGGTGTCGACGTCGAGCTGCTTGTCGGGGCCTGCCCCGAAGAAAGCTTCGACGGCGGCAAGGGCGAGTGATGCATTGAACGCCTGATGCTCGCCGTGAAGCGGCAGGAAGATGTCGGTGTACAGACCGCCGAGCCCCTGCAGATCGATCTGCTGCCCCCCGACCGCGACAGCGCGGCGCACTACGGAGAACTCCGAGCCCTGGCGGGCGACCGCAGCATCGGCCTCGACAGCCTGCCGCAGCAACACATCCATCGCTTCGGGTTCCTGCTGCGCGATGATCGCGACGGTGTCGCGGGGCACGAGCCCGTCCTCGGGTGCCTTCTTGATGATCCTGGCCTTCTCCCCCGCGATCTCGGTGAGGGACTCACCCAGATACCCGGTGTGGTCGATGCCGATCGGGGTGATCACGGCAACCTGACCGGTGACGACGTTCGTGGCGTCCCAGCGTCCGCCCAGTCCCACCTCGACGACGGCGACGTCGACGGGCGCATCGGCGAACGCCGCGAAGGCCATCGCGGTGGTCACCTCGAACTTGCTCATCTTCGGACCGCCCGCAGCCTCGGACTGTTCATCGACCATCCGGACATACGGTTCGATGTCGCGGTAGGTGTCGACGTAGATGCGCGGCGAGATCGGGGCGCCGTCGACGCTGATCCGTTCTGTGGCGATCTGCAGGTGCGGGCTTGTCGTCCGACCGGTCCGATGTTGCATCCGGGTCAGCAGCGCATCGATCATCCGGGCCACCGAGGTCTTGCCGTTCGTCCCCGCGACGTGGATCGACGGGTAGTTGTTCTGCGGCGAACCGAGGATGTCCATCAACGCGGCGATCCTGGCGAGCGACGGCTCGATCTTCGTCTCCGGCCAGCGTTGGTCGAGTTCCGCTTCGACCAGCGTCAACTCCGCGAGGTCGACCGGGGACGGCGCCTCCGGCCGATCCGAGGATGCCGGATTGTCGTCGGCACTCATGCCTGCCCCAGCTCCTTCAGCCGCGCGGTGATGCGGGCGATTTCTTCCTCGGCGATCTGCTTGCGGCCCGTGATCTTCTCGACGACCGGCGCAGGCGCCTTCGACAGGAAGGCCTCGTTGCCGAGCTTGGCCGTCGTACCGGCGAGTTCCTTCTCCGCTGCCGCGAGGTCCTTGCGCAGACGCGCGATCTCCGCGCCGATGTCGATCGTGCCCGAGGTGTCGAGCTCGACGGTGACAGTGGCGCGACTCAGGCGCACCTCGATCGATGCCGACGCGCTGAAACCGCCCTCCGGTGGGGTGAGCCGCGCCAGCGACTGCACAGCCGGGACGTGCGCCTCGAGATCAGCGGAATCGACGCTCACGAGGCGGGCCGCGACCTTCTGCGACGGCTTGAGTCCCTGATCGCTACGGAAACGGCGGATCTCGGTGACGAGTTTCTGCAGATCTTCGATCCGGCGGGAGGAGTCGGCGTCGGCCACGACACCGGATGCCGCCGGCCACTCGGCGATCACGAGGGATTCGCCGCCGGTCAGCACCTTCCACAGGGTCTCGGTGACGAACGGGATCACCGGGTGCAGCAGGCGCAGCAGTGCGTCGAGAACCGTACCGAGGACGACCTTGGTGCCGTCCACGTGGGCGCTGCCCTCGGCGAGCTGGACCTTGGCGAGCTCGAGATACCAGTCGCAGACCTCGTCCCACGCGAAGTGATAGAGCGCCTCGCAGGCCTTGGAGAATTCGTAGCGGTCGAATGCCTCGTCGACCTCGGTGCGGACCTGTTCGAGCCGATCGAGGATCCAGCGGTCGGCGTCGGTGAGAGCATCGCGTGCAGGAAGTTCCCCGTTGACCGCGCCGTTCATCAGCGCGAACTTGGTCGCATTGAACAGCTTGTTCGCGAAGTTCCGGGACGACTGCGCGTGGTCTTCACCCACCGCGAGATCGCTGCCGGGGTTCGCACCGCGCGCAAGGGTGAAGCGCAGGGCATCGGCGCCGAACCGGTCTACCCAGTCGAGAGGATCGATACCGTTGCCGCGCGACTTCGACATCTTCTTGCCGAACTGGTCGCGAACGAGGCCGTGCAGGAACAGGTCCTTGAACGGAACCGTTCCGCCCTCACCGCCGCCCAGGGCCTCGTCACCGGAGACGTAGGTGCCGAACATCATCATGCGGGCGACCCAGAAGAACAGGATGTCGTAGCCGGTGACGAGAACGCTTGTGGGATAGAACTTGTCGAGCTCGGAGGTCTGCGCCGGCCAGCCCATGGTGGAGAACGGCCACAGACCCGAGGAGAACCACGTGTCGAGCACGTCGGTGTCCTGCTCCCAGCCCTCGGGGGCTGTCTCGTCGGGGCCGAAGCACTCGACCTCGCCGTCGGGGCCGTACCAGATCGGGATGCGGTGACCCCACCACAGCTGACGCGAGATGCACCAGTCGTGCATGTTGTCGATCCAGTCGAACCAGCGCGGTTCCTGGCTCTTGGGGTGGATCACCATGTCGCCGCCGCGCACAGCGTCACCCGCGGACTTGGCGAGGGCGTCGACCTTGACCCACCACTGCATCGACAGGCGCGGCTCGATGGTCTCGCCGGAACGTTCCGAGTGTCCGACGCTGTGGAGGTAGGGGCGCTTCTCGGCGACGACGCGGCCTTGCTCGGCAAGTTCCTCACGGATCCGGACGCGGGCTTCGAAGCGGTCCATGCCGTCGAATCGGGTGCCCGAGTCGGCGATCTTGCCGGTCTTGTCCATGATCGTGGGCATCGGCAGGTTGTGCCGCAGGCCCATCTCGAAGTCGTTGGGATCGTGTGCCGGGGTGATCTTCACGGCGCCTGTACCGAACTCGGGGTCGACGTACTCGTCGGCGATGATCGGGATCTGCCGGCCGGTGATCGGGTGCTCGAGGGTGGTGCCCAGGAGGTGCTTGTAGCGCTCATCGTCCGGGTGGACGGCCACCGCGGTATCGCCGAGCATCGTCTCGACACGAGTGGTCGCGACGATGACGTGAGGTCCGTCGTCGTCGAGGGATCCGTAGCGCAGGGAAACGAGTTCGCCCTCGACCTCTTCGAACTTGACCTCGATGTCGGAGATCGCGGTCTGTAACACCGGTGACCAGTTCACGAGTCGCTCGGCGCGGTAGATGAGGCCGTCGTCGTACATCCGCTTGAAAATGGTCTGTACGGCGCGGGACAACCCCTCGTCCATCGTGAAGCGGTCGCGGGACCAGTCCACTCCATCACCGATGCGTCGCATCTGGCCCTGGATGGTGCCGCCGGACTCACGCTTCCAGTCCCAGACCTTGTCGATGAACAGTTCGCGGCCGAAGTCTTCCTTGGTCTTGCCGTCGACCGCGAGTTGTTTCTCGACCACGGTCTGCGTCGCGATGCCGGCGTGGTCCATGCCGGGCAACCACAGCACCTCGTAGCCCTGCATCCGCTTGCGGCGCGTGAGAGCATCCATCAGCGTGTGGTCGAGCGCGTGGCCCATATGCAGACTGCCGGTGACGTTCGGAGGCGGCAGCACGATCGAGTATCCCGGCTTGTCGCTCGCCGGGTCGGCCTCGAAGTACCCGGCGTCGACCCAGCCCTGATACAACTCACCTTCTACTGCGCTGGGGTCCCAGCTCTTGGGGAGGGCGTCGGCGGGGTTCTGCGGGTTCTCTGGCGCACTGGTCACCCGACAATCGTAAGCGGATGGCCCAAATCACCAGGACACGGCCCGAGGAGTGCCTTCCGGGCTCACCCGAGGACCTCCGGCAGCTCGATCGGCGCACCGAGGACGTGTTCGGACAAGAATGCCTCGACGGCCCGATACCAGATCTTGGTGTGTTGTGGGCTGAGCACCCAGTGGTTCTCGTTGGGGAAGAGCAGGAAACGGTGGGCGGTGGTGCCGTCGTCCTCGGCGGGCAAACCGGATTCGTTGAGCAACTCGTACCAGAGGCGCAGTGCTTCCCCGATCGGCACACGGTAGTCCTTGTCGCCGTGGATGACGAGCATCGGCGTGACGATGTCGGCGACATACAGATGCGGCGAGTTCTCGACGGCCATCTCGGGTGTCATCTCCCGCTGCCAATACCACGCGACGTCGGTGGTAGGGACGAACTGATCGAGAGCCCACAGGCCGGCGTGCGTGACGATCGCCCGGAAGCGGTCGGTGTGCCCCGCAACCCAGTTGGCCATGTACCCACCGAAGGATCCACCCATCGCGGCGGTACGCGCGGCGTCGATGTCGGGGCGAGCCTCGACGGTGTCGGTGATCGCCATGAGGTCGGTGTAGGGCTCCTTGCCCCAACGGCCCCATCCGCGGCGAATGAAGTCGTCGCCGTATCCGGTCGACAGCGCCGGGTCGGGCAGCAGCACCGCGTAGCCGCGCGCGACCAGCAGCCACGGATTCCATCGCCACGACCACGTGTTCCAACTGCTCAGCGGCCCGCCGTGGATCCACACCAGCAGCGGCGCCGGGGCATCCGCCGTCGCGGTGTCCGGGAGAGCCAGCCACCCGCGCACGGGAGTACCGTCGTCGGCCGTCGAGACGATGTCGGTGAGTCGCCCTGACAGATCCGGTAGTTCCGCGGGTACCCGCAGCGGTGTCACCGTTCCGGCGTCGGGGCCGGTCAGCGCGACACGCACGGGATGCGGTGGCGCCCCATAGGACGCACGCAGCGCATACAGCGTCGAGCCATCCGGTGCGACGGACACATCGGTGTACGCGGCGTCATCGAGGGTGAGCTGTTCCGGACGATCGGTTCCGGACCGCAGCACGAAGATAGGGCCTCGACCCTTCTCGTCGGCGGTCAGAACGAGACCCGCACCATCGGGCAGCCACGCGATCGAGGTGGGTCGGCGGTCCCAGTCGCGTGCTTCGACGGTGGTGATGCCGTCGGCGACGTCGAGGATGCGCAGTGTGATCCGCGGCGGTGTGTCCGGATCACTCAGCGATTCGTGTAGATATGCGAGCTTGGTCCCGTCCTGCGAGAGCGCCGGGTGTGTTGCGTCGCCGGTGTCGTCGTCGACGAGCGGAGTGCGCAGTCCGGTGGTCAGGTCGACCCGCACGAGGGTGGTGCGTCGCGAGGCGAGAGGCCCGGCCACGACCCAGGTGGACGCCGCGAACGAGCCGTCGGCGGCGACGTCGAGTTGCGCGTCGCGTAGCGAACTCCGGACACCGGGTGTCAGGTCGGTGAGCTCGCCGTCGGTGCCGACGGTGAGCAGATGCGGGCGGTCGGGGCCGAGGTCGTGATCCCAGTACCGCACCGGGTAGCCGGTGTGCATCACGGCCGAGACCTTGCGGTCCTTGCGGGCAGCGCGGACGCGTTCGTCGTCGGTGTCGCTGTGGCCGAGCACGTTCGCGGCGAGCACGATCCGGTCTGCGCGCGTGGCAGCATGCACTCCCGCAATCCCGCCGTTGCGAGCGACCACCTTCTCGGCCTCACCACAGGCAGCGGGGAGACGCCACAATGAGGGCGGCTCGTCGTCCCCGCCCCGGGCGGCGGTGAACAGCAGATCGCCGCGCGCGGTAAAAGTCGGGTTCGACTCCCCCTTCTCTCCCTGTGTCAACCGGCGGGCGGGTTCGCCGCCCAGCGGGTCGATCTCCCACAGCGCACCGACGTACGAGGTCGCCGTGTCGTCGAGAGTCGATTGCGCGAGAACCAGCCGGGCACCGTCGGGCGACATCACGAGCCTCGTGGCACGCGGTAGCGCAAGGTAGTCGTCGAGGTCGTCGAAGGCCGTCATGCCCAGAACCTTAGAGCGCGTCCGAGAACTCCGGCACGAGTCACGCCGTTCGATCGACTCGGCCGAGACGGTGACGATCGTGGCGAGGGACAATTTCGCAGTGGGGCTACCGTGAAGGGAAAGCCGGACGAACACCCCGTCTGGACGAACACGCTGTAAGGAGATCCCATGGCCCTGAGCAAGACCGCCGTGTCCGCCCTCGCCGCAGGCGGACTCGTCGGCGGCTACGCCGTCGCACGTCGCACAGGTAACCGTCCGCTCGGGGGCACTGTGCTCGGCGTCGTCGGCGCCGTGTGTGGGACACAGTGGGCACGCACGAGCGGTCCTGCCCGCACCGCCGCGCTCGTCGCCACCTATCTGGGCGCGTTCGGCGCGTCCCATCCCTTGGCGAAGCAGCTCGGGGCCTGGCCGGCGGTCGGCGTCGTCGCCGCGGGCACCGCAGTGGCGTCGCAGCTCGTCAGCAGGTGACACCCGGCACCGTGCGGACGCTCTGAGAGACGTGATCACCGGGCGTCCGGTCGTCGGTTGTAACCTGGTCGTTCGACGAGACAGTTCGGGTTTCGTCTCCCCGATATCGAACGGAGAACGTACAGTGGTCGATCTCGCATATGTCATCGCCGGGTCGGAAGCGACCGGCGGCGCAGGCCTGCAGGTCGACCTCAAGACGTTCCAGCAGCTCGGGGTGTACGGCGTCGGCACAGCGACGTGCATCGTTTCGTTCGATCCGAAGGACAACTGGGGACACCGCTTCTTCCCTGTGCCCGCCGAGGTCATCGCCGATCAGATCGAGGCCGCCACGTCCGCGCACGACATGGATGTCGTGAAGATCGGAATGCTCGGCACACCCGCGACCATCGACGTCGTCGCGGACGGGCTGGGCAAATCCTCTTGGCGACACGTGGTGCTCGATCCGGTCCTGATCTGTAAGGGTCAGGAACCCGGTGCTGCACTCGACACCGACAACGCATTGCGCCGGCAGATCCTGCCGCACGCGACGGTGATCACCCCGAACCTGTTCGAAGCCCAGACACTGTCGGGGATGGCGTCCATCGAGTCCGTCGAAGACCTGACGGAAGCAGCGCGCCGTATCCACGATCTCGGCCCGAAGTATGTGGTCGCGAAGGGCGGCGTGGAGCTGCCCGGCGACGAAGCGGTCGATGTCTTGTTCGACGGCGAGCACATCACCCTCCTGACCGCCCCGAAGGTCGGAAACGAACGCGTGTCCGGTGCCGGATGCACGCTCGCGGCTGCCATCACCGCGGAGCTCGCGAAGGGCACCGAGGTAGCCGAGGCAGTGAAGGCCGCAAAGGATTTCGTCACGAACGGCATCAAGGGTCGCGTGTCGGCGCACACCCCGTTCGACACGGTCTGGCAGGGCGCGTAGCTGCACCCGTGCGTGCTCTTGGTAGCCCTTGATACCTCGAGCGCACACGACGTATCGCGTCTTGCTGCCCGGTCGGGAATCGATCTTGCTATTGTCGGCGTCGACGTGTTCGGCCTGGGGGGGTCGAGCATTTGCTGACACGATCATGGGGGGATCATCGTGACCGACGCACCACCGGTGCTGCCGCCGTATCTGTATCTTCTGTGCGCCCAGGCGGTTTCCGACCCGGCTGATGCCGTCGTCGATCTGAGATACCTCAGCGACGGCCGCATAGCATTGCTCGCCTACACGGCCCTCGATCGTCCGGTGTCCTGCTGCGGCGACATGCAACCCTGGCTTGTCGTTCCCGCGCAGCTACTCCCACGACTGCGCGAGGTGTACTCATGGGACGTGCTCGTGCTCGACATCGAGATCCCCGAGCACGAACACCGGGGCGCGTACCACAACGGGAACACACCGACGCCGCAGGCCACGCGATGACGTTGTACGTCGATCCCGACGAACTCGACCGTGCCGCAGAACGATACGAAACATCCGCCAATGCTGCAGCCGATATCGGTCGACATCTCCCCGATTCGGTGCGCGCAGGTGCCGCGACGGGCGCACTCAACGGAATGCTCGCGCAGGTGGCCGCCGACCTCGCCGGTCTCGTCGCGACACTCGGTTCGAGTGGGATGGTTCTCGGCGGATGCGGGGCCGCATACCGCCGAACCGACGACGACACTGCTGCGTACCTCGTGGCCCGCCTGTCCGACATGGACGAGTGATCCGATGCCGATCGACACATTCATCGACGGCGATCCCGCAGACATCTCCCGGATCGGAGAATGGGTCCGCCGAAGTCTTGCGGCCGCTGTCGAGAGCACAGGGGACGACGCAGCCGCCGCCCGTCGGATCGCCGGCGATGCGTGGGACGGTGATGCGTCCGAGGAGTTCCTTCGAGTGGCCACTGATCTCGTCCACTCCATCGACGGCTTCCAGAACGAGGTCCTCGACATTGCAGGTCGGTTCGATCAGATCGCCGCCGCCTCGGCTTCGGTGCTCACCGATATGGCGGAGCTCTGCGACGAGCCGCGGCCTCGGGATTGTCCTTGGTGTGCAACACCATTGCCGATCCCGCCCCCGATTCGGACGAGACCGTCCTCCGCGCGTACAACGACGCCGCAGCCGCGGCGCAGGACATTCACGCGCGCTGGGCGCGTGAGGTGGCCGCAGTCGCCAACCGATGGGCGAGTGAATCGTGGGCCGCGTCGTTCACCACCAGTACCGGACTCGATTACCTGACCGCAGAATTGAAGAAGACGGTGCAAGGTCTCGCAGAAAGGGCCGAGGGCTTCGCGCGGCAATCTCTGCGGTCGATGCAGTATGTGCTCGACCTACCCGACGGGACGCCGTACGACGAGGTGCGGCGGCTCTACGGGGTAGCTCAGGGCACCGCCGACGATCTCGCCGCAACCACTACACGCCACGCACAGCTGGCGGACGTTCCGGGGAGGATGACCGTCGGCGTGGGAGCGCTGAGCCTCGTCGCCGGTGTCGGTGTCGACTACTACGGCGGTGGAGAATCACTCGAGCAAGCCGTGGTCTCCAACTCCGCCGGCCTCGCGACTTCGATTGCCGCTGGAGCACTGATCGGATCAGCATTTCCCGGGGTCGGCACCCTCGGCGGCGCGCTGGCCGGGACAGTGGTCGGCATCTTCGCCTCAGGCGGGGTCGACCATCTCTACGAAGACTCCTCGGCCGGCATCATGAGCACACTCGACGCCGGCGGCAGCGAATTGGTCGAAGCCGCAATCTCCCTCAAAGATCTCGGGGTCGCGGTCGGTGGGCTGGTGAGCTAAGAGAAGGACACACGAATGCATTCTGACGAACACACCCGATTCGCAGCATACGGAAGCCGACTGGTCTACGGTGCGTCCCTGATCACCGGATACTGGACGCTCATGACCCTCGGGCTCCTGATCGGGGCCGTCATCGAGAACGCTCTCCTGGGCCGACACCCGGTCCTTCCTGAAATGGCCTTACTTGTGCTGGCCATGGGGATCTTCTCTGTCATCTATCCGATCTCCGGCTTCCTCATGTACAGTCCCCGAACCCGGTTCGCCGACATCACCGTCGGTACCGACCAGGATGTTCCCGCCCTCATGCTGCGCCAGTCCGGGCTGATCTACATCCTGTCCGTCATGCAACTCGCCGCGGCCACCGCAGTGCTGATCATGATGGTGAATCTCGGATTCGGCCCTGGACCCCACCCGTTTGCCTCAGGATGGACACTGATGATCATCATCGTCTCAGGCTGGCAGGTGGGAGTCGTTGCCCTGATGGCGCTTCGTCGTATCCGTCCCGGCTACATCGCCATCCGGCATGACGGGATTCGGATACGGGGTTACGTCAACGATGCGTGGGTGCCCTGGGACAGCGTCAGTCCATACTTGTTCAACAGCGACAGCCTGTTCGCCAGGGTCCACATCGAACCCGAGCACCGAGTGGTCATCTCCTCCCGCGTGCCGCGCATGTGGATGAGCATCGACAAGCGCCAAACCTTTCATGCTCACCCGTCACGGCCACGCAAGCCCATCATCACCGTCAGCACCGATCGTCGCCGCTACCGTATTGCTCCCGAAATCATCGACGCAGCCCTCAACCACTACACCGAAAACCCCACAGTCCGCGAGGAACTGCGCGACGCCGCGGCCATCGCACGCACCGTCGACACCCTTCGCTCCCACGCGCCCAAGACATGGTGGCGATCCCAGACACGACCCGTGCCCCTCCCCACTCTCACGGTGGATCCCCACCAACTCCCATGACCAGGCCATACCCCCACTCCCACAGACTCGCTGGTGTCAACGGCATCTGAATTCTGACGCCTCCTCAGCATCCGTGATGAGGCTCGCCGAGGATCTCACCCGATCGGCTGACCGCTCGGCAATTGTTCGCCAGCGCCCTCATCGAACCCGAACATCGAGTGGTTCCGGGTTGCCCCCGAAATCGCATTGGAGCGAGAGCGACGCACCGACCACAGATCGGGTCTCTGGTTCGGTTGCGCGGTCAACACTGGCTGCCTCGATACGATCCGAAGAGCTCAGGTGGAGGGCTTGCGCGCAATCACAATGCCGAAGCTTGTCCATCGACCTGCATCGACGCGCAGAGTGGTCGGGTCGCCGTCGGGGTCGGCTTTGGCGAAGGGGTCATGGCGCGCGAATTCGTCCCACCATTCAGTGGCATCGGGAGCGTACTCCGCATGGACTATTTCGAACCCCGCCGCAGCGACGTGGGCAACGGTGCTCGTCAGATCGCTGAAGCACTCGGCCCAGGAGAATTCTCCCCGCGTCACATACGGACGCAGGTCGTCGGGCAGGGGCACCTCCAGATGCATGGGTTCGCCGAGTCCGAACACCCCGCGCGGCGCAAGTACACGATGGATCTCGCGAAGCGCGGCAAGATATCCCGCCTCGCCTTCCATGGCGCGGATCATCTCCAGTGCGGTGGTGGAGTACGCGAAATCGAAGGATCCGGTAGCCAACCGGGTGTCGGGAACACCTGCCTGCAAGGCGAGTACCCGGCCACCGACGTCCCACGTGCGGGCGTTGTCAACGATGTGGTCGACCATCGGACGTCCGTCCTCCCGATCGTCCCACGGGTCGAGCGCGAGTGCAGTGACGCCGTACTCCTTGGCCAGGAAACACGTCTGCAAACCCCGATTGGCGCCGATGTCGACCAACGCTGCACCTTCCCGCAGTTCCATCGCGTCGGCCATGTACTCGGCCAAGCGCAACCCGCCCGGCCCACTGCACTGGGCGTAGACATGATCGAGATCCGGATAGGCGTCGGCGCGGCGCTGTGACCCAGTACTCGAGATGTGCATGGAGACGAGCCTGTACTACATTCCGGCCCTCTGCAACGGAATAAATGGACCCAGCGCGGTCTCGCTCGATCCTCTCCAGGGACGACGTACTCATCGAACGGTGTCGTTTCCACTCTCGCGGCGGTCGACATTTTCACGACACTGGTGAATCAATTTTCTCTCCAACACCAACAGTCACAGTGGAAACATGGTTTCCTGGGCGGAGTGAATAGTCCCGCGACCACCTCAACGTCACGACGAGGAGGGCACATGCCCACGCGCACATGCTGGTCCAGGCCGGTCCGAACATCCGCACGCCGAGTCCGGGGCACGGTCCTGGCGACCGGGGTCGCGTTGCTGCTCGCATCGAGCGTCGCGGCGCCGGTCACCGCTCAACCGCTCGGCGGTTCTTCGGGATCATCCGGATCCTCCGGCGCGCCGGGGTCCTCAGGCTCCGCGGACTCACCGGGCGGCCCCTGCGGGCAGAGCGCAGGCAGTTCGCTCGGCCGGGCCCTGCCGTGGCTGACCGGCGCACCGGACGGCAGGCTCCCGGTCCTGACGGGTCGCACGCAGGCCGTGGAGATGATGACGGGCCCAGGCAGCCCGAACGACACCATCGACCGTTTCAACGTCTCCGGCACCGACCTCGGCATCATGTGGGACAACGACGGTGCGGGCGGCGCGCGACACACGCTGATCGCGTTCGGAGACACCGTCGGCGACTGCGACGCCGACGGCGACGACTGGCGGTCCAATGTCCTGTTCCGCAGCTCCACCACCGACATCGGTGCCGGCATCCGCATCGACTCGTCCCCATTGGACGGGCCGAACAACTCCAAGGCCATCATTCCCGGGTTCGGCATACCCGGCGAGTACACCGTCATCCCGACCGCCGCCGTCGCAGTGGACGGTGTCCAGTACATGCGCGTCATGGGCGTCCAGTCGTGGGACGAGCCCGGCTCCTGGACCACGCTGTATTCGGCGCTCTGGACGTCCACCGACAACGGCGAGAACTGGACACCCAATCCGCTCACCGTGCGCGCCAACGTCCCGATCGACCTGCCTGGTGTCCCCAATGTCGATGCCCGTAACGCCGACTTCCAGCAGAGTGCGTTCGTCAAGCCCGGCGACGGTTTCGTCTACGAGTACGGGACGCCGTCCGGCAGGCACGGCAGTGCATTGCTCGCGCGGGTGCCCGAGGCCGATATCGAGAACCTTGCCGCGTACACGTACTGGAACGGAACCACGTGGGTTCCCGAACTGGCGCAGGCGGTTCCGGTGATTCCCTCGCCCGTCAGCGAACTGTCCGTGCAGTGGAACGACTACCTCGGCAAATACGTCGCCATGTATACCGATGCCACCAACTCTCTCGTCATCCGGCAGGCCGACCGACCCGAGGGGCCGTGGAGCGGCACCCAGACGATCCTGTCGGGCGTCCTCGTGCCGTCACTGTACGGCGGATTCATGCACCCGTGGACCAGCGGCCAGTACCTCGACTTCGTCGCCACCACCTGGGACCGCTACAACGTGATCCAGTTCCGCACCGACCTCAACGGTCTGCAGATGGCGGCCACCGACCAGGCCGACCGTCCCGACCCGGCGGTCACCGGTGAGTCCCGGCGTGTCGGCACCGAACTCCCCGGCGGCGAAGTAGTGCCGACCGAGTAGCCGCACCGGGGAGGACGCCTGCCCGTCGGTGGCATCGCTCGCCGCGTATGCGCGGATGAGCGAGCGGCGGGTGCGGCACTGCCTCGCCGCACGGCCGAGCGGTGCGGTGTGGCTGCCGACGGCAGCGAGCCGTCGGCAACCCGGCCCGGCCGGTTCAGGCCGTTTCAGCGATGATCAGCGCCGTGACATAGCCGCTGTACTTGTCGTCGAAGTTCTTGTCTGCGTATTGGCATTCGACGTTGAAGACAACCGTGCCGCCCGAGATCCGCACGAGGTCCGTGTCGACCTCGACGATGTTGATGTGATGGTCATCGTCGTCGTAGTCGATCTTGAACCCGTTGAGGGCCACGCCTGCACGAACGACACGGCCGGAGAACGACACCGTCGACTGGATGCTTCTGCGTCCCGTACCCAACGGAATTGTTATCGACGGGGTCGCGAACTGGATTGCCATGGGAATTCCTCTCCTCGTACACCTGCGGCGAAAACCGCTGTGTCCAATGTGAAAGGTCGTCGGAACTACAACCAGCTACCCGAGGGCTGATTCTCTCCCACCCTGACCGTCCGATCGTCGTCGACAACGCGCTTCCCAGTGGCGCTCACGCCCGGCGCGGCAGATGCGATATCCAAGGTCGACAAGTTCGTCAGCCTGAACGACCGGGACGGCGAGCTCTACCGCGGAGCCGTCGAAGTCGGCATCGAATCCGGAACGCATGTGTGGTCCACGATTTCGAACGAGGACTCGCGCTACGTCTACGCCGCGATCTACTCGGTCTCCTACCCCCCGTTCTCGGGCAGCAAAGCAGCTGCGCCGCAGTACACCCTGGTCGCCAGGGACGAGAATCACAACAGGTACGGCGGATACAACTCCGCGATTGCGTAGAGGCCCGCCCGTCGAACGACGTGGCCGGCCTGTTGCGCAGGGCCGGCTCGGACGCACCGTGCGCGCGATCTTCTCCATGAACGAGCAGCTCGATATCGGCGTCGACCGGGGAAGTCCGGTCACGGAGGAGATCGCCCGGAGAGGAAGGTTCTCATTCACCGGCACATTGCGGGATCTCCGAATTGAGCTCGCCCAGGGTGGCGGCGTGCCTGAGGCCGAGCGTCGAAGGGTCGAGATGGCGACACACTGAGCAGAGGCCGAATCTCACCGGAGCCCGCCATCCCGACGCGCGCCTCGCTCACAGCTGTGAAGATTGCTCACCACAAGGAACAGCTACTGCCCATTGCCTTCAGCGGAACGTAGGCGCAGTGTGAACATAGGAAACGACCGGCGGCGCCGTGTCGGCGCCGCCCTGACAGAAGGGTGCCGATCATGTTCGCACGCTCCACCACCGTTCATGCCCGTCCGTCCTACATCGACGCCGGGATCAAGCACGTACGCGACATCGTGATGCCTGCACTGACCGACATCGACGGTTGCCTCGGAATGTCCCTGCTGATCGATCGCAACTCCGGTCAGTGCATCGCAACCAGCTCGTGGCGGGACGAGGAATCACTACGTGCCGGCGAAGGACCGGTGCAGACATTGCGTCACGACGCTGCCGAAGTCTTCCACGGCACCACGGAAGTCTCCCGGTGGGAGATCGCAGTCATGCACCGCGACCACCATTCCGAGCGCGGGGCCTGCTGCCGCGTCACGTGGATCAAGACCGAGCCGGCACATATCGACCGCGGTATCGACGTCTGGAAGATGGCCGGGCTGCCCGCAATGGAGGAGCTCGACGGGTTCTGCAGCGCAGCTCTGATGTTCGATCGTGCCTCCGGCCGCGGTGTGTCGTCGCTGACGTTCGACAGCGCGGAGGCAATGGAACACAACAGAGAGCGCGTCGACGCGATCCGCGATGCAGGGGTTCGCGAGGCGGGCGCGCAGGTGCTGGCCACCCACCAGTTCGAACTCGCCATCGCGCATCTGCACGTACCGGAAATGGCGTAGCACGAGAGAATTCCTCCATTGCACCCGGCCGCGAACGCAATCCGGGCAACCGAGAAGGAGCGGCTGCGAACCCGATCGGATCTTACCCAGCAAGGATTCGATCGGGTTC
Organism: Rhodococcus artemisiae; assembly: GCF_036327795.1. Taxonomy (NCBI): domain Bacteria; kingdom Bacillati; phylum Actinomycetota; class Actinomycetes; order Mycobacteriales; family Nocardiaceae; genus Rhodococcus; species Rhodococcus artemisiae. The sequence continues at coordinate 715,766 of NZ_JAUTXY010000001.1, forward strand.
ACCGTTCATTTGGCTGCGCTCTTGCGCGGCCTCCCACGACGCACCGCTTTAGCCGGAGGCGTTGTCGCCGAATGCGATTGCGACTCGGACGCCGATTCCGCGGGCGGATCATCACGCCAGCTGATCTCGATCTCGATTTCGATCTCGTCGCCGTCGACTTCTATCTCGAGTTCCCACTGGACCCTGTCGGCGACGACGATTTCGATCGAGTCACCGCCTGAGCCCATTTCTACCTCGGAGCCGCCGGCAAGGGCATGCCCGAGCGCGATGAGGCGATCGGACACTTCCTTCCGGGAGAGCTCGGACTTGCGCTTGATCTCCAGCTTCGGCACGACGACTCCTGACCTCGGCGCAGTGTGTACCCACCGTACTCCCGCAAGTGGTGTCGCCAGTCCGAATACGTTCGATGGGACTCTCCTCCGCCTCCATGGGTTTCCTCGGGTCGTCGACGCGAGGAAACCCGCGGGGCGGGAGGAGAATTTCCGCCGTCGCTACCGCACCCCTGTCACTGCGGCTCGCGCCACATCGCCGACAGCGTAGGACCTCCGCGAGGGATGCGGATCTCACCGGTGACGGTGAATCCGAACCGCTCGTAGTACGGAACATTCTCTTGCTTGCTGGATTCGAGGTATGCAGGCGCGTGCTCGGCGTCGATCCGATCGAGCCGAGACTTCAACAACGCCGTGCCGCATCCCGCGCCCCGCGCATAGGACGCCGTTCCGATCGTCGACAGGTACCAGTGCGGCTCCTCGGGGTGTGCGGCTTCGAGTGCATCATCCACCGCTTGACCCCGGGCGGCGTGCCGACCGAGGGCCCGCAGTAGCCCCGGCATCATCCGCAGCGTCGCACCCATCGGCGCGCGCCATCGATCCGGCGGAGCCCACATCGCCGCACCACCGACCCGCCCGTCGAGTTCGGCGATCTCCGTTCCGCCGAGCGCGAGCATGTGGTGACGGGCTTCGGCCTCGAAGAATCGTCCCGAGCGACGGCTTCGGCTGCCGTCGTCCGGGAACATCCACGAAAAGACCGGGTCGTCGAAGAAGGCGTCTGCGAAGACGGCGGCGAGAGCAGGGAGGTCGCTGCGTGTGGCGGCCCGCACCGTGACGGTCATGATCGCAGCTTACGACGATCACCATGCGGAGCACCCACCGAGACGGAGGTTGTGTGCGAAATCTGTCGACATTTCGCGCATAACCTCCGTCTCGTACATGCATGCGCTCAATGGCCGGACGTGACCTTCTCGTACCGGCAGGCCAGTATGGAGGAATGATGCGACACGGTCCCGATGCGGACATCGACGAGTCCGACCTCGAGGTTTCGCACCCGAAGGACTACGCCGCGGGTGTTCCCGCGGTACTCGTCTCATTGGAGCGTGCATACGAGCAGATGGGCGCGATCCGCACAGCAAAGACGTTGACCCGACTCAACCAGCGTCACGGCTTCGACTGCCCCGGTTGTGCTTGGCCGGAGACTCCCGGGCACCGCAAGCCTGCGGAGTTCTGTGAGAACGGGGCGAAGGCTGTCGCGGAGGAAGCCACCCTACGGACGGTGACACCCGCGTTCTTCGCGCAGCACTCCGTCGACGAGCTTGCCACCAAGACCGACTACTGGCTCGGACAACAGGGCCGCATCACCCACCCGATGGTGTTGAGGGGCGGCGCGAGCCACTACGAACCGATCGGATGGGACGACGCGTACCGGGTGGTTGCCGAGCACCTGAAAGCGTTACCCTCGCCCGACCAGGCCGTCTTCTACACCTCGGGCCGCACCAGCAACGAGGCAGCATTTCTGTATCAGTTGCTCATTCGCAGCTACGGCACGAACAACATGCCCGACTGCTCCAACATGTGCCACGAGTCATCCGGTACCGCACTGACCGACTCGATCGGGATCGGTAAGGGCTCGGTGTCGGTGCCCGACATCGAAGCCGCCGATCTCATCCTCATCGCCGGCCAGAACCCGGGTACCAACCATCCGCGCATGCTCTCGACCCTCGAGAAGGCCAAGTCGAACGGCGCGCGGATCATCGCGATAAATCCCCTGCCCGAGGCCGGGCTGAAGCGGTTCAAGGACCCTCAGAAGGTGTCCGGGATCGTCGGCCGCGGCGTGGACATGGCCGACGAGTTCCTGCAGATCCGCCTCGGCGGCGACATGGCCCTGTTCCAGGGGCTCGGGAAACTGTTGTTCGAAGCCGAACATGCGGCGCCCGGCACGGTCATCGACCGCCCCTTCGTCGACACTCACTGCGCGGGCTTCGACGACTACGAAACCCATATCCGGAACGTAGACCTCGACATCGTGGTCGAGGCGACCGGCCTGACACTTGCTCAACTACGCGACACTGCCGCCGAACTCATCGCCTCGCAGCGCACCGTCATCTGCTGGGCGATGGGGTTGACTCAGCACACACACGCCGTCGCGACGATCGGCGAAGCCGTCAACCTACTGCTCGCCCGCGGCATGATCGGTAAGCGCGGCGCCGGGGTGTGCCCGGTGCGCGGACACTCCAATGTCCAAGGCGACCGCACGATGGGTATCTGGGAGAAGATGCCCGACGCGTTCCTCGCCGCACTGGACACCGAATTCGGCATCGAGACTCCGCGCCGACACGGGCTCGACACCGTCGACTCCATCCGTGCGATGCGCGACGGGCAGGCATCGGTGTTCATGGCAATGGGAGGCAATTTCGTCTCGGCCACACCCGACACCGCAGCCACCGAGATCGCGTTGCGCAACTGCGCACTGACCGTGCAGGTCTCGACGAAACTCAATCGCAGCCACGTGGTCCACGGGCGCACCGCACTCATCCTCCCCACTCTCGGCCGCACAGACCTCGACATCCAGGAAACCGGAAAACAAGAAGTGTCCGTCGAGGATTCGATGTCAATGGTGCATCTGTCCCGCGGACGACTGAAGCCGGTATCCGAGCACCTGCGCAGCGAAGTGGCCATCGTATGCCAGCTCGCCCGCGCCCTGCTGGGGCCGGATCATCCGGTGCCATGGAGCCGGTTCGAATCGAACTACGACCTCATCCGCGACTCGATCTCACGAGTGGTGCCGGGATTCGAGGACTACAACACCCGCGTGCGACAGCTCGACGGTTTCGCACTCCCCCATCCGCCGCGCGACAGTCGGCAGTTCCACACCGACACCGGGCGGGCGAACTTCTCCGTCAACGAACTGGAATGGGTACCGACCCCGGAGGGCCGGCTGATCCTGCAGACGATGCGCAGCCACGACCAGTACAACACCACGATCTACGGCCTCGATGACCGCTACCGCGGTGTGAAGGGCGGACGCAGGGTCATTCTGGTCAATCCCGACGACATCACCGGCCTGGGATTCCGCGACGGTGATCTCGTCGACATCATCTCCGAGTTCACGGGGCCCGACGGCACACCGGAGGAGCGTCGCGTCCACGGCTTCCGCGTCGTCGCCTACAGCACGCCGAAGGGCAACGCCGCGGCCTACTATCCCGAGACCAACCCGCTTGTGCCGCTCGGCCACGTGGCGAAGAAATCCAACACCCCGGCCTCGAAGGCGATCACCGTGCGACTCGAACCTGCAGCAACGAAGGATTCGGCATGGGCCGTGTGACGACACGTCGTGCCGTCCTGCGGATCACCGCGGATCGCACGACCCGGCGCCCCGACACGCTTGCCGTCGAGGAGCCTCTCGAGCTCCGGCTCGACGGACAGGCGTTGACGGTCACGATGCGCACCCCTGGGAACGATGTGGAGCTCGCTCACGGTTTCCTGCTTGCGGAGGGAATCATCGGCAGTCGCGACGACATTGCGATCGCACGGTACTGCGACGGCGTCGACGACACCGGCGCGAACACGTACAACGTGCTCGACATCCAGCTCGCCCCCGGTGTCGCGGTGCCCGACGGCGCCGGTGCACGGAATTTCCTCACCACGTCTGCGTGCGGGGTATGTGGCAAGGAATCCCTCGACCAGGTACGCACCCGCACCCGGTTTCCGCTGCGCGGCGATGTCGAGATCTCCGCGCGCACACTGTCGGAGTTGCCCCATCTGATGCATCGACAGCAGAAGGTGTTCCACTCCACCGGCGGCCTGCACGCCGCCGCGCTGTTCACGATCGACGGGTCGCTCGTGCAGCTACGGGAGGACGTGGGCCGGCACAACGCCGTCGACAAGGTGCTCGGATGGGCGCTGTCGGAAGGCAGGGTGCCGCTCTCCGACAGCGTCCTCGTCGTCAGTGGTCGCGCGTCGTTCGAGCTCGTGCAGAAGGCCGTGATGGCCGGTGTACCCGCGCTCGGGGCGGTGTCGGCGCCGTCGTCGCTCGCCGTCGACCTGGCCGAGGAGTCGGGCCTGACGTTGATCGGTTTCCTGCGCGACGACTCGATGAACGTCTACACCGGGTCGGTGCTCTGACGGAATCCGTTCAGCTGCAAGTAGTTTCGATAGCCTCGCCGGCGAGCACGCCTTCTGTGAACGCACGCACGTCATCGAAGGAGTCCTCGAGGACAGCGCGGTGGTCGGCGCCCTCGTAGACCTGGTAGGTCAGGTCCGAGCCGTTCGCGCAGAGGCCTTCGGTGAGCTGGTCGGTGAGCGGGCGGCCCACCAGCACATCCTCGGTCCCCTGGACCACGAACGTGGGGACGGTCGGCGTGAGCTCGCCCGGCTCCTGGGTCCGGTAGTACGCGGCCAAGCCCTCCAGGTCTGCGTCGGGCGCCAGGACCTGATCGGCAGGGACCGCCGCGGCCGCTGCCCGCACGTCGTCCATGCATCCGGTGCGCGCCGCGGTGAGCAATACACGCGAGGCGTCGGTGAGCATGGCATCGGCGCTCAACTCCGGCCGGGCTGCTTCGGCGCCGATCAACAGCACGGGCAGGAACGGCACTGCCGCCTCGATCCCCGGGCCTCCACTGGCGAAATAGGCGGCGGTGTCGCTGGTGCGGTTGCCCGGAGCCATCGACACGACCCCTGCGAGGTCGAGTTCGGGGGCGCGGTCGGCTGCGACAGCCGCGGCGTACAGCGCGGCGTGTCCGCCCTGGCTGTGCCCCATGGCAACCCAACTGGTGCCGACGGCCGGTTCCAGCTCTCGCGCTGCACGCACGATGTCGACGACGGAGTTGGCTGCACTGTCGCCGTTCATGTACGGGTGTTCCCCCGGAGTGCCGAGGCCTTCGTAGTCGGTCTGGACCACCGCGTAGCCGTCTGCGACCCACCGGTCGAGCATTTCGGTGGTCCGTGCGACGTAGGAGTGCGCGGGGCCGCCCACGGTGTCCGCGGACGGAGCACACGCGTCGCCGACGCCAGTGGTGCCGTGGGCCCAGCTGATCACGGGCCATCCGCTCTCGGGTACCTCGCCCTTCGGGATTGCGACGGTGCCCGAGACCAGCGTCGGACGCCCATCGGAACCTTCGGAAACATAGGTGATCAGTTCGGTGCGCTCAGCGCTGGGAAGCGCCGCCGCTGTGGTCAACGGCCGGTCGGTGATCAGCGAGCCAGGTGCGAGAGCGCCGGACTCCGCGGGCTCGGCAGCCGGGTCCGAGCATGCTCCGACGCCGAGCACCGCGGCGAGTGCGAGCGCCGCGGCGGCGCTCCGAGATGGGATGGTGGTCATGAAGCCTCCGTTAAGAAGAACGTATTATTTTTCAAGGTGTTGTTCTTAGTACAGTGGTCACATGACGATGTCAACGGGCCGTCTCGCCCTCCTGGACGCCGCAGAGCGGCTCATCGCACACCGCGGCATTCACGGAGTCGCCGCACGCGAAGTGGTCAAAGAGGCCGGGCAACGGAACAATTCGGCCATCGCCTACCACTTCGGCTCGTGGCACGGGCTCCTCGACGAGATCTGGAGCCGGCACGCTCCGCCGATGAATACCGAGCGCGCCGCGCTACTGGCTGCGGCAGACCTCGAGGACTCCCCCACCCTGGACCGGCTCGTCCACGCCTACATACACCCGCTCGCGGCGCAGATCGCGCGGAATCATCCGAGTTACTGGGCGCGCTTCAACGAACAATGGTTGTCCACAGCGCCACTCGACGTCCTCTCGACGCCCGCGCCCACCGGCGTTCAGGCCGACTACTATCCTTCGGACGACTCACTCGATGTGCTGTCCCGCCTGTTGATCAGGATCGCGGACCGGCTCGATCTCCCCGAGCCTGATGCTCGACGTCGAGTGAGCTTGATGGTGCGCTTCGTCATCGGCGCCTTCGCTGCGTTCGAGCGCGCTCAGGAGACCGGCGCCGCACCCGATTCCGCGTCGTTCGAGGCGGAGATCCTCCAGCTCGCAAGCAGAATGCTCGACCTGCCCCAGCCGTAGCGGCGCAGGTCGAGCATTCGGATCTACTACGAGTGGTCAGTCGACCTCCGGGGCCCACTGCACCCCGTTGATATGGCTTCCGCCGTCGACGAACAGTGTATTGCCCGTCAGATACCGCGAATCGTCGCTCGCGAGGAACGCTGCGACGGTGCCGATGTCCTCGAGCGGATCTCCGATGCGGCCCATCGGATTCGCCGCCGCCTGCGCAGCCACCATCTGCGGGTTGGTCTCCGCGACCCGCTGGTAGGCCGCGCTCTGCGCACCGGGGCAAATCACGTTGCAGCACACCTGCTTCGACGCCCACTCGCGGGCCGCTGTGCGGGTCATACTGCGCAGGGCCTCTTTCGACGCGTTGTAGGCCACCGAGTACATGTGTGCATTCACGCCGTTGAGAGTCGGTTCTATATGTACCTCGGTCAGCGTACGCCACTCGTCTTAAGGCGTATGACTTCGGCTTCGGAACGGTCACGACGACCCGCCTAGGTTCGACCGGCTGACCACCGCGCAATTTGCGCAGTACTTTCACGCTGCGCACCGTTCCGTTACCGCAGCCGCGCAAATTGCGCACGGGGACGTTGCCGAACGTGGACATCTTGCAGAAATGCGTACGCCACCCGTCTTAGGGCGTCCAACTCCAGCACCAGGCCGGTCACGAACCGTCCGGGCTACTTGTCGGGTCCCGTCGTACTCGAGAATGATACTGGCATGAGTCGGACCCACCCGAGAGATCCGGCAGGAACCAGGGAAACATCATGGCAGACAACAACGATCGCGAACGAGCCGCGCGCCGCGAACGCAACCGCAGGCACTACCACTCCGCCGCCCACGCCGAGCGTGTCCTGAAAGTCCTTGTGACAGCGGCGAATGTGGCCGACGACCGCCACGTCCTGGCCGCTTTGGAACGCGCCGAAGCGTACGTGAAGGACAACCGATGACCAACGACGACACACTGACCCTCGTCCTCGAACGCACCGGCCACTGGACGATCGACATCCCGGACGGCATGAGCAACCGCGCCGCAGCCAGCCGACTCCGCATCATCGCCGACAGCATCGACGCCGCAGCGACCGCACCCGAGCTGTCCGACACCCAACTGGTCATGAGCAGGGAGCAAGGCGACGCCGGATAGCGGAAAGGCTCCGAGCCTTACGCGGGACCCGGAGCCTTCCAACAGATCCAGGGGAGCCGATCCCGGACCTACCCACCACCACAACGACCCCTTAGGAGGAGGTCACCTTCAATGACGACGAAGAAGGCAGGAACCATTATGCCACAAAGCAACCGGCGACAGATGCGCGAAGCTCAACGACGCGCCCGCAAATACCTTGCCAAGCTGCGGTGTTTCCGTTGCGGCAAACGATTCGACGGCACCGCGTGGATCACCCAGTACGGCAACAATGGCAGACCGGATCACGTTTTCTGCGACGGCTGTTCGACACCCGCAGATGTCGCCGAGGCGCTCGCGTTCGATGCGAAATATCGGCCCGTCATCGCCGAGGTCACCGAAACCGAAGGTGTTGTGCCGCTGCTCTATCGGAGAGTGACGTGATGGACGACGACGATTTCCTCGCACTCGCTGCGGAGATGGACGCATTCACGGAACGACATCGGTGGGGACTCGCCGAATCGTGGCGGCTCGCCAAGTCCGGCGACATCGACGCAGCCCGAAAGCAATTCGAGGCAACACGCCGATTCGTCGAATGGCTCCGATCATGAGCCGCCTCATGGGGGAGTGGACGCCGGACGAATGCGAGGGAGGTAAACCAGTGACCGACAACGACATCCCGAAACTGATTGCAGGGCAGTCTGAAGAGTGGGTGCCGCCGTTCCGCGTGCTGGGCATGGATGAGCTGAAGGCGTTCACACCGCCCGAGCCGCTGGTCGGTCACCTCATCTACCAAGGTTGCACCTGCCAGCTCACAGGTCCCGCTGGCGGTGGCAAATCCGCTATCATGCACGGCATTTGCTGCGCTGTTTCGACCAATCAGAGATCGTGGGAAGGCTACCGGATCTACCGATCGGGACCGGTTGTGTATGCCGCTATGGAAGGCATATTCGGTGTGCGTCAACGCTTCATAGCGTGGTGCCACCAAAACCGCGTGGACCCTTCGGAGCTGGATGGTGAGATGTTCACTATGGAAGGGCAATTCATCCTCGCGAATGAGCGGCACGTTGCGGCGCTAATTACTGAAGTGCAGCAACGCGGCGCAATATTGCTTGCACTCGATACGCGCGCACGGATCACCGTGGGACTGGACGAAAACAGTTCGAGAGATCAGACCATAGCCATCGACGCACTGGATCTCATTGTCCGAGAGACTAAAGCGGCTGTTCTTGTCGCGCACCATTCGGGGCGTTCCGGAACGAATCCGCGCGGCTCCAGTGCATGGGATGGCGGCCTCGACAGTGACCTACGATTCCAAAATGAAGACAAGCACAAGGACAAGACATTCACTATCGAATGCTACAAACACAAGTACGGCCCTGATCGGTGCACGCACAGTTTCAAGCTGCAAACGATCACAGTACCGGAATCACTGTTGCCGGGACTCACCGAGCAACAAAGGCAATCCATTGTTGCTGTCACTAATGAAGGTGGCGTGGGCGATCCGCGCGGCAACGATGGACTCACCGACAACCAACGCGAAACACTCGACTCGTACCGAGAATTCGCGGGACAGGAAGGCATCGGCAAGGCGAAGTTGTGCGAGGTGTTGGGCTTTGATCGGGGTAGCGGAGGTCAGACCAGGATCTACCGGGACACGCCAAGGCTCCTGGAGCTGGGGAAACTCACCGCATCGGGCAAGGGAAATCAGACCAAGTACCGGATGGCCGACGAGCCCCATCTCGTTGTCAGATGATCTTGACAACAAGGGGCCTCGTTGTCATGGGGAATGACAACAGAATTCGGACATCTGTTGTCACCCTTGTTGTCACTGAAAACAGTTCCTGACCTGCTTGTTGTCACCTGTTGTCACGCAGAAGTATTCGATGACAACACACCGGTTTCCCCTTGTTGTCACACCTTCCCCTCCGTAGTGAAACGGAGGAGGTGACAACGAGAACCCAAGAATCAAAGACTCAGAGGGCCCTATGATGCTCAAAGCATCTGAACTCAAAGCATCTGAAAGATTCTCAGCGTCGGAGTGCTCCGGCCTGGTGATGCCGCGCGGAGGCTGTGCGGCACGCTCGCCGCCGTTCGGCACCGGTCCGGTAGATCCCGGACATCCAAAACACATACAGCAACAGATCCCAACAGTGAAGGAAACAATGATGACTGGAAATGCAACTCGTAAGTGCCTCCGCTCAGGCACGGTCAATCCCTGGGTGCACTGCGCCTACTGCGGCGGGGTAATCCACCAAGGCCAAGGGATGCAACATGTTTGCGCCAAGTGAGGGGATTAGCGATGTCCAGCGGTGAATTCGACAATGCGCGGGTTTGTACGCGCTGCGGTGCGATTGGTCCACACAGCTGTACTCGGCGACAACGTGCCGACAAAGTAGCTCGCCGTATCGACGCCGAGAAAGCCGATCAGATCCAGCGGGCCGCTGCCGAGCGGAACGCTTACCTCGCTCGCAAACGACGTGACTGCCCGTTGCGCTCCAGAGCCGACGGGAACGGTTTCACGGTCGATCACACGCGAGACGGTTCGAAACGCCCGCAGCGGCCAGTACAGCGCCGGGAATCGGCATATGTGCGGGAAGTCCCGGCGCACCTCCATCACTCGAACAGGAAACCGAGATCATGACCAAGATCGAACGACCGGCCAACCACAGGTGCCGCCGCTGCGGCAGTACCGAGCGACGGCATTTCACCGCGAGTGGTCTGTGCCGCAAATGCGGGCAGGCCGACAACTACTCACAGCAGGAGGCCGAATCATGAGGAAAGACAGCCCGCAGCAGCGCTTGACCCGCATCATCACCGAGAGCGTCGATGCCCTCGACCCACTGGACCGCGCCGACCGGATCTCGCACTGCCAGCAGACAGGCCGCCACGGCGTGGATCTCGTGTTCGCCGAACACGATGTCACCCTGTGGTGGGCCGATCAGAAGCTGGCCGTGGTCGAGAAGTCGGTGTTCACCGACGATGACGCGGAGCCGCACCTAGCCGGATGGATCGATCCGGATGATGTGCCCGACTCGGTGCCGGACGAGTGGAATGGGTGAATGATCATGGCATCATCCAACGAGTACAACAAGCGCTCCCAGATGCGAATCCGTCGCGAAGCCAGAGCGTTCCGGAACCTGCGCCAGCAGGCCCAGGCCGCGCGGGACTATGAACTGCTCCGGGTCCTCGATGACGCATTCGACGACACCGATTCCCGGTTCTGAGAGCCACGCACACAAGATCGAATAGGTTTCCGGTGTGTCGGGGTAGGGGAATGCCCCGAACATGCTGGAACCGCGCAATTTACGCAGTCGACTATTGCCTACCATTTGAGTAGGAAATGGTGTACGATGCGGACCAGGTCGCCGAATCATCAGTGCCGCACCCCGACACACCGGTTCGGATACGCCAAGACGTTCAGCACTCATAACAGGCAGACCACCTGATTCAAAGAGCCGCAGCGACCCAACGACACTCAACGATGGGTAACGCACATGGCAGACAGGCTGATTCGCACCGCAACCGCAGACCTCGAAGTCCGAGGCAAAGACGGGCGCACCCTCGTAGGGATCGCCGTTCCGTACGACACTCCAACGGACATCCGCGATTACAGCGGAACCTACTCGGAACAATTCCGGTTCGGCGCATTCGAGCGGACCATCCGCGAACGCGGAGACCGCATCAAACTTCTGTCGCTGCACGACCGGCTTAAACTGCCGATCGGACGAGCGACCCTGCTCCGCGAAGACACCGCAGGGCTCTACGGGGAATGGCGAGTCTCGAAAACCGAAGCCGGGGACGAAGTCCTCGAACTCGTTCGTGACGGCGCACTCGACAGCTTTTCGATTGGCTTTGTGCCGGTGCGAAATGTGTGGTCCCGCGACCGTTCATCCGTGGTACGCACCGAAGCGAAACTTTTGGAGGTCAGCGTCGTGGCGCTGCCCGCATATGAGACGGCGAGAATCGTTGGTGTACGACACAACCCGCGCATCATAGACGCAGCTACAGCAGAGCGACGTCTCAAATTGCTTGATATGGAATAGGACCAAAACAATGAAGATGCAAAAGCTGGACACTATCAACACCCGGCTCGCCGAGATCCGCACCGAAGCCCGCGCTTTGGTCGATGAAAACGGCGAGATCCGAGACGCCAACGCCGACCGATTCGACGAACTCGCCGCCGAAGCCGACACACTCAAAGCCGACAAGGTGAAAGCCGAACGCACCCTTGCAATGGCGGAAGACCTCGCCGAACGCGGATGTACCGAATCCACCACCGACCGGCGGGCCGTATTCCGCGACGGGCAGTGGCATTACGACGGCCAGCGCAACACCGGAAACACCCTGCGTGACCAGGCGCTCCGCGCAGTCGAACGCAACCACACCGACGGCTACATCCACGACGACGCCGCAGCAGTCGCAGAAGCACTCGTGGAACGCTCCGAATCGGCGCGTGAATGGGCTTCTGTCGCAGGAGATCCGCACTACGCCAGCGCGTTCGCGAAGATGGTCCGCGACACCGAACGCGGCCACATGCTGTGGACACCGCAGGAACAACGCGCATTTCAGTTGGCGCAGGCATACCAGCAGCGCGACATGATGATCGGCACCGGCTCGAAAGGTGGCCTGATGGTGCCGATGCACCTCGATCCGGCGATCATCCTCACCAACAACGGCACACTGTCGCCGCTGCGCCAAGTCTCCAGGGTAGTCACGATCTCAGGTGCCTCAGCGTGGAACGGAATTTCCTCTGCCGGGGCATCATCCGAGTGGATCGCCGAGAGCACCGAAGTCGCCGACGGTAGTCCGACACTCGCGCAGCCGAGCATCCCTGTGCACAAGTACGACTGCTTCGTTCCCTACTCGGTGGAGGTCGAAGGCGATGCAGCGAACTTCCTTCCGGAATTGCAGCGCGCCATCGTCGACTCGGTGAACAGCCTTCACGACACTGCCTACACGATCGGCACCGGATCGGGGCAGCCCACCGGCATCGTGACTGCTCTCGCAGCATCGAGCCCGAGTGTCGTTGTCGCTGGCGGTGGTACGGAGGTGTACGACGCCGACGACCCATACAAGCTGCAGAACGCGCTCGGCGCGCGGTTCCAGGCGAACGCGCAGTTCATGGCGGCACTGCCCACCATCAACACGTTCCGCAAGTTCGAGACAACCGCCGGGGCATGGCGTTTCCCCGAACTGCGGCAGAATCCGTTGCAACTGTTGGGCCGCAACCTGGTTGAGAACTCGGTGATGGATTCGACGTTGAATGCTGCAGCGACGGAAGCGAACTACGGCATCATCTACGGTGACTTCCAGAACTTCGTGATCGTCGACCGAGTCGGAACCACAATCGAATTGGTGCCGCACCTGTTCGGCAGCAACGGCAGGCCGAAGTTGCAGCGCGGCGTGATCCTGTGGGGACGTACCGGCTCGGACTCGGTGAACGACAACGCATTCCGGATGCTGAACGTGGCAACCACGGCGTGACGCAATGAGCTTGCTGCATCGGGCGTTTCAGAAGCGCTGATGGACTCCCACGATCCCGATCTTTCACGGGGTAGGAAATCCAGTGCAGCAAAACGGATCTTTGGCGGCTCGACATTGGACCGAGTGCGGCATCAACAGATCCGAACCGAGGACCCGACTGGTGGGAGTTTTTCGAGATTCGCCCAACCAGTCGGGTTCTCCCATAGTTTGGAAGGGGAATTCGAAAGATGCCCAGCAATATTCACGGCACCCGAGCCTGGCGGGAACTGTCCGAGCGACTCCGGCACGTGCTACCGCCGATCTGTCACATTTGCAGCGGCACAATCGATCTCACGCTCGATTCTAAACACCGGGAGTCGTGGACTCTCGACCATTTGAAACCTGCGTGTGACTACCCAGATTTGGCGCTGGAGCCGTCGAATTTGAAACCGGCGCATCGTCATTGCAACGCGGGTAAAGCTGCTCGCGGGGATTCTGTTTCACAACCGGCACACAACGGTGTGGTCTGCTCGCGGCTGTGGGGATTGAACCCTGACATTCCTGACAGAACAACAAAGTCGTTGCGCTGGTTGCTGTCTGGTTTGCCCTCACAGAGCCCTGATGCGCAGCTCATACGTGATGAGTTGGACAGACGCCATGAACCATACATACTCTCTTGATGTAAGCCACACTGAATACTGACAACACATACACATACCTATGTGCTGCCGTGTGCATGTACTACATACCTACATGTAGATACCTTATGTGTGTGTGAGATGCTCTGTGCCACAGAGTATGTGGTGCTTGTGCACGTACGTACCCTACCCACCTAGCAGTGAGATGCCATGTGCCACAGTGCAAGTGCCATGATGCACTAGTACCTATGCACTAGTACCTATGCCTTCGCATTGGGTTCGATGTATTCGATTATTCGATTCGATCAAACGTTTTGAATAATGTTTTCAAGAAACTTTTTTCATTCATTTTTCATTCATCAAACGAACATCAACATGATGCACAGCAATGGGTCCCATACGGCACCTGGCAATGGGTCCCAATGGGTCCCATACGAACCCAACAATGGAGTCCGATAAAGCCAAACAATGGCTTGCAATAACGCTTAACAATGGTAGAACAACGGCAATCGATAAAGGCCAAACAATGGCATGTAATAGCCGCTCAACAATGGTCGAAAGAATGGCGTAGGCAAGAAGCGTATGAATGGCGTAGGCAACGCCGGTCCGAGGTAGGGGGGGCTGTATCAAGACGGTTGGTACAAACGGAGGCCAAGCGACCCCGTCTCGCCGCTTTCCCGCTAACCTAGTACGATTCCTACCGGTAAACATGCAGGTCAGAGGCCCTGTGTGGCATTGTTGCTGACACTGGCACCGGCACATCCCGATGCACAGTCATTTTCACACCCGGAATCGGTTGGTACAAACGGCATTTACTACAGCGTAATTTACGCAAAGAATGGCCACGGGGTTTCCGTTCGAAGAGGCGATTCTTTATTCGCCTAACTACCGCCAGATATTTCAATCGTCCCCAAAGCTGGGTAGGTCGAAACTTCCAGATTGGTATTATTGCGTACGTCGGAGACTCGCGTCACGTAGGTTCGCGCACCGGAGATGAGCGCTGACGTGCTAATTGAATCCGCAGATACCATTTCGAGGATTCGACGGTGCTCCTCGATGAGTGCCCCTACCCCAGGTTTCGCCACGATCTCATCGCCTCCAGTTATCGGGGACGTGAAGAGCTGCAGTGTCCCACCGCCTTTCTGAACCCCCGCGAGAGCGTTTCTGTATGCCGAGACATTTTGCAAGAGTTCGTGTTGCCACTGCTCGTCGTCCGGGTTGGCGTCCCCTGCGATCAGTTGGGCGATGAGCACCCGATCGGCGTCATAGAGTGCCCTGTCGGTAGGGTTGTCGAGGTCGAGTCCGTCACCGTTCATGGCGATGATGCTAGCCATCCCCACGTCAGGGCGGTGCAATTTCACCTGACAATGCGCGAGGTCAGGTGATTTTCCGAATAAGTCACGCTATCCAGTCGATTTCGAGGGTGTCCTCGATCTTGTAGTTCTTCTTCCCGCGCCCCACCGGCAGAATCTTGATGCTCAGCGCGGAGCGGATCGCGTGCCGTTTCGCTTCCAGGCTGAACCCTTTCCAGAACCGGACACCTGCGGCACCGGTCAGCTTGACCAGCTGAGGGTCGATCACGGCCCGCTGGGCGTCGGCCTGTGCTGCCTCGATCTGCGGCGTCCACTTGTCATGCAGGGCCTGCAAGGAACGCGCTGTCATTGCAGGTGGTAGTTCCTGCGCGACAACGGCTTCTATCTGGGCGTCGAGGGTGGCCTGCAGGTCGTGGACGAGGTCGATCGGATCATGGTCTGACTGCGTATTTTGCGCAGTCTCAAGGCGCGCAATGACTTTCGGGTCCTGCAGGTACTCCAGCATCTTCGCCTCGACCACAGCGTCCACGGCCTCGATCGACCGTAGGGCGTGCCCATCGGGGCACTGGTACACCGGGACACCCTGCCGGTTCTTCATCCTGCCTACGGGCCTCTCACACACCGAGCAGACGGCGATGCCGGACAGCAGATACTTGGGTCGGTTGCCTCTGGTGACCTTCCGTTTCGGATCGTTGAGGATTCGGTGCACCCGGTCCCACGTCCTCGGATCGATCAGCGGCTCCCACGTACCGGGTCCGGTCTCGACGCCCTGAGACGTGCGTACGCCCTTGTAGGTGGGCCGCTGGAGCATCCGCACGATGAGGCTGTGCGTCCATGCCGGGAACTTCCCCGGAGGCGACACAGAGGCTCTGGTGAGGTCCTGGGCGATGCGCCACGGCGTCACACCGTCGGCCACTTTGCGGTACATGTCGGTGACGATCGGGCCGTGGATCGGGTGCGGGGATCTGCCGGTGATGACGCCGTGGTCGTCGGTGTCTGCGCGGTAGCCGTAGGGGATGCGCCCGTGCGGTCGGCCCGCTGCGAGGACGGCGCGGTGTGCCCTGAGCACTCGTTCCTGCGTCTTGTCACTCTCGTAGGCCGCGTTGTTGATGTCGGCGAACAAGGCGTGCCGGTCGCGGCCACGGGTCAGGTCGTAGGTCTGGCCGTCAGCTACTGCGATCAGGACATCGCGGGACTGGCACAAGTCGATGAGGTCCTCGACTTCGCGGCGCTGCCGTGTCAGTCGCGACGGCTCCCACATCACCAGCACGTCACCGGTCCGAAGGATGGCGGACAGCTGCTGGTATCCGGGCCGATCCTTGCGGGCATATTCGCTGGCACTCAGGTCGTTGTCGATCACAACCTGGCGCACCTCCCAGCGATGTTCGTCACATGTTGCGCGGCATTCCCTCTCTTGCTCGCCGACCGACTTTGCCCTACCTCGGGTATCTTTGCTCACTCGGCAGTAGATGACGGCTTGCCTGTTTGTGCTGGTCATGGCGGGTTTCCTTGCTTGCGGGTACTTACATGGTACTCCCGCCCTTCACGCCGTTGAGGCTGCACAGATTGATCACCCGGCCGGTGCCGTGCTCGACCAACGCCGGGTATGCGCGCTGCATCGCCCAGAACGCCGCCATCACGCCCATGTCGAACCCGGCCTGCATGCTCTCCTCGGGTGTCTTCTCCAGGCGGGCGAAACCCATTGAACGCCAGGCGTTGTTGACCAGGATGTCGAGGCGCCCGAACGTGCTCGTGGCGGCGTCGACCATCGCATGTACCTGCTCGCGGTCGGTGACGTCGGTGCGGACGAACGTCGCCTGCACGCCCCAGTCGTCGACGAGCCATTTCGCGGTCTCGGTGCCGGCCGCTTCGTCGATCTCGGCAACGACGATGTTTGCGCCTTCACGCGCCAACGCGCCCGCGATCCCGCGGCCGATGCCCATTCCGCCACCGGTGACGATTGCGAGCCGTCCGTCCAACTTGCCCATCCGGGCACCTCCTTCGTCGATGCCCGTGTGCGTTTCTGGTAGCTCCCGTTACCAGAAACGCCCACGGGTGGCCGGGCCGCCGCGTCAGCGGGGGCGGGGAACCGTCTTGTCGATGAAGAGCGCCTCGACGGACACGCAGACGGTGCCGTCTGCCGTGGCGATCTCCCCCACCGTGTTGATCTTGTGACCGTTCTCCTCCTCCAGGCGCCCACGAACCGTCAGCGGCTCGAACAGCGGCGTCGGGCGGTGGTACCGCACATTGAGCTGCGCAGTGGCACCGCTTCGTCCGGCCCATGCGTTCGCGACACCCAGGGTGTGGTCGATCAGCAGCGCAGCGACGCCTCCGTGGACGTGCCCGGGAGGACCTTGGTACGGGAATGTCAGCTCGACGACACCTTCGACCCACCCGTTGTCACGGCCGACGAGCACGAGCGGCGGAGCCAGTGCGTTCTCGGGGCCCGTGACGGGATCGTGCCGTGTGACCCCTTCGCCGTGCCACATGTCGATCAGGCGTTCCTGCACCTCGGGTGCGTGCTCCTCGAGGTGCTCGGCGATGCTGTCGAGTTCCTCGGCGACCCGCTCGAGATTCGCATTGGAGCGATCAGTACGCAACAGGGCATCGACCACGCGGCGCGCGGCTGCGGTAGCACGGTCGACGGCGGAGTCCTGTGGCGCCGACGTGAGCACTGTGCCATCGGGGGCGTTTCCGACGGTGGGGTGCGTAGCGGGATCGACTCTCATCGGACCTCCATCGTCGCGTGGGTGAGTACCGGCTGTCCGTCTCGCTCGGGGCACGTCGCCAGCAGAGTGAGCACATCACCGTCGCGCCACACCGAGGTCTCGATGGTCTCCCCCGGGTACAGCGACCCTGCGAAGCGCACAGAGAACGACTTCACCCGGGTCGGGTCACCGTCGAGGACACCGTCGACGACCGCCTTGCACACGACGCCGTACGACGCGAGACCGTGCAGGATGGGCCGATCGAAACCGGCCATCTTCGCGAACTCGGGGTCGGCGTGCAGTGGGTTCATGTCGGCGCTGAGCCGGTAGACCAAGGCCTGCGCGGGGCCGGTGTGCGACACGAGGACCTTGTCGGCATCCCGCTCGGGCGCGGAACCGCTCACCTCCGGACCGGCCTCGCCACCGAACCCACCTTCGCCACGTGCCCAGATCTGCATCGCGGAGGTCCACAACGGGCTTCCGTCTGCGGTGTGGGCCGACTGCTCGAGCACGATCACTGCGGCCTTGCCCTTGTCCCATACGTCCGCCACGCGCGACGAAATGGTCGCAGTGCCGGAGGCCGGAATCGGAGCGTGCACCGTGAGTGACTGCCCACCATGGAGAATCTTGCGCAGGTCGATGTCGATACCCGGCAGGTTCATCCCCACCGGGGTGACGTTCCCGGCCGAGATCCCCTGCCCCGCCACCATCGCGAAGGTGGGCACGACCTTCAGCTTCTTCTCGTACACCCATCCCAGCTCGGCTGGGTCCAGCGAGTCGGCACCGGCCCCGAGGCCGAGGTGGTAGAGCATCACGTCGCGCTCGGTCCAGGCGGCCTCACGGACGGCGGGTTCAGCCGTCAGCGCGGCATTCATGTCGATCGGCATGTCTGGTCACTTTCCGGGTTCGGGATCGCGGGGCAGACCGAGGATCCGCTCGCCGATGATGTTCAGCTGGACGTTCGTCGTCCCTCCGGCGATCGAGAGGTTCTGCGAATTCAGGAACATCTGGGTGTTGGACCAACGGTCCTGCTCACCGAGCAGCGACGTCGGACCTGCCCAGTCCATCGCGACTTCCCACACCTGCTGGATGTGCTCGACCCCGAGGAGTTTGGCGATCGACGACTCGGCGCCCGGCTGAGCGCCGGTCAGCGAACGCAGCGTGGTGCGCAATCCCATCAGCCCACCGGTCTGGGCGTCACAGAGCACCTTGCCCAGGACGGTGAGCTGTTCGTCGTCCAGCCCACCCGGAATCGTCGATGCGAGCGTCAGGAGCGCCTCGCCGCCGGAGCCGAGCGAGGAATCGACCGACAGCGACACCCGCTCGTTGGCGAGGGTGGTGCGGGCCAGTTTCCAGCCGTCACCGGGCTCGCCGACCAGGCACTCGTCGGGTACGAACACGTCGTCGAGGAACACCTCGTTGAACAGCGCCTCACCGGTGATCTCCCGCAGCGGACGAATGTCGAGGCCCGGGGAGTTCCTGATGTCGATCAGGAAGTAGGACAGGCCCTTGTGCTTGGGTGCGTCGGCGTCGGTGCGTGCCAGGCAGATGCCCCAGTCCGCAACGCGGGCCATCGACGTCCACACCTTCTGGCCCTGCAGCTTCCATCCGCCGTCGACCTTGACGGCCTTGGTGGACAGGCCGGCGAGGTCGGATCCGGCACCGGGCTCGGAGAACAGCTGACACCAGACGATGTCACCACGCAGCGATCCGGGCAGGAACCGTGCGAGCTGCTCGTCGTTGCCGTGCGCGATCAGTGTCGGCACCACCCAATTGCCGATGATCATGTCGTGCGGTCGAAGCTCGGCGGCGCGCAGTTCCTCGGCGATGACGAGCTGGGTGACGGCATCGGCCGTCTTGCCCCACGGCGCGGGCAGATGCGGTGTGGTGTAGCCCTTCTCGGCCAGGTAGGCCTTCTGTGCGGCACCTTCGAGCGCCTTGGCGGGCTCGAGTTCTGCGCGGATGTCGGCGCGGACCTGCTCGGCCTCCGCCGGCAGATCGATGCTCAGGACCCGGCGGGTGCCCTCGAGTGTGAGCCCCGCGACCCGGCGCTTCCATGATGCCGTGGAACCCGACAGGATCCGCAGGGACTGCGCGCGTCGCATGTACAGGTGAGCATCGTGCTCCCACGTGTAGCCGATGCCGCCCAGGACCTGGATGCAGGTTCTCGTGACCTGGAAACCCGCGTCGAGGGCGGTCGCCGCAGCCACAGCAACCGCGAGCGAGGCCTCGTCGGCCGAGATGTCCTCCCCCAGCGCACGGGCCGCGTCCCACGCGGTGACGCGGGCCTGCTCTGCGAGGCCGAGCATCCGTGCGACGGTGTGCTTGACACCCTGGAATTGACCGATGACACGGCCGAACTGCCGACGGACGCGGGCGTAGTCGGCAGCTGTGGTGGTGGCCCAGTCGGCGAGGCCGGCCGTCTCCGCCGCGAACAGCGTGACGGCGATGTCTACGACGCGCTGCGAATCCAGTGTCAGAATGTCGCTGTCGGAGAGCGGAAGACCGTCCACCGTGACCTCGGCATTTCGCCGTACGACGTCATGACTGGGCAGGTCGGTGACGTCGAGGCGGTCACGGTCGATGACGACGAACGCGAGCGTGCCTTCATCGTCGGCTGCGAGCAGGAAGACGTCGGCGACCTGCCCACCGAGCACGTAGCTCGACGTGCCGGACAATACGACGGTGCCGCCGTCTCGGACGATCTTCAGACCGCCGGGCTGCAGGGTGACGGCACCGAACAGTGAACCGTCGGACAGTGCGGCGAGCCGGTCGGGACGCCCGGCCTCGTGCAGAACTGCGGAGACCGCGACGGTCGGCAGGAACGGCCCGGGGACCATCGCGCGGCCGAGTTCCTCCGCGACGATGGCGGTTTCGAGCAGACTGCACCCCGCACCGCCGACCTCTTCGGGCAGGTGCAGCCCCAGCATGCCGAGTTCGGCGAGCGAAGCCCAGTACGAAGGTCCGGCCTCGGTCTTCGCCTCGACGGCATCGCGGATCGCTTCGGGCGTGGCGTGTCGTGCGGCCCAGCCGCGGACGGAATCGCGAAGGTCGCGATCGTCGTCACTCAATCCAATGGTCATGAACTGGTCCTTCGATGGAAGCAGGAAGTGTGCGTGTGCGTTGGCAACATCCGGCCGCGCCCCTACCCACCCACCCACTCTGAGCGAATGTATCGTTCGATCGCTCTATCGAGACGAACGATACATTCGCTCAATGTGAATGGGGTGTTGGACGGAGCAGCAGGACAAGCGGCTAGATGCGCTCGATGATGGTCGCGGTCGACAATGCGCCACCCGCGCACATCGTGATCAGTGCCGTCGAGCGGTTGGAGCGCTCGAGTTCGTGCAGTGCACTGGTGATCAAACGGGATCCGGTGGAGCCGACCGGGTGCCCGAGGGCGATCGCACCGCCGTTGACGTTGACCTTGTCCATGTCGGCTCCGTGGACCTGGGCCCACGACAGCACGACCGACGCGAAAGCCTCGTTGATCTCGACGATGTCGATGTCCGACAATGACATTCCGGTGCGCTCGAGGACCGCGCGGGTGGAGGCGATCGGACCGTCGAGGTGGTAGTACGGGTCGGAGCCGACCAAAGTGGAGGCGAGGATGCGGGCCCGCGGACGCAGACCTGCCTCACGGGCCTTGCCTTCGCTCATGAGGAGCACTGCCGCAGCGCCGTCGCTGACCTGCGACGAGTTACCGGCAGTGTGGATGCCGCCCTCGATGACGGGCTTCAGGCCCGCCAGGCCCTCCGCAGTGGTCTCACGGAGGCCGCCGTCGCGGGTGACCGTCACGATCTCACCGGTCGGCTCGCCTTCCTTCGTGACAACGGGGGCGTCCACCGGAACGATCTCGCGGTCGAACCGGCCCTCGGCCCATGCCTGGGCTGCCCGCCGCTGCGATTCGAGTCCGAGTGCGTCGACGTCGTCGCGCTTGATGCCGCGCAGGTCGGCGATACGCTCGGCGGAGGTGAACTGGTCGCCCATGTCGATGGTCCAGTCGGCAGGGTACGGGTTTCCCGTACCGGGGGCGTTGGCCTGACCGAGGAACACCCGGCTCATCACCTCTACACCGCAACCGATCCCGGCGTCGATCTGGCCGGACGCGATCAGGCCGGCAACCATGTGCACGGCCTGCTGCGACGAGCCGCAGGCGCAGTCGATGGTGGTCGCTGCGGTCGTGTACGGGAGGCCGGCGTGGAGCCACGCCTGCCGCGTCACGTTGTTCGACTGCTCCCCTGCCTGGGTCACGGCGCCACCGACGAGCTGGCCGACCTGCTCCGCGGGCAGCCCGGTCCGCTCCAGGACTCCCTTCTGGGCGGCGCCCAGCAACACTGCGGGGTGCACCCCGGCCAGCTGGCCGCGGCGCCGCCCGATCGGCGTCCGTGCGGCTTCGACGATGACGACGTTGTTCATGCCACTCCCTGCGTTACCGAGCTACTGAAAACTGCGTTCTACGTTACTGAAATTTATTCTATTTCCGAGGTTGAGCGAGGGCCTGCACCGTCCCACCGAGCGGGACCACCCTGGTCACGAACACGATTCGATGCAGCCGCATCCGTCAGATGAGGTCACCGAGCAATCGGTCGCACGCGACCCGTAGATCCGATTCGATCTCGGGGATCGACGTACGCCCGTTGAGCGCAGACTGCACCAGCCCGAACCACAACGCGACGACGAGCCGGAGCACAGTCGCGTCCAGGACTGTCGGCTCCTCGATCCCCACAGCGTCGAGAAGCAACCGGTCGAAAAGCTGGTCGATCCTCGCTACATCGGGAATCGTGGCCGCGTTCGACATCGCGGCCGACTGAATCATGGCCGTCGCGAGCCGCGGCGTACGCAACAGCGCTCGCGTCGCCTGCAGTAGCGCATCGCACACCGCCTCCGAAGGCGTCATCGCGGCGTGCGCACGCCGCGAGAGCTGAGCGCCCATCCGGTCGATCTGGTCGACCATGACCGCAACGAACAGGTGGGTCTTCGACGGGAAGTAGCGGTAGAGCGTGCCGATCGCGACGCCGGCCAGCCTCGCGACTTCCTGCATCTGGACACGTTCGAGTTCTTTGTCCGCACCGAGCTGGGCAGCCGCCTTCAGGATCCGGCCGTGCCGCGCACGCTGTTCCATCGAACTCGGCTCGGCCGCATCACGAGCCTCTGAGAGCCTGGGCATTCCTCACCTCTTCCTTTGCCCGGTCGCGGCCCGACAGTAGAGCCGGCAACACCGCACAAGTGCTTCCGTCCTGGTCAGCAGGATCCGCACCACCCGGTCAACCCACTCCCGCACAGCGGGACAACATCCACACGTCGAGCCCACCGCACTCAAACTAGAATGAATACTAATTCTGGTTCGGAGTCGCTTCCGAGGAGCCGAACCGATCGAACACGGGAGACTTTCCATGGGTGAATCTGTCAGCCTGGCCGGACGCGCGGCAGTGGTCACGGGCGCCGGAGCCGGCCTCGGCCGCTCCGAGGCTCTCACACTGGCCGCAGCCGGTGCCGCCGTCGTCGTCAACGACATGGGCGACGCTGCACACGCGGTCGCGGAAGAGATCGTTGCGGCAGGCGGACAGGCAATCGCCGTGACCGGTGACGTCTCCGACTGGTCGCTCGGTGGCCGCCTCGTCGAGGAGTCCGTCAAGGCGTTCGGCTCGTTCGACATCCTCGTCAACAATGCCGGCATCATCCGCGACAAGATGATCTTCAACCTCACCGAATCCGATTGGGACGACGTGATTCGCGTGCACCTCAAGGGCCACGCCGCGACCTCCCACGCTGCCGCGGTCCACTGGCGTGCAGCCAGCAAGGAGACCGGTGGCCCCGTGTACGGCCGCGTCATCAACACCTCATCGGAAGCGTTCCTGTTCGGTTCCGCCGGACAGCCCAACTACTCGGCCGCCAAGGCAGGCATCACCGCCCTGACGCTGTCCACTGCGCAGGGACTCTCCCGCTACGGCGTCACCGCGAACGCGATCTGCCCGCGCGCCCGGACGGCCATGACCGCCGAGGCATTCGGCGAGGCCGACACTGCGAACACCGGTCTCGACGCGCTCGCACCCGAGCGCGTCGGCACCCTCGTCTCGTACCTTGCCTCCCCCGCCTCGCACGAGATCAACGGCCAGGTGTTCGTGGTGTACGGCAAGATGGTCGCACTCATGGCATCCCCGAAGGTCGAGAACCGTTTCGACGCAGCAGGTTCCGCGTTCACGGTGGAAGAACTCGACGAGCAGCTGTCGTCGTACTTCACCGGCCGCGGCCAGTACGAGACGTACGCTGCCTACAGCATTGCGGAACTGGAGAAGGCCGCACTCGCAGTCGACTGATCACTTCACCCGAAGGAGCACGGTATGAGACTTGCAGGGAAGGTCGCGATCGTCACCGGCGGCGCCGGCGGTATCGGTCGCGGTATCGTCCGAGCATTCACCAAGGAGGGCGCTCGCGTCCTCTTCGTCGACATCGACGAACCCAAGGGCGCCGCCCTCGAGACCGAACTCGACGGCGCCGGGAAGTTCTCGAACGCAGACATCTCCCGGAAGGACAGCGCCGCAAAGATTATCGATGCCGCTGTGCAAGCGTTCGGGAAGGTCGACGTACTCGTCAACAACGCTCATGCGTCCCGGCAGGCACCGCTGCTCGAAACCACGCAGGAAATGCTCGATCTGTCGTTCGGGACAGGTTTCTACCCGACCCTCTGGCTGATGCAGGCGGCACACGCACAACTCGCCGCGAATCAAGGTTCGGTGATCAACTTCGCGTCCGGAGCCGGCATCGACGGCAACGTGACGCAGACGTCATACGCCGCAGCCAAGGAAGCGATCCGCGGGATCAGCCGGGTCGCCGCCAACGAGTGGGCCCCCGACAACATCAACGTCAATCTCATCTCGCCGCTTGCGTTGACGGAAGGCGTCGAGGCCTACATCGAGGCCAATCCCGGCGTCGAGGAGGTGCTGCTCGCGAAGACACCGCTACACCGGTTCGGCGACCCCGAATCCGACATCGGACGTGTCGCGGTGTTCCTCGCGAGCGACGACGCGGCGTACATCACCGGACAGACTCTGATGGTCGACGGCGGCAGCATCAAATTGCGCTAGCGCGACCCTTCGCCGAACAGACCTCGGCCCCGGCAGGGATATTCCTGCCGGGGCCGAGTCGTGTTGTCGGACGCTCAGGCGCTCTTGTCGCGGCGTTCGCGGTCGGGCTTGCGCGGCACGATCGTCGGGAGCACGTTGTCGGTCACGGTTTCCGCGGTGATGACGACCTTCTCGACGTCGTCGCGGCTCGGGATGTCGTACATCACCGGCAGCAGGACCTCTTCGATGATCGCTCGGAGCCCGCGGGCACCGGTACCTCGCAGGATCGCCTGGTCGGCGACGGCTTCGAGTCCGTCCCTGGTGAAATCGAGTTCCACACCGTCCATCTCGAACAGTCGCACGTACTGCTTGACGAGTGCGTTCTTCGGCTCCGAGAGAATCTCGACGAGCGAATCCTTGTCGAGGTTGGTCACCGACGCGACGATCGGCAGGCGGCCGATGAACTCGGGAATGAGCCCGAACTTGATCAGGTCTTCCGGCATGACGTCGGCGAAGTGATCGGTGGTGTCGATCTCTGCCTTCGACCGCACCTCCGCGCCGAAGCCGATCCCCCGCTTGCCGACGCGGTCGGAGACGATCCGCTCCAGACCCGCGAAGGCACCGGCGACGATGAACAGCACGTTCGTCGTGTCGATCTGGATGAATTCCTGGTGCGGATGCTTGCGACCACCCTGAGGGGGCACCGATGCCTGCGTGCCCTCGAGGATCTTCAGCAGCGCCTGCTGGACGCCCTCGCCCGACACGTCGCGGGTGATCGAGGGGTTCTCGCTCTTACGCGCGATCTTGTCGACCTCGTCGATGTAGATGATGCCGGTCTCGGCGCGCTTGACGTCGTAGTCGGCCGCCTGGATCAGCTTGAGGAGGATGTTCTCGACGTCCTCACCGACATAACCGGCCTCCGTCAGAGCGGTGGCATCAGCGATCGCGAACGGCACGTTGAGCATCTTCGCGAGAGTCTGGGCGAGATAGGTCTTGCCGCAGCCCGTGGGGCCGAGCAGAAGAATGTTCGACTTGGCGAGTTCGACCGACTCACCGCGTGCGTCGCGCGTCTTGTCGCCCGCCTGGATGCGCTTGTAGTGGTTGTAGACGGCCACTGCGAGCGACCGCTTCGCAGAATCCTGGCCGATCACGTAATTGTCGAGGAATTCCCGGATCTCGGCTGGTTTGGGCAGTTCGTCGAGTTTGACCTCACTGGTTTCGGCGAGTTCCTCCTCGATGATCTCGTTGCAGAGGTCGATGCACTCGTCGCAGATGTAGACCCCGGGGCCCGCAATGAGCTTCTTGACCTGCTTCTGGCTCTTTCCACAGAACGAGCACTTGAGCAGATCCCCGCCGTCACCGATACGTGCCATCTGTCAGGTCCCTACTTCCTCGTGTGCGTGCAACCGATCCCGTGTCCGTCAACGAGCGCCGGCCCGGGGAGCGGGCCCTTTGATCGACCGTACCCGGACTCCGGTACGCGGGTCGACAGGTTCTCCGCGTTTCCGGTCATATTTGTGCGCGCCGATCATGGCGCAACTCACACCCTGCACAACGGCCCGGCCGAACACACTCAGGAGGATTCGACCGGGCCGGGTGTCGCTTATGCCTGAGCAGACAACTTGCGGTACTCGAGCACGTTGTCGATCAGACCGTACTCGACTGCCTCGGCTGCCGTGAGGATCTTGTCGCGATCCGTGTCCTTGCGGATCTGATCGGGATCCTTGCCGGTGTGCTTGGCCAGCGTCGTCTCCATCAGACGGCGCATACGCTCGATCTCCGCAGCCTGGATCTCGAGGTCGGAGACCTGGCCTTGGATGCCGCCGGTGGCGGGCTGGTGGATGAGCACGCGGGCGTTCGGCAGGGCGAGTCGCTTGCCCGGCGTGCCTGCCGCGAGCAGCACGGCTGCAGCCGATGCCGCTTGGCCGAGGCACACGGTGGTGATGTCGGCGCGGACGTACTGCATGGTGTCGTAGATCGCCATCAGCGACGTGAACGAACCACCGGGCGAGTTGATGTACATGGTGATGTCGCGGTCGGGGTCGAGCGACTCGAGCACGAGCAACTGCGCCATGACATCGTTCGCGGACGCGTCGTCGACCTGGACGCCCAGGAAGATGATGCGCTCCTCGAAGAGCTTGTTGTACGGGTTGGATTCCTTGACGCCGTAGCTCGAGTGCTCGATGAACGACGGGAGGATGTAACGGCTCGCCGGTGAATTCGGGGCCTGGCCGCCGAGCTGGCGCGGATCGAACATGTTGGTCATCGCTTCTCCAAGAAAGTGTGGGACGTGGAGCGGGTCGGGGCCTCGGGAACTAATTCGACGTGCCGCCGGCCTGCTGGGCCCGCGCGACGACGTGGTCGACGAAGCCGTATTCGAGTGCCTGCTGCGCCGTGAACCAACGGTCGCGGTCCGAGTCGAGGGTGATCTGCTCGACGGTCTGCCCGGTGTGCTCGGCGATCAGCTCCGCCATCTCACGCTTGGTATGTGCGAACTGCTCGGCCATGATGGCGATATCGCTGGCAGTACCACCGATACCGGCAGACGGCTGGTGCATCATGATCCGCGCGTGCGGCAGAGCGTAGCGCTTGCCCTTGGTGCCTGCCGAGAGGAGGAACTGGCCCATCGAGGCAGCCAGGCCCATCGCAAACGTCGCCACATCGCACTCCACGAACTTCATCGTGTCGTAGATCGCCATGCCCGAGGTGACCGAACCACCCGGGGAGTTGATGTACAGCGAGATGTCGCGGGTCGGGTCTTCCGCCGACAGCAACAGGATCTGTGCGCAGAGCTTGTTGGCGATGTCGTCGTCGACCTGCGTGCCGAGGAAGATGATGCGCTCACGGAGCAGGCGTTCGTACACCGAGTCGCTGAGGTTCAACCCAGCGGTGGCCGAGGTCATCGTCGGACCGATGGATGTCGCCGGATTCTGAGGAGTCACGGGTACCTGCCTTCTCGTCAATCGTGGATTGCTGTCACTGACACTAACGAAACAGGGCGGCACCGGATGCCCGGTGCCGCCCATCTTCGCTCAAAGCGGAAAAGATCCGATTACTCGGATGCCTTCTCCTCGGTCGCCTCGGCGTCCTCGGCAGCCTCATCCGAGTCGGCCTTCGCGCCACCGAAAAGCTCGGAGGTGTCGACGGTCGCGCCGGTGGTGTCGGTGACATCGACCCGGTCGACGACCGTGCCGAGAGCCTTGCCGCGGCGGACGTCGGCGAAGATCGCGCCGAGCTGGTTTGCCTGGCTGATCTGCTGGATGAACTGCTCCGGCGGGATGCCGTAGCGCTGTGCCTGGAAGAAGATGCGCTCGGTCAGCTCTTCCTGCTCGACCGTGGTGTTCTCCGACTCGGCGATCGAGTCGAGAAGCAGCTGGGTCTTGACGGACCGCTCCGCCGACTCGCGGGCTTCCTTGTCGAACTCCTCACGGCTCGAACCCTGAGCCTCGAGCAGCTTGTCGAGCTCGGCCTCGTTGTGGTCGAGCTCGTGGATGGCGTCGTGCAGTGCGCTGTCGATCTCGGCCTGAACGACGGCCTCCGGCAGCGGAACCTCGACCTTGTCGAGGAGCTCGTCGAGCACCTTGTCGCGGATCTGACCGGCCTGCTCGACCTGCTTGACGCGGCCGACACGCTCACGCAGGTCTGCCTTCAGCTCGTCGAGGGTGTCGAACTCGCTCGCGAGCTGCGCGAACTCGTCGTCCTCAGCGGGCAGTTCACGTTCCTTGACCGAGTTCACCTTGACGGTGACGACGGCTTCCTTGCCCGCGTACTCACCGGCAACGAGCGTGGAGGTGAATTCCTTCGACCCGCCGGCCTCGAGGCCGATGATGGCCTCGTCGAGACCCTCGATGAGCTGGCCGGAGCCGACCTCGTGGGACAGGCCCTCGGTGGCGGCCTCGGTGACCTCTTCGCCGTCGACCGTGGCCGACAGATCGATCGACACGAAGTCGCCGTCCTGCACGGCGCGCTCGACACCGGTGAGGGTGCCGAAACGCTGGCGCAGCGACAGCAGCTGCTCTTCGATGTCCTCGTCGGAGATCTCGACCGGATCGACGGTGACGGCGATCTCGGAGAAGTCGGGAAGCGTGACCTCGGGGCGCACGTCGACCTCCGCCGCGAAGACCAGTTCGACGTTGTCCTCGAGCTTCGTGATGTCGATCTCCGGCTGGCCGATGGCCTTGACCTCGTTCGCAGTCACTGCTTCGGAGTAGCGCGATTGGATCGCGTCGTTGACAACCTGCTCGAGCACCGCACCGCGACCGACGCGAGCCTCGAGGATCTTGCGCGGGGCCTTGCCGGGACGGAATCCGGGGATCCGCACCTGGCCGGCGAGGGACTGGAAGGCGCGGTCGAAATCAGGCTGGAGCTCCTCGAAGGGCACCTCAACATTGATACGGACTCGCGTCGGGCTCAGCTGCTCGACGGTGCTCTTCACGGACATGACTCCTTCTTGTCGTGCTCTTGTCGGTCGATCGTTCTCACTACTGAGCGCCCTGACGCTGTTCGATCTGGTCGGGATGACAGGATTCGAACCTGCGACCCTCCGCTCCCAAAGCGGATGCGCTACCAAGCTGCGCCACATCCCGTCGTACTGCTCCCGCCGTGGTGCCGGGAGCCGGAGTGAATCCTACGGCCCCCCGATTATGAAATCCAAAGCCGGGTTCGGTACAGTCTCATCCTGCAAGCGGCGAACGCCGGAGAGCACCGGAAAACCACCTGGTGAGCACCGACAAAGCCGCAAGCTCGGGGATGTAGCTCAATGGTAGAGCCCCAGTCTTCCAAACTGGCTACGCGGGTTCGATTCCCGTCATCCCCTCCAGTGAACAGCCCGCGATCTCCTCGAGATCGCGGGCTGTTCTCTTTTCTGCGGCCTTCGGATCACCGTTTCGACTCGATCCCCGGGTACCGACTCGAATCCGAGACCGAAGACCCGACTGCTGTGAGAGCGTCGCCAGTGTGAGCGAGACACCCGACCGCACGTCGATGAGGTCCGGCGAGGCGCCAGCAGCGTCCGCCGGCGCCGCCTCGCGGTCGTCCGTCGTCGCAGCAGTCCTTCTCGACGCCGTTCCGGAATGGGATCGCGTCACAGCGATGCTCGCGCCCGGAAATCTGGAAGCCGCAGCATTCCGGCACCGGGTGGTCGAGGTCCCCATCGGGCTCGATGCCACCCGACGCAACGGCGACCACGACGACACCCCGTGGCATCTCGACCGGGTGTCACTGACGGGCACGGCCGGGTTCTCGGATGTGCTGTCGCTGTCTCCCACGGTTCCCGAGACCATCGACCTCCATCGTCCGAGCTGGGGCCTCACCCTGGTGGACGGGCTCACCGGTGGCCAGGCCGCACTCGTGATCAGCATCGTCCGCCCCGAACGCAACGGGCACGGAACACCCGCGCAGAACAACGGCGAACAACACGGGTCGGTGTGGTCGTGGCTGCGCAGCCTGTCGGAGCACACCGCGGAGGCAATTCGCTCGTCGACCGGGCTCGTCGTGGACAGCACCACCGAATTGGTGAAGGCGATCGTCGCACCGACGTCACAACCCCTCCCGCAGCGCGCGATCCCGCCGGGCGGACCGCACCGTCTCCATACTCTCGACATCCCCGGCCGTGAGATGCGCGACGCAGTGGATCGCGCCGGTTGCGGACTCGAAAGCGGTGTTGCGGCCGCGGTGCTCCTCGGATACGCGTCGTACCGGCACACCCACGGCTCGCCCGCAGACGATCTGTTCGCCGCGATCCCGGGCACCGGATCCGAGGAGCCCGCACAGGTCGCGCTCGGCGGCATCGAGATCGACGACGGGCCGGTCGCCTTGATGCAGCGCATCGACCGCGTGAGCGCGGGCATGCCCGACGACCCGAGTGTGCTTCCCGCAACTCGGATGTTCGGTCACGACGACGTGCTGACCTGCACGGTCCCCGGTTCGGCGACAACCCTGTTCATCGCGGGCGCGGGTATCGCCCGCTATTACGGTTTCGGCCGCACCCTCGGATCGGCGATCAACGCGACACTGATGTCCTACCGCGACATGTGCTGCGTCGGGCTCACCGTCGACCCCGCCGCAGTGCCCGACCACAAGGCGTTCGACGAGTGTCTACGGTCGGGTCTGCGGACCGTCCTCGACAGCTGACGGGATCGGTACGCTGGAGCCTGTACCGAACGCACTGTTGTTACTGCACTCGCCGTGTTACTGCACTCGCCGTTGTTACTGCACTCGCCGTCGTGAGGGGCCACCGTGGAACTTCTGCTCATCGTCGCCGCTTTGGCTGTCGTGGTGTACTTCGTATCCCGCTCGCAGAAGAGCACCACACGACACGCTGCCGGAAACCTCGACGACGCCAAGGCCGACGCTCGTCAGGCCATCGAACGGCTCGGCGGTCAGATCTACAACCTCACCGGTACCGACGACGCCTCCCGTCAGGCCCTCGCCGACGCCTCCGAGCGCTACACAGCGGCCGGCTCGCAGATCGACCAGGCGCAGTCCCCCGTCCAAGCCCGGCTTGCAAAGCAGACCGCCCTCGAAGGTCTGTACTACATTCGCGCCGCCCGCACCGCGATGGGCATGGATCCGGGGCCCGAGATTCCCACTCTGGACGGCCAGAAGTCGGCGGGTGCCGTGACCGAGGACCGGCAGGTCGAGTTCGAGGGTCGCCAGGTCGCAGCGTCACCGTCCCCATCGGCGCGCACTCCCAACTACTATCCGGGCGGCCGCGTCGCGGGCCGGCCGGTTCCCGCAGGTTGGTACTCCGAGCCGTGGTGGAAACCCGCGCTGGTCGCGGGCGCATGGGGTGTCGGTTCGATGCTGCTGTTCTCATCGCTGTTCGCAGGCATGGCTGGTGTTCCGTACGACGCGCAGGCATTCGAGAACGGCGCGGCGGACGGCTCGGACGGCGCATCCGGTGACGACTTCGGTGGTGGAGACGACATCGGCGGCGACGGATTCGGTGGTGGGGACGACTTCGGCGGTGGAGACGGCGCAGGTTTCGACGGCGGCGACGGATTCGGTTTCGACGGGTTCGATTTCTGACGTCGACGATGCTCGGTCAAGTCGGCTGGCAGACCGGGCACCAGAACAGATTCCGTGCGCCCATCACCTTGTGGAGCACCGGCGTGCCGCATACCCGGCACGGCTCCCCTGTGCGCCGGTACACGTAGGTGCGGGGCCGATCCTTCGCATACGCCGGCGCGCCGTGGTCGTGTTCGGGGCGCACGACGTGCATACGCCCCCGTTCCATCCCCACGTGCATCAACTCGACGAGGTCGACCCAGATCGCGTCGAACTCGGCGCGTGAGAGGTTCTTACCAGGGCGTTCGGGGTGGATTCCGTGCCGGAACAACACTTCGGCGCGGTACACGTTGCCGACTCCCGCGATCACCGATTGGTCCATGAGCAGGCCACCGATCGGACTGCGGGACCGGCTGACCCTCGCCCATGCCTGCTCCGGATCGGCGTCGGCGCGCAACGGGTCGGGGCCGAGACGGGCCTCGATCGTGTCGACCTCGCCCTCCGTAAGGACCTCGCATGCGGCCGGTCCGCGCAGGTCACTGCCGTGTCCGGAACCGATCATCCGCATGCGAACCTGTCCCGTGGGTTCGCCGAGCGGGAGTTCGGAATCGGTGAACGCCCCGTAGATTCCCAGGTGCACATGCACCGTCAACGCACCCTCGTAGTGGTGGAACAGGTGCTTACCCCACGCGTCGGCGTGTGTGAGGACCCGTCCGCTCACCGCAGCCGCACCGTCGGCGAAACGCCCCTGAGGGCTGGACACCCGTACCGGCGCACCCGCATACCAATCGTGGTGCAACCGGGCGAGCCGGTGCAGGATGTGTCCTTCGGGCACCGGTCAGTTCGCGCCCGGTACCGCGGGTGCGTCGCCGGACTTCTCGTACTCCGCGAGGATGTCGATACGACGCTGGTGCCGCTCCTCGTTCGACCACTCGGTCGCGAGGAAGGCGTCGACGATCGCGAGGGTCTCCTCGAGTGAGTGCATCCGGCCGCCGATACCGATCAGCTGGGCGTTGTTGTGCTCGCGGGCGAGCTTCGCCGTCTCGACACTCCAGGCCAGCGCGCAGCGCGCACCGGGAACCTTGTTCGCGGCGATCTGCTCGCCGTTGCCGCTGCCGCCGAGGACGAGGCCGAGGCTGCCCGGATCTGCAACCGTGCGACGCGCTGCTTCGATGCAGAACGCCGGGTAGTCGTCGAGTGCGTCGTATTCGAAGGCACCGCAGTCGACGGCTTCGTGACCGTTCGCCGTCAGGTGCTCGATGATCTGATTCTTCCGTTCGAAACCGGCATGGTCGGCTCCCAGGTAAACGCGCATGGGCAGAGTCTAGCCAGGAGCGTCTACCGGACTGAATCGCTGGTATCACTCAGGACTGAGGTTTCCCTCACCTAACCGGACCCGCTAAGTTGAGCGAATGTTCACATCACAAGGACGATCGACACGCGTCCTCCTGGTCGGGGCTGCTGCCGCGACAGCGGTCCTCTTGTCGGCCTGCGGCTCGACCTCGTCCGACGAGGCGGCACCCTCCGACGAGTCCTACTCCGTCGAGCACGCCATGGGTGAGACGACCATCGAAGGCACTCCCGAGCGCATCGTCGTCATCGACTCCCCGCACCTCGACGCCCTCGTCGCGCTCGGCATCACGCCGGTCGGCGCCACCGAATCCGGTGCCGGGACCGGTGTCCCCGCGTACCTCGCCGACGACCTCGAGGACACCGAGATCGTCGGACCGACGATGGAGCCCGACCTCGAAGCCATCGCGAGCCTGAACCCCGACCTGATCATCGGTGCACAGGTCCGACACGAGGCGCTCTACGAGCAACTCTCGGCGATCGCGCCGACCGTCTTCTCCGTGAACTCGGGTACCGATTGGGAAGAGCAGGCCCGCATCACGGCCGCCGCCGTGGGCGAGACGGACGAGATGGAAACCCTTCTCACCGGTGTCGAGGAACGCGCCGCGCAGATCGGCAACGAGATCGGCGCCGAAGGTCAGACCGCCTCGATGGTGCGTTTCCGCCCGGACAATTTCCGCCTGTACGGTCCCGACACATTCTCGGGCACGATCCTCACGCAGGTCGGGTACGACCTCGGTGCGGATCGCGCCTGGAACGAGTACTCGATGCTCGAGCTCAGCCCCGAGAACTACACCGAGATCGACGGCGACGTCGTCTTCTTCACCAATCCCGGCGGCGATCCGGCCGCAACTACGATGGCTGCGGTGACCGGCCTGTGGGGCGCACAGCCCGGGGTCGCGGCCGGAAACGTCCACGAGTTCGAGGACGAGACCTGGATGGTCGGCATCGGTGTGGTCGGTGCGAACACCATCCTCGACGACCTCGAGAAGACGCTGGGCTGACACCTGACACCGCGCGGGCCGGGACGGCATCCGTCCCGGCCCGCGCGTGTGCTGGTCAGCGCTTCATCAAAGCGCAGACCCCCCAGCCGAGGCCCTCACGTTGATAGCGCGTTGAATCTACAGGAGTTCATGTCGGCCAACTCCTTTCAGACTTTGAAGTTCGGAGATTTCTTGATCGCGCGGATGTGCCGCGTGATCTGCTTTTTCGGCCGCTCCAACTCGGCGCGCAGCCGCGCGTCGGTCCGGGAGGCAGCATGGGCGTTCTCTCGCTGCAACCGGTGGTAGCTGTCGAGGCGCCTTCGGGTGAGGTGACCTTCCTCGACGGCGGACAGGACAGCGCAGCCCGGCTCGGTGCCATGGGCGCAGTCCGCGAAACGGCAGTTCCGCGCCAGTTCGGTGATCTCGGCGAAGGTCTGGTCCAGACCCTCGTCGACCTCGTGCAGACCGACGCCCCGCAAGCCAGGAGTATCGAGCAGCACCCCACCGTGGGGCATCGGCAGCAACTCGCGCCACGCGGTGGTGTGCCGGCCCTTGCCGTCACTGCCGCGCACCGCGCCGGTGGCCAGGAGATCCTCACCCAGCAGGCGGTTGCCGAGGCTGGACTTGCCCGCGCCGGAAGGCCCGAGCAGGACCACCGTGCCCGACAAAACCGCGGTGCAGGCGTCCAAACCCGCGCCGGTGGCGGCGCTGGTGACCACCATCTCCGCCCCCGGGGCCACCTCGGCCACCTCGGCGAACGTCGACCCGAGGTCGGCGCACCGGTCGGCCTTGGTGAGCACTACCACGGGTGTGGCGCCGCTCTCCCAGGCCAGGGCGAGCATCCGTTCGATCCGTCCGTGCTTGAGCGGGTCGGCGAGGGAGACGACCACTGCCACGGTGTCGACGTTCGCGGCCAGGACCTGCGATCGGGAGGTGCGAGATGCGGTGGAGCGAACCACGGCGGTTCTGCGCTCCAGCACCTCCACGACAGTTGCCGAGGTGGCCGTGGTGGCCGGCCGGACTGCTACCCAGTCGCCGGTGCACGGGGTCGGCCGGTCGTCGGCACCGGAAGACACGACCACCGCCCGGGCGGGCCCGGCCTCGGTGACGACGTCACACAGGCCGCGCTCGGCCCGGACCACGCGTCCCGGCACGAGTTCGCCGGAACGCGACGGGGCGAAGGAACGCTCGCGTTCGGCATCCCAGCCGTAGTCGGTCAGGTTCAGTGCGTGCGATGGTGCGGATGAGTGTGAAGTGGGTTGTGGAAACGAAGTGGGTTGTGGAAACACTGTGGAGACCTTTGAGAAGGGGCCTCTTCGGACGACACGTGCAACCGACAGCTCCCGCTAGGAGCAAAGCGAGCCGGTGTGAGTCAGGTCGAGGCCCGGGAAGTGAGGATGATCCGGGCACTGCACACGGCAGTGGGCACCACAGTCATCAACTCACCTCCTTCGATTTCCAC
Organism: Rhodococcus artemisiae; assembly: GCF_036327795.1. Lineage (NCBI taxonomy): Bacteria > Bacillati > Actinomycetota > Actinomycetes > Mycobacteriales > Nocardiaceae > Rhodococcus > Rhodococcus artemisiae. The sequence continues at coordinate 751,161 of NZ_JAUTXY010000001.1, forward strand.
AGCAGACCCAGGCGTCGCTGCGCCTGCGAGAATAGCATGCTCGGTCGTTGCCGGCGTCCGGCCGGTCACCGGAACCTTTGCACGCACCGTGCTTGTCCCCGCAGCGCCCCACGCCGATGGTGCCGCGAAAGCTGCACGGCACCATCGGGTGTGCGGGCGACGGGTCTAGTCGAACGACGGATCTTCGTCGCGGCTGCGCTTGAGCTCGAAGAAGTGCGGGTAGGACGCGAGTGCGACGACGCCGTCCCACACCGTGCCGGCTTCTTCGCCGCGCGGGATCTTCGACAGCACCGGCCCGAAGAACGCGACACCGTTGACGTGGATAGTGGGGGTTCCCACGTCCGGGCCTACGGCGTCCATCCCCGCGGCGTGGCTTGCGCGCAGCGCCTCGTCGTATTCCTCGCTTTCGGCAGCCTGTGCGAGAACAGGGTCGAGGTCGAGTTCGGCGAGAGCACCGGCGATGACGTCGGTGAAGTCCTTGTTGCCCTCGTTGTGGATGCGCGTGCCCATCGCGGTGTACAGGCTCCCGAGGATCTCGTCACCATACTTCTGCGACGCCGCGATCGCGACACGCACCGGGCCCCAGGCCGTCTTCATCATCTCGGCGTACTCGTCGGGCAGGTCGCGGCCCTCGTTGAGTACGGCGAGGCTCATCACGTGGAAGCGCGCCTCGATGTCGCGCACCTTGGTGACCTCGAGGATCCACCGTGAGGTGATCCAACACCACGGGCACAACGGGTCGAACCAGAAATCGGCAGTGTCCTTACCGGCGGTGCCGGTGGCCTGGTCACTCAAGATGATCTCCTCACACGAATCGGTTTCCAGAGGGTGCAACACCGTTCCGCGGGGCATTCTTCCCGATCTTCGCCGCGGCAGTGCGCGGTCCCCGTACCGTCGGACACGAGGACCGGGATGCAGAGCGTGTGAGCGCGAACAAACGAACGAGAGGTCATGCGATGGCGGGTGAGAAGACGTTCGTGATCGTCGGCGCCGGACTCGCCGGCGCCAAGATGGCGGAGGAACTGCGGGCACGAGATTTCCCAGGTCACGTGGTACTGATCGGCACCGAGGAGCATCTGCCGTACGAACGACCACCGCTGTCGAAGGAGTACTTCGCCGGCACCAAGAGACTTCTCGACTTCACCGTGCAGCGCGGCGACTGGTACCGAGACCATCGGGTCGACCTTCGCCTCGGCACGACGGTCACCGCGATCGACCCGGCCGCGCACACGGTCGCCTTACCGGACGGTTCGACCGTGCACTACGACAAGTTGGCGCTCGCGACGGGATCACGGTCTCGGCGTCTGCCGCTGTCCGGGGCCGACAGTTCGGGTGTCCACGTCCTGCGCACCGTCTCGGAGGCCGACGACCTACTCGCCGCGATCCGGCGCGACGACGGCACCGCTGCGCGTCTCGCGATCATCGGCGCGGGATGGATCGGACTCGAGATAGCGGCCGGGGCGCGGGGGCACGGCGCCGAGGTGGCGGTGATCGAGTCCGCGGCAACTCCCCTGTCCGGATCGCTGGGCCCGCGAATCGGCACGGTGTTCGCCGACCTGCACCGGGCGCACGGAGTCGACATGAGACTCGGCGCGTCGGTCCGGGAGATCGCCGTCGACGGCGGCCGCGCCACAGGGGTCATCCTTGCCGACGGGAGCACCCTGCCGGCAGATGCGGTGCTGGTCGCGGTGGGTGCGGCACCCAACATCGAGCTCGCCGAAGACGCGGGTCTCGCTGTCGACGGCGGGGTCCTCGTCGACTCGTCGCTGGCCACGAGCGATCCGGACATCGTCGCGGTCGGCGACATCGCGGCGGCCGAGCACCCCACACTCGGCGGCCGGGTGCGGGTCGAGCACTGGGCCAACGCACTGAACCAACCTGCGGTGGCCGCGGCGACGATGCTCGGCATCGACGCCTCCTACGACCGCTTGCCGTACTTCTTCACCGACCAGTACGACCTCGGGATGGAGTACGTCGGGCTGGCACCACCCGATTCACGGGTAGTCACCCGCGGAGATGTCGACAAGCGCGAGTTCCTCGCGTTCTGGCTCGACGACGACAACAAGGTGCTGGCCGGGATGAACGTGAACATCTGGGACGCCGGCGACGACATCCGCGCGCTCATCTCGTCGGCGTCCCCGGTCGATCCTGCCCGCCTTGCCGACGCGAACGTGCCGTTGTCGGACGTCGCCACCTGAGCGGGGCCCGATCATGATGGGATGGGTCCCGACCGACATCCCGTCGTGAGAAGGAGTTCTCCTGTGGCACCACCGAACCTGACCCGCGAGCAGGCCGCCGAGCGGGCAGCGGTCCTGCGCGTCGACAATTACACCGTCGTCCTCGACCTCACCGACGGGTCCGGAGCGCCGGGAGCCACCACGTTCCGTTCCGTGACCACCGTGACGTTCGGCGCGACCGAGGGTGCGTCGACCTTCATCGATCTGATCGCCCAGACCGTGCATTCGGCCACTCTCAACGGCTTCCCCGTGGACGTGTCCGGATACGCCGAGGACACCGGGATCGCACTGACCGGCCTCTCCGCGCACAACGAACTCGTCGTCGACGCCGACTGCCTCTACACGAACACCGGGGAGGGTCTTCACCGATTCGTCGATCCGACCGACGACGCGGTGTACCTGTACTCGCAGTTCGAGACGGCCGACGCCAAGCGAATGTTCGCGTGCTTCGACCAGCCCGATCTCAAGGCCACCTTCGATCTGTCGGTCACCGCACCCGCCTACTGGAAAGTGATCTCGAACTCCGAGAACGTGCAGACCACCGCGGCGTCGCCCGGTCAGCACGTCTTCCGTACCACCCCGCGAATGAGCACTTACCTCGTCGCGCTCATCGCGGGTCCGTATGCCGAGTGGACCGACAGCTACACCGACGAGCACGGCACGATCCCCCTCGGCCTCTACTGCCGCACATCCCTCGCCGAGTTCATGGACGCCGAGCGTCTGTTCACGGAGACCAAGCAGGGCTTCGGCTTCTACCACGAGAATTTCGGCGTGCCGTACGCTTTCGGCAAGTACGACCAGCTGTTCGTGCCGGAATTCAACGCGGGGGCGATGGAAAACGCCGGCGCGGTGACGTTCCTCGAGGACTACGTCTTCAGGTCCAAGGTCACCCGTTACTCCTACGAGCGGCGCGCAGAGACGATCCTGCACGAGATGGCGCACATGTGGTTCGGCGACCTCGTCACCATGCGCTGGTGGGACGACCTGTGGCTCAACGAGTCCTTCGCGACGTTCGCGTCCGTGCTCTCACAGGTCTCGGCGACCGAATACACCAACGCGTGGACGACGTTCGCGAACGTCGAGAAGTCGTGGGCGTACCGGCAGGATCAGCTGCCGTCCACGCACCCGATCGCCGCGGACATCCCCGATCTCGCCGCCGTCGAGGTCAATTTCGACGGCATCACCTACGCGAAGGGCGCCTCGGTGCTCAAGCAGCTTGTTGCTTATGTTGGGCAGGAGCCGTTCCTCGAAGGTCTGCGCGCATACTTCCGCGACCACGCCTTCGACAACGCGACCTTCGACGACCTGCTCGCCGCGCTCGAGAAGTCGTCGGGCCGCGACCTGTCGGGCTGGGGCGCCCAGTGGCTCAAGACGACGGGGCTGAACATCCTGCGCCCCGACTTCGACGTCGACGCCGACGGCAAGTTCACCCGCTTCGCGGTACTGCAGGAGGGCGCGCAACCCGGCGCCGGCGAGTTCCGCGTGCATCGCCTCGCGATCGGTGTCTACGACGACGACGGCTCCGGCAAGCTCGTGCGCACCCACCGCGTCGAGATCGATGTCGACGCCGCCGCGACCACCGACGTCCCCGCACTCGTCGGTGTGGACCGGGGCAAGTTCGTGCTCGTCAACGACGACGATCTGACCTACTGCTCCGTCCGGCTCGACGACGAGTCGCTCAACACTGTGATCGAACGCGTCGGCGACATCGCCGACTCACTGCCGCGCACGCTGGTGTGGTCGGCAGCGTGGGAGATGACCCGGCAGGCCGAGCTCAAGGCCCGCGATTTCGTGGCGCTGGTGAAGCGCGGTATCGCTGCGGAGACCGAGGTGGGTGTCGTGCAGCGTCTGCTGATGCAGGCGCATACAGCGGTCGGCAGCTACTCCGACTCCGCGTGGGCCGAGGCGTCGGGTTGGAGCGACTACGCCAACCGCCTGCTCGAGCTGGCACGCGCGGCCGAGCCGGCCTCCGACCATCAGCTCGCGTTCGTCAACGCGCTGTCCACCGCCCGGCTCTCGCCGTGGCACACGGAGGTGTTCGAGGAGCTGCTCGGCGGCGATCCGGCGAAGGTCGGACTGCCCGGTTTGGTCGTGGACACCGATCTGCGGTGGCGTCTCGTGCAGGCGCTCGCAGCGGCCGGTGAGATCGACGCCGAGGGCGTCGAGTCGCCGTTCATCGACGCGGAAGCCGAACGCGACCCGACCGCGGCAGGTGCCCGGCAAGCAGCGGCGGCACGCGCGGCCCGTCCACAGGAGGCGGTCAAGGCCCAGGTCTGGCAGACGGTGGTCGGCGACGACACCGTTCCGAACATCACTGCTCGTTCGATCATCGGTGGTTTCGCGCCGGTCGGTCAGTCGGAGCTGCTCGAGCCCTACGTAGCACGGTACTTCGCAGAGGTGCCCGAGGTGTGGGAACGCCGGTCGAGTGAGGTCGCGCAGACCGTGGTCGTGGGGCTGTACCCGTCCTGGTCGATCAGTGAGGCTTCGGTAGCGGCAGCCGACGAGTTCCTCGCCGGCGATCGGCCACCGGCGCTGCGCCGGTTGATCACCGAGGGGCGCGCGGGGATCGTGCGGTCGCTGCGAGCTCAGGCGTTCGACGCGTCCTGACCGGCACCCTGGCAAACGCACTCGACCCGATGTCGCCTTCGGTCACTTCGAGTGACCGGAGGCGACATCGGGCCGATGCGTCGCAGCAGTGCTGCCGATGTCTTGCGGCGCCGCAGGGTTCTACGGGGCGATGATCGCGTTGGCGATCACGCGAATGGCGCTGATGATGCCGTCGATGAGCTGGCCCTGGCCGAACGGTCCGACCGCAGCGGTCACACCGAGCTGAGCGATCCGGTCGGTGACCTGGGTGGCGTCGCGTCCGCTGCGGATCTCGACGGCCTTCTGGTTCGGGTACACCGCGATGAGCACCGAATTCTCGGCCTCGGGCGTCGACGGGAAGACCGTGTCGGTGGCGGCGGCCGGGTCCGCTGCGTCGGCGATGTACACGTTGAAGCGCACACCGGTGGCGCGGATTGCGGACGTGAGCGTGTCGTCGAGGTCGATCATCTCGTCGTCCTCGAACGGCGGGCCCGCGAACTCGATGCTGTCGGCACGGGCCTCGGAGATCCGGCCGCTCGAGGTCAGCGCCGCAGCGTGCGGCAGGGGCGCGTCGCTGCGCGCCGGGGCATGAATCACGTCACCACTTGCCACTTGCGGTACCTCCGATCAGCTCTGCCGGTGTACCGGCTGCGTGCCCGTGATGTGCATGACGACCGTGCTCGGTCACCTCGTCGGTGGCGGTCCACAGCAGCGCACCGTGGTTCCATTCGTCGCCGAGTGTGTACGGGTGATCGGACGCAGCCGGGCCGGGCTTGCGGGGCGCGGTCCAGGAGAAAGCCCCGAAGACCAGAACGATCAGCAGCGGGATGCCGACGAATATCAGCGTTGTCTCGAGAATGCTCACAGGGAGAAGGTATCCCAGGTGGCTACGAAAGACCTCACATGCCCCGGATTTGGTCCCGCCCGGGGAGCGGATTCCCCGACCTCACCCATCAGGCAGCGCCCTCGCCGAGGTACGGAAGCCAGGTCGGATGCAGGTCCTGCAGTGTGGCCAGCAGACGCCAGTGCCTGCCCTTCGGCGGAACCAGGGACGCACGCAGCGTCCACCCGAGCTCGCTGAGCAGTTTGTCGGCCTTCTTGTGGTTGCAGGGTGCACAGCAGGCCACGCAGTTCTCCCACGCGTGCGCTCCACCGCGACTGCGGGGAACGACATGATCGATGGTCTCGGCCTTGGAACCGCAGTACGCGCAGCGATTGCCGTCGCGATGCATGAGCGCGGCCCGGGTCATGGGTACCCGAGCGTGGTAGGGAACCCGCACGTAGGTGCGGAGCCGGATCACCGACGGCAGCTGTACCGACCATTCGGCCGATCGCACCATCGGTGCGAGCGGGTCGTCGTGCACCGTGTCGGCCTTGCCTCCGGCCATCAGAACTACGGCACGTCGTGCGGGCAGGGCGGTGAGCGGCTCGTAGGTGGCATTGAGCAGCAGCACCCGACGTTTCACCCAGTCGGGAAGACCGACGTCATCGCGTACTACGTGCAGGGTGGTGGCCCCCGGCGCCCTGCTCGGGGCGTCCGCGGGCGGAAGTTGTCGATGTGCTGTGCTGCCGTGCTTCATACGACCTCCGGAAGACTGGAAACAGTGCACCACGGATATCTCGAAATCGCACCCGAAATCCGCGGACGAATCAAGGACCGCCCGGTGAACATCCTGTGTCGTGGGTACCGGCGGGTACGCGACCCCGTATGGGCACGGCTGCGTCGGTGCGGGCACAATGGGCGCTGACCGGCACGGGCACAATATGGGGCTGAGAGGGAGGTACGCAGAACACGATGACCGACCAGCAGACCTTCTACGACGAGATCGGCGGCGCCGAGACCTTCCACAAGATCGTCGCGCGCTTCTACGAAGAGGTAGCGAAGGACGAGATCGTCCGCCCCCTCTACCCCGAGGAAGACCTCGGCCCGGCGGAGCGCCGGATGCGGATGTTCCTCGAGCAGTATTGGGGTGGTCCACGCACCTACTCGGACGAGCGCGGTCACCCGAGACTGCGGATGCGCCATCATCCGTTCAAGATCGGCCCCCTCGAGCGCGACGCCTGGCTGCGATGCATGCACACCGCGATCGCATCGATCGACGATCGAACCCTCGATGCCGCGCACCGTCGTCAACTCGTCGACTACATCGATATGGCGGCGAATTCCCTGATGAACTCGCCGATCTGACCGGCCGGGTCACCGGACCGAGCAGTCGTCAGATGACGCTCAGGCCGAGTCCTCCACTCTTGCGCAGGTAGACCGAGCCGAAGCGGGCATCGAGCCGGAGCCAGATGTTCGAGGTACGTACCCGTACCACTTCGTCTGCGGCGATTCCGTCGGCGACCATCGTGTCGCGGCCGGTGGTGGGCACGAACCCCATCGCCCCGAGTGCAAACACCATCCGCATGGGCACCCCGACGGTCGTCTCATGCCCTCCTGCGGTCTCGCCTGCGCTGACCTCGAGGACCTCCTGCGCCAGGAGCGACGCCGGCGGTCCCTGTGCTCCCGCGTCGCGGGTCAGCGCCACACCCTGCTGGGCGAGTTCGACGAGAACCCGGGCCGGAACATCGTCGACATGTACGAATCCTTCGTCCGGCGGTAGTGCCCCCCGCCATGCCGAATCCATCGCCCACCCCGGGTCGATCGCATTCGCAGTACCCACCGACGCGGTGAGTGCGGCCCGCAGTGAATCCGCGGCGACACAGAGGTCGGCGGGGTGGACGGTTCCTCGCACGATCCGGGCGGCGAGGACCTCGAAGCCCGTCTGGATCCAGGCAGCGAGCACGCCGTCACCTCGACGTCGCAGCCGCACGACCGCGGCCTCGTCGAGACGCACCGCGCGGGTGAGGAATGCGGCGAGGTCGGTGCGGTCGTGCTCGCCGGCGAGAGCGACTGCGCGCTCCCCGAATCCCGCCGTAGGGTCAGTCACGTTTCCACCGCAGCAGGTAGGCGCGCTCCTCGCCGGTGAGCCGACGGAGTCGCTGTGTGTCGATGTCGAACGCGGCGATCTGGGTGGACGCGACGATCGAGGGCGTCGAGTCTGCGGGAGCACCGCCGGGTCGCACCTCGTAGCCGATCGTGAAGTCCACCGCGCGCACCTTCTCGGTCCACATCATGACGTCGAGGGGGCCGTCCTCGTGCCGCAATTGACCGCGATAGCGGACGTGGAGGTCGGCGATCACGGCCCCTTCTCGCAGACTCTGGGTGGGTCGCCCGTCGGCGAACAGCCACGGTATGCGGGCTTCTTCGAGCAGGGTCACCATCCGCGCGTGGTTGATGTGCTGGAAGACGTCCATGTCGGACCACCGCACGGTGACTTCCGTGTGGAATCCGAACTGCTCGCCCGCATCGCTCACGCGTTACCTCCGATCGGGTGCGCCGGTGCGCACCATGCTCCTGATCTGTCGTGCGGCCACCGACAGGGTGGCCAGGTCCAGACTCCCAGACGCGAAGATCTCGTCGAGTGCCGACCTCGCGCGCACGAGCCGCGAGCCGTTCGACATCTCCCAGTCCTCGATCATCTCCGGGCACGTCTCCCCCGGCTCTGCCCCGGCGAGGACGTCGAGGACGAGCGAGCGCAACGATCCGTACAGTTCGTCGCGCAGGGCAAGGCGCGCAAGGGAATGCCACCGGTCGCCACGTTCGAGTTCGGTGACCGCGGACAGCAGCCGGTCGATACCCAGGTGCGCGTCCATCGCGTAGTACAACTCCGCGACCTCGGTTTCCTCCCGTTCGACGATGTCCGCGATGTCGATGACATCGAGTAGCGGGAATTGGTCGAGTAGCCGATACACCACCGCGACCATGTCCGGAGGCGCCTCGTGCGACAGGATGTGCCGCGTCCGTTCCTCCAGGTCCTGTACGTGGTGACCGCGCATCCACTCCCCCACCTGCGGCGCGAGACTCGCGAACAACTGCCGGTAGCGGCTGATCTCGGCCCCCACGGCCAGCGGTTGTGGTCGATTCGACAGGAGCCACCTCGACGCGCGGTCGAGCACTCGACGGGATTCGAGCAGCAGATCGTCCGCGATGTCGGTGGGAAGGTCGGCCGATCGGACACGGTCCCAGATCCCGCGCAGGCCGAAGATCTCGGTGACCGCGGCGAACGCGCGGACCGCGTCGGTGCGGGAGGCCCCCGTCTCCTCGCAGAGGCGGAAGACGAAGGAGACACCGCCGTTGTCGACTGTGTCGTTGGCCAGGATCGTCGCGACGATCTGCCGGCGGAGTGGATGTGCCTTGATGCCAGCGCGGAACCTCGTACTGAGCGCCCGCGGAAAGTAACCGGGCAACCGGGTCGCGAAGGTGTCACTGTCCGGCAGGTCGGTGTCGAGCAGGTCGTCGACGAGGGACAGTTTGACGTGGGCGAGCAGTTGCGCCAGTTCCGGTGAGCTCAGTCCCTCTCCGTCTGCGCGGAGCTGTTCGATCAGGGTGTCGTCGGGGAGTGCGTCGAGGATGCGGTCGATCCGCCGCTCCTTCTCGAGTTCGGCGATGAGCCGCTGGTGGACACCGAGCAACGCGGGCGCGGAGTCCCGTTCCAGGCCGAGGACGCTGTTCTGGTCGATGTTGTCCGCGAGGACGAGTTCGGCGACGTCGTCGGTCATGGAGGCGAGCAGTGGGTTGCGGTCCTCGGCCTGGAGGTCGCCGGAGGTGACCATCGAGTCCAGCAGGATCTTGATGTTGACCTCGTGGTCGGAGCAGTCGACACCGGCGGAGTTGTCGATCGCATCAGTGTTGATCTTTCCGCCGTTGCGGGCGTATTCGATCCGGCCGAGTTGGGTGACACCGAGATTGCCGCCCTCGCCGACGACCCGGACACGCAGATCGGCGCCGTCGACGCGGACCGTGTCGTTGGCCTTGTCGCCGACGTCCGCGTGCGATTCGGATCGCGCCTTGATGTAGGTGCCGATGCCCCCGTTCCACAACAGATCGACGGGTGAGCGCAGGACCGCGCGAATCAGTTCGGGCGGTGTGAGTTCGGTGACGTGACCGGGCAATCCGAGTGCCGCGCGGGCCTGTTCGCTGATCGGGATCGACTTGCGGGTGCGTTCCCACACCCCACCTCCCGCCCCGATCAGAGCCGGGTTGTAGTCCGCCCAGGACGAGCGAGGCTTCTCGAACAGCCGGCTGCGTTCCGCGAACGAGGGCGCCGCCTGCGGGTTCGGGTCGAGGAAGATGTGGCGGTGATCGAACGCGGCGACCAACCGGATGTGTTCGCTCAGGAGCATCCCGTTGCCGAACACGTCGCCGCTCATGTCACCGACTCCCACCGCGGTGAAGTCCTGACTCTGGGTGTCGACACCGAGTTCACGGAAGTGCCGTTTGACGCTCTCCCATGCTCCGCGGGCGGTGATCCCCATTTCCTTGTGGTCGTATCCGGCCGATCCTCCGGACGCGAATGCGTCGCCGAGCCAGTACTTGTACTCGGCGGCAACCGAGTTGGCAAGATCGGAGAAGGTGGCGGTGCCCTTGTCCGCGGCGACCACGAGGTAGGTGTCGTCATCGTCGTGCCGTACCACTCGCTGCGGCGGAGTCGCTGTGCCGCTCGCTCGGTCGAGGTTGTCGGTGAGACCGAGCAGGGCAGCGATGAATCGTCGGTAGCAGGATTCGCCGGATGCCCGTACGGCCTGCCGATCCGCGGCAGCGTCGCCGGTGGGGGTCGGTGGGTGTTTGACGACGAATCCGCCTTTGGCGCCGACCGGGACGATCACCGCGTTCTTCACGGCCTGTGCTTTCACCAGACCGAGGATCTCGGTGCGGAAATCCTCGTGACGGTCGGACCAGCGGAGTCCACCGCGCGCGACCGCACCGAATCGCATGTGGACGCCCTCGACTTCCGGTGAGTACACGAACACCTCGAACTTCGGCCGTGGCTCCGGCAGTTCCGAGATGCCGCTGGGATCGAACTTGAACGCCAGGGTCCGACCCCGCGCCTCGTCGTCCGTTTCGGGCACGAAGAAGTTGGTCCGCAAGGTGGATCGGATCAACGACAGCATCGCCCGCAGGATGCGATCGGCGACGAGTGCGGTGACGGCGTCGATCTTCTCGAGCAGTTCGTCGGTGATCGTCTGCTCGCGGACGTCGGATGCGTGATCGGGATCGAATCGGGCGGCGAACAATTCCACGAGCAACGCGGTCGTGCCGGGCGTGCCCAGCAGGACACCTTCGATGTTGTACTGGCTATACGGAAAACCGGTCTGACGAAGGAATTTCGCGTATGCGCGGAGCATTGTGGCCTGTCGCCAGGTGAGTCCGGCGCGAAGCACGAGTTCGTTGAAACGATCCGTCTCGGCGTGACCACGCCAGACAGCGGCGAACATGTCGGTGATCCGGCCCGCGAGTGTGGGGTCGGTGTCGAACAATCCGGGGTCGAGGTCGTTCGGAAGGTGCAGGCCGAAGTCGTAGATCCAGCAGTCGACGCCGTCGGATCTCGGCAACAGGTAGGGCCGTTCGTCGACGACTTCCACGCCGAGGCTCTGTAACACCGGCAGGACACGGCCGAGCGTCACGGGTTCCGACCCGATGTAGAGGGTGAAGCGCCAACTACGGTGATCTTCGGTGTCGGACCGGTACACGAGTGTGTCGAAGTCTCCCGGGCCGAGAGCTTCGAGACGCATCAGGTCGGAGAGCGCACGTTCGGAACTGAAGTCCTCCTTGTACGCCTCGGGCGCGGCGTCGACATACCGCTGGACCAACTCCGGGTCGACACTCGGATGGGCCCCGGCCACCTCTGCGAGCCGGTCTTCCCAGCTGCGGCTGACCTCCGCGAGCAGCGCCTGGATTCGCTGCCTGTTGCTGTCGGAGGTGTCGACTCGGGGATGTGCGTGCTCGGGAAACCGGACGGTCACATGTAGCAGCGCAAGGTCGCCCTCGGACACCCGCGCGGTGTAATCGAGAGTGCCTCCGCCGAATTCGTGGAGCAGTATGTTCTGCATCCGGACCCGGACCTTCGTCGTGTACCGGTCGCGGGGAAGGTACACCAGGCACGACACGTATCGCCCATATGTGTCGACCCGGACGAAGAGCCGCACCTGCCGACGGATCTCGACCACGGACGTCACCGTCGCGTAAAGGGTCTCCTGGTCCATCGACAGCAGTTCCGCGCGCGGCAGGGTCTGCATGATCTCGAGCATCGACTGACCGCCGTACGACGACAACTCGACACCGGCACGGGCGATCACGGTCCGGGCACGCCGACGCAGCAGCGGGATGTCGAGGATGTTCTCGTGCATCGCAGTCACGGTGAGTACCCCGAGGAAGCGGTGCTCACCGACTGTGCGTCCCTCGGGGTCGAGGATGCCCACGCCGACGAAGTACGGATACACCGAACGGTGCACGGTCGCGGGCCGCGCGCCCTGGGTGAGCACGAGAAGTGGTCTGCGTTCCGGATACACCTCGGCGGGCAGATCGATCGGATCTGCAGTCTCGGACACCGTGCGCAGCACTCCGAGGCCGCTGCGCGGGACCGGGCGGGACAGGCATGCTCCGTCGGCGTCGGGTACGCCGAATTCGTAACGGCGATACCCGAGACCCGCGTAGTTGCCGCGGGCCAGCCACCTCAGCAGCTCGGCGGTCTCGGCGAGATCGGTCGTCACGTGGCCGAAGGTCGGATCGACTGCGAGCGTGTCGAGCTCGTCCGCGAGCCGGTTCTGCAGAGTGCGCATGGCATCGGTGTCGACCACGACCTGCCGCACATCGTCGAGCACACCGTCGATTTCACCGTCGATCCCGGCCAGGACGTCCGGCGGGGTGGTCGGGTGCAACTGGATGTGTATCCACGATTCCGCAGGCTCGTCGATCTGCAGTGCGCCGTCCGGCGCGATGTCGAGGAGCACGCCGTCCGGGTCGCGGTGTACCGCGAAGACGGGGTGGACCAATGCGGTGATCATCGCACCGAGACGAGAGAGCAGTGCGGTGACCGACTCCACCAGCAGTGGCATGTCGTCGGTGACGATCTGGACGGCGGCACCCACCGCGTCGTCCCGCCGGTACACACGCGTCGCGGTCGTGCCGGCGGGACGGTCGAGTCCGAGCGCCAGATGCGACGCCGCGGCGGCCTCGGGATCGCGGATTCCGTCCTGAGACTGCAGATACGCGCCCTCCAGGACTCGCACCGTAGACGAAAGATCGCGCGAAGCCGCGGATTCCGTCATCAACATCACTCTCCTCGCTCGCCGCCGAAACCACAGACACCGCGGACGGGCCCGTTGTCGAGCCTATCCGCGGCGTCCGATGCCAGGAGGCGAAAGCGTGAGCGTTCACCGATCCGATCCTGTTGTCAGGTCGTCGCAGCAACCCGATGCCGGGCGAGTACCGAGCGTTCACCGTCGGTGATGGGTCTCGGACGCTCGGTCGTCATATCGAACCCGACCAGGACCGCGTCGCCGCGGGCGCACACCCCGCCGTTGCGATCGAGCACCGCGTGCCTGAGCGTGTAGGAGGTGTTCCCCACGTGCATCGCGGTGATCTCGACCGTGACCGGCCCCGACTCGTATTTGATGGGACGAAGGAACTCGACGTCCATCTTCCGCACGACGATCGCGAGGTGCCGCATCTCGTCGGACTGCAGGAACTTGATGCGTCCTTCCTGCATGTATTCGACGACCTTGGCGTTGTTGACGTGTCCGAGCTGATCCGAATCGCCCCAACGAACCTCGACCTGAGCCCGATAGGGCTCGCCCGAGATCGCGGCCATTTCCTGATCAGTCACGTGTCAGCTTCCGGTGCGTGACGCGGTGCGGGCGTGCCGCGTCGGCGCCCAGTCGCTCGACCTTGTTCGCTTCGTACGCTTCGAAGTTGCCTTCGAACCAGAACCACTTGCCCTCTTCGACGTTGCCTTCCCACGCGAGGATGTGGGTACAGGTGCGGTCGAGGAACCAGCGGTCGTGGGAGATCACGACGGCGCAACCCGGGAACTGCTGCAGCGCGTTCTCGAGCGAGCTCAAGGTTTCGACGTCGAGGTCGTTGGTCGGTTCGTCCAGCAGGATCAGGTTGCCGCCCTCTTTGAGGGTCAGCGCCAGGTTCAGGCGGTTGCGCTCACCACCGGAGAGCACCTCGGCCTTCTTCTGCTGGTCCGGTCCCTTGAACCCGAAGGCGGAGACGTACGCGCGGGACGGCATCTCGTTCTGGCCGACCTCGATGAAATCGAGTCCGTCGGAGACCACCTCGAACACGCTCTTCTTCGGATCGATGTTCGCACGGGACTGGTCGACGTAGCTGAGCTTGACCGTATCGCCGACCTTGACGCTGCCGCTGTCGGGCTCTTCGAGGCCGACGATGGTCTTGAACAGCGTGGTCTTACCGACACCGTTGGGGCCGATGACACCGACGATGCCGTTGCGCGGCAGAGTGAAGGACAAGTCCTTGATGAGGACGCGGCCGTCGAAGCCCTTGTCGAGGTGCTCGACCTCGACAACGACATTGCCCAGACGCGGAGGCGTCGGGATCTGGATCTCTTCGAAGTCGAGCTTGCGGTGCTTCTCGGCCTCCGCAGCCATCTCCTCGTAGCGCCCCAGACGGGCCTTGTTCTTCGTCTGCCGAGCCTTGGAGCCGGACCGGACCCACTCGAGCTCCTCCTTGAGACGCCTCTGCAGCTTCTGGTCCTTCTTGCCCTGGACTTCGAGGCGCTCGGCCTTCTTCTCGAGGTAGGTCGAGTAGTTGCCCTCGTACGGGTGCAGCTTGCCTCGGTCGACCTCACAGATCCACTGCGCGACGTGGTCGAGGAAGTACCGGTCGTGAGTGACGGCGAGGACTGCGCCGGGGTACGACGCCAGGAACTGCTCGAGCCACAGCACCGACTCGGCGTCCAGGTGGTTGGTGGGCTCGTCGAGGAGCAGGAGGTCGGGCTTGCTCAGCAGCAGCTTGCACAGCGCGACACGGCGTCGCTCACCACCGGAAAGGTGGGTGACGGGCTCGTCCGGCGGCGGGCAGCGCAGCGCATCCATGGCCTGCTCGAGCTGCGAGTCGATGTCCCATGCGTTGGCATGGTCGAGCTCCTCCTGGAGCTTGCCCATCTCGTCCATGAGCTCGTCCGAATAATCGGTGGCCATGAGTTCGGCGATCTCGTTGAAACGGTCGAGCTTGACCTTGATCTCGCCGAGGCCCTCCTCGACGTTCTGCTTGACCGTTTTCTCTTCGTTGAGCGGGGGCTCCTGCAGCAGGATCCCGACCGTCGCCTCCGGATCGAGGAACGCCTCACCGTTGCTGGGCTGATCCAGGCCCGCCATGATCTTGAGGATGGACGACTTACCCGCGCCGTTGGGCCCGACGACGCCGATCTTCGCGCCCGGGTAGAAGCTCATGGTGACGTCATCGAGAATTACTTTGTCACCGTGCGCCTTGCGCACCTTCTTCATCGTGTATATGAACTCCGCCATGGCGACCAGCGTATCCGTCCCACGCGTAGATCCCACATCCTGCGGTTCCGGCAGCTGGATCAAGGTGCGGCGAACAGCGCCGCGACGAACGGGGTGGTGTCCGGCAACGACGCGGCCATCGTCTCGGAGTGCCCTGTCGGATACGTCCGGAACTGCGGCGCTGCGCCCCCGGCGGTGAGATCGGCGGCGAGCGCGAACGACAGTGGCGCCGGCACCATCGTGTCGTGCAGGCCCTGGGCGAGGAACACCGGCCGGTCGTACCCCGTGACGGGAACTGCCAGGTAGTCGGTGAACGCCGCACGGAACCGGTCGTCTGTGAGCGGTCTCTCGAGCAGGTCGCCGATGCCCACTCCGGCGTAGCGCTCGGTCAGCTCCTCGAAGCAGAGGTCCTCGGCAGCAGCGAGCACCTCGCGGCCTGCATCGGTGAGATAGCCATCGAGACCCAGCGCCGGATCCGCGTCGCGCAGGCCTGCGAAGATGTACGCGCTGAAGGTCGTGAGGCCGTCGAGACCCAGATCCGGGAAGCCGGGGAAACCGACCGGGAAGACACGTTCGAGATTGGACGGTGCACCGGTCGTCACGGTGCCGCGAAAGTCGAGCTCGGGTGCACGCGTCGTCGCGAGATGTGCGGTGTGGAGCGCAGCGTGGCCGCCTTGAGACTGTCCGACCACGACCCACTCGTCGGACAGTTCCGGTTCGACGGCGTGGCCGGCACGCACGATGTCGACAACGCTGTTCGCCGCGCTCTGTCCGTCCAGGTAGCGGTGCAGCCCGTCGCTGCCCAGCCCCGGATAGTCGGCTGCCACCACCGCGTAGCCCTGGCCCAGCCAGTGGTCGAGGTAGGCGGTGTCGCGGGCGCTGCGCGGGGTGCGCGAAGGCGCGCAGGAGTCCGACAGTCCGGTGGTGCCGTGCGCCCATGCGAGTACCGGCCACCCGCCCGCGGGTGCCTCACCGGCCGGCAGGAACACCACCCCTGTACCGACGGTGTCCTCCCCGGAGCGCCATTGCGTCCGGTAGGTGATCGTCTGAGCGCTCGCCGCACCCGGCACCGACAACGCCATCGGCAGCGTGTCCGCCGACACCACCGACCCGGGGGTGGGCGCCGCGCCCGCCACCGGTGCGGCGACACACGCGACAGCTACGGCGCAGACACAGGTGAGAAGTCCCCGCCACGCCGCGTGCACTACCGGTACGGATACCACTCGGGTCCGGGCCATGAATCAGGACGCTACGTGGTCTGTACCCGATTCACCTGTCCGAGTTCCATCGGATGCGGCGGTGTTCGGCGCTCTGCTCTCCGCTCCAGCGCTGTCACGACGGGCCAACTCGGCGAACATCGCGTTGTGTGCGGCCAGCTCCGCATCGTCGTCGCGATCGGCGGCCCGGTCGACGCGGCGGGCCACGCGTTCGTCGCTGCGCGACCACTGCACCACCAACGCGATCATCACGAGTACGAGCGGGATCTCACCCGCCGACCACGCGATACTGCCACCGACCTTCTGGTCCGAGAACAGGTCGGCGTTCCACGGCAGCGCCAACCCGCGGTAGTACGACTCGGCCATGACCGAACCCATGCTCATGAGGGTCACGCCGAAGAAGGCGTGGAACGGCAACGAGCCGAACACCATCGCCAGCTTGGTCACGGGCTGCACCTCGCGCGGCGACGGGTCGACACCGATGACCACCCAGTAGAAGAGGTAGCCGCTCAACAGGAAGTGCAGGTTCATCAGTACGTGCGCGGTGTGGCTGTCGGCGAATGCAGTGAAGATTCCGCCCAGGTACAGCGCATAGAACCCGCCGACGAACATCAGCGCCGCGACGAGCGGGTGCGTGAAGAAACGTGACGGGGGGCTGTGCAGGAAATCGAGGATCCATTCGCGCGGCCCGGGAGGGGCGCCGCGCCCGGCGGGTTTGAACGCGCGCAACGCGAGGGTCATCGCACCACCGAGGGCGAGCAGCACCGGGGTGAGCATCGACATCGCCATGTGGGCACCCATGTGCACGCTGAACATGGCCGGTGAATACATCCCGACACCCGAGCTGGTCGTCACGAGCAGGACGAAACATCCCGCGAACCACGCGATCGACCGACCGACCGGCCACATGTCACCGCGCTTGCGAAGCGTCCACAGCCCGATCGCGTACCCGGCCGCGAGCACCAACGCCGCCGTGCCGAAGATCAGGTCGAACCGCCATTCGCCGAAGAACAGGTTCATGAAGGTGGGCGGTGCGCTGAGGTTGTAGCCGAGCTCCACCTCGAGCACCGAGGGTGCCGCCGCGGGCGGGGGCGGCGGTGTACGTCCGAGCCCCACCGCCAAGCCCACGGTCGCGGCGAGGATGAGCGATTCGACCGCCGCGAACCGCACGAACGCCGCGCGGTTCGTCGGATCGGCCTCGAGGTCGGGCAATGCGCGCCGTCGCTGCGCCCAGCCGAAGATGCCGAGCACGACCAGGGCCACCGTCTTCGCAACCACCAACCGGCCGTACGTGGTGGTGAAGAGGTCGTCGAGCGACACCCGCACCGCGGAGTTGATCACACCGCTGATGGCCATCACCACGAACGCGATGGACGCGACGAAGGAGAATCTCCGGGCGGCCAGATCGGAGTACTCGCCCCTGCGCCACGCGTGGGCGAGCACCGCGAACAGGCCGCCCGCCCAGATAGACGCCGCCCCCAGATGCAGCACCAGGCTGTTGGTGGCCATGTCGTGGGAGCCGCCGCTGGACGAGTGTCCCGTCAGTGCGATCGGCATCAACGTCACGAGCGAGAGCACCAGCAGATACGGTGTCCACGACCAGCGCAGGGCCAGCCGGATCAAGATCGCGGTGATCAGTGCGAGCACTGTGGTCCACGCCCACGCGAGTGACGTCTCGACTTGGCCGAGGGCCGAGAACAGATTCTCCGGCCTGATCGCCTCGGAGAGCGGCTGACCGGAAGTGTCCGACAGCGTCAACGGCACCATCAGCGCCGCCGTGACCGCCCACACCATCGCGGAGGCACCCGCGGTCCGCACCGCACGGTAGCCGCCGACGTCGAGAACGCCGTTCGCTTGGGGAGGCACGAGGAATGCTGCGAAGAACAATGATCCGATGGTCAGAACCGTCGCGATCTCGGACACCGCGCGCACCGTCGGCAGGCCGTACGTGGTGAGCGGACCCGGGTCGGGAATGCCGAGTAGCACCAGTGCCTGCGCGGCCGACAGACCCACCACGATTGCCGCGACCATAGCCGCGACGACGCCGAAGAGGACGAACAGCGCTGAGGTGTTGCCACGCGCAGGGGCCGGCGCAGCCTGCGGCGCCTCCCGCTCGAGATCCGGTGTTGCCATACCTACAGGGTAGGACCTCGCAGAACCCCGCTACGACGCCCCGTCGGAGACTCGGGTCACCCACCGGCGCTCAGTCACGTAGCGTTTCTCCCGGAGTGACGATTCCGTGGTCGAAGGCGTACACGATGGCGGCGGCCCGGTCGCGAAGATCGAGTTTGACGAAGATGTGGCCGACGTGACTTTTCACCGTCACACCGGCGATACCGAGTTGCTGCGCGATCTCCGCGTTACTGGATCCGCGCCCGATGAGTGCGAGTACATCGACCTCACGGGCGGTCAGCTCGTCGAGCCCCTTGCTGCCGTTCCCAGTGGGCTGGGCGGCGGTGCGATAGGTGGAGAGCACACGACCGGTCACCGTGGGGTCGAGGAATCCGTCACCCGCCGCGACCCTCCGCACCGCGCGGATGAGATCCTCCGCCGGGGAGTCCTTGAGGATGAAGCCCTCCGCTCCGGCACGCAGGGCGCCGGACAGCAGTTCGTCGTCGTCGAACGTCGTGAGCACGAGCACCGGCGGTGGGGTCTCGAGGGATCGAAGCGCGCGAGTCGCCTGAATGCCGTCGACGTTCTTCATCCTGATGTCCATCACGACGACGTCGGGGTTGTGTTCGGCCACCGCGCCGGGTACCTCGGCGCCGTCGGCGCACTCATCGACGATCACGAACCCGTCCTTGCGGCGGAGAATGCGTCGCAGGCCGGACCGTACGAGTTCTTGGTCGTCGACGAGGAGCACCCCGATCTCCGGGGCGGTCATGTCAGTCCCGGGATGCGGCGCACGATCGGGCACGAGTCTGCGGTGAGCGGGACGCGAGCGCGCACGGACCATCCCCCGTCGTCCGGGCCCGCGCGCAGTTGACCACCGAGCAGCGCCGCGCGTTCACGCATGCCGCGCAGTCCGGAGCCCACCTCACCGCTCGGGGGCGACGCCGGGACATGGAGACCGTTGTGGATCCGCAGTGAAAGCCACTGGGCCCCGATCTCGAGTCGCACTTCGGTCTTCGCAGCGGGAGCATGTTTGACGATGTTCGCCAGGGACTCCTGACAGATGCGGTAGATACCGTGCCCGACGGCGCCTGGGGCCTCGTCCATCTCACCCGACATCTCGAAGGTCACCGGGACGCCCGCGCGACGGAAGTCGTCGATCAGCTCGGGGATGTCTCCGATCGTGGGTTCGGGGCGGGTACTCGAAGGTCCAGCATCGAGGAGACCCACTGTCCGCCGGATGTCGGCCATCGCTTCGCGTCCCAGTCTTTCTGCGTCGGTCAGGGCATCGACGGCTTCGTCGATGTCGCGGTCCTGCTCCAGGGCTCGGCGCGCAGCAGTCAGATGCAACAGCGTGACACTCAGCGAATGCGCCACGACGTCGTGGACCTCGCGGGCGATCCGTTGGCGCTCGGAGGTCGCGGCCTGCTCGGCCTGGATCGCTTGGGCGGCGCGCTCCTGGTGCAGAAGGCGTAACTGGGTGAGGAGCAGGCGCCCGATGATCCACCCGAGCACGACGGCGCCGAGGTAGTACAGCCCGCCGTCGAGGTTGCCGGCGAACGCGAACGCCGTGAGCGTCGCTGCGGCCGCGGCCAACGCACCGACGCTGACAGAGAAGGGTGTCATGGCCGCGATCTCGCCGACCATCAACACGAGAACGAGTGGGGCGAAGTCGAAGGCCGCGTCCGGTGGCCGCACGAGCAGCAACGAAGTCGCCCCCAGCACGACGAGTCCCATGAGCAGCCGTACGAGCATCGAATCCGGTTCGACCAGGTCGCCCACGATCGGTGCGGTCGCAGCGATCAGTCCGAACAGGAGCGCCCATCCCGGGGGCACGAGCCCGTCACGCTGCGCCACGGCGATACAGGCGACGACGACCATCCCGATGTGCCCGAACAACATCACACCGACCGGGTAGTCGTAGCCACTCGCCGCCATACGACGGCGGAAGAACGCCATCAAGTCCACACGACCAGCGTAGGCGGAGAAATCTTCAGCGGCGTCGTTCCCGGAGCGGATCCGTTCTCCGCCCACGGTAGGAGAGAAAGACTCGACGGTGGCACGACGAAACAGGGGCCGGATCTCCGTAGCGTTTCCCTCGAGAACAGTGAACGCACCGGATTCAGGGAGTTGACCGAGATGTCCTGGGAAACATACAGAGCACGGCGCGCTGTACTGGACAACGTGCTGACCCGAGCGCAGGTAGACCTCGACTCGGCGCTCCGGTTCGATGAGATACCCCGCGCAAGGGAGCTTTTCGGATCGGGAGACAACATCCTTCTCACCTTGCAGCGACAGTGGACCACGCACCTCGCCGTCCGGCTCGATCAAGCGCTCGAGGACGGCACGTCACTGGACGCAGCGTACGTCCGGCTTGCGGACGATATGCCGACGATTCGAGCAGTTCTCGACGCAGGCACCCACATGTCACCGACGTTGCGAAATGTTCGGCGCGGTGAGGTCGCAATGATCAATGCCCACAAGGCAGTCGAGCGCGACACACCACGCACACACGGTGTGCTCCGCAGACTCCGCGATCGGGCGGCAGCCGTGAAGGCGCCGGTGGCACCCATGAGCACGGCGACCCTGTGGGCCGGCAACTACGCGTGGAGGTGAGACCGAGCGTTCGACCCCGCAACCCGCTCGAACGGCGATGTCCGGCGGCTCTCGAGCTGCGCACCGGCCACGACATCGATCGCGCCGCGCAGGGCGGTGAGAGTGTCTGCCGGTAACAGCGCATCGCAGTGCTGCAGGGCCGCCGCCATCGACCCTGTCGCCGGCGCGAAGTCGCGCAGGCCCGCGCGCGGGTTGAGCCACACCACCCGATGTGCGCGACGACGGATCTGCGTCATGACCCGCGCCAGATCCTCGGGATCGTCGCTGTCCCAGCCATCCGAGGCGATGACGACGATCGCGCCGCGCAGCGCATGCCCACGATGTGAACGGAGGACGCAGGACAGTGATCCAGCGATGCGGGTCCCGCCGAAACGCGTCTCGACGTGGTCGTTGACAGCGTCGATCACCTGCTCGACGGATCTGTTCTTCAACGTCGGTGTCAGGCGGGTCGCCGTGGTCGAGAACGCGAAGACCTCGGCATCGCCCGCGCGCACGACGGCGCGCATCAGGTGTAGATAGATATCGGCGTAGGCGCGCATCGAGCGGCTGACGTCGCAGAACAGCACGAGTTGCCTGCGACGCCGCGCAGGTCTGGTGTGGACGAGTCGTACCGGTTCGTACCCGGTGTGTCGTGACGCCGCGATGCTCGCGCGCAGATCGAGTCGTCCGCTGTGATGCGATTCGCGGCGGCGGCTGACCCGGGTCGGCCACGTCACCGCGGCATGCTCGAGCCACGAGGCAATCTCTGCCAGACGAGCCGGATCGAGGTCTGAGAACCGCTGGTCGGCGACGGCCTCGAATACGCTGGGCAGTCGCTCGCCACGTCTGGAGTTGTCCTCCGGAGCCCGGTCTCCGAGGGCGCCGGTGACCGAGCGCGTGACCCACGGCACGTCGCCGCCCGCTTCGGGCCGGCGGCGGCCTACGTTCGAAGCATCGGTAGAAGGCCGATCCTGGCCGCCGTCGTCGAGTCCGGCACGGCGAGCATGCGGATCCATCGGCACCGCGCCGTGGTCGAACACCGCCGAGAACACGGCGTCGAACTTCTCGAGGTTGTCGCGTCGATCCACGAGCGTGAGACGCGCCGCCCAATACAGCTGCGAACGAGTGCGCGGGGGTCGTATACGCAACGCCCGGGTCAGTGTCGCGGCACCGTCGAGGGTCACGGCGATCCCGGATCGACGGAGCCGATCGGCGAGAGCCACCGCAAACGCAGCCCGGTCGATGCCCGGCAGTAGAAGAGCGGTCACGGCGCACCGGCCACCACGAAATCGGCGAAGGCCTCCCCCATTGCACCGCGGTCGTCGGGGGTCTTGGCGAGTGCCGCCAACGACACACCGGCACCGGGACGACCCAGATCCGAGACGCCGAGGGCCGAGAGCGCGGACACCCAGTCGATGGTCTCCGCGATGCCGGGCGCCTTGTCCAGGTCGAGTCCGCGCACGGTCGCAACGAAATCGGTGGCCCGTTCGATCAGCGCCGCACTGGCCTCCGGCACCGTGCGCCGCAGAATCGCGACGGCACGCTCGCGATCCGGATAGTCGATCCAGTGGTACAGGCATCGTCTCCGCAACGCGTCGTGCAGATCGCGGCTGCGGTTGGACGTGAGCACCACGACGGGACGTTGTGCGGCAGTGAGTGTTCCGAGTTCCGGGACGGTGACGGTGAACTCACCGAGGAACTCGAGGAGGAGTGCCTCGAATTCGTCGTCGGCGCGGTCGATCTCGTCGACCAATAGAACTGCCGGAGCAGCACCCTGATGTCGGACGCACTGGAGAATCGGGCGTTCGAGCAGGTATTCCTCGGTGTAGAGGTCGTCTTCCGTCGGCGTGCTCCCGTGGGCTTCGGCGAGCCGGATCGCGAGTAGTTGACGTTGATAGTTCCAGTCGTACAACGCCTCCGAGATCGACAGCCCCTCGTAGCACTGCAGCCGAATCAGCGGGCTCCCGAGGACATCTGCAAGCACCTTCGCCGCCGTGGTCTTGCCGACACCGGGTTCCCCTTCGAGAAGAAGCGGACGGCCCAATTCGACCGCGAGGTACATCGCGGTCGCGGTGCCCTCGTCGAGAAGATGATCGCGGGCATCGAACCGTGCGACGACATCCTCGACGTCGTCGAATACCCACGGTCGCGCCGAGTCGGTCACGCTGCGTGTTCCTTCTGGTAGGCCCGTCGGCAGCCGGGGCAGCAGAACCACACGTCGGTGCCGGCGACGACGAGGTGCGGTGTCGACTCCGCGACCGTCACCGTCATCCCGCATACCGGGTCGACCGCCGTCCGCGGAACGGGACGTGCCTGCTTCGGTAGTCGGGCGAGTTCGCCGCTGCGCACGGCCCGCACGATGTCGGCGATGATCGACAACCCGATCTCCGCCGCGGTCCGCGCCCCGACGTCGAGTCCTGCCGGGGTATGCACACGGGCGCGTTCGGGAGCGGTCAGATCCATCTCGTCGAGGACGGCCGCGCCGCGTCCGGGGCTCGCGACGAGACCGATGTAGCCGGCGTCCGCGTCGAGCGCCGCCCTGATCACACTGGCTTCGTCGCCACCGTGTGTCGCGATGATCACCGCTGCCGAGTCCCGTGGAACGTCTGATCCTCGAATCTGTTCCACCGTGTAGTCGACTCTCCGGGCGAAGTCTGCGACGGCCTGGGCCACCGGTGAGGAACCCGACACCGCGACGACTGTGGGTGGCAACCGTGGTTCGAGGAAGATCTCCATCGCCCCTCCCGACATGCAGGGGTTGACGGCGATCGTCGCGCCCGGAGTCTCGGGGAAGTCATCGTATTCCGCGGGCAGCACCCGCAACAACAGGCTCTCACCCCGATCGAGCACCTGTTGGGCTGCTGCACGCACCGAGGTCTCGGTGCACTGCCCACCCACGAAGCCTTCGATCGTGCCGTCGAGGAGAACGAGCGCGCTGTCGCCGGAGTGAGCCGAGGTCGGAGGTTGGGCCCGGACCACCGTCGCCCGCACGAACGGCCGCCGTTCTTCGTGTAGCTGTGTCTCACGGACGCTCAGATCCATGCCCGCGCCTCCTCTCGCTCCGGGAGCGGTCCATCAGATCGGGGGTGTCGCCCGACCCTGCATCGCTTCCCACACCCGCGACGGGGTCAACGGCATATCGGCGTGCCGCACCCCGAGCGGCTTCAACGCATCCAGTACCGCATTGACGATCGCCGGCGGCGAACCGACCGTGGCGGATTCGCCGATTCCCTTGGCACCGATCGGATGGTGCGGCGACGGGGTGACCGTGTGTCCGGTCTCCAGTGTCGGCACCTCGAGCGCGGTGGGGATCAGGTAATCCATGAACGAGCCGCCGAGGCACGTGCCGTTCTCGTCGAACGCGATCATTTCCATGAGGGCCATCCCGATGCCGTCGACGATGCCGCCGTGAATCTGCCCTTCGATGATCATCGGGTTGATCCGCGTGCCGCAGTCGTCGACGGCGAGGAAACGGCGGACCGTCACCTCGGCGGTGCCGGGGTCGATGTCGACGACACAGAAGTACGCGCCGTACGGGTAGGTGAGATTCTCGGGGTTGTAACAGATCTGGGCCTCGAGACCACCCTCGATTCCCTCGGGGAGATCACCGGCGCCGTGCGCCCGCATCGCGATGTCCTGGATCGTCACGGCGGCAGACGGATCGCCCTTGACGTGGAAGGAACCCTTGTCCCACTCGAGGTCGGCGACGGAGACTTCGAGCATGCCGGAAGCGATGATCTTCGCCTTGTCGCGCACCTTGCGTGCAACGAGGGCTGCGGCTGCCCCCGACACCGGCGTCGACCGGCTGCCGTAGGTGCCGAGACCGAATGGAGTGGCATCGGTGTCGCCGTGCACGACATCGATGTCCTCGGGTGGGATGCCGATCTCCTCGGCGACGATCTGCGCGAACGTGGTCTCGTGTCCCTGCCCCTGGCTCTGCACCGAAAGACGCACCACTGCTTTGCCGGTCGGATGCACCCGCAGCTCGCAACCGTCGGCCATGCCGAGACCGAGGATGTCCATGTCCTTGCGGGGGCCCGCACCGACTGCTTCCGTGAAGAACGCCATGCCGATGCCCATCAGTTCGCCGCGGGCACGCCGCTCGGCCTGTTCGCGGCGCAGATCGTCGTAGCCGATCATGTCCATCGCCTTGCGCATGGTGGTCTCGTAGTCGCCCGAGTCGTACTTCCACCCGGTCTTGCTGGTGTACGGGAACTGGTCGGGCCGCAGCAGGTTCTTCAGCCGCAGCTCCGCCGGATCCATCTCGAGATCGAATGCGAGACAGTCGACGAGTCGCTCGACGAAATACACAGCCTCGGTGATCCGGAACGAGCACGCGTACGCGACTCCGCCGGGCGCCTTGTTCGTGTAGACGGCCGTCATGTGGCAGTAGGCCGCTTCGATGTCGTAGCTGCCGGTGAAGACGCCGAAGAACCCGGCCGGATACTTCACGGGCGCGGCGGTGGCATTGAAGGCGCCGTGATCGGCAAGGACCTGCGACCGGATCGCGAGGATCTTCCCTTCCTCGGTCGCTGCGATCTCGCCGACCATGATGTAGTCGCGCGCGAAACCTGTGCTCATCAGGTTCTCGCTGCGATCCTCCATCCATTTGACGGGCTTGCCCAGGACGAGCGACGCGACGATCGCACCCACGTAACCGGGGTAGATCGGAACCTTGTTGCCGAATCCACCGCCGATGTCGGGTGAGATCACCTGGATCTTGTGTTCGGGCAGACCTGCCACCAGGGCATACAGCGTGCGGTGCGCGTGCGGTGCCTGGGACGTCGACCAGAGCGTCAGCTTTCCGGTGACCCGGTTGTAGTCGGCGACGGCGCCGCACGTCTCCATCGGTGCGGGGTGCACTCGCGGGTAGACGATCTCCTGTCGGGCGATGACGTCGGCTTTCGCGAAGACCGCGTCGGTCGCTGCGGCATCGCCCGCTTCCCAGTCGAAACAGTGGTTGTCGGTCTTGCCCTCGAGATCGGTGCGGATGACGGGTACGTCGGGTGAGAGAGCCGTACGGACGTCCACGACGGGGTCGACGATGTCGTAATCGACGTCGATGAGTTCGAGGGCATCGCGGGCCGCGTAATGGTCCTCGGCCACGACGAACGCGACCTCCTGCCCGTGAAACCGCACCTTGTCGGTAGCGAGAACCGCCTGCACGTCGTTCGACAGGGTCGGCATCCACGCGAGACCCTTCTCCGCCAGGTCGGCGCCGGTGATGACGGCCTTGACCTTCGGATGCGCCAGCGCCGCTGAGGTGTCGATTCCGACTATCCGAGCGTGCGCGACCGGGGAACGCAGGATCGCCATGTGCAGCATGCCGGGCAGTGTCACGTCGTCGACGTAATGGCCCTGCCCACGGATGAACCGGGGATCCTCCTTGCGAAGCATGCGACCGTGACCGCACGGCTTCCGGTCGTTGTCCGCAGTGGCCGGGTCTTCTTCTGTTCCCTGGACTTCGAGGTCCGGTTCGACAGCGGTCATGACGTGACCTCCGCATCCTGCTCGGAATGTGCGTTCTCGGCCGCCCAGCGCACCGAGCGCACGATGGTGGTGTAGCCGGTGCACCGGCAGATCTGACCGGAGATCGCCTCGCGGATCGTCGCTTCGTCCGGGTCCGGATCGCGGTCGAGCAACGCGCGGGCGGTGATCATCATGCCAGGCGTACAGAATCCGCACTGGAGTCCGTGGCAGCGCATGAAGCCGTCCTGCACCGGGTCGAGGACGCCGTCCTTCTCGAGACCTTCGACGGTCCCGACCTCGTGGCCGGCGGCCATCGCGGCGAGCGTCGTGCAGGACTTGACGGGTTCGCCGTCGATCGAGACGACGCAGGTCCCGCAGTTGCTGGTGTCGCAACCCCAGTGGGTTCCGGTCAGGCCCAGATGGTCGCGGAGGAAATGGACGAGCAACGTGCGCGGTTCGACGTCGGCCTCGACGTCTTCGCCGTTGACGGTCATCGAGATCTTCATACCGTCACGTCCCTTCGGTCGAGTCGAGTCGTTCCACCGCGCGGCGCAGTGTCCGCACGGTCAGTTCGGAGGCGAGGTGATGCTTGTATTCGGCGGTGCCCCGCTGGTCGGATTCCGGATCGCATGCAGCCGACGCGAGCGCTCCGGCCTCTCGGTACAGCTCCTCCGACGGAGCCTTGCCACAAAGCAGATCCGCGATCGCAGCGAGTGCCTCGTCGTCGGCACGGACCGCGGTGAGGCCGACTCGGGCGTCGGTTATCGCTCCGCCGGACATCCAGACTGCGGCGCCGGCCGCAGCGACCGCCCAGTCACCGGTACGCCGCTCCACCTTCGCGTAGGCACTCGAACCCGCGCCGTGTCGCGGCAGACGGACCTCGACGAGTAGCTCATTGCTCGCCACCGCTGTCTCGTAAGGTCCGAGGTGGAACGCCGCGAACGGCAATTCGCGCACACCCGACGGACCGCGGAGGACACACGTGGCGTCGAGCACCGCGCACACCGTCGAGAGGTCTTCGGCCGGGTCGGCCTGACACAGCGAGCCGCCGATCGTGCCGCGGTTTCGCACGACCGGATCGGCGATGACCTTCTCTGCGTCCCGGAAGATCGGGAACACGGCGGCGAGGTCGTCGGCTTCGAGCAACGCGCGGTGACGGGTGAGAGCTCCGATACGGACCGCCTCGGGGTCGATCTCGATGTAGTCGAGCTCGCCGCCGAGGTCGTTGATGTCGACCACATGCTCGGGATTGGCGAGCCGCAGCTTCATCATCGGAAGAAGACTGTGCCCGCCCGCGATGACCCGGGACTCCTCACCCAACCGGTCCAGCAGGCTTATCGCGTGCTCCACGCCGGTAGCGCGCTCGTACTCGAATGGGCCCGGAACCTGCATGTCTCACTCCCGACCTAGGGTGAATCCCACCACATCGAACATGCCGCATGTATGCCATCCCCGTGGTGCCCAGGGTAGCGCCGACGTGGGATTTCGGAGTCGAAATCGGACTATTGCGACCGACCCTCGGTTCGATCCCCGACGGGAAGCGCGAGCGGGCCCAGCGCAGGTGCGATCGAGGCAGCCGTCGCCGAGACAAGATCAGGGAGTCACCCTGATGTGCACACACACGAGGGCGAATACCGTAGAAGCAGCAACCTATGTGACCCCCGACAGGAGCAACGCCGCCCCATGGACGTGATCAACGAATTCATCATCGGCCAGGCAGCGGCCCTGTGGGTGTATCCACTCCTGTTCTTCGTCTGCGTCGTCGACGGTTTCTTCCCTCCGGTGCCGAGCGAGACAATCTTGGTCACCCTCGCATCCCTCTCGGGCTCGACCGGCAAGCCGTACCTGTGGGTGGTCATACCACTCGCGGCGCTGGGCGCGATCGTCGGCGACAACATCGCCTACACCATCGGACGGAAGGTCGGCACCGAGCGATTCGCATGGATGCGCAAGCCCAAGGCCCGAGCAGCGTTCGGCTGGGCACGCAAGGGTCTTGACAAGCGCGGCGCGGCGATCATCATCACCGCCCGGTACATCCCGATCGGCCGGATCGCCGTGAACATGACCGCCGGAGCGACGCGGTACCCGCGGAAGAAGTTCGTGCCGCTGACGATCATCGGAGGGATCACCTGGGCTGTGTATTCGTCGATGATGGGACGGCTCGTGGGCGGCTTCTTCCACGAGCAACCGCTACTCGGCGCAGTCGTCTCGATCTGTGTGGCGGTGGTACTGGGCATCGGGGTCGATCATGTGATGCAGAGGCTGCAGACCGGCAAGGTGGACGTGATCGACGAAACCGACGCCGAATCATCACCGCGAAGCGACGTCGCGACGGGCACCGCCGATGATTCCGAAGAATCCGGACCCACCCACACCACATGAGCCGACCCAATCCACAGCCACTGCTGCGGCCCCGTTAAGATTTTGGCCGCGCCCCCGTAGCTCAGCTGGATAGAGCAAGAGCCTTCTAATCTCTAGGTCGCAGGTTCGAGTCCTGCCGGGGGCACCTCACGGTCGCGAGCGCCTGCCGAGCACGGTCAACGGCGGTACGGTACCTCACATCGAACCGCATGATGCACGTCCGGCCGCGCAAGCCGCACCAGGAGGCCTCCCATGACCGATCCCAAGAAGAACGAGACGGGACCGAAACTCCTTTCGGGCGGCAACCCACAGATCCCCAAGGGCGAGGGAAACGGCCCCGTCGCGGCCTACATCGCCGCCATGCCCGAGTGGAAACGCGATCTCGGCGAACGCTTGGACGCTCTCATCGTCTCCGCGGTCCCAGATGTCCACAAGGCCGTCAAGTGGAACCAACCGTTCTACGGCCTCGAGGGCGACGGCTGGTTCCTGTCGTTCCGATGC
Organism: Rhodococcus artemisiae; assembly: GCF_036327795.1. NCBI lineage: Bacteria > Bacillati > Actinomycetota > Actinomycetes > Mycobacteriales > Nocardiaceae > Rhodococcus > Rhodococcus artemisiae. Next base: position 780,592 of record NZ_JAUTXY010000001.1, read on the forward strand.
TTCACCAAATACGTGCAGGTGCAATTCTTCCGGGGGACGTCGCTCGATCCCGTCCCGCCGAAAGCCTCCAAGCACGACGAGGTTCGCTACCTCGACATCTACGAGGACGACGAACCGGATGAGGACCGCCTCCGCTCCTGGGTCGAGCAGGCCGCGCGGTTACCCGGTGAGAAGATGTGACCGAACACGCGAATCTGCAGTCGCTACCACACCGTGCGGCGCGATTGGGCCTTTGTCCCCGGGGGACAAAGGCGGCATCCAAGCTGAGCCCGCTGGGCCATTCTCCGTCACCCTGAACCCGCATAGTGTCGTGAATCACAGGACGACGAAAAGGTGATTCAGGCATGACGGCTATCGATTATCTGGTGTGGGACCACGTGACAGAGCGCGGCGACGACCCGTGCGTCCGTGCAACTCGGTCGTTGCGTTCAACTTCGGCGACGGGCACTTCCACAGCAAGGGTCTGATCGATGCGATCCAGCGGCGCTGCAACTTCGCTCCCGGCGAGTTCCTCGTGACATGGGTCGAATCGCAACCCATGCACAAGAGCACCCAGGAGTACCAGGTGATCTATGCAGCGCTCGGCGTCGTCGAGCGAGGCACCTTCGAGGTCACCGATGCCACCGCGGAACAGCCGTGGCTGCCGAACGGCCCGATCCCCGTGAACGTGATCTGGACGATCGACGTGGACGTCGATCGGGCGCTCACCGACCCGGGGACACTGTCCGAACCGAAGATGCGTCACCGCCCCGCACCACCGAGCCCTGCAACGCCCACCGGGAAGGAGACTCGTCGATGAGCACCGCGGTCGTGGTCGGTAGCGGTCCCAACGGGCTTGCTGCCGCCGTCCATCTCGCACAGCACGGTGTGGACGTTCAGGTTCTCGAAGCCGCCGACGAGATCGGTGGGGGCACTCGGTCTGGTGAGCTGACCGTGCCCGGTCTGATCCACGACCACTGCTCGGCCTTCCACCCGATGGGAGCCGGCTCCCCGCACCTGCAGACCCTCGCCCTCGAACGCTACGGTCTGCGGTGGCGGTGGCCCGAAATCGATTGCGCTCATCCCCTCGACGGAACCGACGCGGCATTGTTGCACCGTTCGTTGGAAGACACCGTTGCAGGCCTCTGCGACGACGGGCCTCGGTGGCACCGAATGTTCTCCGATCTTGCTTCCGGATTCGATGATCTGGCAGCCGATCTCATGCGACCGGTGCTCCACGTCCCTCGGCATCCGCTGAGGCTCGCGGCGTTCGGTCCGCGCGCACTGGCCCCCGCAACCGTCGCGGCCCGCTGGTTCCGGACGCGGCAAGGTCGCGCGCTGTTCGGTGGCGTCGCCGCGCACGCCTATCATCGACTCGACCGACCGGCGACCTCCGCGGTCGGCCTGATGATCACCGCCGCCGGGCACCGCTACGGATGGCCGGTGGCCGAGGGCGGCTCCGCCGCGATCACCCGGGCGCTCGCGGCCATGCTCGCCGAACACGGAGGCAAGATCCACACCGGCGTGCACGTACGCAGCTCCGCGGACATTCCCACCGCCGACGTAATCCTGCTCGATATCGCTCCCGGAGCAGCGCTGACAATTCTCGGGTCGGCGCTTCCGAAACGGGTCGCGAAGGCATACGGAAGGTTCCGTCATGCCCCCGGCGCGTTCAAGGTGGACTTCGCGATCGACGGACCCATCCCGTGGTCCGACCCGGCCTGTGCCGGGGCGGGCACCGTCCACCTGGGCGGCGATTTCGACGAGATCGCCCGGGCGGAGCGTGAAGTGACCATGGGTCGGCTGCCGGACCGGCCGTTCGTCTTGCTGGGCCAGCAGTATGTCGCCGACTCGACTCGTTCGCGGGGGCCACTCCACCCTGTGTACGCGTACGCCCACGTGCCTGCGGGATTCACCGGCGACGCGACCGGCGCGATCGTCGGGCAGATCGAACGATTTGCACCAGGGTTCCGCGACCGCATCGTCGCGCAGGCGACCAGCTCCCCGGCCGACCTTGCCGTCGACAACCCCAATCAGGTGGGCGGTGACATCATCGGCGGCGCCAACGCGGACCTGCAGGTGGTGTTCCGCCCGCGAATCGCCCGCGACCCGTACAGCACCGGCATCGACGGGGTGTATCTGTGCTCGGCGTCGACGCCTCCCGGCGCGGGCGCCCACGGGATGTGCGGATACAACGCGGCAGAATCCGCGCTGCGCCACCTACGGCAGACGGGCAGGACACTTCGTTGACTGCTGCCGACCGGCCAACAACATTCCGGTCGAGCATCTGCAACCGACGACGGCTGCGGTGGAATACGCCTTGCGCCTCGCCCAGCGGGAAGTACCGTCGCATTCTCTGGTACGGGCGTACCATATGGGCCAGGACTACATGCTCGAGGCGTGCTACGACGAGATCGACGCATGTGACCTGCCGAGCCCTCAGGCCATGGCCGTACTCGAGCACATCTCGGGAGTGCTCTACCGCTACATAGACGCCATCACGCTGTACGTATTCGGTGCATACGAGCAGGAACGACGACGGTGGATCGGCGCGCAGGGGAACGTCCGATCGTCGACCATTCACGGCATGCTCGCCGGGAATCCGGCCGAGACGAGTGCCTTCGAAACCGAGACCGGCTATCGCCTCGAACGACTCCATGTCGCGGTCATTGCCTGGTCGACCGACAGCAGTGACAACGATCTTCCCCGACTCGATCGATACGTCCGCGACATCGCACGCCATCTCGGCACGGAGTCGGCCCCCATTCTCACTGCCGTCGACCGGGCGACGATGTGGGCCTGGCTACCGTTCGGACGCCGGCGGCCCCACATCGACACCGCAGAACTGTCCACTTCGGTACCCGGGAGCCCGGGCTTCCGCGCGGTCCTCGGCCTCGCTGCCGGAGGCGCCGCGGGATTCCGGCGCCCGCATGAGCGAGCCCGTGCAGCGCACACGGTCGCGAGTCTTCCCGACACCTCCACCGGCCCGATCATCGGTTTCGGTGACCGGGGTGTCGCGGTGATCTCGTTCCTTGCGGCGAACCTCGATTCGAGTAGGGAGTGGGTCGGGGAGGTATTGGGCCCACTCGCCGAGAACACAGCCCAGGCCGCAGACCTGCGCAAGACGTTGAGCGCGTACTTCGAGACCGGGGAAAGCCACCTCCACACCGCGCAACGGCTGAATCTGCATCGCAACACCGTGAAGTACCGGATCGGCAAGACGCTCGGCGACCCGGCCACGGGCCTGTCGAACCACAGCACACTCGACATCGCACTCGCCCTGCGCGCGTGCGAATTCCTCGGTCCCGCAGTACTCCGCTGACCCGTCCGCCCTGGTCACAGCCGTGCATCGGTCCGACGAACCAGGACACCTGGACGAAGGCATCGGTAGAATCACATACGACGCTCAGGCCGCCGCACGATCGGGCACACGCGCCCTGTTCTGCCACTCCGATTGCCGCTGAGGCCGCGTTTTCCGATTGTCGCGACAGCTGTGTTCCTTCTCGCACACGGGGACCGGATTACCAGACAGTAGTGCTCGGCACCTATAGTTCACGACGTAAATACGGTGTAACAGTCTTCTCACAGTCAGGTAGGTGGGCGTGTCGACCTCGGACCGCATCGCAGAGATCTATGAACAGGTCAAGGCCCGCAACGCGGGCGAACCCGAGTTCCATCAGGCTGCGGCCGAGGTGTTCGAGTCTCTGCACGTAGTGCTGGAACGCCACCCGTCCTACTTCGATTCCGGGCTCATCGAGCGCCTCTGCGAGCCCGAGCGGCAGATCATCTTCCGGGTGCCGTGGATCGACGACAACGGTCAGGTGCACGTCAACCGCGGTTTCCGTGTGCAGTACAACAGCGTGCTCGGCCCCTACAAGGGCGGGCTGCGCTTCCACCCGAGCGTCAACCTCGGCATCGTGAAGTTCCTCGGTTTCGAGCAGATCTTCAAGAACGCGCTCACCGGCCTGCCCATCGGCGGCGGCAAGGGCGGCTCGGACTTCGATCCCAAGGGTCGTTCCGAGCAGGAGATCATGCGCTTCTGTCAGTCGTTCATGACCGAGTTGCACCGCCACATCGGTGAGTACACCGACGTTCCCGCAGGTGACATCGGTGTCGGCGGACGCGAGATCGGCTATCTGTTCGGCCAGTACAAGCGTTTGACGAACTCCTACGAGTCCGGTGTCCTCACAGGTAAGGGACTCACCTGGGGCGGATCGCAGGTCCGCAAGGAAGCGACCGGCTACGGCGTCGCGTACTTCGTCGCGGAGATGGCCGAGGCCCGTGGCCACTCCCTCGAGGGTTCGACCGCTGTGGTGTCGGGTTCCGGCAACGTCGCCATCTACGCGATCGAGAAGATCCACCAGCTCGGCGGCAAGGTGGTTGCCTGCTCGGATTCCTCGGGCTACATCTACGACAAGGACGGCATCGACTTCGCTCTCCTCAAGGAGATCAAGGAAGTCCGTCGCGCGCGTATCTGCGAGTACACCGAGGAGCGCACCGGTGCCGAGTTCTTCGCCGACGGCAATATCTGGAGCGTCCCGTGCGACGTCGCGCTGCCCTGCGCCACCCAGAACGAGCTCGACGAGACCGCCGCCAAGACCCTCGTCACGAACGGTGTCAAGGTCGTCGCCGAGGGCGCTAACATGCCGACCACCCCGGGCGGTATCTCGGTGTTCCGCGAGGCGGGCGTCCGTTTCGCCCCCGGCAAGGCCGCCAACGCCGGTGGCGTCGCCACCTCCGCGCTGGAGATGCAGCAGAATGCGTCGCGCGATTCGTGGCACTTCGACTACACCGATGAGCGCCTCGCGGGCATCATGCGCGACATCCACGGTCGCTGCATCGAGACCGCTGCCGAATACGGCAAGCCGGGCGACTACGTGCACGGCGCCAACATCGCCGGCTTCGTGAAGGTTGCCGACGCGATGTTCGCCCTCGGCGTGATCTGACGAAGCTCGCAGACCTGTTACGAAGCTCGCAGCCCCAGTGGTCATCCACTGGGGCTGCGAGCTTCGTATCTGCCCTGCTTACTTCTCTTCGGGCTCCTCGTGATCGGTGCGCGCCTTCCGGGAGGCTTCGCGCATTTCGATCCCTTCGGTGATCAGGTCACCGATCTCGCGGGTCACGTCGCGAACCGCGCCGGCGATGATGCTCGCGATCGCGCCGACATGCGTCGCCGTCGATTCGGTCACCTCCTGGATGACGTCCTTGTTCCGCTCGAATCTTCCAACCATGCCGGATCCCCTCACGCGTTGTCCCGCGCGAGAGTACCCGTCGCCTCGGAGCTTCGCTCGGGACTCGGCGAACGGTCGATGAGCACCGTCGTCTCCGGCACGGGCGACACCAGTGCCGGCGGAAGCGCGAACCGGAAGATCTTCTTCCAGACGGAGGAAACCTGCGCGAACAGACCACCGGTGTTGTAGGGCAATCCATGCTTCTCGCAGAGAGCCTGCACCTGCGGGGCCAGTTCCGGATACCGGTGTGCGGGCAGATCGGGGAACAAATGGTGTTCGATCTGGTGCGACAGGTTGCCCGACATGATGTGGAACAGCGGGGTGCCGCTGATGTTCGCGCTCCCCAGCATCTGACGCACGTACCACTCGCCACGCGTCTCGTTCGCGGTCTCGTCCTTCGAGAACGACTGCACACCCGACGGGAAATGACCGCAGAAGATGATCGAGAACGTCCACACGTTGCGGACCAGGTTGGCGGTCGCATTGCCGACCAGCGTCGGAACGAACATCGGACCGCTCAACAACGGGAACGCGACGTAGTCCTTGACCACCTGACGCCGCACCTTGCGCCACCAGCCCTGGGCCAGCGGGATCACGTCGCGCCAGCTCCGCTCACGCGAGACGATCCGCTCCACTTCCGCATCGTGGAACATGACACCCCATTCGAAGAGCAACATCAAAACCGTTGCGTACACGGGGTTTCCGAGATAGTACGGGTGCCACTTCTGCGCGGGGTCCATCCGAAGGATGCCGTACCCGATGTCACGGTCCTTCCCCACAATGTTCGTGTAGGTGTGATGCATGTAGTTGTGCGAATGCCGCCACTGGTCCGACGGGCACACGGTGTCCCACTCGAATGTGCGGGAATTCAGCGACGGCTCGCGCATCCAGTCGTATTGGCCGTGCATGACGTTGTGGCCGATCTCCATGTTGTCGAGGATCTTCGACACACTGAGCGATGCCACTCCGGCCACCCACGCCGGCGGGAAGAAACCGAGGAACAACAGGCCGCGACCGGCCACCTCGAGTGCACGCTGGGCTTTGATGATCCGGTAGATGTATTCACGGTCCTCGGCGCCGAGGGATGCAACGGTGCGTTCCCGCAACGCATCCAACTCGCGGCCGATCTCGTCGACCTGGTCGCGGCTCAGGACTATCGGATCCGGCACGACCTGCGTGCGACCACCCGACAGAAACGGCAGGAACGGAATCGACGGAAGAGTCAAACCGAACATGCTGTCCTCCATTTTCTCTGGTTGGAAAGTTCGCTTCGTTGTCAGAGTTCGACGGCTACGTTGCCGACCGGCGCACTGACACAGATCTGGATGCGCCCACCGGGTTCGGAATCGAGGTCACCCGTGCGCACATCGCGTGTGCATCCGGAGTTCCGGATCGCCGTGCAGGTGTGGCAGATTCCCATGCGACAGCCGTGTTCCGGCGCGAGTCCGGCGTTCTCGGCCTGCTCGAGGACTGTGGCCCCGGTATTCGCGGCAACGATTCCCGACTCGGTGAACGACACCGAGCCGGACGCGTCGTCGGGGTCGACGACGTACGCGGGCGGTGTGAATTCTTCGGTGTGCAGCAGATCCGAGGATCCGGCCGCGGCGTAGAGGTCGCGGACGCTCTCGACCAGGCCGGACGGCCCACACACGTAGGTCGGAGTGCTGGCGAACCACGGCGCGACCGCGTCGAGGTGTGCGCGTTCGAACCGTCCGTGCAGGTGCCCACCCTCGCCGCGCGTGTGAGCGAGCACGACCTCGACGTTGGGCAGCGATGCCAATGCGTCGAGTTCCACGCGGCGGGGTACGTGTGCCGAGGTACGCGCGTAGTGCACGAACGTCACTGCACTCGTACCGCTTTCGGAAGCGATCGCCCCCAGCATCGACAGCACCGGGGTGATACCGGAACCGCCGCTGATCATCAGCAGGCGCGATGGCCGAGATTCGGGGAGTACGAAGTTCCCTGCGCCGTCACCGACCTCGACGACGTCCCCCACCCGTGCGTGTTCCGCAAGATGACCCGATACCAGCCCACCGGACCGCGTACCGACGGTGAGCACCACGTCGCGTGATCCCGGCACGATCGCCGGCGAGAGCGTGCGCACGTGCCGTACACCGTCGATCACGACGGCAACCTGGATGTGCTGCCCCGGCTCGAACCGGCACGGCCGTGCGGGACGCAGGGTGAGCGTCGTCGATCCGTGCACACTTGTATCGATACTGGTGATCCGGGCGCGATTGGCGACCGTCGTGAGCAGAGGGTCGGCGAGTTCGAGGTAACGGTCCAGGTGATGCGGTGTCGAGAGTGCACCAAGTGCTCCGAAGAGGAGTTTTCTGACTCCGATCCGAAGAGGGACACGGCTCGGCGCGGGGCTCACAGTCATGATTTCCAACCTTCCGATGCGGAGGTAGTCATTCAGTGCACATTCGTACACTGAGTTCAGTGTGCCAGGGTCGTACCGAACGCTGTCAACCCTGATGTGACGGCAGTAACAATCCTGTCGGGGGCGGCACGACCGCGGAGCGCCCGGCGTGCCTACACTCGGGGCGTGCCCGTAGCGCCCGCCCCCCAACCAGCCCCCGAACCGACCAGCCGGGCCGAACGCAAAGAACGCACCCGTCAGGCAATCCTCGACGCCGCACTCGAGCTGTCGTCGGATCGCAGTTTCGCGAGCGTGAGCCTGCGTGAGGTCGCGCGCGCAGTCGGCATCGTGCCGACGGCCTTCTACCGGCATTTCGCGTCGATGGAAGAACTCGGCGTCGCACTCGCCGACGACACGATGCGGTTGCTCCGCTCGGTCCTGCGCGACGCACGTCGCAATCCAGGACCATCCAATGCCCAGGCATCGCTGGCCGCCTTGCTCGGGCAGGTGCGCGACCACGAACTGGCATTCCGATTCCTCGCGCGCGAACGTCACGGCGGTCACCCGGCAGTGGCGCGGGCCTTCACCGTCGAACTCCGCCTGCTCACCCGCGAACTCGCGGTCGACCTCGCACGCATCCCCCAGCTCGCGGCATGGAATACCGACGATCTCGAGATGGCGGCCAACCTGCTCGTCACCTCCATGTTCGAAGTGGTGCTGGACCTGCTCGCCGTCGCACCCGGACGCGCCGCCGAAACCGAAGTCCTCACCCGCGGAGAGAAGCAGATGCGCCTGATCATGCTCGGAATGGCCGCGTGGAATCCGCTCCACGACTGACTTCGGGACGTACCGTTGAAGGGTGCCCGAAACAGCAGCGTTCGATTCAGCAGCGTTCGATTCAGCAGGGTTCGAGTCCACTGCCGTCACGCTCGGCGACCTGACCTTCGACGTCCGGTTCGCGGGCCCGGCCGACGGACCACCGATCGTACTGCTGCACGGCTTTCCCCAGACGTCGCGGTGCTGGAACGCGGTGGCCGCGGAGCTTGCCGGCAACGGTATGCGGGTGCTGCTACCCGATCAGCGCGGCTACTCCCCCGGCGCCCGCCCAACCGAGGTCACGGACTACAGGATCGATCACCTGCGAGCGGATGTTCTCGGAATTCTCGATGCATTCGATGTCGACGACGCGCACATCGTCGGACACGATTGGGGTTCGTCGGTCGCATGGCACGTGGCGGCACATCATTCCGCGCGGGTGCGATCACTGACCGCTCTGTCGATCCCGCACCTTGCTGCGTTCGGCTCGGCGTTGCGCGAGGACGAGGACCAGAAAGCACGCTCGACGTACTTCTCCCTGTTCCGTGAACCCGGCAAGGCCGAGCACGTCCTGCTCGCCGACGACGCGCACCGGCTGCGCGCCCTCTACGGCGAAGGAGTAGCGGCCGACGCAATCGACGAATACGTGCGCGTGCTCCGCCGGCCGGGCGCGCTCACCGCCACCCTCAACTGGTATCGGGCGATGACCCCCGACACCGGTGCTCTCCCGCCGGTGAAGGTCCCCACCACCTACATCTGGAGCACCGACGATGCTGCGGTCGGCCGGTTCGCCGCGGAACTATGCGGTGACTACGTCGACGCCGACTACACGTTCGAGGTGCTCGACGGCGTGTCGCACTGGATCCCGGACGAGGCTCCCGACGCCGTCACGGCCGCCATCGGCACACAGGTGGGACAAGGTAGATGAGAAGCTGCCGATGAGGAGATCCCCATGAAACGAGGCGCGCTGCTGCTGGTTGTGTTGATCGCGGCTGCGGTGGCAGCGTTCTTCATTGCGTGGGACGGGCCGAAGGACCCACCTCAGCGCACCCTCGACGACAGCGCGTTCGTCCTGGACGGGCACTCCACGACCTGCACCGCCCTGTTCCGCAAGCCTTGTGATTACGAAACCCAGCTCGAATACAACCGCCGGGGCACGGAGCTCGACACCTTCGTGGACTCGACCGACCTCGGGCCATGGGGCAACTCCCTGCCCTTCGCGGACGCGGCCGAGCTCGCCCTGCAAGCATGCGTGTACTCGCGCACGGCGGGAATGACGGTCCTCGAATTCATCGAGCTGGGGCAACGTACCCACCCGGACGCCGGATCGGTCGAGCTCACCCCCTTCTGGAACAAAGCACGTCAGGAACTGTGCGCCACACCGTGGCAGTAATCGATGCGCCCCACCTTCCAACGCACTTACCCGGGCGGTAATCGAGGAGCACCGCCGACTCTGGTTTCATGACGTCATGCCCGAAACCGAGAACGCCGTCCATGTCTTCGACACCGCTGTAGAGCTCACCGCCATCGATGCGGGTCGCTATATCGGAAACACCCACCCCGCGTACGCGAACATGGTCGGACCGTTCGGCGGTGTCACGGCCGCCACGATGCTGCAGGCCGTCCGGCTTCATCCCGAGGTTCTCGGGGCCCCGCTGTCGCTGACGGTCAACTTTGCGGCAGCGATCGCCTACGGCGAGTTCGAAGTTGTCGCCCGGCCGGTGCGTACCAATCGTTCGAGCCAGCACTGGGTGATCGAGCTGGCCCAGGACGGGGCCGTCACCACCACCGCCACCGCCGTGTTCGGCAACCGCAAGGACACCTGGGGGGCGACCGAACTTGGCAAGCCCAGCGCGCCTCCTGCGAACGAAGTCGTCGCCAGCCCGTTTCCCGATTTCGTGGCGTGGGGCAGGAACTACGAGATGCGATTCGTGGAGGGCCCGATCCCCGGTGCCGACGCCTCCCCGCACCCCGATTCCACCTCGACTCTGTGGGTCCGGGACGAACCTGCACGCCCGCTCGACTTCACCTCGCTCACCGCCCTGTGCGATGTCTTCTACCCCCGCGCGTTCCTGCGGCGCGGCCACGCGCTCCCCGCGGGTACGGTGACCCTGACGATCTACTTCCACGCAGACGCGGCCGAGATCGAAGCCCAGTCGGATCAACCGATCCTCGCCACGGCCCGCAGCAATCGATTCGGGAAGAACTACTTCGACCAGACCGCGCACCTGTGGGGCTCGGGCGACACCCTGCTCGCCACCGCCCACCAACTGGTGTATTTCAAGGCATAACGCCCGAATCCCTGACAGTCCCGGCGCACCCCGTCATGATGGAACGATCGGACAACAGGGGGTCACATGCGCCGATCATCGATGGGGAGTCGCGCGGCTTCGGCTGCCGTCGCGGTGGTTGCAGCCACTGCAGTGAGTGTGGTGGCGCCGACACCGGCGTTGGCTCAGTCGTTTTACAATTCGTATGTCGCCTTGGGTGATTCGTTCGTCGCCGGCCCGGGTATCCCACCACAGGGCTCGGGCCCCGAATGTGGCAGATCCGCGGTCAACTATCCGAGCCTGGTTGCGGATGCGATCGGTGTCGGCGACTTCGTCGATGCGTCGTGCGGCGGTGCCGTCTCGGAAGATCTCCGGGGCACTCAGATCTCCGTCGTCACCCGAGCCGACATCGCACCGCAATACGACGCATTGCGGCCCGACACCGACCTGGTGACGGTCGGGATCGGCGGAAACGACATCGGCCTCGTACAGTTGGCCATTTCCTGCATCAATTCAGCCGCTCCCCCGCAAGGTGTGTCCTGCGCGGAAGACAATCCCGACCGCCCCGATCCGTACGACGCCGCGATCGATGCCTTCGCACCCACGTACACCACGATCGTCGAAGAGATCCGGGCCCGGTCGCCGCACGCAGACATCCTGTTCGTCGGCTACCCGACGGGTATCCGTGACGGTGGCTGTTTTCCAGAGCAACAGATGTGGCCGCAGGACGCCACGTACCTGCAGTCCAAGATCGACCGGCTCAACACGGTGATGGCCCAGCAGGTCGGTGCGGCCGGGGCCGAATTCGTGGACCTTCGCACGTCCACGATCGGGCACGACTCGTGCGCCACCCCCGACGAGCGGTGGATGGAAGGGATCGTTCCGACCTCGCCTGGTATCCCGCTACACCCCAACGCAGCGGGCCACCGCAATGCGGCGGAGCAGGTGGTCGGCGCACTCTCAGCGAACGACTGAGCGTTCAGGTGCACGCACCGCGAGCAACGAGGCCAGGCCCGCCGCCAGCACGAGGAGAAGCCCCACGATGCCCGCCCGGTCCGCGCCGAACCACCACGCGAAGAATCCGAACAGCGTCGGCGCCAGGAACGACACCGCGCGACCAGTAGTGGCATAGAGGCCGAACATCTGCCCTTCGCGGCCGACCGGGGTGATGCGGACGAGGAAAGTACGCGCCGACGATTGTGCGGGGCCGACGAACAGGCACAGCAGAAGTCCGAATATCCAGAACATCAACGGTCCGGACACCACCAACAGCACCGCCCCCACCGCGATCATCGAAACCAATGAGGCGACGATGACCGCCTTCGGCCCGACCCGATCGTCGATGCGGCCTGCCGCGAGCGCACCGAGCGCCGACACCACGTTCGCGGCCACACCGAACAACAACACGTCGGCGGCGCTGATCTCGTACACGGTGACAGCGAGGACGGCACCGAAAGTGAACACCCCGGCGAGTCCGTCGCGGAACAAGGCGGACGCGCCGAGAAAACCGACAGTGCGCCGGTCCTCGTTCCACAATTCCTTCAGGTCGCTCCACAGCACACGATACGACTCGACGAAACCCACCCGACGTTCGTCGTCGGCGCGTTGATGGGGCTTCTCGGGCACAGCGAACAATACGGGCAGGGCGAACACCGCGAACCACACCGCAGCGAGCAACGCCACCAGTCGGATGTTGAGTCCGTCGTCGGTGGTGATCGACAGGAAGCCTCGGGTGTCGCCGTCGCCTGCGATGAATCCCGTATAGCACAGCAGAAGCAGCACGATCCCACCGAAATAACCCATGGACCAGCCGAATCCGGAGACCCGACCGATGTTCTTCTCGGTGGAGACCTGACTGAGCATCGCGTTGTACGGGACATTGGCGAGTTCGAAGATCACCGAGCCGGCGCCGAGGAGTACCAGTCCGAGCCACAGGTAGTGGTGGTCGTCCCGAACGAAGAACATTCCGGCCATCAACACCACCGTCACGAAGGTCAGAACCCCCAGTGAGCGCTTCCGTCGGCCGGTCGCGTCGTACTTCTGCCCCGACACGGGCGCGAGTACGGCGATGGCGAATCCTGCGATGCCGAGCGCCCAACCGAGCCAGGTACTCGCGGAGATCGACCCGGGAAGATCATCCCCGACGGCATCGGTCAGGTACACCGAGAACACGAAGGTGAGGATCACCGCGTTGAACGCTGCCGAGCCCCAGTCCCACAGGCCCCACGCGAAGACCTGCCGCCGTGTCGCGTCAGCACCCATGCCGGGTCTCACGTCCGTGTGTGTGTTCATGCCCCGCAGCTTATGAGTGACCGGACGACGATGCGACTGCGCGCCCCAGAGCTTGTCTTTCGTGTCATGGTCCCGGTGACCCGCGCTGCCGGCCTTCGCGGATTCACGTCGCCGGTCGAAGAACTCGGCGGCGACCCGAATCGGCTACTGAAGCGGTTCGCGTTGTCCCCGGACCTCATCGCCTCCGACGACGAACTCATCCCGATCGACGCGCACGACTTGATGTTCGACACCGCAGCTTCCGAACTCCACTGCCCTGACCTCGGCCTGAGGCCGGCGGCGCTGCAGCACCTGAGCGTCCTCGGCCCGTTGGCACTGGCGATCCAGGAGTCGTCGACGGTGGCAGCAGCGCTGCAGTGCGCGGGCGTGGTACGTCGACGGCGGACTCAACGGGGTGGACCCGGCGAAGTTCGTGACATTCGACGGCGACATCGAGCTCGGCCGGGGCATCGCACTGCTGTGGACGCCCGGCCACACCGACGGCAACCATTCGCTCGTCGTCAACACTCCGGACGGAGTGTGGGTATCGCCGGAAAACGGTATCTCCCTGGACAACTGGCAACCCGAACTCTCACGGATTCCCGGTGTGCGCAATTACCACGAACAATCGGCCGCGAGATCTACCCCAATGCCAGTAGCCTGGAAGATTCGCTCGATCAGAACGATTCGATGATCAAGGAGAAGACCTTGGCCGACCCCTGCACAGCAGACCTACGCTGGCTCCAGATCCTGCCGTTGAGCGAACTCGCTCCGCGGAAACGGCAGTGGCCTGTCGTACCGACCTACGTCCACGGCGGTATCGAATACGGCGAGATCAAGGCCGGTCGGCGATGAGCCGCATTCATGCGGGCGCGGTGGTCACGGGCGCCGGTCGCGGTCTCGGCAAGAAGATCGCCGCTCTCCTCGTCGAGTGCGGCTACCAAGTTCTGGTCACCGACGTCGACCTGGCAACTGCGCAGGACACGGCCGACGAACTCGGCGGCGGCACCACAGCCCTTGCCGTCGACGTCCGCGACCACACCCAGGTGGAAACCGCGCGCGACGCGATCGTCGAACGCGCGAGACGTCTCGATGTGTGGGTGAACAACGCCGGAGTCCTGCTCACCGGCCCGGCCTGGGAACAGGACGAGGCGGCCCGCCGGTTGATCATCGAGGTCAATGCACTCGGCGCGATCAACGGAACCGTTGCGGCCATCGAGGCAATGCGCGGCAACGGCGGCGGTCACGTCGTCAACGTCGTGTCGCTCGCCGGCCTGACCGCGGTGCCCGGCGAAGCGGTATATGCGGCGTCCAAACACGCAGCGCTCGGTTTCAGCCTGAGCACGGTGGCCGACCTCCGGCTTGCAGGCATCACCGACATCGACATCTCGTGCATCTGCCCGGATGGTATCTGGACACCGATGCTGCACGACAAGCTCGACGATCCGGCCTCAGCGCTGTCGTTCTCCGGGAAGCTGCTCGCACCCGACGAAGTCGTCGATGCGGTGCGCACGGTGCTCGACTCGCCGCGGCTGGTCACGACGATCCCACGGTGGCGTGGATTGCTCGTCCGGTTGGGTGACACGTTTCCTCGGTTCGGCCTGAAAACCGTACCGCTCATGGTGGCGCAGGGACGCCGAGCCCAGCGAAAGTTGAGATCCACCGGCGGACCTCGCAATCTGTGAGCTCGACCAGTGCGTGCTTCACCCCAATGCGAGGTGAACGGACGCCGCGAGGAGCGCAGAAACCGATTGGCGCATGACCGCGATCGCGTCGTCCACAGTGAGCTCGTACTCGTCGCGCAGTACCGACCAGGACGCCCAGGTGGACGCGATCCCGAGCGCCTGCACGATCTGTGCGCGTCGGTGTCGAGTCAACATCGCCAGCTCGCGCGCGAACAGGACCTCGATCTCGTCGGTCACACGATTGATGTGCAGCAATCGATTCGCGCGGAGCTGGGGCGAAACGGCTTCACGAAGCCCTGCGGCACGTGCCTGCGGCGCAACGTATTCGAGCAGGCGCGCCCTCTGGGAGCAGAACGCATCGATCCGGTCCGGCAGGTTCAGCTCCGGAGATACCGGCACGAACTGCGAATCCTGACGGCGCAGGACTTCCTCTCCTGTCGCGGCGAACAGCGTTTCGAGATCGGTGAAGTTGGCCCACAACGCGCGCAACGACACCCCCGCCGCCTCTGCGATCTGCCCGCCGGTGGGTTTCAGTTCACCGCTCTCGATAAGTCGAATATGAGCCTCGATCACCAACCGGCGGGTGCGTTCGGCCCGTGCGGTCCGGCCGTCGGAGCCGTTCGTCCCCACACTTCCTCGTTTCGTTCGTAACACTTCTCGATCCACACAGTCTGCCAGCGCGGGGGCGCACGACCGTGTACCACGCGCCCGGGTGCGCCGTCCACGTCGAGAACTTCGCCGCCCACTCTGAGAACTTTCATCTGACAGTAGGAATCTACACCCACAGTGTTGTAACCTTTCGCCGAAAGTGATGTCGATCTCAACTTCAACTTCGATTCGACGCCTCGGTGCCGAATCACGAACCAGAAGGTGCATCTTCAGTGCAGATACAGACTCCTTTTCGCACCGACGCTGCTGATACCTCACGTCTCGAACTCACCGGTATCGGAGTCCGGTTCGGAGGCATCGTCGCGCTCGACGACGTGTCCCTGCAGGTCCCTGCCGGATCCGTCGTCGGGATCATGGGGCCGAACGGCGCGGGGAAGACCACACTCTTCAACGTCATCTGCGGATTCATCCGCCCGGGCGACGGCTCCATGTCGTTCGATGGACGGCCGTTCGCCCCTGTCCCACAGAGACTCTCCGCCCGAGGTGTCTCCCGGACCCTCCAGGGTCTCGGCCTGTTCGCCGGGCTCACAGCCCTCGACAACGTCACCGCAGGTGCCTCCGGACGACACCGCTCTCCGTTCGCCGCCGGTCTACTCGGCCTACCGTTCGCGGCCCGCAGCAACCGACAGGCCGTCGGCGAGGCCTCTGCACTGCTCGACGAATTCGGTATCGGCAGCTACGCACACGCGCTCCCACCGGCACTGCCGTATCCGGTCGCGAAGAAAGTCGCGTTGGCGCGCGCACTCATCTCCGACCCCACACTGATACTTCTGGACGAACCCGCCGGCGGGCTCGATCAAGCCGATATCGACGACCTACGCGAGCTCATCAGAGCACTGCCGCAGCGCGCGGACAGCGTCGTCTCCGTCATGCTCGTCGAGCACAACGTCGACCTGATCATGTCCGTATGCGACCACATAGCGGTCCTCGACTTCGGCCGGGTGATCTCGCAAGGCACACCCGACGAGATCAAAGCCGATCCCGTAGTTGCCCAGGCCTACCTCGGCGACCGGGAGGCCTCATGAGCAGTCCACTGCTCCAGGTCGAAAACCTCACGGCAGGTTATGGTCCGGTGCCCGTCCTCCAAGACGTCGGCTTCGAGGTACCCGCAGGCACGATCGCTGCTGTGGTGGGCCCCAACGGCGCAGGCAAGACGACACTGCTGCGTGCACTCTCCGGGTCACTCCCTGCCGTCCAAGGCACGATCAGCGTCTCCGGCACCTCCCTGCGAGGGGTCCCCACCGAGAAGCTCGTGCACCACGGTGTAGCCCACGTACCCGAAGGACGCGGCGTGATCGGCGAACTCACCGTCGATGAGAATCTCCGGCTCGGCGGCCTGTGGCGAAAAGACCGCGCCGACGCCGCCCGCGCAGTCGCCGAGATGTACGAGATGTTCGAGCCGCTCGCCCGGCGCCGCGACAGCTCGGGGCACCAACTCTCCGGCGGGGAACGACAGATGCTCGCGATCGGCCGCGCACTCGTCGCACGACCGACGTTGCTTCTGCTCGACGAACCTTCGCTCGGACTCGCCCCGCGCATCGTCGACCTGATCATGACCACCCTGCGCGACCTGCGCGACCGCACCGGACTCACGGTCGTGCTCGTCGAGCAGAACGCACACAGCGCGCTCCCCATCTCCGATCAGGCGATCGTGCTGTCGCTGGGGCGCGTCGCAGTCGCCACATCCGCCGCCGAGCTCGCGCACGACCCCGAGTTCCGCACCGCATACCTGGGTTTCTGAGGAGGCACCATGGACAGATTCCTGTTTCTCACCGTCGATGGTCTCGCCCGCGGAGCCGTGTTCGCCGCGTTCGCCCTCGCTCTCGTCCTCATCTGGCGCGGGACCCGGGTGATCAACTTCGCGCAGGGTGCGATGGCAGCAGCCACGACCTACATCGCATACTCGGTCACCTCTGCGACGGGGTCGTACTGGTACGGCCTCATCGCCGCCATCGCAGGCGGATTCGTACTCGGAGCGCTCGTCGAACGGGTGCTCATGCGCCGCCTCGACCCCAACCGCCCCTTGGCCGCCGTCATCGTTGCGCTGGGCGTGGTGATGGTGCTGCACGCAGTGCTCGGCATGATCTACGGTAACGACTTCCGTCCGATGCAAATGCCGTTCAGCCGCGAGCCGTTCCGGTTCGGAGACGTAGCGCTGCTCTCCCCCTACGACCTGTTCGTGTTCATCACGGTCGGCATCGTGGTCCTCGCGCTGGCGTACCTGTTCACACGGACCGACACCGGCCTGAAGATGCGCGCATCCGCGTTCTCACCGGACGTGTCGCGGCTGCTGGGTGTGAAGGTCTCGGCGATGCTCACCCTCGGCTGGGCCCTGGCCGGCGCCGTCGGAGCCCTGGCGGCTCTGCTCGTCGTCCCCACCGAACTCGGACTCAACCCCCACGCCGTCGACCTCGTGTTCATCTTCGCGTTCACGGCAGCGGTGATCGGCGGACTCGACAGCCCGGTCGGCGCAGTCATCGGCGGCCTGGTCACAGGCCTGCTGCTCGGCTACGTCAGCGGCTACCTCAGCGGGAGCATCGCGCCGATCGCCGTGCTCCTGGTGTTGCTCGGAGTCCTCCTGATCCGACCCCTGGGCATCTTCTCCGGCACAGCGACAAGGCAGGTCTGACATGTTGTCGACACAACTCGCCGCATCGGTGAAACGCACCGCGTGGATCGTCGGCGCGACCGCAGTGGTGATCGTCGCGGTCTTCGTGCTACCGCCGTTCCGCAACTACCAGCTGGCCACGATCGCCGCGTACGTGTGTGCCACAGCGGGATTGACGGTGCTCATCGGGCGCAATGGTCAGCTCTCCCTGGGCCACGGAGCGCTGATGGCATGCGGTGCTTACACATTCGCACTCACCGCCAACAGTATGGGCGACGCGGGCGCCACCGGGATCGCGGTACTGCTCGTCCCCCTTGCCGCCGCGGTTGCCATCACCTCGGTCGTGGGAGTGATCGTCGGTGCGGCCGCCGCGCGGTTGCACGGCCCGTATCTCGCAGGTCTCACCCTCGCCCTCGTCGTCGCGATCCCGTCGATCACCACCACGTTCTCGGGGCTACTCGGCGGAGATCAGGGACTGTGGGCGTACGTCGAAGGCCCACCGAGTGGGATCGCCGCCTTGTTCACCGTCGAGCAGTGGCACGCCACCATCGCGGTTCTCGCTGCGGCAATGACCGTCCTCGCGCTCTCCAACCTGACCTCCGGCGAATTCGGGCGACGGATGCAGGCCGTGCGCGACGACGAGATCGCCGCCCGACTCGCCGGAATCGACGTCACCCGCACCAAGATCGCCACCTTCGTGGCGAGCTCCGGAGCCGCGGGGCTCGGCGGCGGTGTTCTGGCGATGGTGACGCAGAGCGCGTCGCCCGGTGCATTCGGTGTGACGTTCTCGCTGTTCCTGCTCATGGGTGTGGTCGTCGGCGGCCTCGGTTCTCTTCTCGGCGCGGTGTGGGGTGCGGTCCTGCTCGTCGTGTTGCCCGCACTCGTCGCAGCAGTCACCGATTCTCTGCACATGTCGCCGGCGGTGGCCGAGCGCCTCGACGGCAATCTCGCGATTGCGCTGTTCGGCCTTGCCGTGATCGCCGTCGTTCTCGTAGCTCCCGCAGGCCTTCAGGGTCTGTTCTCACGCGCTGTGCACGCCGTGTCACCGCGCGGGCGCTCCCCGCGCCACCGATCGGGTTCGGCTCCCGCGCCCGTTCCCGTCTCCACCACATCGAAAGCAGAGGCACACCGATGATCAGATCCCGGCGACACTTGATCCCGATCGTCGCACTCGCGGCGACCGCGGCTCTCACCGCAGCCGGATGCGGCAGCGGCACCAGCGCAACGGGCGGTTCCGCAGGCGAGGGCGACACCACCGGCATCACCGACACATCCGTCCTCATCGGCACCCACATGCCGATGACCGGACCCGCTGCGGCCGGCTACTCGAAGATCCCGGCCGCGACCCAGGCGTACTTCGACCACGTCAACGAGCAGGGAGGTGTGCACGGACGCACCATCGAATACAAGGTGCTCGACGACGGCTACAACCCGGCGAACACCCAGCAGGTGGTGCGCGAACTGGTGCTGCAGGACCAGGTCTTCGCGATCCTGGGCGGCCTGGGCACACCCACACACTCGGGTGTTCTCGATTTCCTCAACGCCAACGGCGTGCCCGACCTTTTCGTCGCGTCCGGGTCGCGAACCTGGAACCAGCCCGACAAGTACCCGCTGACCTTCGGATACAACGCCGACTACACGGTCGAAGCGAAAGTCATGACCGACTACGTCGACAAGAACCTTCCCGGGAAGAAGATCTGCACGTTCGGCCAGGACGACGATTTCGGAGCCGACTACCTCGATGGGGTCGAGCAGATCGTCGGCGCCGAGAACGTCGGCGAACGCCAGACCTACTCCACGAGCAACACCAACGTCGCACCCCAGATCGGAGCCCTTCAGGCCGCGGGATGCGAGGTGGTCATGCTCGCCACGATCCCCGGGTTCACCGCGCTGGCGATCGGCACCGCGGGCCGCCTGGGGTTCGCTCCGCAGTGGACCACCGCGTCGGTGGGCGGCGACCTCGTGACATTGTCCAAGACGCTCGGTGAGGCCGCTCCCCTCGCGGAAGGCCTGCTGAGCACCAATTATCTGCCGTCGCACTTCAGTGAAGACGACGAGTGGACCACCCGGTTCCGGGAAATCAACGACAAGTACAACGGCGGGGCCGAGTTCGACGGCAACATCGTCTACGGAATGTCGATGGCGCATCTGTTCGTGCAGGCGCTCGAGGCCGCCGGTGAGAACCCGACCCGAGAATCGATCGTCGCCGCGATCACCGGGAACGGTTTCGACGGACCCAACCTCGTTCCGTTCCGCTTCTCGGCCGATGACCACTCGGGCGCCGGCGGCGCGCGTGTCAATCAGGTCCGAGGCGGTATCCAGGAATACTTCGGGCCGTCCTACACCACCACGGACGCACCCGGCGACGCTGTCGTCGAGTACGCAGCGGGATAGATCTCGCCCGGAATCAGGTCTCCGGGTGCAGGGGTCGGTCATCGTGGGGGGACGACCGACCCCTCTCTCGTTCGACCGCGATTCCGGTCGAAACGATCTCCGCTCTCCCATACGAGAAAGACCGATCGAACACCGTTCGCCGACATGTCCATTCCGATAGTCTGCTGCGTAACAGCGAACTCTCGCGACGATCGGAATCGATATGGCAAAGCTTGTCAACACGTTGTCGGAGGACGAATTCGTTCTCATTCAGGAAACGAAGAAATCGCAGATTGCCGAACTCGCCGAAGACGACCTCATCGACCTGCACACCCGGACCCGCCGGGCGCGCAACAAGTACGTCAAGCTCTACCGCAGAAGCGGTGCCGAGAAGGTCGGGAAGAAGAAATCCCGCGCGTCCGGCCGGGCAGCGAACCAGCGCAATGCCGGTAAGGCAGAGTTGTTCGAGGACGCACTTGCGCGGGTCAGCCGGCGACTTGCCACGGTGGCACGCCAGTCCGCCCTGGAGCTCAAGGAAGAGCGGTTGGCGCTCGCACGGAGCGATTCCCCGGTGTCGTCGGACGGCGCAGGAGGCAAGGGCAAAGGCAAGGTGAAATCGGAGGGAAAGTCGCGCGTCGATTCCACCCGCGATTCGTCCGGCCGCAAGAAATACGAGGCATCGACGATCGCCGCGGGTGCGCGACGTCAGGCGAAGAAGGACAAGAAGAACACGTGACCAGCGGCAGGGTCGGCCGCTCGGGCGACGAGTCGCCCACGTCCCGCTAGGCTGACTGACCGTGACTCTGCCGACCCCCCACCCCGATGCCCGTGCCGTCGTCACCGGAGCCTCCTCCGGTATCGGCGAGGCCCTGGCCACCGAGCTCGCGGCGCGCGGGCATTCGCTGATCCTCGTCGCCCGACGAGGCGACGTCATGGAGGAGCTCGCGAGCGAGCTCCGGTCCACACACGGCGTCGAAGTGGACGTACGTGCGTGCGACCTGTCCGACCGCGATTCACGTTCCGGCCTCGTCGACGAGTTGTCGACGAGGCGGATCAGCATTCTCTGCAACAACGCAGGTATCGCTACGTTCGGCCCCGTGTCCGAGCTGGATCCGTCCTACGAGCGGGCACAGGTCGAGCTCAATGCGGTTGCCGTGCACGATCTGACGCTGGCGGTCCTTCCCGGGATGGTGGAGCGCAAGTCCGGGGCGATCCTCATGGTCGGGTCCGCTGCAGGCAACATGGCGATACCCAACAATGCGACCTACGCGGCGACGAAGGCGTTCGTGAACACCTTCTCCGAATCTCTTCGCGGAGAGCTCAAGGGAAGCGGCGTGAACATCACGCTGCTCGCGCCGGGACCCGTGCGCACCGAGGAACCTGATCCGTCCGAGGCATCGATCGTCGACCGGCTCGTTCCCGACTTCCTGTGGATCTCGAGTGAACACACCGCAAAAGTGTCGCTGGACGCGTTGGCACAGAACCGGATGCGTATCGTTCCGGGCCTGATCTCGAAAGCGATGTCGGCGGCCGGCCAGTTCTCTCCGCGGTCGATCTCCGCACCGATCGCAGGGGCGTTCTACAAGAAGCTCGGAGGCTGACTCCTCCCCCTGTTCACTTCCCGACCGGCGACCGGTGCAACCCCGCATCGGTCGCCGGTATCGCCACATTACGGTGATCCCTATCACGCGACTGCGCCGTCATCCGTGGACGGGCGCACCCGCTTCCACCTGCGGCGTTGCTGTCAAGCTCGGCTCGATCGGCGTGCGTGCCGATAATTCCCACAACTAACCAACTGTGTTAACAAAGTAGCTACGGAAACTTTTCACAAACACAGGAGAATCAACTTGTCGCCGAAGATCGCCATTCTGGGAGCAGGACCGAGTGGGCTCGCACAGCTGCGCGCCTTCGAGGCAGCACGGAAAGCCGGTCTCGACGACATCCCCGACATCGTCTGTTTCGAAAAGCAGGCGGACTGGGGTGGCATGTGGAACTACACGTGGCGTACCGGGCTCGATGCACACGGCGAACCCGTTCACGCGAGCATGTACCGGTACCTGTGGTCCAACGGCCCCAAGGAATGCCTCGAGTTCGCCGACTACTCCTTCGAGGAGCACTTCGGACGAACCATCCCCTCGTACCCGCCCCGCGAGGTCCTCCTCGACTACATCATGGGCAGGGTCGAGAAAAGCGATGTACGCAAGTACGTCCGGTTCAACACAGCTGTCCGGTGGGTCGAATACTCCGAGCAGACCGCGAAGTTCACCGTCACCGTGATGGATCACGACAAGGGCCGACTGGAATCCGAGGAGTTCGACTACGTCGTCGTCGCCACCGGGCACTTCTCCACTCCGAACGTGCCCGAGTTCGAGGGCCTCGACCGGTTCCCCGGTCGCGTCCTGCACGCGCACGATTTCCGCGACGCCGCCGAATTCGCCGGCAAGCGACTGCTTCTCGTCGGCAGCAGCTACTCGGCCGAGGACATCGGAACCCAGTGCTACAAGTACGGCGCGGAGGAGGTCACCTTCAGCTACCGATCCGCGCCGATGGGACACGACTGGCCCGATGTGTTCTCCGAGGTGCCGCTTCTCACCCATGTCGACGGCAACACTGCGCATTTCAAGGACGGCAGCACCCGCGAGGTCGACGCCATCGTGCTCTGCACCGGGTACCAGCACCACTTCCCGTTCTTGCCCGACGATCTGCGGCTGCGCACCGACAACCGGCTGTACCCGCGGAACATCTACAAGGGCATCTTCTTCCAGGACAACCCGCGCCTGATGTACCTCGGGATGCAGGACCAGTACTTCACGTTCAACATGTTCGACGCGCAGGCCTGGTACGCACGCGACGTGATGCTGGGCCGAATCGCGTTGCCCGACTTCGACACACGCAACGCAGACATCGAGTCATGGCGGACCCGCGAAGAGGCTCTGAGCAACCCGATCGAGGACATCGACTTCCAGGCCGCCTACATCCGCGACCTCGTCGATCCGACCGACTACCCCGAGTTCCACGTGGAGCGCCAGGGTGAGGTGTTCAAGCAGTGGAAGAAGGACAAGAAGAACGACATCATGGGCTACCGCAACCGCAGCTACACGTCGACCCTCACCGGGACCACCGCACCGCCGCTCCCGGCGCCGTGGCTGGAGATCCTCGATGATTCCAGGGAATCGTTCCTGTGCAACGATTTCGAGAAGCAATCGAAGGCAGGGCCCGGCGAGAAAGTCGTCACCGCACGACCCGATCGACTGTCCACTCCGAGCATGCAACGCCCTGCCGCACCCCGCGTCGCTGCGAAGGTGTGAGGGCTACCGGCGTCGGCGCCGGCCGGTCCCGAAGATGCTTCGTGAGATCTGGCGGCCGGCTGCCGATGCTGCCGAACGC
Source organism: Rhodococcus artemisiae (assembly GCF_036327795.1). Lineage (NCBI taxonomy): Bacteria > Bacillati > Actinomycetota > Actinomycetes > Mycobacteriales > Nocardiaceae > Rhodococcus > Rhodococcus artemisiae. Next base: position 804,243 of record NZ_JAUTXY010000001.1, read on the forward strand.
AGGAACCCCTTGACCGCACTGTTGCCGAGCACCTGCTCGACCATGGACGGCCCGTCATCGGGAGGTTCGGCCGGTGCCTGTCCTCCGGAGTAGTCCGGCTGCGGCGGCACCTCGAACTCCGGATCGTTGTTCGGTGCACCCGACACCGTCGCGGTGAGCTTTTCGTACGCCGACTCCCGGTCGATGGTGCGGCCGTACTTCCCGTACATCGGGCTCGCCTGAGCGCCCGCCCGCATCGCGTTCTCGCCGACCGTGTCCATCAGCGACCTCGGCGGACGCATCCGCGTCCACGCGACGGGCGTCGGGGCACCCATTTCGGACAGCACTGTCACGATGGCCTCACCGGTCCCCAATGCCGTGAGAGCTTCCTCGAGGTCGTAGAACTCGGTCGTCGGATAGGTGCGAACCGTCTTCGCCAGTGCCTTCTGATCATCCGGAGTGAATGCTCGTAGCGCATGCTGCACGCGGGCGCCCAGTTGCGAGAGCACCGCGTTCGGAACGTCGGTCGGGAGCTGGGTGCAGAAGATCACGCCGACACCCTTCGACCTGATCAGCTTCACCGTCTGCTCGACCTGCTGCAGAAACGCCTTCGAAGCATCCGCGAACAGCAGGTGGGCCTCGTCGAAGAGAAACACCAACCTCGGTTTGTCGAGGTCGCCGACTTCCGGCAGCGCCTGGAACAAGTCGGCCAGTAGCCACATCAGGAACGTGGAGAACAACTGCGGGCGCATCGCCTGATCACCGAGTTCGATCAGGTTGAGCATTCCCTGCCCACCGACGACGTCGAGCAGGTCTTCGGTTTCGAGTTCGGGCTCCCCGAAGAACGTATCGCCGCCTGCGGCCTCCAGGTTGACGATCGCGCGCAGGATCACACCCGCCGTGGCCTTGGACACCCCGCCGATCCCCTGCAGTTCCGCTTTTCCCTCGTCGCTCGTCAGGTGCGCGATGGTCTGGCGCAGGTCCTTCAGGTCGAGCAACGCAAGACCGTTCTTGTCGGCCCAGTGAAAGATCAGCCCCAGCGTGGATTCCTGGGTCGCGTTCAGCTCGAGCACCTTGCTCAGCAGGATCGGTCCGAACGCGGTGACGGTCGCACGAACCGGGATCCCCACCCCTTCGGTACCCAGTGAATAGAATCGCACGGGAAAGCCGGTCGGATCCCAGTCGTCGTCGCCCGTGTCCACTGCACGAGCCGCGAGCGCATCGGTGGTCTCACCTGCCGCCGACAGCCCCGACAGGTCGCCTTTCACGTCGGCCACGACGACGGGCACACCTGAGGAAGAGAGTTGCTCCGCAATCAGCTGCAGAGTCTTGGTCTTGCCGGTGCCGGTGGCGCCGGCAACCAGCCCGTGACGGTTCAGGGTGGCCAGTGGTATCCGCACATGCGCTGCAGGATCGACCGTGCCGTCATGGACGACGGCGCCCAGTTCGAGCGCCTCTCCTACGACGGCATACCCGTCGGCAATCGTCGTGCTCGGTCGCGAAGTTTCGGTCATCCGATCTCCCCTCGACGTGTGACAGACCTCGGCGCACCCACCGACGACCTTAACCGTTCACGCGTCTGGCTACTCTGTGAGTCGTGCAGGACAAACTCGTATGGATCGATTGTGAGATGACCGGGCTGCGGATCGGCAGCGACAAGCTGATCGAGATTGCCGCGCTGGTCACCGATAGCGACCTCAACGTGCTGGGCGACGGAGTGGACATCGTCATCCACGCCGACGACGACGCACTCGCCTCCATGCCGGACGTGGTGCAGCAGATGCACGCGAAGTCCGGACTCACGGAGGAGGTGCGCCGCTCGACGGTCGGCCTCGCAGAGGCAGAGAAGCTGGTGCTCGACTACATCCGCGAACACGTCGCCGAGCCGGGCACCGCGCCCCTTGCCGGCAACTCGATCGGAACCGATCGCACCTTCATCGCCAGGGACATGCCCGAGCTGGACAGCTTCCTCCACTACCGGATGGTGGATGTCAGCTCGATCAAGGAGTTGACGCGCCGCTGGTACCCGCGGATCTACTTCGGCCAGCCCGAGAAGGGTCTCTCGCATCGCGCGCTTGCCGACATCAAGGAGTCGATCCGCGAATTGCGTTACTACCGGCGTACCGTGTTCGTTCCTGAACCCGGGCCCTCGTCAGCCGACATCGCAGCAACCGTGAAGGACCTCGGACCCGCCTGACCAGGCGATTCGGCTTTTCCGCCGAAGTCACGCTAGTATCTGTACCGCAAGCGCACGCGGTCGAAGACCGTACGCGAATGCGATGGTGAGTGTAGTTCAGTTGGTAGAGCACCAGGTTGTGATCCTGGCTGTCGCGGGTTCGAGTCCCGTCACTCACCCCGAAGAGAGACCCCGACCGGAATCCGGTCGGGGTCTCTCGTCTCCCGATCGCGTCGAAGTAGGAACCCTCTACCGTGGTGTCACGGTCATCACCCGTGATGCGGCTTCAGTCGAACCGGCGGACCTGATCACGGCGATGACCCCAGACGGTGAGCCCGGCCAGGACGACGATCCACACCGCGAGCATCACCAGCGACAGCGGTCCGACGGACTTCCCGGTGAGCGCGACCAACACCAGGTCGGTCGCGCCCCGGGTGGGCACGAAGGGCGCGATCTGCTCGATGATCTCCGGCGTATCCGCCTCGTCGAAGAACATCCCACCGGCCACCGCCAGCGGCAGGAAACCGATGGTGTTGGCGATTGCGGCCACCCGCATCGACATCAGGTAACCCATCGACATCCCCAGCAGGGTGAAGGTCACCACCGCAATCAACAGCGCCCCTGCCGCCAGCATCACCCGCGGCGGTGGGGCCGAAGCGGCGGTGAACAGTCCGGCCACCAGCAGGATCGGGATGATCGCCGCCGCGACGACCACCAACCCGACCAGTAGGTAACCGAGCATCTGCGGCGCGATTCCGCCTGGGAGGGTACGCAGATAGCGTCCCCAAGCGGACTCCCGTTGTGCCGCGATCGCGACGCTGAAGTGGCCGACGCAGGCCATGAGCACCCCGAACACCACCAGGGTTGCGGTGGCCGAGGTGATCGCCGCCGCATCCTGCCCGATGAACGGTACGACGAAGAACACCATCACACCGACCGGGACCAGCGTTACCGTCAGGAACATCGTGGGCGTGCGAATGTTCTCGGCGAGGTTCCGCTGGGTGTAGGTCATGGTCAAAGAGGACATGGAATGACCTTTCGGGTCATGTGCCCCGCCGATCACTGGTGATCGCCAGGAAGGCATCTTCCAGCGAGGCGGACTCGATCTCGATGTCGGTGAAGGACGCGCCGGCGGTCACCAGTTCTCGAACCAACGCGCCGGCGTCGTTGGTGAGCAGATGGGCGCGGTCGGCGTCTCGCTCGATCGAGGCGACCCCGATCAACTCGGGCAGCACCGGGTCGGTCAGTGTGACCCGCTTGAGCCGGACCCGGCCGCGGATCTCGGCGATGCCGCCGTCGGCGATGATCCGGCCACGGTCCATCACCACGACCCGGTCGGCGAGCGCCTCGACTTCCTCGATGTAGTGGCTGGTCAGCAGGACAGCTCCGCCCTCGGCGTGGAAGAAACGGATGCCGTCCCACAGCGCGCGACGGGCGTCCACGTCGAGGCCGGTGGTGGGCTCGTCCAAGAACACCAGCCGGGGCCGCCCGACGAAGGCCAGCGCGACCGCCACCCGCCGCTGCTGCCCTCCGGACAGTCCGCCGGCCTGCCGGTCGGCCAGCGCCGTGAGGTCGAATCGGTCGAGCAGTTCGGTACGGTCCACCGGGTCGGGAAAGTGGGCCGAGACGAAGTCCACCAGTTCGGCGACCCGCCAGGTCTCCGGCAGACCGGTCTCCTGCGGCGTCACGCCGATCACACGGCGCGTCGCTTCGCTGCGCGGGTCGGCGCCGCACAGTTCGACACTGCCGGAACTGGGCCGCAGCAGACCTGTCATGACGTTGATCAAGGTGGACTTGCCGGCGCCGTTGGGGCCCAGCAACCCGAGCACCTGCCCGGACCGGATGTCCAGGGACACGCTGTCCAACGCGGTCGTGCCGTTGTATCGGCGGGTGGCGTCGCGCGCACGGGCGAGGATGGTCATGGGTCGGCCTCCGTGCTGTCAGTTCGGGTCGGTCATGATCGATGGAAGGCCGGGGAATACGAAAGGGCTGGGCTCGCCGTGCGGCACGACCGGCCACGCCTGTCCTGTTCCGCCGCGCACCAGTACCCGTTCGGCGACCTCGGCGACCCGCTCCGGCGGAAGGACCGCCACACCGAGATCGTTGATGAACGGGATCGCCTCCCCGAGGATCGGGGTGTCGATGAAGGTGGGACACAGCGCGTTCACAGTGATTCCCCGGTCGGCCACGATCGGTGCGACCGAGCGGACCAGCCCGATCACGGCGTGCTTGGTGGCGGCGTAGAGCGGGTTCATCGGGCTCTCGCTCAAGCCGGCCAGGCTCGAGGTGGCCAGAATCGCGCCGGAGCCACGTTCGGTGAACACCTCCAGTGCGGCGTGCATCCCGTAGACCACCCCGTCGAGGTTGACCGAGACCAGGTCGCGGTAGTGCTCGGGCCGGAAGTCGTCGACGAAGCCCCCCTGTTCGCCGATTCCGGCGTTCAGCACTGCTATGTCGAGGCTTCCGAATCGTTCGTTCGCGGTTCGGACCGCGGCGATGTTGTCGGCTCGCCGGGTGACGTCGGTGCGGACGAAAGCTCCGCCGATCTCACGGGCGATCGGTTCCCCGGCCGGATCGACGTCGGCGATGACGACGCGAGCGCCGCCGGATGCGAAGCGGCGGGCGATGGCCGCACCGATGCCACTGGCACCCCCGGTCACGAGTGCGACCTTGCCGTCGAGGGGCTTCATGCCTGCTCCGCGGCGCCTGGGACCGGCCGGGTCGCGTGGTCGATCGCGGTGGTGATCTCCCGGAGGTAGCGGTCGATGTCGAGGTCGGGGTCGCGGGACAACGCGGTGGGAACGAGGTCGATCGCGCTTCGGACGATCCGGGCCATGACGGTGACGTCGAAGTCCCGGAACTCGCCGGCCTTCTGCCCCTCCGAGAACAGCTGCTCCAACGGCAACAGCATCTGCCGATCGAACTCGGCCGGGTCGGCGTCGGGAAGGTCGACCAGGCCGCCGCTGGTGAGGATCTCGACGATTGCGACCATCCGGGCCGGGTAGGCGCGAATGTACTCCAGGTTCGAGCCGATGTAGGCCCGTAGCTGGCGGGCGGGCGTGGTCTCGGCGTCGATCATCGGTGTCATGAATGCGGCCGCATCGCTGTAGACGGTGGTGATCACCTGGCTGATCAGCTCGGACTTCCCCGCGAAGTGGTACGAGATCAGCCCGCGACTGATCCCCGCACGGGCGCCGATCCGGCCCATCGACGCGCGCCGGTAGCCGACCTCGGCGATCGTCTCGACAGCGGCCGTCACGATCTGAGCTCGCCGCGCCTCCTCGATGAACGAGCGGGACTGGCCAATACGATCAGTATTTGGCTGCATGGCCAAAATTTAGCACACAAAGACAGATCACCGGTGCGAACAGCTGTGTCTACTCCACGGCTTACTGCGCGAGGAGGCGTGCTACGAACGGCGTCGTGTCGGGCATCGACCGTTCGATGGCCGTGAAGTGCCCCGCCATATAGACGCGATAATCCACATCCGTACCCGACGCCGTCATGTCCGAGGCCAGTTTCGCCGACAACGGGATCGGCACCATGACGTCGTGAATTCCGTGGCCGAGGAAGATCGGGCGGTCGTAGCCGGAGGTGGGGACCGCCAGGTAATCCGCGAGGACGGCGGGTAGCTCGCCCTCGAACATCGGACGCGCCGGCAACTCGCCGACGTTCACACCCCGGGCCAGCGCATCGAGATCGTCGTAGCAGAGCACCTCCGCCTGATCGAGGATCTCCTGCCCGGCCGGAGTGAAGTAACTGTTGATGTCGACATCGGGATAGGACTCACGCACCCCGGAGAACAGGTACCCGCTGAACGCAACGAGCCCCCACAGGCCCGGATCCGGGAGCCCGGGGAAACCGAGGGTGAAGGCCGACTCGAGGTTGGCCGGAGCCCCGGTCGCGACGGTGCCCCGGAAGTCGAGTTCCGGCGCCCGGGACGTCGCGATATCGGCGGTGTGCAGAGCCGCGTGCCCGCCCTGCGAGTGCCCGATCACCACCCAGCGATCGGACAAGGACGAATGGGCTGCGCGACCGGCACGGACGCTGTCGACGACGCTGTTCGCGGCACTCCGGCCATCGAGGTAGCGGTGCAGGCCCTCCGAACCGAGACCGGGATAGTCGGCCGAAACCACCGCGTATCCCTGATCGAGCCAGTGCCCGAGATACATCTTCTCGACGTCGGATCGCGGGGTGCGGGTCGTCAGCGAACAGTCGTCGCCGACGCCGGTGGTCCCGTGCGCCCAGGCGACGACAGGCCAGCCACCGTCGGGCGCGTCGCCTTCCGGCACAAACAGCGCGCCCGTGGCGACGGTGGGCTCACCCGAACGCCATTGGGTGCGGTACTCGATCTTCTCGGCGACGGCGACGCCGGGAAGAGAGAGTTCGGCGGGAAGCGATTCGACCGACACGAGGGTTCCCGGATCCGACTCCACCGACGTGACCGGTACCGGAGCGGCCGTCGCGATCTGCGACGCGAACAGCTGCGGAGCAACGAGGCCCAGCGCCACGACGGCGCTGAGCCACGTTCCGACTCGGGTCACCGGCTATGCATTCGCGTTACCGGCCTTCCAGGTTTCCCACGGAACGTTCCAGTCGCCGAGCCCGTCGGTGCCGGACAACACCCCGCCGACCGTGTTGCTCACGATCACGATGTCGCCACGCTTCGTGTTGTCGTAGATCCACTTGGCGTTCGCGGGACTCAGGTTCAGGCAACCGTGACTCGTGTTGCGGTAGCCCTGGTCGCCGAGCGACCACGGAGCCGAGTGGAAGAAGATGCCGCTGTAGGACATGCGAGTGGCCCAGTCCACCGGGGTGCGATATCCCTGCGGCGAATCGGCGGCAACGCCGTACGTCGACGAGTCCATGATCATGTGGTCGAACCGGTCGCCGATCGTGTAGACGCCGTTGGGGGTGGGAGTGTCGTCCTTGCCCATCGAGGTCGGCATCGTGATCACGTCGGCACCATTACGGTTGACGACCACCTGTTTGGTGTTGTCGTCGACCCGGATTATCACCGAGTCGCCGATCGTGAACGAGGTGTTGACATCGGACTGGCCGAACAGTCCGTCTCCCAGATCCTCGCCGTATGCCTTCACGTCGACCGTGACCGTGGTGCCGGGAGCCCAGTAGTTCTCGGGCCGCCACCGCACCTCGCGGTTGTTGACCCAGTAGAACGCACCCTCCACCGGAGGGTTCGTCGTGATATTGATCGCTTCTTCCGCGGCGAGGCGATTCGGGATGTTCTCGTCGAACTGCACCGCGACCGGCTGACCGATGCCGACGACGGAACCTTCACCGGGCATCACGTACGGCTGAGTGAGGTTGGACGGAGACGACGTCGTGAACGACAGGGTGGAGGTGGTGGCACCACCGAGCCCGTACGCGACGGCTTCGAGGACGTACTGGCGGTTGTAGCCGAGCAGTTCGGTGTTGACCCAGGTCGCGTCGTCCTCGATCGCACCGGCGACAGGCTCTCCATCGGGGTTGAGCAGAGTCACCGATTCGAGCTTGCCGTTGACTACCGAGACCGTCACCGGGTCGATCGGCGAGAACCCGACGCCGCCGTCTTCCACGCTTGCCGACACTGTCGGCTTGATGAGCGCTGCGAGTGGGTTCGAGTCGATCGGCACCTCGTCGGCCCCGCCGCCGGAACCGGGCGAGCACGCAGTGACGACTGCCATGAGCCCGACGATCACGAGGCCCAGCACGCCGACGGTCCGCCGTCGACGCGGACCCGTCGCTTGTTGTTGTTGCACTGACACTCTCCGCTCCCGCCTCCCCACAGGCACCATAACTGCAGGTAACACATGCAAAAATAATTCTGCCAGCCCATGTTTCGAGCCGGCCTCTCGACGCCCCCCGACATCGATAACGTTCGAATACCGAATCGTCTCCGCCCTGCTGCTCGTTACAGCGACAGAACCACGAATTAGCCCTGAACAGGCGATTTGGCGCGATCTTCCAAGGTGTGTAATCTTCTCTTCGTCGCCGGGACAACGGTCCGGAGACAGAAACACCAAGCGCCATTAGCTCAATTGGCAGAGCAGCTGACTCTTAATCAGCGGGTTCGGGGTTCGAGTCCCTGATGGCGCACAGCGAAGAGCCCCATACCCGGGAAACACTACCGGGATGGGGCTCTTTCGGCATTGTCGAATGAATCACCCTTCCACGATCACCGGATCTCCGAGCTTGACGTTCCCGTAGTACCAGCCGGCGTTCTCGGTGCTGAGATTGATGCAGCCGTGGCTGACGTTCGCGTATCCCTGGGAGTCCACCGACCACGGCGCAGCGTGCACGAAGATGCCGCCCCATGTGAGCCTCACCGCATATTCGGTGTCGATGCGGTACCCCTCGGGCGCGTCGATCGGCACGCCGTACGTCGACGAGTCCATCACCAGGTGCCGGAACTTCTCGAGCACCGTGAACGTGCCGACGGGCGTTTCGTAGCCCGGCTTGCCCATCGACGTCGGCATCGTCCGTACGACTTCACCGTTCAAGCTCACCGTGAACTGATGGGTCGAGCGATTCGCGACCGCCACGAACGAATCACCGACCTGGAAGTGGGTCCGCGATCCACCGACGAGGACGGTGACGTCGGTGTTCCCAGGCCAGAAACCGTCCGGCACCCACTGCAGCTCCTGATCGCTCACCCAGGAGAAGTGCCCGTCGACAGGTGTGGCAGTGACGATCTGCACCGCATTCTCGGCCGCTGCCCGATCCGTGACGGGTGCGGCGAATCGCACGATCACCGGGTGCCCGACCCCGACCACCTCCCCGACGGCCGGTTCGACCGCCGAGACACCGACCCCGCCGGGCGGCGCCTCGGCGACGGTTCCCGCGGCGGCCGCAGCTCCGGATCCGAACCACACGACGGTGGCGAGAATCGTGGCCAGGAGCAGTAGTGCACTCCGCTGAAGATCCCGCATGACGGTCGCCTCCTTCGAACAAAGACAGACCCCGACCCATCCAGTGAATCACGTCACACTTCTCGGCGCGGCACATGGCGAACCGTCGTTGCACAAACGGTGAGTGCCCGCGTCGAGAACGACGCGGGCACTCACCGGAACTCATGAATCAGCGCAGAACCTTGCGCAACACCAGCAGCCCCACCACTGCACCCACCGCGATGACGGCGTACTTCTTCACCTGAGGCTGGTTGACCTTCGCGACAAGAGTCTGCTTGGTGTTCGCCACCAGGTTCTTCGGATTCGCGCGGAGGCTCAGTTCGTCGAGCGTGCTCGCGAGCTGGTTGCGGGCCTTTTCGATGTCCCGCTCGATGTCGCCGGTGTCCCTAGCCACGTGATCCTCCAGAAAGTCGCTGCAGTGTGCTGCGACCACGGTAATGGACGAACGGTCTACTACTGTCGCGGACATGACGGAAAACAGGAGACTCTCCCCCGGTGACACCGCACCCGACTTCACACTTGCCGACGCCGACGGCAACGAGGTGTCGCTGTCCGACTACCGCGGACGCAAGGTCATCGTCTATTTCTACCCCGCTGCGAGCACGCCCGGCTGCACGAAGCAGGCCTGCGATTTCCGCGACAACCTCGCCGAACTGGGCGACGCCGGACTCGACGTGGTCGGCATCTCCCCCGACAAGCCCACGAAACTGGCCAAATTCCGCGACAGCCAGGAACTGAATTTCCCGCTGCTCTCCGACCCCGAGAAGACGACCCTCACCGCATGGGGCGCGTTCGGGGAGAAGAAGATGTACGGCAAGACCGTCACCGGCGTGATCCGTTCGACCTTCCTCGTCGATGAGGAAGGCAAGATCGAGGTCGCCCAGTACAACGTGCGGGCGACCGGGCACGTCGCAAAACTGCGACGCGATCTGTCCGTCTGACCTACCCGGCCGGGCCGGCCGGTAACTATTCGGCCGGACCCGCCAGGGAGCTCAGCAACACCGCCTCCGCCACGGCAAGGCTCTCGATCTCGGACGGATCGACACTCTCGTTCGGTGCGTGGATGACACAGCGAGGTTCCTCGACCCCGATCAGCGCGATCTCCGCCGTCGGCACCGCGCGTTGGAGTGCGGTGCACAACGGGATCGATCCGCCTTGTCCGGCGGTGCCCACCTCACGTCCGTACGCGGCTTCGAGCGCCGAGCGCAACGCGGTGTAGCCGGGCCCGTCGGTCACTGCGCGAAACGGTTCGCCGACGGCTTCGCGTTCGATCCGCAGGTGGGCACCCCACGGCACATGCGCTTCCAGGTGCGCGACGAGCGCGTCCTGCGCCGTGGTCGCGTCGATCCCGGGTGGCACCCGCAGGTTCAGGCGCGCGGACGCGCGGGGCACGATCGCTGCGGCCGAGCCGACGACCGGCGGCGCATCGATTCCGAGCACGGTGAGTGCAGGACGGGCCCAGACGGCGTCGGCGACCGTCCCGGAGGTCGGCAGTGACACACCGTCGAGGACACCGGCGTCGTCGCGGAACCTGTCTTCGGGATACGGCACGCCGTCCCATGTCGCGGTGGTGTCGAGACCGTCGACGACCGTGTTTCCGTCGGCGTCGCGCAGGGTGCCGAGCAGGCGCACCAATGCGGCGAGAGCGTCGGGCGCTCCCCCGCCGTACATGCCGGAGTGCACTTCGCCCTTCAGCGTCTCGATATGGACGTCGACGTTCGCGATCCCGCGCAGCGTTGTGGTGAGTGTCGGTTTTCCCACTTCGGCGTTGCCGCTGTCGCCGATGACGATGAGATCGGCCTGGAACAGCTCCGGTCGTTCCTCGACCAGGTGGTCGAGCCCCTCACCGCCCACTTCCTCGGATCCCTCGATGACGATCCGCACGCCCACCGGCAGGACCCCATCCGCGAGGACCGCCCGCAACGCGAGCAGATGCATCATGATGTTGCCCTTGCAGTCGGCGGCGCCACGCCCGTACCAGCGGCCGTCGCGCTCCGTGAGCGTGAACGGCGGGCTCTCCCAGAGGTCTTCGTTGCCCGGGGGCTGCACGTCGTAGTGGCTGTAGAGCAGGATGGTGGGGGCGCCGGCCGGGGCCGGGGTGTGCCCGAGTACGGCGAGCGACCCGTCGGAGGTCTCGATGAGTTCGACGTTGTCGATTCCGGCTGCGGCGAACGCGTCGCGCACCCACGTTGCGGCTCCGGCACATTCGTCGACGGGAAACTGCCGCGGGTCGGCGACCGAGCGGAAGGCGACCATGGTCGCGAGTTCGTTCCGGGCAGCCGGCATCGCTGCGCTGACGCGCTCGCGCATGCGTTGGGCCAGATCTGTCATCGTGTCGCCTCCGAACGTCCGATGAGTACGTCGATTCCATCGAGCAGCCGCTCGAGTCCGAATCGGAAATCCTGTTCGTGCCATGCCGCGAGGTCGTCGACCTCGTCATCATCGAACGCTCCCGCGGCGACCGCGGCGAGCACCCACGGGTACTTCTCCGGGTCGAGGATGCGCGGCATCACCGTGGGGTAGTCCAGGCGGTGGTCCACGAGAGAGGATTCGAGTTCCCAGGAGAACCGCGCACGGCTGATGACATACAGCGAGATCGTCAGGACGATCTGCACTTTCGCGTCCTCGTCCAGGAGTGTCGCCGAAAGGGCACCCAGTCCGGCGTCGAGCCAGCGCATGTTGTTGGGCCAGTACGGAGCCGTTCGGATCGGATGCTCGGTCAACCACCTGTAGGCGCGCAGCCCCCGGTACTCCGCTGTTGCCCAGGCGTCGAGACGCTCCCGCCAGGAGCCCTCGGATGGCAACTCGGGCGGCGGCCCGATCGCGCGGTCCCACGCGAGTTCGACGAGTTGATCCTTGCTGTCCACATAACGGTAGAGCGACATCGTGGTGAACCCGAGTTCCTTTGCGACCCGGCTCATCGAGAGTGCCTCGAACCCTTCGGTGTTGGCAACGGCGATTGCGGCGTCGAGCACCTGATCGAGCGTCAGGCCCCGACGCGGCCCCCGGGTACCGGGGCCGCTCAGACCCCACGCCAGCCGCACGTTACGCGGTAGCTCGTCTTCGGATCCTGGACTACTCATACTTCTCCGTCTGTCGGGGGTCTTGTCGCAATCCTAAAACTGTGTATCGTATAAACGTACATATATGACATACACAGTTAAGGACCGGGACATGTCCGATCTTCCAGCCGCTCTCCACGTGCGGTCACTGCACAAGACATTCGGTTCCACCGCGGTGCTCGACGGCATCGACCTCCACGTCGAACAGGGGTCCGTCTTCGCCCTGCTCGGCGCGAACGGCGCCGGAAAATCCACGACCGTGCGGATCCTCACGACACTCCTGCCCTTCGACTCCGGCACCGTCGAGGTCACCGGACTCGCCCTACCCGCACACGCGCGCGATGTGCGAGAACGAATTGCTCTCACCGGCCAGTACGCTGCAATCGACGACGTCCTCACCTGCGCCGAGAACCTCCGCCTTGCGGCGCGGCTGGCCCACCTGCCCTCGGCGACGATCGCGGACCGCGTCCGCGAACTGATCGAGCGGTTCGATCTCGGGCACGTCGTAGATCGGCGCGCAGGCGCCCTCTCCGGCGGCACCGCACGTCGGCTCGATATCGCGATGAGCCTCATCGCGGCACCGCAACTGCTGTTCCTCGACGAACCCACCACCGGCCTCGACCCTCGAAGCCGGCTCGTCATGTGGGAAGTGATCCGGGAGCTCGCTGCCGACGGAGTCACCGTCTTCCTCACCACGCAGTACCTCGAGGAGGCCGACCGCCTCGCCGATCGGGTTGCTGTCCTCGACGCCGGGCGCATCGTCGCCGAAGGCACTCCGGACGAGCTCAAGGCATTGGTGCCGGGTGGTCACCTGGAACTGCGCTTCGGCACCGAACCCGACCTCGATCGGGCAGCCGCGATCCTCGGCGGCGACAGCGATCGGGTCACCCTCACTCTCGAAGTCCCCACCGACGGCGATCTTCCCCACGTGGCCGCACTGCTCAACCGCCTCGCCGACGAAGCAGTTCCGGTCGAGAAGTTCGGTCTGCACTCCCCCACGCTCGACGACGTCTTCCTCACCCTGACCGGCACGACCGACCGAAAGAAGGTCTCGCAGTGACACTCACCGACACACTCACACACCCGGTCGGCTACCTACCCCGCGACTATGCGGCGGTGACCGGCAGAAACCTCAGGCGCATGCTCCGCAGCCCCGACGCCCTACTCATGGGTCTCGCGCTTCCGGTCCTGCTACTCGTACTGTTCGTGTACGTGTTCGGCGGCGCCATCGACACGGGCACCGACTATCTCAACTACGTCGTCCCGGGCATCGTGCTGCTGTCGGCATCGTTCGGCGCTGCACAGACCGCAGTCGCCGTCGCGTCCGACATGCAGCGCGGCATCGTCGACCGGTTCCGGTCCATGCCCATCGCGCGTTCGGCAGTCCTCACCGGCCACGTCGTCGCGAGCCTGGTCCGCAACCTCGCCAGCACCGTCGTGGTGTTCGCCGTCGCCGCACTGATGGGATTCCGGCCCGATGCCACCCTCGTCGAATGGGTTGCGGCCGTCGGGATCATCGCTTTGTTCGTCCTCGCGATCTCCGCGGTCTCGGCTGCGCTGGGCATGCTCGCCGGCAACGAGGAAGCAGCAAGCGGCTTCACGTTCTTCCTGCTGTTCCTGCCCTATGTGAGCAGCGCGTTCGTACCGCCGGACACGATGCCGACATGGTTGCGCGGATTCGCCGAACACCAGCCGGTGACGCCGGTCATCGAAACGGTACGCGGCCTGCTCACCGGCACATCGGTCGGTAGCTCCGCAGTGATCGCGGTGGGCTGGTGCGTGGCGTTCACCGCCGTCGGACTGGTCGCGGCAACTGCTCTGTTCCGCCGTCGAACCGCGCGGTGAATTCGCGTGCCGATGGCGCACTCCCCGTTTGATGACACCCCTTTTCACACTCATGTTCGGCTTTCGTACAGTCTGCCGCTAGCCTGGGCGCGTGGAGTCAGCAACGAACGGCCGCCGCGCCCCGCAACGGATCGACCCCGCACTCGAGGTCCAGGCGGAGCCGCAGGAACTCGTGCCCAGACGACGTCCGACGCAGGAACGCAGCCGGCGCAAGTTCGATGCGCTCCTGGCAGCCTCCCGCGACCTGCTCACCGAGGTCGGGTTCGAGTCGTTCACGTGTGAAGAGGTCGCGTCCCGCGCCGACGTCCCCATCGGCACCCTCTACCAGTTCTTCGCCAACAAGTACGTGATCGTCTGCGAACTGAATCGGCAGGACCTGGTCGGCGTCCAGAACGAACTCGCCACCTTCAACGGCCGGATCCCGTCGGTCGACTGGCTGCGCTTCCTCAACAGCTTCGTCGACCACATGGCGGGTCTGTGGACCACGGATCCGTCACGGCGCGAAGTGTGGCTCGCGATGCAGTCCACCCCGTCGACTCGTGCCACCGGCGCAATCCACGAGAAAGAGTTCGCCGAGCAGGTCGCGCGGATGCTGGCGCCACTCACCCCGGACACGCCGCGGGCGCGCCGCAAACTGATGGCCGAAGTTCTCGTACACATCGTGTACTCGATGTTGAACTTCTCGGTGCAGGACGATCAGACCCACGCCGACGCCGTGGCCGAACTCAAGCGGATCATGGTCGCGTACCTGCAGGTTGCCGAACAGGAGTCGCGAGCGCAGGCGAAACGCCAGAAGCGACGTGCGGATTCCGAACGCGCACGTGCCGCCGCATCCGATCGTGGCGGTCCCGAAACGAACCAGGCCGAGGAAGCGTCCGCTCCCTCGGCCTGATCTCGTGTAGCTCCCCGCTGCTACCTGTCGTCCTCCCCGGACGAGGTCTCCTGGACGGCGTCTTCCAGCACGACGAACGCGCCGGCCATATCACCGTCGTGTGTCAGCGACACATGGATCCGTCTACTACCGAGATGCTCGGCGACCTCGCGATGCAGCCGGATACTCGGCCGGCCCCACGCGTCGGACACCACCTCGATCTTCTGGTGGATCGTCTCCGGCAGCACCGGCGGACTCCCGAACAACGACGCCGACCACGCCTTGATCACGGCTTCCTTCGCCGCCCATCGGGCGGCGAAGTGTCGAGCAGGATCGGAGCTGCGGGTATTCGCGTCGCGACGCTCACCCGGTGTGAAGTTCGCCAGCATCGTCGTGCCCGGTCGGCGCAACTGCTCTGCGAACTCGGGCACCGACACGAGGTCGAACCCGATACCCGCAACTCCCATCACTCTGCTGTGTTCCCTCGCCTACTCCGTTCCCCGGCCTACTTGCAGCCGGGCAGACCCGAGCGGTACACGTCACCGTCACCGAGACGCGCGTCGTCGGTGAGCAGCACATCCGCTTCGAGCTGACGTGCTGCTGCCGCCGGAACCGCATCTCCGCCGAAGCGGCGATCCGCGGGACGCTCGTACAGTGCCGCACCACCGGTCATCGCCGACACCAGGCGACGCTTACCCGCGACCGTGCGCTCCGCAGCCTGCGCGAGGTACGCCTCACGACGATCGGCCGGCAGCGACTCGATGAACGCCTGCGGGTGCACCACCGCGATCAACCCGGACACGTGACCGAAACCGAGGCTGGTGAGCAGGCCCGCCTTGAGCGCGTACCGCTCGCCGAAACGGATCGGCGTGCGCGCCCACACGAGGTGCTCGTACTCGGCCATCTTCTCGTCGACGCAGTCGAGGCTGCGGTTCGGCGGGACGATGCCCTGGCTGAGCACCTGGCACAGGCCGACCAGCTGGAAGGCGGCTGCGCCACCCTTGGCGTGCCCGGTCAGTGACTTCTGCGAGACCACGAACAGCGGGTTGCCCTCGCTGCGGCCGAGCGACCCGGCCAGACGCTCGTGTAGTTCCGACTCGTTCGGGTCGTTCGCCGCCGTGGACGTGTCGTGCTTGGACACCACCGCGATGTCGTCGGCGGTGACGCCGAGCTTGCGCAGTTCCTTCGCCAGAGCCGACTCGCGTCCGCCTCGACCCGCACCGAGCGCACCGATGCCGGGAGCCGGGATCGAGGTGTGGACACCGTCCGCGAACGAACCGGCGTACGCCACGACACCGAGAACCGGCAGACCCATCTCCAGCGCGAGATCACCGCGCGCCAGCAGGATCGTGCCGCCGCCGGCCGACTCGACGAACCCACCGCGACGACGATCGTTGGCCCGCGAGAAGCGCCGATCGTCGATCCCCTTGGCGGTCATCTCGTCGGACTTCGCGGTGGCCGACATGTCGCCGAACCCGACGATGCCCTCGATACCGAGATCGTCGAAGCCACCGGCCACGACCAGCTCGGCCTTGCCCAGCTTGATCTTGTCGACGCCCTCCTCGACCGACACCGCAGCCGTGGCGCACGCCGCGACCGGGTGCACCATCGCACCGTAACCACCGACGTACGACTGGACGACGTGCGCCGCGATGACATTCGGCAGGGCCTCCTGCAGGATGTCGTTCGCGCGGTTCTCACCGAGCAGCGTGTCGATGTACAGCGACCTCATCGAGCTCATGCCGCCCATGCCGGTGCCCTGTGTGTTCGCCACCATCGACGGGTGCACCCAGCGCAGCAGCTCGGACGGGGTGAAGCCGCCGGTGAGGAACGCATCGACCGTGGACACGATGTTCCACAGACCCACACGGTCCACGGCATCCGCCATGTCGGCGGGGATGCCCCAGCGGGTGACGTCGAACCCGGTCGGGATCTGACCGCCGACCGTACGGGTCAGCCTCGCCTTGCGCGGCACACGGATTTCGGTGCCCGCCTTGCGGGTGACCGTCCAGTCTCCGGACTCGGCATCGACCGCCGCGACCGTGTTCTCCGGATCGGAGTCGACGAACGCGCGGGCCTCTGCCTCGGACCCGACCACGAAGGACAGATCCTTGTCGAGGAATACCGACGTCATCAGCGGAGCCGTGTTGTCGACCATCGCTCCGTCGTCGGCGTAGCGGCGGATGCCACAGCGCTCGACCACCGCGTCGTTGTAGCGGTCGGCGATCTCCGACTCGGGCACGAATTCACCGGTCTCGGCGTCGTAGAAGCCGGGCTTCGGCTCGCTCTCCCACTCGATCAGCCCCGTCACCCAGGCCAGTTCGAGCACACCGGCGGCCGACAGTTCTTCGTCGACCTCCATCTCGAACCGGGTACGCGACGAACCGTACGGGCCGAGCTCGCCGGCACCGACGATGACCACGAGGTCGGCCGGATCCGCGGTGACCTGGCTCCACTCGGGAGTCGGGGTCGCGTCGAGGCGCGGTGCCGCAGGCAGCGCCGCGATGGTCGCGGAGTCGTCCTCGTCCTGCTCGTCCGCGGCCTCGGCCGCGTCCTGCGCCTGCTTCGCGAGCGCGGGCAGATCGAGTCCTGCGTCGGCGAGTCCACCGGTGAGGTCGGCGACGAGCGGCTTGTCGGTGGCGAGACGCTTGGCCTCCTCACTGACCAGCTGCAGCAGCTCGGTCGCCATCTCCTGCGTCGACCACGTGCGGACACCGGCTGCTTCCGCGGCCTCGACCAGCGGATCGTTTCCGCCCATCAGACCGGTGCCGCGCACCCAGCCGATCAGGGCGTGAGCCAAGGTGACGCGCTCGGCCCAGATACGCTCGGCGTTCCAGCGGGTGACGATCGCGTCGAGCGCGGCCTTCGACTCGCCGTACGCGCCGTCGCCACCGAACATGCCGCGGTTGGGCGAACCCGGAAGCACCACATGCAGGTGGGTGTCGACGTCGTTGTCGGCTCCGATGCCGGACAGACCGGCGATCAGCCGCTCGACCGACCAGAGCAGAACCCGCATCTCCATCTCGGCGCGTGCACCGGCGTCGGCAAGCGAACCTGCCACACGGGGCGCGGCGAACGGGAACAGCAGCGTCGGGGTCAGCGCATCCTTGATGAGCTTCTTGGCGCCGCCCGCGTTCTCCACGGTCTCGGTGCCGAGCCACTCGATCAAGGCATCGACGTCGGAGTAGGACGCCATGTTCGCGGGCACGACCCACAGGGCCGCACCGGCGCGAGCATGACTCGCGTACAGGTCCTTGTAGAACCCGAGGCGCTTCGAATCGAGACGCGAGGTCGTGACGACGACCGTCGCGCCGCCCGCGAGCAGCTTGCCCGCGACCGCGGCACCGATACCGCCCTTGCTGGCACCCGTGACCACGGCGACCTCGCCCGCGTACTCGGCGTCGCCGGTGTTCGCGGCAGCCGCCGCGATGCGGCTGTAGGTCTCGGCGAGCACCGTGCGACCGGCGTCGGCGGCCTTGGTCTTCCAGAATGCAGCGTGCGCGGCGACCGTCCGGCCGGCACTCCCGAACCGCTCGACCTCGATCGTCTCGTCGAGCCAGAGGCGAGCCAGATCTTCCCGTGCCGTTGCCCAACGGTCGTCGATCAGCACGGCCTTGCGCGCGTCGAATGCGGGCGCGACCTGTCGCGGCCAGTCGGAGCCCAGCTCCGCCGAGACCAGGTCGACGAGCTCGTCGTCGGCCTTGTCCGCGAGTCCGGAGACCTTCTCGTCGAGACCCAACTGCTCGAGCACCAGGCGAGCAGCGCTGGCGAGCACGCCGTCGCGGCCGGTGATCTGCTCGGTGAACTCACCGAGCGCAGCGGCGTCGACGGTCGCTCCCCCGCCACCACCGGCCGACGGCATCGACACGGTGATTCCGCGACGTGAGCCGACCGACTGCACGGCAGCGTCGATCAAGGCGTCGACCGCGGCGGTGTCGCCGAGTGCGCCCTGCGACAGGCCACCCAGGTCGCCACCGCGGATCGACGATCCGTCGCGGCTACCGAGGGCGACCTCCGCGGTCACATGCTGGGTCCAGCCTTCGCCCAGACCCCACACCTTGGTGACGCGGTCGGCGACGTAGCCGGGACGCTTACCCGACGGGCCGAACACCTTGCGCAGGTGATCGTTGATCGAATCCGACAGCACAGGGCCGAACGGGCGGTACGTGCGGGCAAGGCGGTCGACCGTCCCGGCCAGCGCGCCCATGTCGGCGTCGGCGGCACCGTCGATCGCGCCGAGCGACAGCTCGGAACCGAGGTCGACGAGCAGCTGGTTCCGACGCGACGACACACCGTCACACAGTGCCTCGATCGTGTCGACGGGGCCGATCTGATCGGGACGCAGCTTGGTCCACAGTGCAATGAGCACCTGGGTGGCGTCGGCCGCCTTGAATGCGATGTCGTCCGGGGTCGGGCCACCGGTCGGCGCTGCCGGAGCAGCAGCCGGTGCCGCCGCAGCGGCAGGCGCGGCAGCATCGGCCGACGGAGCCTCGGGCTCGTCGTCCTCGACCGGAGCCGGATCCACATCGGTCGAGTACACGACCGACGCTTCACGCTCGATGTTGAGCACCTCGACCGGCTGACCGAAACGACCCGGCAACTTGAGAGTCTGCGACGCGAGGTTCGCGACGGTCGGGGCGGCACCGAGACCGACCTCGACGAAACGCTCCACACCCAGGCCGCCGTCGGCCTCGTCGGCGAACAGCAGATCCTGCGTCTCGATCCAGCGGACCGGCGACGCGAACTGCCACGCGAGGAGTTCGGCGAGCACCACGCGGGTCAGCTCGACCGGCTTCGCGGCCCACGCATCGAAGTCCGCGAGGACCTCGGCGAGCGGCTGCGACGGCACCAGATCGGCGATCTCCTGGATGAAGTCACGACCCAGGTTGAACGGCTTGGGCACCAGGTTCGGGATGTAGCGGCCGATGAGGATGTTCGGGTCGATCTCCTCGGGCAGCAGGTTCAGCAGCCGCTCACGGAAGTCGTCCACGCCGCCACGCAGGACGGTCGAGTGGAACGGCACGTCGATGCCCGGAACCAGAATGAACGCACGCTTGCCACCGAACTCGGCGACCTTGCGCTCGATGACGGTCTCGAGGGCTTCGAGGCCCGCGACCGTGCCGGCGATCGCGTACTGCGAACCGCGCAGGTTCAGGTTGACGATCTCCAGAAACTCTCCAGCGTCTTCTCCGACTCGTGCGATGAAGTCCTGCAGATCCTCGTCGGCGACACCGAACTGCGACGGCCGGATTGCGGCCATGCGGTAGTTCGAGCGGCCCTGCTCGTCACGCGGCACGAGGGCGTGCATCGCCGAGCCGCGCTGGAAGACGACCTCGAGCACGGCTTCGAGCGGGAGCACACCGGCAACCGCGGCGAGAGCGTTGTACTCACCGACCGAGTGACCGGCCAGCAGCGAACCCTCGACGAACGCACCGGCCTCGCGGAGCTCCGCGATCTGCGCGACACCGAGCGTCGCCATCGCGACCTGGGTGAACTGGGTCAGGTGCAGCACACCGTCCGGGTGCTTGTGGGTGACACCGCGAGCCTTGAGGACCGTCGGGTTGTCGCGCACCACAGCGAGGATCGAGAAGCCGAGCGCCTCGCGGGTGTGCTTGTCGGCGCGCTCCCAGATCTCGCGGGCAGCCTTGCTGCGGGCGCGAGCGTCCAGGCCCATGCCGGGGCGCTGGATGCCCTGGCCCGGGAATGCGTAGATGGTCTTCGGGGCGGCGATACGACCCGTTGCGACCATGACCAGGTCACCGTCGACACGGCAACCCACCTCGACGATCTCGGCGCCGCGATCGGTCGCGATGCGGTCGACGCGCACGTCGATCTTCGCGCCCGGGCGCACCATGCCGAGGAACCGCGTGGTCCACGCGGTCATCCGGCGGACAGGCAGCTTCGCATCCGACTCGACGGCCGTGGCGACCTGCTGCGCAGCGGCAGACAACCACATGCCGTGGACGATCGGGCTTCCCAGACCGGCCAGCAACGCGGCGTTGTCCGACGTGTGGATCGGGTTGTGATCGCCCGACACTCGAGCGAACGCGCTCATGTCGGTCGGGGCAACGATCACGGCATCGCGGCGACGGCGACGCGGAGTCTCGATGACATCGTCACTCAGAGAACCACCGGCGCGGACCGGATCGGCCAGCTCGGCGGTGCCGGTGCGGCCGCGGATCGCGAAACGCTCGATCAAAGTCGCAACCGTGTTGTCGCCCGAGCCGTCGCCGTTGTCGGCGGAGATGGTCACGTGAACCTCGACGACACGGCCCAGATCGGTGTCGAGGACGTTCTCGACCTCCGCCTTGACACCCAGGATCGACGGGTCGGTGGACAGACCGTTCTTCACGTCGATCGCGTGATCGAGGTGGACGAGATCGAGCATGCCCTCGATGACCGACAGGTTCTCGCTGGTGCGGGCAGCGCCCAGCGCGGCGAACACGGCCGGCCAGCAGGCTCCGACGAGGACGTCGGGCACACCGTTGGTGCTCGGGCTCAGATTCTCGGGCAGACCCGCACCCGTGACACCGGCGTGGTCGGCGATCTTCTCCGGCAGCCAGCCGAGGGTGATGCGCGCGGCGCCCTTCTTGACGGTCGGAAGTTCCTGGCCGGCAGCCACACCGAGCAGCGCCGACATAGCGGCGTCGGCGTCGGCTTCCGTGATGACCGGTGCGCCACCGGTGCTCACGGATGCGGGCACGGTGATGCGGATCCCGACCGCGCGATCGTTGCCGAGCGGCACCCGCAGGCCGACGTGCTCGTCGTCGAGAACGGTCAGGGTCGCCCCGGTCGGAGCGTGCGCGGCGGCAGTCTCCGACTCGACGGCCCACTCGTCGAGGTCGCCGAGGCGATCGATCGGGTTGCGCGTCTGGCGGCCGGCCCACGCGACATCGGGCGACGACAGCACAGCGTCGAGCAGACCGGTCGCCACGTCGCGGTGACGGCGAGCGACCACCGGGGTGGGCTCGACACCCGACTCGACAAGCTCGTCGACCGTGGCCTTCTCGAAACGGTCGAGCAACTCACCGACCGGCTCGTCGACGCGGGTGATGCCCGCGACGGCGACGGTGCCGGGGATGACGCAGACCTGATCGGCGGTGTAGCGCGGATCGTGTGCCTGCCACAGCGAGTCGGACCGCCACCAGCGACGCACGTCCTGGTCGACGACCGGCACGAAGTTCACCGGCTTGCCGGGGGTCTTGCACAGGGAGACGAAGAACGGGACGTCCGCGGGGTGCAGGACGACGTCGCCTGCGTCGGAGTACTGAGCCGTGAGCGACTTGATCGCTGCGTACGGACGCTCGAGCACCGCGTCGTCGTCGAACAATGTCGGAATGGGACCGCGGTCCACGGGGTGCAGTCGAGCTTCGGCGCGCTGCAGCATCTCGCGGAAACGCTCACGCCACGACACGTCCAGCCACGGGCTGACATGTGCCTCGGCGACGGCGTCGCCCAGGTCGCTGCCGCAATCGAACTCGGTAGCGCAATCGGATCCGATGGCCAGCTCGAGGTAGCGGGTCAGCCACTGCAGGTACGTCATCTCGGCGACGTCACCGAAGTACGGCTTCGCGGTGATGTCGAGCGCGGCGACGATCTCATCGCGACGTGCGGCCACGGCATCGGCGTCACCGGCGACCTCGTCGAGGAGGCGACCCGTACGCGAAGCGGCGTTGTCGATCTCGTGGATATCGGCACCGAGCTGGCTACGCCCCGAGGCCATGCCACCGCCCGCGGTGCCGGCTCCGACCCAGTCGGGGGTACCGGGAGTGTCGACGAGCAGCTGCTTGACCTCGGGGGCCGTGGTGGCTTCGAGAGTCGCCATCGCGGCGGTGCCGACGAGGATGCCGTCGAGCGGCATCGCCGGGAAGCCGTACTCGGTCGACCAGCGGCCGGTCAGGTAATCGGCGGCCCGCTCCGGCGTACCGATACCGCCACCGACGCACAGCACCAGGTTCGAACGGGTGCGCAGCTCAGCGTAGGTGTCGAGAAGCAGGTCGTCGAGGTCCTCCCACGAGTGGTGGCCACCGGCGCGGCCGCCCTCGATATGGACGATGATCGGGTAGCTCGGGACCTCGTTCGCGATGCGGATCACCGAACGGATCTGCGCGACCGTGCCCGGCTTGAACGCGACGTGCTCGATGCCGGCGTCACGCAGATCGGAGATGATCTGCACGGCCTCCTCGAGCTCCGGGATACCCGCAGTGACCACGACACCGTCGAACGGTGCGCCCGCAGCACGGGCCTTCGGCACGAGACGCTTGCCGCCCACGTGCAGCTTCCACAGGTACGGGTCGAGGAACATCGAGTTGAACTGCGCAGCGCGACCCGGCTCGAGCAGATCGGTCAGCTCCGCGACGTGATCGGCGAAGATCTGCTCGGTGACCTGGCCACCACCGGCCAGCTCGGCCCAGTGACCCGCATTCGCAGCGGCCGCAACGATCTTCGGATCGACAGTGGTCGGCGTCATGCCGGCCAGCAGCATCGGCGAACGGCCCGTCAATCGGGTGAAGGACGTCTCGACACCGACACGACCGTCGGGCAACGCCACCGGCTTCGGGGCGAACTCCGACCATGCGCGCGGCACCTCGGGCTCGGCACCCGGGGTCAGCAGGTTGCGCTGACCGCCGCGGGTCGCGGCGGCGATGATTCCGACGCCCTGACCGCGCAGACCGGACTGAGTGAGGCGGGTGAGCAGCTCGCCCGGGCCCAGATCGAGGATCCAGGAAGCGCCGGACGCCACAGCGCCGTCGACCTGCTCGACCCAGTCGACCGGAGTGACGAGGATGGACTCGGCCAGCTTGCGGGCGAGATCGGCGTCGAGGTCGCAGCGCGACGCCCAGTCCGCGACCTGCTCGACGGCAGCGGCGAACGCTGGGTGATGGAAGCCGACCTCGGCCGGAACCGGCTCGAAGGTGGGTGCGAACACGGCGCCACCACGCTTCTTGGAATCACGGTCGCGGGTCTCGGTCGCAGAGATCTGCTCGCACTGCTGCTGCACACGCTCGAGCGCGGCCGGCGGACCGGACAGCACGACGCGGCGACGGCCGTTGCGGATGGCGACAACCGCGCTGCGCTCGGGATCCTGGCCCTCGAACACCTCGGCGACGATGGCGCTCAGACGCTCCGCGTCGACACCGGACACCGCGAGCATGGGGAACCTACCGGCACCGGCGATCAGCCCGCGACGACGGCCGACGAGCGAGGCAGCAGCACCGATGAGCTGGGCGATCGCGAGGATCTCGGCGTCCTTGCGGCCACCGGCAGCAACGGCCTCGACGGCGAGAACGCCCTGCGAGTGCCCGATGACGGCGCTCGGGGCGTGGGCTGCAACATCGAGACCCTGGTTCGCGAGTGCACGCAGCGCAGCGACCTGGGTGAGGAAGACACCGGGCTTGGACACCGCAGCGGAGGTGAGGGTCGCTTCGGACGGGCCGGCCGACGGCGTGTCGTCCTCGTCGTCGACGAGTTCCTGCTCGAGGATCCACGCGATGGGATCGAACCCGGCCGGGCGCACAACCATGAGGTCGCCGGCGACAGGAGCGAGGTGTGCGGCCGCAGCGTTGACCAGTTCGGTCAGGACCGGCTCGAGGCCGTTGTCGCGGCTGAGTTCTTCGAGGGAGCTGAGCCAGGGCGCACCCTGACCACCGAAGGCGAGCGCGTAGGGCTCACCCGCGAGAAGCTTGTCGACCAGTGCACCGTTCGGGGCGGTTGCCGCCCGCCGGCCGGTGCTTCGTGATGCCTTCGAGTTCCGTCCGTTGTCGCCTGGTGTGGTCTCGTCGATCGTCACGCGTGTGGTTCCTCTCCTGAACACCCCTGCGTGGAGGCATTTCGTGTTGCAGCGCTGCCCGCGCCGGTGTGTTGCATGGACTGGTGTTCTGCTCGTACGGGCATGCCAAGGTTCGCACAAAATCATGAGGACTTCCTCATGTTTCGTTTCGCGCAGATTGCCGCACGAACCCCCTACCAGTGATTTCACTCACACTCACCAATGAAGCGACCGACGAGTAACCCGAATTGACGCAGGCCGCACCGATGCGTGGACGTCCACGAACCCGAGGAACCCTCACGTTTTATTGTTATCAAACCGTTACCTCTTGACGGCACGCCGTGGCCGTGCGTTGCCGCGGTCGGAAACATGTCGGACCTTCCCGCTAGCTTCCTTCAAACTCGAACATTCATTCGACAAAGGGGGCAATATGAGCAGGGCGGTCAAGTACACGAAGGAAATGCTCGATGAAGCAGTCGAGAGGTCGGCGAGTGTCGCCGGGGTTCTGCGCCACCTCGGGATACAGCCCACGGGTGGCGCCCACAGCCACATAAGTAGGCGCATCAAGAAGTTCGGAATCGATACCTCTCATTTCACCGGGCAGGCCCACCAAAAGGGGCGGCCACCGCGAAATCGCCTTCCCTGGGCCGAGATCTTGACACTCAAACCCGCTGGGTCGAACCGACAAGCTCCGAAGCGGCTGCGGCGCGCCCTACTCGAATCCGGCCGTCCCCACAAGTGCGAGGAATGCGGGATCGAACCGGTTTGGCGTGGCCAAGCATTGATCTTCCACGTCGACCACATCGACGGGAGGCCGAACGACTCCCGACCCGAGAATGTGCGCTTCTTGTGCCCCAACTGCCACAGCCAGACCCCGACGTGGGCCGGTCGGCATCGTCACTACTTCGAATCGGTTCCCGACGAGTCGTGACGTATTGTGTCCGTGACGCGCGAGTGGCGTAATCAGGCAGCCGCGCCAGGTTTAGGTCCTGGTGTCCTAACGGACGTGGGGGTTCGAGTCCCCCCTCGCGCACCACGGACAGTTCCATGAACTGCATACGGGGTCACGAACTCATATGAGGTCGTGACCCCGTTTTCGTGTGCACCACGAGCGACGCACTTATATCAATATCTATTAGTATGTCGATATGACTGTCGACAAGCCGGACACCTGCGACCTGCTGTGCCTCGACCTACCCCACGCGGAGCGGATCCGCACGGAGCTTCCGACGCTCGCCACTGTCGAACCCGCCGCGGCAGCAGCCCGCGCGCTGGGAGATCCGACTCGGCTGAGAATCGCGACCGCCCTGCGCGCAGGCGACGAACTGTGCGTGTGCGACCTGGCGTGGGTGGTCGGTCAAGCTCAGAACCTCGTTTCCCACCACCTGCGGCAACTCAAGAGCGCCGGCCTGGTCACCTCCCGCAGACAAGGCCGGCTCGTGATGTACACCTTGACCACCCGCGGAACAGCACTCGTCGACGCTGTCGTCGGATCCTCCGACCCTGAAGTGCTCGAACCCCGACATGTCTGATGCATGCTGCGGGCAGCCGCCCACCCATTCCGAACCCGATCGGGGACCGACCCGGCTGTGGCAGGTTCGCGAACTCCAGTGCGCCGTCGGCGCAGCGCTTCTCCTCGCCGGCGCCTGGGCGCTCGGCCACGCCGACTCCCACACTGCGGCAACGGTGCTCGAACTCCTCGCGGTCGCCGTCGCTGCGTGGGTGTTCGTGCCCGATGCCCTACGAAAACTTCGACACGGAAAAATCGGTGTCGGCACGCTGATGACCATCGCCGCGATCGGCGCGGTTGCCCTCGGGCAGTATCCCGAGGCGGCCATGCTCGGCATCCTCTTCTCCATCGCCGAAGGCCTCGAGCACTTTGCCCTCGCCCGCACACGCCGGGGCCTGCGTGCCCTGTTGTCGTTGGTTCCCCCGAGCGTGACCGTACTGCGGCAGGGGCACGAACTCCCGGTCGCACCTGATCAACTCGTGATCGGCGATCTCATGGTGCTGCGTCCGGGTGAACGTGCCGCAACCGACGGTGTCATCCGGAGCGGACGCACCAGCCTCGATCTCTCCGCCATCACCGGCGAGTCGGTGCCCGTCGAGGCAGGTCCGGGCGAGGAAATTCACGCGGGGACGGTCAACGGCGGCGGCGCCGTCGAAGTCGAGGTGGCTGCGCTTGCTGCCGACAGTTCCCTCGCTCGCATCGTGCACATCGTCGAAGAGGCGCAGGAACGCAAAGGTACAGGTCAGCGACTCGCCAACACCATCGCGACGCCGTTGGTGCCCGCAATCATGACCCTGGCCGCACTGGTGGCAGTCGTGGGATCGATCGTCGGCGACCCGATGTTGTGGATCGAACGCGCACTCGTCGTACTCGTGGCCGCCTCACCGTGTGCGCTGGCGATTGCTGTGCCATTGACCGTCGTCGCCGCTGTCGGTGCGTCGAGCCGGCACGGAGCCCTCATCAAGGGCGGCGCGGCCCTGGAAGAACTCGGCCTGGTCCGGGTCATCGCGCTCGACAAGACCGGCACGCTCACGCGGAACACGCCGACTGTAGTCGCGGTGGTCACCACGCGCGACGCGACCGAGCGCGAGGTTGTCGTTCTCGCTGCCGCACTCGAAGCACGCAGTGAGCACCCACTCGCACGCGCCGTTCTTGCAACCGCCACCGACCCCGTCCTCCCCGCTGAGGACGTCACCGCCGTGCCCGGCCACGGACTGATCGGCGTCGTGAACGGCGTTCGGATCCGACTCGGAAAGCCGACCTGGATCACCCCCGGGCCCCTCGTGCCCGAGGTGACCCGACTTCAGGAGGCAGGCGCCACCGTCATCATCGTCGAACGCGACGAGGCCGTGATCGGCGCGATCGCCGTGCGCGACGAACTCCGCGCCGAGGCCCCCGAGGCAGTAGCCGGTTTGCGCAGGCTCGGTGTCGACGTCGCCATGCTCACCGGCGACAACGAACGCACCGCGCGAGCATCGGCCCGGGACGCGGGCATCACCACGGTGCATGCCGAGCTTCTTCCCGAAGACAAGGCGGCTCTTCTCGGGCCGCTGTCTCGCGAGCGGAAGATCGCGATGGTCGGTGACGGCATCAACGACGCCCCCGCCCTTGCCACCGCCGACATCGGAATCGCAATGGGCGCCATGGGAACCGACGTTGCCATCGAGACGGCGGATGTCGCACTCATGGGCGAGGATCTGCGTCACCTCCCCCAGGTTCTCGCCCACGCCCGACGCGCCCGACGAATCATGGTGCAGAACATCGGCTTCTCTCTGGCGATCATCACCGTCCTGATACCCCTCGCTGCAACCGGTGTGCTCGGACTGGCCACGGTGGTGTTCATCCATGAGTTCGCCGAAGTCCTCGTGATTGCCAATGCGATCCGGGCTGCCCGCACAACACCGACGCCCGGACTCACGGCCGCCCCCGGGACCTCGGGATCGGTGAACATGAGCTTCACCGCGCAGACCTGAGGGCCATTCGGGTACTTCCTCGGATTTTCGGGTCCGGGATCGCTCCGGAGGTGTTGAATTCTTGGTGGGGCCCGAAAACGGAGGCACCCATGAAGCGCGCAGCATTGCTCCTCGCAACACTGTTGATCGCCGCCTTTGCACTGGCGGCATGCGGAGAGTCCGATACTGAATCGTCCGACGACGCCGGGGCACGCGGTGACGATTACGGGAGCACGGAGACCGCGACGATCGTCATCACCGGGTTCGAATTCGAAGTACCGGACTCGGTCGGGGCGGGCACGACGGTCACCGTCCGGAACGAGGACGATGTCGAACACAGCGTCACCGCCCGCGACGACACCTTCGACGTCGAGGTGGAGGCAGGCGAGACGGTCACCTTCACCGCGCCGGCGGACGCACGGACCTACGACATCTACTGCACCTACCACCCGGACATGACGGGGCAGCTCACCGTGTCCTGACCGGTCGTGGAGGAGACACGGAGGACAGCAGGCCGACCGGATGTGCGTCGGCGGGTCGACTTCATCCGCCAGAGGTGAAGCGGATACGACCGATGCCGTGGAACCTCGTGAGTATCGGTGCGGGGCCGACTCCGGCTCTCCGGCCGGCACGCGAAGGTAGGCACCCACATGGCAGAGCCCGACCACTCGCCCCACGATGCTCCGCTGAGCTCCGACGAGCGCGAGGAACTCGAACGGCTTCGCAAGGAAGTCGCGGAGCTGCGCGGCGAAACTCCTGCCGTACAGACCGATACGGAGCCTCCCACGCGCGGACACGCACTCCGCTGGACCGCGGTGGTCATCCTGCTGGTGCTCGTGGGTCTGCTCGCCATCAGCTCGGTGGCCGCCCGTTTCGCGCGCAGCCAGATCCTCGACACCGATCGCTACGTGACCATGGTGACACCGCTGGCCTCCGATCCGGTGATCCAAGGCGCGGTCACCGACCGGGTGACCGACGAGATCTTCGCCCAGGTCGACGTCGAGGGACTCACCACGGATGCCTTGACGGCGCTGACCGAAGACAGACCGCGGCTGGAACCGGTAGTCGGTTTGGCACCGGTCATCGCCGGCCAGGCAGAGAGCTTCGTGCACGACACCGTCGGCAGCCTGGTTGCATCGGACCAATTCGAGACCCTGTGGATCCAGGCGAACCGCACCGCGCACGACAGGCTCGCGGCGGTGTTGACCGGTGACACCCGTGTGGAGGCCATCGCGATCGACGACAGCGGGACGGTGAGCCTCAATCTCGCTCCGATCATCGAGCGAGTCAAGGCGCTCCTGGTCGAACGCGGTTTTTCGTTTGCCGACCAGATCCCGGAGATCGACAAGCAGTTCGTGTTGTTCGAATCTCCCGAACTCGTGAAAGCCCAGCGCGCCGTCAACGCCCTCGACAATGCCTCCGGCGTCCTTCCATGGCTGACGCTGCTCGTTGCTGCTGCCGCGGTCTGGGCCGCCCCACGGGGTTCGCGCCTTCGCGCACTGTCCGCCGTGGGTGCGACATTCGTCGTCGCCATGCTCTCCCTCGCATTGGCAATCCTCATCGGCCGGTCGCTGTATCTGGACAACCTGCCGGCCGAGGTGCGTTCGCCGGCTGCGGCGGCGGTGTTGTTCGACGCCGCCGCGACACCCTTGCGGACGATGCTGCGCGCGGTGCTGGTCACGGGGCTGGTGGTCGCGGTCGGCGCCTATCTGATCGGTGGCTCGCCCTCGGCGATGGCGGTGCGTCGCGGGTTCGGTTACGGGATGAACAAGCTGAGAAACCCGGACAGCACCCGCACGCCCGGCACCGTCGAGGTGTGGCTGGCGCACGCCCGTGTTCCGGTCCGCGCGGCGATCGTCGCCGTGGCCGTGCTGGTGATCGTGTTCTGGAACTACCCGACGGGCGCGGTCGTCGGATGGACCGTGGTGATCGCCCTGCTCGCGCTGCTCCTGGTCGAGGTCGTGGTCCGACCCATCCTCGCGAAGGAACAAGAAGCGGTCGATACGGCGTGACCTCGCCCACCGCCCCGGATCCCGTCTTGGCAGGTCGGTGCCGTGCTCAGGTACCGTCGAGGTCGTGTCCGAATACCGTCCGCCGCGCCGCGTGGCTCTGATCGTGTTGGTGATCGTCGCCGCGGGCGGATGCCTGGCTCTCGGCTATTGGCAATGGACCCGCTTCGAAGCGGTCGGCGGTAACGGACAGAATCTCGGCTACGCGTTCCAGTGGCCGGCCTTCGCGTTCTTCTGCATCTACGCCTACCGGCGATTCGTCAAGCTCGAGGCCGTGGAGGCTCAGGCCGACGACCCGGACGGCGGCGCTGCGTCGAAGCCCGAGGAACCCACAGAGATCCCGGCGGATCTTCTGCCGAGCCGCCCGAAGGTCGCGATCGACGAGTCCGAGGACGCCGGAGACGACCTCGAGGCGAAGCAGGTCCAGGAGTACAACGAATACCTCGCGCAGCTCTCGCGCGGGTCCGATAGGAGCGGTCAGTGAGCACCACCCCCGAGGCGTCCGATCAGGCAGCCGCGACCCCCCGCAACGTCAGCGACGCGGATCGCAAGAAGATCGGCTCCGCGTTGCTGCGGTACCGCGTCCTCGCGTACGCCACCGGTATCTGGCTGCTCGTCCTCACCGGCGAGATGATCGCGAAGTACATCATCGGCATCGAGAACGTGCCGTCGTGGATCGCGATCGTGCACGGCTGGGTGTACGCGGTCTACCTGGTGCTCACCTTCGACCTGTCGATCAAGGTGCGCTGGCCCGTCTCGCGCACCATCGGAACCCTGCTCGCGGGCACCGTTCCGTTCCTGTCGTTCTATGTCGAGCACCAGCGGACCAAGCAGGTCAAGACCGACTTCGGGGTCTGATCTCCCGGGGTCGCCGTGCGACTCAGCGGGTAGGCAGCCGCACTACCTGCACGAAGAACTCGTCGATCTGCTTGACGGCCCGAATGAACTGGTCCAGGTCGACGGGCTTTGTGACGTACGCATTGGCGTGCAGTCGGTAGCTGCGCAGGATGTCCTCCTCCGCCGACGAGGTGGTGAGTACAACCACCGGGATGTGTGAGAGTTCCGGATCCGATTTGATCTGCTCGAGTACCTGTCGACCGTCGTACTTGGGCAGATTCAGATCGAGCAGGATCAGATCCGGCTGGGGTGCGTCGGCGTGTTCCCCACGCCGGTACAAGAAGTCGAGCGCCTGCTCGCCGTCGCGCACGACGTGCAGATTGTTTCCTATCTTGTTGTCTTCGAACGCTTCCCTCGTCATCAACTCGTCGCCGGGGTCGTCCTCGACCAGAAGTACATCGATCGGCTTACCGGTCGGGGTCATGCGGGTGCTCCTTCGGGAACTTCGTCGGTCTCGGATGCGGTCTCACGCAGCACCGGAATCGTAAAGCAGAAACGGCAGCCGTCCGTATGCGTGCGGTCGATCCAGATCTCTCCACCGTGGTACTCGACGATCTTGCGGCAGAGCGCGAGTCCGATGCCCGTACCGCCGTATGCGTCGCGGCCGTGGAGTCGCTGGAAGATCACGAACACCTTCTCCGCGAATTCGTCGGCGATGCCGATTCCGTTGTCGCTGACGCTCACGTTCCACGTCGCGTCGTCGCCCTCACCCGTCTGCGAACATTCGATTCTCACAATGGGCGGCTGATCGGGTTTCCGGAATTTGATGGCGTTCCCCACCAGGTTCTGCCACAGCATCGTCATCAAGGTGGGGTCGCCCGTGATCCGGGGCAACGACTCGGGACGCTCGATGCGAGCGCCGGATTCGTCGATCGACTCGGAGAGGTTCGCTAGGGCCGAATCGAGCGATCGCCCGAGTTCGACGCTGACGTGGGTGTCACCGACACGGCCGACCCGCGAGAACGTGAGCAGATCGTTGATGAGGACCTGCATCCGTTTGGCACCGTCCACCGCGAACTCGATGTACTGATGTCCTCGATCGTCGAGTTTGTCGCCGTAGCGCTTCTCGAGTAGCTGACAGAACGACGCAACTTTGCGGAGAGGCTCCTGAAGGTCGTGCGAAGCGACATACGCGAACTGTTCGAGTTCCGCATTGGACCGACGCAGTTCCACTGCCTGGGCCTGGGCCTGATCATGGTGTTCCTTCGATACTTCGAGTTCGTGTGCGAGATGTGCGCGCATTCCGTCCACATCGATCGCGAGCGCGCGGATATCGCTGGGGCCGTCGACACTGATGCGCTGGTCGAAGTTGCCGCCTGCGACCTTGCGGGTTTCCTCCCCCAACCGTGACAGCGGACGGACGATGAGCATGTGGACGAGGAACGCCACACACATGCCGCTCAGAAGGAACACCACAATCATCGTCACGAACAAGCGGTCTCTCGTGACGCGGGCGTCGTCGAGTGCAGCAACCGCATCGTCCCGCGCTTCCGCGAGGTCGACGCGCTGGATCTCGAACAGCTCTCGCAGCCGGTCGAACGCCACCCCGCCTGCTTCGACGACGGCAACATCGACGGGGCGTGGCTCCCCGGGTACAACGGCGTTCACCAGTGGAAGTGTGTACACCCTGCGCCATTCGTCCGCTGCATCGTCGATCGCCTCGAGGTCTGCGAGTAGCTGTTCCCTGACGCCGGGCACTGCTTCCTGCTGCCCGATCAGTGACCGAAGAGCATCGGATGCGCGGGTCTCTTCCTCTCGGCCTGCCTCGTAGGGCTCCAACAGGGATGGATCGGCTGCGATGATGTAGCCGCGTACGCCGGTCTCCTGGTTCAGGAGCGCGCCCTGCAGGCGCTGCGCCTCGATCTCGGCGGGCTGGATGACGTCGCGCAGGTAGTTCGATACCTCCGCGGTGCGACTCAGCGAGCGGGCGCCGACGATGCTCGCGACGATCACCCACGCGATCATCAAACCCAGGACCAGCACCACCCACCCTCGCACTGTGAGTCGCGACCAGTATGGCGGTCGATCACGCGTCGTCATCGGTTCGCGTCCCCGTTCCATCGCACGTGCACCACCGCGACGTCGTCGGCCAGACCGCCGTGCGCCTCGGCGAGTTTCTCGGCATCACGCACCAGCGCGTCGGCGAACTCGTCGGATCCGAGGCGCCCTCCGTTGCGCGCGAGTTCCAGAAGGCCCGACTCTCCCAGGCGTTCATGTCCACCGCCGGTATGCCCTTCGAACAACCCGTCCGTGAAGAGCACGACAGCACCTTCCGGCGGGAGGTCGAAGGTGTGGATGGGCCAGTTGGCGGCTCCCGGTATCAGCCCGAGTGCGGGGCCGCCGGGTGCTTCGACCCACTCGACCGCGCGCCCGGTGCGCAGGAGCAATCCGGGGTGTCCCGCGCGCATCACCGACACGGCGGCCCGGTCGGGTGCCATGACCATGGTCGTCACGGTGGCGAAGACGCGATCCGCCGCCCGTTCCGCGAGGAGGATCTCCTCGAGCTTCTGCATCTGCAGCTCGCCGACGATGCCGGCCAGGACGAGGGTGCGCCAGGCGATGCGCAGTGCGACACCGACGGCAGCCTCGTCGGGGCCGTGTCCGGAGACGTCCCCGATGAGCGCGTGTACCGCACCGTCCGAGGTCTGGACCACGTCGTAGAAGTCTCCGCCGAGCAGCGCCGCCGCTCGGCCCGGCCGATACCGCGCAACGACTTCGACGTCGTTCGTGCTCACGAGTGGCGACGGCAACAGTCCTCGTTCGAGTCGCGCATTCTCCTGGGCGTGGAGTTCGCTCGCCTGCAGTGCCGCTGCGTGTTGTTCCGCTTGCTTTCGTTGGATGGCGTAGCGCACGGCACGACCGAACAGTTCCGGCTCGACTCGGCCTTTGACGAGGTAGTCCTGCGCACCGACGGCTACCGCGGCAAGTCCGGTCTGTTCCTCCGCCAAGCCGGTGAGAACGACGATCGGTACGGTCTCGGCGTACTGGTGCACTCGTGCGACGGCCTCGAGGCCGTGCGCATCGGGCAGGTGGAGGTCGAGCAATACACAGTCGGGCGCGGTGTTCGTCAGCGCGTCGCGTGCATCGGCAAGCGATTGCACCCACACGACCTTCATTTCGGGGGCACTGTCGGCGACGAGCTCTTCTACGAGCAAGGCGTCGCCGGCATCGTCCTCGATCAGCAACAGCAACGGCGCATGCGCCACTTCCCCTGGTCGATGCGCATCCACGGCGGTCGTCCCTCCCCTGATCACGGCGGCCCCCGGGAAATCGGCATTTCATGCCGACACCCTCGCGGAACAATACCCACAGGTGTGTTCTGCTGCGCACTCCACGACATCGCGGCCGGGCGCGCTCGCATCATCCGAGGTGTTCTTGCATGATGGGCATTGTGAATGAGCGATCAACGGAGCACCCCCATATGGGCATGTCTACGACACAGTCCGGGTCCATCACGGTGTTGTCCGTGAGCGGGGATGTGGATCTGTCCAGTGCGCCGATGCTGGAAGAGCAGGCCCTCGGCCTGCTCACCGGCAACCCGTCCGGCCTGATTGTCGATCTCACCGACGTGAATTTTCTCGCGTCGATGGGTATGGCCTTACTGGTCGATTTGTCGAAGCGCACGGCGGGCAGTGTCGAATTCGCAGTGGTGGCGAACGGGAATGCCACCGCACGACCACTCGAGCTACTCGGCCTGGGAGACGTCCTTGCGATCCATCCGGAACTCGACGATGCTCTTTCCGCGTTGAGCGGCGACCCGGCAGCACCGCCGGAATAACGCTGTCCGCCTCGACGAACAGAGGGAGCCATGCCGACTCATATATCAGGGTCCGCGTCGTTCGCGTCCGGTGGAATCTTCTTCCACGGGGTGCGTGCGGATCCGTCCGATATCGCCGATATACGCCGCTCCATGCAGCAGTGGCTGGGCAATCTGCATCTCGGACCCGAACACGAGCAGGACGTGGTGCTGGCAAGCTACGAGGCCCTGGCGAACGCTGTCGAACATGCCTACGCCGCGAACGATCCCCAGGCCACGGTGGATCTCGAGGCCGTCTACAGGCCATCCGACCGCCACCTCGAGGTGACGGTCTCGGATCACGGCAGGTGGCGCGATGTCATGGATCGCACCGGGTACGGATCTCGCGGACACGGTCTCACCCTGATGCGCAGCCTCTCGACCGAGATGGTGGTGACGCCGGGGCTGGACGGAACTCATGTGGCCATGCGCTGGTCGCTCTGAATCGAACTCACGCAACCGCGAAGCAAGAAGGCAGACACACTGCGTTGGCACCGTGTGTCTGCCTTCTGCGTTCGTGTACTGCAGTTCTCGGGTCAGCTGCCCGCGAATGCAGCGAGCGCGGGCACCAGCAGGGTGAGCGCGCGACCACGATGCGACGCTGCGTCCTTCTCTTCGGCGCTGAGCTCAGCCGCGGTGCGGTCTCCCGCTTCGGGCACGAAAACAGGGTCGTAACCGAACCCGTTCTCACCCCGAGGAGCACGCGCGATCGCACCGCGCCACTCGCCGCGCACCACGGTGACGGCGACGTCGTCGCCGTCGGGGACAGCAAATGCACAGGCCGACACGAAGGCGGCACCACGACGTTCATCGGGCACATCACTCAGCTGGGCGAGTACCAGCGCGGTGTTCGCGCCATCGTCACCGTGCGTGCCGCTCCACCGCGCCGACAACACACCCGGCATGCCGTTCAACGCGTCGATTTCGAGTCCGGAATCGTCGGCGATACACGCCATCCCGGTCGCAAGGGCACCGTCGCGTGCTTTCGCAGCCGCGTTCTCCTCGAAAGTCGCGCCGGTCTCGGGAGCTTCGGGGTACGGCGGGACGGCGTCGAGGCCGACCGGTTCGATTCCCGCGATGTCCGCCGCGTCGAGGACACGCTGCAACTCCCGGAGCTTCTTCGCGTTCCGGCTTGCCACGAGTACTCGTCCGGCCACGTCAGGCACCGAACTTCTTCTTCACCGGCTCGGCGACGACGGGTTCCGGGAGGACACCGGGGTACGGCTGTTCGAGGACCTCACGCTGGATGCGGCACAGCTCCTCGATGCCGCCGAGCGCCGAGTCGAGCAGTTTGTCGAGCGTCGTACGAGGGAACGTAGCGCCTTCGCCGGTGCCCTGGATCTCGACGAGGGTGCCGGTGTCGGTGGCGATGACGTTCATGTCGACCTCGGCGCGCGAATCCTCCTCGTACGGGAGGTCGAGCCGGACTCGGCCGTCGACGACACCGACGCTGATAGCCGCGATCTGGCACGAGAGCGGCTGCGGATCGGCGAGGCGACCTGCCGCGCGGAGCCAGGTGACAGCGTCCGCGAGTGCCACGTAGGCACCGGTGATCGCCGCGGTGCGGGTTCCTCCGTCGGCCTGCAGGACGTCGCAGTCGAGGGCAATGGTGTTCTCACCGATGGCGGCGAGGTCGATGCACGCGCGCAGGGAGCGGCCGACGAGGCGGCTGATCTCCTGGGTACGGCCGCCGACCTTGCCCTTGACGGATTCGCGTCCGCTGCGGGTGTGGGTTGCGGCGGGGAGCATCGCGTACTCGGCGGTGAGCCAGCCCAGGCCCGACCCTCGACGCCACCGCGGAACCCCTTCTTCGACGCTCGCGGTACACATCACGCGGGTCTGTCCGAATTCGACGAGGACCGAACCAGCGGGGTGGCTGGTGAACCCTCGGGTGATCTTGATGTTGCGGAGTTGGTCGTCTTCCCTGCCGTCTGCTCGTGTCGTCACCCGAACGAGCCTAGGGGATGCGCCCCGGACGGAGTCGGACGACCGAGTCAGATGCGGTAGACGTCTCCGGAGGTCACTGCGTGGACCGGACCGTGGAACTCGGCCTTCGCCTCTGCGATGACGTCCTCGCGAGACGTCCACGGCGGGATGTGGGTGAGCAGCAGTTCGCCGACACCCGCGCGGGCGGCCACCTGTCCCGCCTCGGTTCCCGACAGGTGGATGCCTTCGGGTCGTACTCCGGGTGCGTGGGTCCAGGATGCTTCGGAGAGCAGGACGTCGGCACCGCGCGCCAGCTCGACCACCTGGTCGCACATGCCGGTATCACCGGTGTAGACGAGCGTGCGTCCGGAGTCGCTGGTGATGCGGAATCCGTAGGCCTCGGGGGGATGGTTGACCTTCATGGGGCTGATGGTGAGCGCACCGAAGCGGAACGTTGCGCCGTCGCTCAGGGGTCGTACGTCGAGGGTGTCGGAGACGTCATCGACCTCTCCCGCCACCTCGGCCGATGCGACACCGAGGCGTTGCGCGGTACCGGCTGGACCGTAGACGGGAACCCGCCCGGTGGGGGCGTTCGGCGAGTAGCGGCGCCACACGAGGAGGCCGGGAATGTCGAGGCAGTGGTCGGCGTGCAGGTGCGACAGGAGCACGGATACCTCACCGGGATCGGCGTGGCGTTGCAGGGCTCCGAGCACTCCCGGACCGAAGTCGATGACCAGGGGCGGGGTATCGGGCGCGGTGAGCAGGTACCCGGATGCGGGAGAATCCGGCCCGGCCACACTGCCCGAGCACCCCAGAACGGTCATGCGCATAGGGGTCATGCTGCCATGCCGAAGGTCCCTGATGAAGCCGACACCGGTTTTCGTGGTGGACTCACAGTTACAACAATGCTGTGACCCACGGATCGTCACCCGGTACGGGCGTGATCCCGGTCGCTGAGTTCAGCGCAGCGGATCGGCTGCTCTGACTGCCCGTGCCCGGCGCGTGTCGGACGAGAGCAGCCATGCCGCGACGACACCACCGAGCGCCCCGAAGAGGTGTCCCTGCCACGACACGAACGGGTCGCTGGGGAGGACTCCCCACAGCATTCCGCCGTAGAAGAACAGTACGACGAGTCCGAGTACGATCTGCCCGCCCTTTCGGGTGAAGATTCCGCGGATGATCAGGTAGGTCAACCAACCGAAGATGAGCGATGACGCGCCGATGTGGTTCTCGCCGGAGCCGGCGAACAGCCAGGTTCCGACGCCTGCGACCACCCAGATCACCGCGGTTGCGACGATCCCGCGGGTGATGCCGGACGACCACAGGACCAGGAAACCCAGGATGAGCGCGGGCACCGTGTTGGCGGTCAGGTGCGTCCAGTCGCCGTGCAGGATGGGAGCGAACAGAATTCCCCACAGGCCGTCCCCGGTACGCGGCTCGATACCCGCCGACTGGAGGTTGGCGGGAAGGATCCGGTCCACGATCTCGACGACGTAGAGGAAGACTACGAAGCCGCCGATCCACAGTCCGGAACGCAGCCACGTCGGCCGTTCGGTTGGTGGTGTTCCTGTCGGGATGGTCATGCGTCCATTGTGACGTCTGCCCGGATGGCGTGCGGGTCTGTCGTGGTCACAGCGTCCGGGCGGACGGGAAGGTATCGAAGTAGGACGGGATTCCGGCGACGGATCGGGCGGAGAGCACTGCGTCGACGATGGCGCGTTCGACCGCGTCGGCTGCGGCTACGCACACGGCCGCGAGTATCGGCAGTTCGGTGGGGAATGCGTCGGGTACGCCCTCCGGTACGGGAAGTTCGGCGGTACCGGTGGACAGGGCGAAGAGCGTGTCGCCGTCCAGGGGCGAGTGTGCGGGTCGGATCGCGCGGGCCAGACCGTCGTGTCCGGCGACTGCGACCCGGCGACACGCAGCTTTCGACAGCGGCGCGTCGGTCGCGACGACACCGATGGTCGTATTCAGCACGGTGCCCTTCTCGCCGCGCGCGTTGACGGCGGCAAGGTCCTCCTCGGTCGGGGTGCCGAGGCCGAGCTCGACCGTCGTTCCCCACGGAAGTCCGGACCGGGGATCGAAGACCGACCCGACCGGGTTGGCGACGACCAGGGCCGCGACGGTGGCGCCTGCTGCCGGCCCGTCGGTCAGTCGGATGCTCGCGGTTCCGATTCCCCCTTTGAGAATGCCCGCGCGCGCGGCGGTGCCCGCACCGACGGATCCTCGTGGGAGTACCGAGTCGGTGGCTGCCGCTGCCGCTGCGTATCCGCCGTCGGCAGTGGGTCGGGTGTGCCAGTGTCCGACGGGCAGATCGAAGATCACCGCGCCGGGCACGATCGGCACCACGGCGCCGGGCGTACCCATCGGGATACCGCGGCCTTGTTCCTCGAGGTAGCGCATCACACCATCGGCGGCGGCCAGGCCGAAGGCGCTTCCCCCGGTGAGCAGGACGGCATCGACGTGCCGGACCGAGTGGCTCGGATCGAGCAGGTCGGTTTCGCGGGTGCCCGGCCCGCCGCCGCGCACATCGACCGCGCCGACAGTGGGCCGGTCCGTGAGGATCACGGTGCAGCCGGTGGCGGCACCGGTGCCGGGTTGTTCACCGGCGACGGTGACGTGGTCGTCGAGTTGCTGCCAGTGGCCGACGCGCAGGCCCGACACGTCGAGCAGGGAATTCGTGGGGCCGGCAGTCACGGCAGCAACGCTTGAACGAGGGAGTCCTGCATCCAGGTCAACCAGTGGTAGACGTCGAGGTGCGGAGCGCGCGGATCGTCGTCGTCGAGGGCCTCGGGGGTGTCGTCGTCGATGCCGAGGGTGGTGCCGAGCGCGAGCCGCACGTCGTTGAGCCCGTACAGCCAGGCTTCGGCCTGCTCGGGGTTGAGGACGACTTTTCCGCCGTCCTCAGGAACGGTCCGCAGGATGACGGCACCGGCGGCCAGCTTGGCGTCGATGATGCTCGGTTCGTGGAGGCTGCGGAGCGCGCCGTTGAGGTCTCCGGCCTCGTCGTCGGGGTTGACGGACGCGTCCGCGTCGGGTCGGTGGAAATCGGGGAGCAGTCGCTCGAGTGCGGGAATCTCGGGTGGGGTCGAGTTACCCGTGCGCAGCCCGGTGAGTTCCGCAAGGTCGTCCTGGGGTGCCTGCGCGGAGCGGTCTTCCAGCATCCCCAGCACCGAGGCGACGAGGGAGCGCAGGACGGAGGCCTCGTGGCCGTCCATCTCCGAGCGAAGTTTGGGGCCGCTCAGCGAGTTCTTCCGGGT
Organism: Rhodococcus artemisiae; assembly: GCF_036327795.1. Classification (NCBI taxonomy): domain Bacteria; kingdom Bacillati; phylum Actinomycetota; class Actinomycetes; order Mycobacteriales; family Nocardiaceae; genus Rhodococcus; species Rhodococcus artemisiae. Next base: position 844,203 of record NZ_JAUTXY010000001.1, read on the forward strand.
CCACTGCCGCACGTCGGTCGGATCCTCCTGTAGGCGCCTTATTCGTCCCGTTGCATCGTGGCCCACAGCCCTGCGGCATGTAGACGCTGCACGTCGTGCTCCATCTTGTCACGGGATCCGCTCGACACGACTGCTCTGCCTTCGTTGTGCACCTTGAGCATGAGTTCGGTCGCCTTGGCCTTGCTGTATCCGAACAGCTTCTGGAAGATGAACGTCACGTAGTGCATGAGGTTGACGGGGTCGTCCCACACGACCGTCACCCAAGGCCGGTCGACCGCCTCGACTTCTTCGACGACTTCCGCTTCGGCAGGCATGGCCTGGCCCGCGGTGATCACGTGGACGTCGAGGGGGGTTGTCCTGGAACACGGCGCCATGCGTCCAGGGTACGGCGTTCTCGCGGCTCGAAAAACCCACCGTCGACATGCTCGCTCTAGAGTGAGCGGATGGCTGTCACATCCGCCGGTACGAAGCCGGTGAGCACCGCACTGTTCACGGACAAATACGAACTGACGATGCTCGAAGCTGCGCTGGCCGACGGCTCCGGCGCTCGGCCCTGTGTCTTCGAACTGTTCGCCCGCAAGCTTCCGGCCGGTCGCCGGTACGGGGTGGTCGCAGGCACCGGGCGTCTCCTCGATGCGCTCCCCGCGTTCCGATTCGGCGACGCCGAACTCGCTGTGGCGGCGGAGTTCCTCGAACCCTCGACCGTCGAATGGTTGCGCAACTTCCGGTTCAGCGGCAACATCGACGGCTACCGCGAGGGTGACTTCTACTTCCCCGGCTCGCCGATCCTGTCCGTCCACGGCACGTTCGCCGAATGTGTCCTGCTCGAGACGCTGGCCTTGTCGATCTTCAATCACGACAGCGCCATCGCGTCCGCCGCAGCGCGGATGGTGAGCGTGGCCGACGGGCGCACCCTGATCGAGATGGGCTCGCGCCGCGCACACGAGGAAGCGGCGGTGTCTGCAGCCCGCGCGGCATACCTCGCGGGATTCGATTCGACGTCGAACCTCGAAGCGGCGCGACGCTACGGGGTTCCGGCCGCGGGGACGGCCGCACACGCGTTCACTCTGCTGCACACCACTGCGCACGGCCGCAATGAAGCGTCGGCGTTCCACAGCCAGATCTCCTCGCTCGGTGTCGGCACGACCTTGCTCGTGGACACCTACGACATCACCCAGGGCGTGGCCACAGCCATCGAGGTCGCGGGCCCCGAACTCGGCGGCGTCCGGATCGACTCCGGCGACCTCGGAGTGCTGGCACGTCAGGTGCGCAGGCAGCTCGACGACCTCGGTGCTCGGCGGACGAAGATCGTGATGTCCGGCGACCTGGACGAATACGCGATCGCGGGTCTGCGTGCCGAACCGGTCGACGCGTACGGGGTCGGGACGTCGGTGGTCACAGGTTCGGGTGCACCGACCGCAGGCATGGTCTACAAGCTCGTCGAGGTCGACGGCATTCCGGTCGAGAAGCGCAGCACGGCCAAGGAATCGCGGGGCGGGGCGAAGCGCGCGACCCGGTACGCGCGCCGCACCGGCACGGTCGTCGAAGAGGTCATCTACCCCGAACATCTGGAGGTTCCGACGGGTGAGGGGCAGACAGCGACTGCACTGACGGTTCCGTTGGTCCGCGGTGGCGAGCCGGTCCCCGGACTCCCTACCCTGGAGGAGAGCAGGGAATACCTGAAGAAGTCGATGGTGAGTCTGCCGTGGGAAGGGTTGACGATATCGGCCGGCGACCCGGCGATTCCCACCCGTTTCGTGACTGCGGCGACCGGGAGGTGAGGTCGATGCGGGCACTACTGGTGGTCGATGTGCAGAACGATTTCTGTGAGGGCGGAGCTCTCGCAGTGACCGGCGGCAACGCGGTCGCGACCGCCATCACACGTTTCCTCGCAGAACGGGGCGACGACTACTCCCACGTGGTCGCGACACGCGACCACCACATCGATCCGGGCCCGCATTTCTCGGACGAACCCGACTTCCTCGACACCTGGCCGCCGCACTGTCGCGCCGACACCGCCGGGGCCCGGTTCCATCCGGATCTGGAGCTGTCGCGGGTCGAAGCGGTGTTCTCGAAGGGTGCCTACGAGGCCGCGTACTCCGGTTTCGAGGGCGTCGACGAGTCGGGGCAGTCCCTCGCGCAGTGGTTGCGCGAGCGCGGTGTGACGGACGTCGACGTCGTCGGGATCGCCACCGATCACTGTGTGCGCGCGACCGCATTGGATGCCGTCGAGGCGGGATTCGGGACCCGGGTGCTGCTGCCTTTCACAGCCGGCGTGGCCGACGCGACCATCGAGTCCGCACTCGATCGGATGCGCAGCGCAGGTGTCGACCTGGTCGAACGGGTCGGCGCCGAAACCTGACGGTGGGTCCCGCTACCCTGGCCCGGTGCCCGAACTCCCCAACGTCCCCGAATTGTTGCGTACTGCGGTGCATGCCCTGGGCGGCAAGGAGCGGCGCACTCAGCTGACCATGGCATCCGCGGTGGCGCACAGCATCGACACCGGCGAGCATCTCGCGGTACAGGCCGGCACAGGCACCGGCAAGTCGCTCGCCTACCTCGTCCCGAGTATCCGGTACGCGGTACAGACCGGCCGGACGGTCGTGGTGTCCACCGCGACCATCGCTCTGCAGCGCCAGCTCGTCGACCGCGACCTCCCTCGTCTCGCCGAGGCGCTCGAGAAGACCCTCGGCCGGAGGCCGCGCTTCGCGATACTCAAGGGACGCGGAAACTACCTCTGCCTGAACAAGATCCACACCGGTCTCGCGGAGGAGGCACCGGCCGAGGCCCAGCTCTTCGACGCGTTCACTCTCTCGCGCATCGGTCGTGAGGTGCGGCGCGTGACGGAATGGTCGTCGAGCACCGAGACCGGCGATCGCGACGACCTCTCCCCCGGCGTCTCCGACCAGGCGTGGCGCCAGCTCAGCGTCACCGCACGCGAATGCCTCGGCAAGGCGCGCTGCCCGGTGGGCGACGACTGTTTCGCGGAAATCGCACGCACCGAGGCGTCTCAGGTCGACGTGGTCGTCACCAATCATGCGCTCCTCGCGATCGATGCCATCACGGGGATCGCGATCCTGCCCGAACACGACGTGGTGGTCATCGACGAAGCCCACGAGCTGGTCGACCGGGTCACCGGTGTCGCCACCGCCGAGTTGTCGGGCAGCACCATCTCCGCAGCCGCGCGGCGCTGCGTCAAGCTCGTCGAGGACGAGGACGTCGACCGGCTCGAAGGTGCTGCCGAGAACTGGGAGTCGCTGCTCGAGGAGCTTCCGGCCGCTCGGTGGGATTCGATGCCCGACGGTGCGGCGGCCGCACTCGCGTCGATCCGCGATGCCGCGTGGGCCGTGCACACCGCCATCGGGCCGGCCAAGCCCGGCACCGACCCAGAGGCCGCTGCCGCCCGCAGCCAGGCGCTCGCCGAGATCGACGACGTGCACGACTGCGCGGTCCGGGCACTGACCACCTTCGAGCAGGCCGACCCCGCGCAGCGTCAGGACGTCGTATGGTTGGCGGCCGACGAATTCCGCGGCAACGTGCGCCGCACGGTGCGGATTGCACCCCTGTCGGTCGGGGGTCTGCTGCGGTCACGCTTGTTCGGCGAGTCGACGGTGGTGCTCACCTCGGCGACGCTCACAGTCGGAGGGTCGTTCGATGGCCTGGCCGTCAACTGGGGGCTCCCCCCACAGGCACCGTCGCGCAGCGAGACCACCGCCGCCTCGGGGGCCGAACCGCCTGCCGACAAGAGTGAACTGAAATGGAACGCCGTCGACGTCGGGTCACCGTTCGACCACGCGAAATCCGGGATTCTGTACATCGCGAAGCACCTGACGCCGCCCGGCCGCGACGGACTCGCGTCGTCGCATCTCGACGAGATCGCCGAGCTGGTCACAGCGGCAGGTGGTCGCACCCTGGGCCTGTTCTCGTCGATGCGCGCCGCGAAGGCCGCAACCGAAGCTCTGCGAGACCGGATCGACACGCCGATCCTGTGCCAGGGCGACGATTCCACGGGTGCACTTGTCGACAAGTTCGCGGCCGACGAAGCGACGTCGCTGTTCGGCACCCTGTCGCTGTGGCAGGGCGTCGACGTGCCGGGCAGGTCGCTCTCGCTCGTCCTCATCGACCGGATCCCGTTCCCCCGGCCCGACGATCCCCTGCTGGTCGCCCGGCAGCGCGCCGTCGAAAGCCGGGGTGGCAATGGCTTCATGGCCGTCGCCGCGAACCATGCCGCGCTGCTCCTCGCACAGGGTGTCGGCCGGTTACTGCGGTCCACCGACGATCGAGGGGTAGTCGCCGTGCTCGACTCTCGTCTGGCCACGGCCCGCTACGGTGGCTATCTGCGTGCGTCGCTCCCGCCGTTCTGGGAGACCGCCGACCCGGCCGTCGCCCGGAAGGCACTCTCCCGACTCACCAGCTGACGACTTACGGCAGCGCGACCATGCCGAACTCCGCGGGGGTTGCCATCAGGTCGTGGTGCGGGAGTACCCGGACGGTGTATCCGACCGCCCCTGACAGCGGCAGCGGCACGTCGACGGTGAACTCCTCCCCGAGGGGATCGGATCCCGAGTGCCTCATCGGCACCGTCACCGTGTCGCTGAGGGTGTCGTCCGATCCGACCTTGCCGAATACCGCCTGCACCTGCACATCGTCGGGGGCCAGGCCTCCGAGCTGGACATGTGCGATCAGTCCGAGGCTCGAGCCGATCACAGGGCTTTCGGGAAGTCCGTGACTGTCGACCTGCGCGACGCGTACAGCCGGCCACGCGGAGTCGATGCGGTGCCGGTATTCGGCGAGCGCCTTGGCTCCCGCGAAGTCGTCGGCGACGATTGTTCGCGCCGCTTCCGCAGCGGGTGTGTAATAGTCGACCGTGTAGTCGCGGACCATGCGGGATGCGAGGACCTTGGGCCCGAGGTTCTCGAGGGTGTGGCGCACCATCTCGATCCATCGGGTGGGCACGTCGCGATCGTCGCGATCGTAGAACCGCGGCAGCACCGAACGTTCGAGCAGTTCGTAGAGGGCTCCGGCTTCGAGATCGTCGCGTCGCACGTCGTCGACGCCGTCGGCGGTGGGGATGGCCCACCCGTTCTCGCCGTCGAACATCTCGTCCCACCATCCGTCCCGGATGGACAGGTTCAGGCCGCCGTTGAGTGCGGACTTCATGCCCGACGTTCCGCATGCTTCGAGCGGACGCAGCGGGTTGTTGAGCCACACGTCGCATCCCCAGTACAGGAAGCGCGCCATCGACATGTCGTAGTCGGGCAGGAACACTATGCGGTGCCGCACGTCGTGCTGGTCGGCGAACCGCACGATCTGCTGGATCAGTCCTTTGCCCCCGTCGTCGGCGGGGTGACTCTTGCCCGCGACGACGAGCTGCACCGGTCTTTCCTCATCGAGCAGCAGTGCGCGCAGGCGTTCCGGGTCGCGCAGCATCAGCGTCAGCCGCTTGTAGGTGGGCACGCGGCGCGCGAAGCCCACCGTGAGTGCATCGGGATCGAAGACGGTGCCGACCCAGCCGAGTTCGGCCTCGGTGGCGCCACGTTCGAGCCACGAGTTGCGCAGGCGGCGCCGAACCTCGTCGACGAGCTGTCCGCGCAGCACGTTGCGGGTGGACCACAGTTCCGCCGGGTCGACGGTCTGCAGTAGTTCCCAGCCGCGGGATTCCTCGACGCGGTCCGGTCCGGCGAGCCGATTCGCGAGCGTAATCCATTCGCGGGCCGCCCATGTGGGGGCGTGGACGCCGTTGGTCACCGACCCGATCGGCACCTCGGTGGCATCGAACCCGGGCCACAGCCCCTCGAACATCCCGCGGCTGACCTCACCGTGCAGCTCGGACACCCCGTTGGATCGTTGTCCGAGACGCAGACCCAGGTGGGCCATGTTGAACACGTGGGGGTCGTCCTCGCGGCCGAGCGCGAGGATCCGGTCGACGGGCAGGCCCGGCAGCAGGGCCGAATCGTTCTCTCCGTTGGGGCCTGCGAAGTAGTGCCGGACGAGATCGATCGGGAAGCGGTCGATGCCTGCGGGCACCGGAGTGTGGGTGGTGAACACCGTTCCGGCCCGCACCGCAGCGAGGGCTTCGTCGAAGTCCAGGCCCGTGGTAGTGACAAGTTCGCGGATACGTTCCGCTCCGAGGAACCCTGCATGGCCCTCGTTCATGTGGAACACCTCGGGGTCGGGCAGCGCGTGGATGCGGGTGTAGGCGCGCACGGCCCGTACCCCGCCGATCCCCGCGAGGATCTCCTGCTTGATGCGGTGGTCCTGACCGCCGCCGTACAAGCGGTCGGTGACCTTGCACATGTCCTCGTCGTTGCTCGCGATGTCGGAGTCGAGCAGCAGCAACGGCACACGACCCACCTGCGCGATCCATACGCGTGCATCGAGGGTGCGGGCGCCGGGGACATCGACGCGCACGAGCGCGGGCGTGCCGTCGGACTCGGTGAGCAGCCGCAGCGGCAGGCCCTGCGGGTCGTACGAGGGGTAGTGCTCGAGCTGCCAGCCGTCGGCGCTCAGCGACTGCTTGAAGTAGCCGGAGCGATACAGCAATCCGACGCCGATGAGCGGCAATCCGAGATCGGAGGCGGCCTTGAGGTGGTCGCCGGCGAGGATGCCGAGTCCGCCCGAATAGTTCGGAAGGACCTCGGAGACACCGAATTCCATGGAGAAATAGGCGATGCCGTCGGGCAGGGCGGTGCCGCGTTCCCGTTGGAGCTGGTACCAGGCCGGGCGCGACAGGTAATCATCGAGATCTGCGGCAGCGGCGTGGAGGCGCTCCAGGAATTCACTGTCGGTCGCGAGTGCATCGAGGCGCGACGGGGCGATCTCACCGAGCAGACGGACCGGGTCCTCGTCGACCTTCGCCCACAGCGTGGGGTCGATGGATTCGAACAGATCCTGTGTCTGCGGGTGCCACGACCAGCGCAGATTGGTTGTCAGTGCCTCCAGCGCGGCGAGCGGCTCGGGCAGATGGGCGCGGACGGTGAACCGACGCAAGGCTTTCACCCCGCGAATCCTACCCAGGTTCTCGCCTGTGCGACGGGTGCGGATCCGGCGCACTGCAGCGCTCGGCCGGTAGCGCGGTCCACACGGGGGACGGCCCCGCGGCGCGAACGCCACGGGGCCGTCATGCTTCTACGGCCGACCGCGCGCGGTCGGCCGAGGGGTCACAGTCCGCCGAGCAGAAGGTGCAGCAAATCCCCGACAACCCCGATCAATCCGGCAACCAGACCCATGATGTTCATCCCTTCGTCAGCGCCCTGTCGGACGTTTCTTTGCTGTGCGAAATCGACGGTAGGGGGAGTCGTATTGCCGTCCGGTCAACCGAGGTAACCCGTGAGTAACGGACACGGACAGTTACAGCAAAATGGACGTTTCACCCTTCCGGTCTCCATGACCGGAACTCTGCCGCCGCCTGGAATAGGGTTGTGGTCGAACACCAGGTTCATTTCGGCGCGGGCCACCCGCCCGCCCCAGCGAACGGAGAGCACGTGACAGGCCGTCTCGCCATCGACGACGTTCGGCCCGCGATCGACGGCGGGAGATATCCGACCAAAGCTGTCGTCGGCGAGGTCGTTCCCGTCTCGGCCGTGGTGTGGCGCGAGGGCCACGATGCGCTCGCGGCGACTCTGGCGGTGCGCGGTCCGTCCGCGGACCCCGAGACCATGGGCAAGCTCGTGCGGATCCCCATGACACCGGGCTACGAACCCGACACGTTCAACGCGGTGTTCACCCCGACCAGCGCGGGCAGATGGACCTACCGGATCGAAGCCTGGAGCGATCCGATCGCCACGTGGCGACACGCTGTCGAAGCGAAGATCGATGCGGGGCAGGGCCCGGAGGATCTGGCCAACGACCTGGAGATCGGCGCCCGCCTGTTCGAACGCACCGCCAAGGCGGCTCCTCGAGGCAGCCGACCTTCCCTTCTGGCTGTGTCCGCAGCACTACGGTCGCACCGCACACTTCCCGAACGTGTCGCTCCCGCCTACTCCCCCGACGTCACCGAGGTTCTCCGCGCGCATCCACTGCGCGAACTCGTCACCCGAGGTCGCGCCTACACCACGATCGCCGAACGCCGTCGCGCGCTGTTCGGTTCATGGTACGAGTTCTTCCCCCGCTCGACGGGCGGCTGGAACGACGACGGCACCCCGCGACACGGCACCTTCGCGACCGCCGCGGCCGACCTTCCGCGCATCGCCGCGATGGGATTCGACGTGGTGTATCTGCCGCCGATCCACCCGATCGGCAAGATGAACCGGAAGGGACCGAACAACGCGTTGGTCGCCGGGCCGGCCGACGTCGGGTCCCCGTGGGCGATCGGATCGGCGGAGGGTGGCCACGACGCCATCCACCCCGACCTGGGCACCGATGAGGACTTCCGCGACTTCGTCACACGCGCCCGGGAACTCGACCTCGAGGTCGCCCTCGACCTCGCGCTGCAATGCGCACCGGATCACCCGTGGGCGCAGTCGCATCCCGAATGGTTCACGGTGCTGCCCGACGGAACGATCGCATTTGCGGAGAACCCGCCCAAGAAGTACCAGGACATATATCCGATCAATTTCGATCTCGACCGCGACGGTATCTACGCCGAGGTGCTGCGTGTGGTTCGGCACTGGATCGCCGCGGGGGTACGCATCTTCCGAGTCGACAATCCGCACACCAAACCTCCGGACTTCTGGGAGTGGTTGATCGAGGAGGTCCACAAGGCCGATCCGGACGTGGTGTTCCTCGCCGAGGCATTCACCCGTCCCGCACGGATGTACGGTCTCGCGCGGCGCGGATTCGCGCAGTCGTACACATATTTCACGTGGCGGATCGCGAAGTGGGAACTCACCGAGTTCGGATTGGAGATCGCGGGCAAGGCCGACGAGGCGCGGCCGAACCTGTTCGTCAACACCCCCGACATCCTCCACGAGTCGCTGCAGCACGGGGGGCCCGGAATGTTCGCGCTGCGAGCAGCATTGGCCGCAACTCTGGCACCGACGTGGGGTGTCTACTCGGGCTACGAACTGTACGAGCATGTACCGCTGCGGCCCGGCAGCGAGGAGTATCTCGACTCGGAGAAGTACCAACTTCGCCCACGGCGGTTCGACGACGCTCGGCGTCGTGGCGAGTCCCTCGAACCATGGCTGACCGAGTTGAACAGGATCCGGCGGGCACACCCGGCGCTCCAGCAACTCCGCAACATCACGTTCCACCACATCGACAACGACGCATTGATCGGATACTCGAAGTTCGACCCGACGACAGGCGATGCGGTACTCACCATCGTCAACCTCGATCCGTATGCGGCTGAGCAGGGCACGATCTGGCTGGACATGCCGGCGATCGGACACGACTGGCACGATCGACTGCCGGTCTACGACGAAGTCAGCGGCGAGCAATATCACTGGGGTCAGGCCAATTTCGTGCGGCTCGAACCGTGGCGCGCGGTCGCGCACATTCTGGTGTTGCCCCGGATCGGCATTCCCGTCCGGACGAACCTCGCGTACAGGAGGCAGCCGTGACCGTGCCACCGTCATCACCGGAGCCCACCCCGGGACCCGGCAGGGCAACACAGCCGGGACCCGGCAGAGCAACACAGCCGGGACCCGGCAGGGCAACACAGCCGGGACCCGGCGGAGCCACGCCTCCGCCCGGTCGGTCGAGTACCTCCGCCCCGCGTCACGCGCCGAATCCCGACGATCTCGCACGCCTCGCGGCCGGCGAACACCACGACCCCCATTCGGTCCTCGGTGCCCACCCGCATCCCGAGGGCACCGTGTTCCGGGCACTGCGACCGGGTGCCGAGGCAGTGGCGGTGCGTGTGGGTGGAACGGATCATCCGCTCGAGCCTGTGGGCCACGACGTGTTCAGCGCGTTGCTGCCCTTGCACGACCCCGCCGACTATCGCTTGGTCGTGCGGTATCCGTTCGACCACACTGTGGTCGTCGCCGACGGCTATCGGTTCCTGCCCACCCTCGGCGAACTCGATCGTCATCTGATCAGCGAGGGGCGGCACGAACGGCTGTGGGATGTGCTCGGTGCCCATCCCCGTTCGTACGACACACCCGACGGCACTGTGACGGGAACGTCGTTCGCGGTGTGGGCGCCCGGCGCACGCGGCGTGACAGTGCTCGGCGAGTTCGACCTCTGGGGCGGGACGACCGCACCGATGCGTGTCCTGGGTTCGAGCGGTGTGTGGGAGTTGTTCGTTCCGGGTGTCGAGCCGGGCGGGCTCTACAAGTACAGGGTCCACGGGCACGACGGTTCGGTGCGCGACAAGGCCGATCCGATGGCATTCGCCACCGAAGTGCCTCCGGCGACCGCGTCCGTCGTCACGCGCAGCGTGCACGAGTGGCACGACGAGCATTGGCTCTCCGCGCGCGCGGAGGCGCAGCCGTGGCGGGAACCGATGAGCGTGTACGAGGTACATCTCGGTTCGTGGCGGCCGGGACTGACCTACCTGGAGCTCGCCGACCAGCTGGTCGCGTATGTGCACGAGACCGGGTTCACGCATGTGGAGCTCATGCCCGTCGCCGAGCATCCGTTCGGCGGGTCGTGGGGCTATCAGGTGACCTCGTATTACGCGCCGACCGCGCGGTTCGGCGCTCCCGACGACTTCCGCGAGTTCGTCGACCGCCTTCATGCCGCAGGAATCGGCGTGATCATGGACTGGGTGCCCGCGCACTTCCCGAAGGACGAGTGGGCACTCGCGCGGTTCGACGGCAGCCCCCTGTACGAGCACGCAGATCCGCGGCGCGGTGAGCAACTCGACTGGGGCACTTATGTGTTCGACTACGGACGCAAGGAGGTACGCAACTTCCTGGTCGCCAATGCGTTGTACTGGATCGACGAGTTCCATATCGACGGGCTGCGCGTCGACGCTGTGGCGTCGATGCTCTACCTGGACTATTCGCGGCCCGAGGGTGAGTGGACCCCGAACGAGTTCGGTGGACGCGAGAATCTCGATGCCGTGGCGTTCCTGCAGGAACTCAACGCGACGGTGCACAAGCTCCACCCCGGTGTCGTGACGATCGCCGAGGAATCCACCGCATGGCCGGGGGTGACGCGCCCGACGAACGTCGGTGGCCTGGGGTTCTCGATGAAATGGAACATGGGCTGGATGCACGACACCCTCGGGTATCTGATGCACGACCCGGTACATCGAACGTTCCACCACCACGAGATCACGTTCTCGCTGATGTATGCGTGGAGCGAGCATTTCGTGTTGCCGATCAGCCACGACGAAGTGGTGCACGGCAAGGGCACGTTGTGGACGCGAATGCCCGGCGATGACCACACCAAGGCGGCAGGGTTGCGCGCGATGCTCGCGTACATGTGGTCGCATCCCGGTAAGCAACTGCTGTTCATGGGACAGGAGTTCGGGCAGGTCGGCGAGTGGTCGGAGGAGCGCGGTCTCGACTGGTGGCAGCTCGACGACCCCCACATCGGCGCATTGCACAGGGGTATCCGCGCGCTGGTCGCCGATCTGAACCGCACGTACCGCGAGCACCCGGCGCTGTACACGCTCGACACGACGCCCGGCGGATACTCGTGGATCGATGCCAACGACGCCCACAACAATGTGCTCAGCTTCCTGCGCTACGGCAGTGACGGTTCGGTGATCGCGTGCCTGTACAACTTCTCGGGCAGTGCCCACGCCGACTATCGCGTCGGGTTGCCCGAACCGGGCACCTGGGAGGAGGTGCTCAACACGGACGCGATCGCGTACCAGGGAAGCGGCACCGGTAATCTCGGCGCGGTGATCGCCACGGCTCATTCGTGGCACGGTCGCCCGGCTTCGGCTCGGGTGACGCTCCCTGCGCACGGCGCGATCTGGCTGTCGCCGCGGCGGTGAGCGCCGACAGCGACGAGTGGAGAGTGGATCGACGTGACACGACACCGATGGTTCGCCCCGCTTCTCCCCGCTCTCGCGGCTGTGCTGGTGGCCGGTTGCGCGCAGGAGATCTCCGGGACGGCGGTGTCGATCTACGACAACCCGTTCACCGTCGCAGGTCTACCTGTGGTGTCGGGTCCGACGGGGCCGCGCAGCGGTGTCCCCGATGCCGACGTGACGATCGAGAACACCGACGGCGGCGACATCGACGCCCTCGCGGGAAACGCGATCGCCGACATCGAGGAGTACTGGAGGCAGGAGTACAGCTCGATCGCGCGGGGCGACTTCGAACCGGTCGGCACGATAATCTCGTGGGATCCTTCCGAGCGTCGCGGCCCCCGCTTCTGCGGCGAATCCACCTACGACTTCATCAACGCCGCCTACTGCAGTGGCGGGGACGTCATCGGCTGGGACCGCACCTATCTCATGCCCCAGCTCGTGGAGGACTTCGGGCCCATGTCGGCGGTCACCGTGCTCGCCCACGAATACGGGCACGCCATCCAGTACTCGACCGGGATCGTCGCCGACGACGATCCCGGCATCGTGTTCGAGCAGCAGGCCGACTGCTTCGCCGGTGCCTTCATGCGGCACGTCGCCGAGGGCAACTCCGAACACTTCGAACTCAACACCGCGGACGGCCTCAACAATGTGCTGGCGTCGATGGTGTTGTTCCGCGACAGCGACCCGAACGATCCGGATTCCATCCACGGTTCCGCGTTCGAACGCGTGACGGCGGTGCAGATCGGGTTCACGGACGGCGCCGCAACCTGTCCGCGGATCGACGCCGCTGAGATCGAATCGCGGCGCGCGGATCTGCCACAATATTTCGACAGCAGCGATGACGGCGAGCTTCCTGTCACCGCGGATTCCGTGGAGACGATCTTCGAGTCGTTCGACCACGTGTTCGACCTCGAGTCGCCGCCGGCATTGGATCTGTCCGGCGCGGACCTCGGCTGCTCCGACGCGAAGGCGACCGCGCCGGTGTCGTATTGCCCGTCGACGAACACGGTGGGCGTCGATCTCGAGGAACTCGCGGCGGTCGGCACCCCCGACCGTTCGCGACGCGACGGTTTCAGCGCCGATGTGCGCGGTGACTACAACGCCTACATTCTCGTCGCGTCCCGCTACGCACTTGCGGTACAGCAGGACGCGGGCCAGGTCCTCACAGATGCCCGCAGCGCATTGCGCGCCGCATGCCTGTCGGGTGTGATCAGTGCAGCTCTGAGTCCGTCGAGCACTGTTGCCGCAGGGCTCGACCCCGACGCTGAGATGGTGTGGCTCTCCCCCGGCGATCTCGACGAGGCCGTCTCCGGGTTGCTCCGCGACGGGCTCGCTGCGAGCGATGTCAACGGCAACACCGTGCCGAGCGGATTCGCGCGGGTGGATGCATTCCGGACCGGGGTGCTGGGCGGCGAAGGTGCGTGCACCGGCCGTTACCGCTGAGGCAACGGCCGGTGAGCCCTCCTCCGGAGGGACGCGTCAGTAGAGTGCGGCCGCAAGCTTGCGACGCGCGGCGATCACGAACGGCTCCGCCGTGTCGAACAGCTCGAACAGTTCCAGCAGCCGAGTGCGTGCCGCGGTCCGGTCGTCGCCGGCGCTGCGCTGGACGAAGGCGATGATCCGTTCGAAGGCGGCTTCGGGGTTCTGCGCGAACAGCTCGGCGTCGGCCGCAGCGAGTTGCCCTTCGAGGTCGGTGGGGGCAGCGTCCGCACGCGCAACCGCATCTGCAGGAACATTTTGTGCCCGTGCCAGGAACTTCACCTGCCGGAGCGCAGCCTTGGCGTCGGCATTGTTCGGCTCGGAGTTGAGGATCAGATTGTAGGCAGCTTCCGCGCCCTCTAAGTCACCCTGTTCGAGCGCCTGCTCGGCAGTGGTGAATCGCGGATCCGCCGGCTGCTCGGCCGGCTCACCTTCGGCGGAGGGCGGGCCCGACAACTTGCCTTCGACAGCCTGGGCGATCGCGTCGAGCCACTGCCTCAGAGCCAGTTCGGGTTGGACACCCTGGAAGTCGGCAAGCGGCTGTCCCGCGGCGATCGCAACGACGGTCGGTACCGACTGCACTCCGAATGCCTGGGCGATCCGGGGATTGGCGTCGACGTCCACCTTGGCGAGCACCCATGCGCCGGCGGCCTCGGTCGCGAGCTTCTCGAGAAGAGGCGAAAGTTGCTTACAGGGTTCGCACCAGGTCGCCCACAGGTCCACGATGACGGGGACCTGGGTGGACCGCTGGAGTACTTCGGTTTCGAAGGTGGCCTCGGTGACGTCCACGATCGACGCGAGTGCGCCTTGCGTGCCGTCACCGGACGGAGGCGGAGGAGGAGGCGTGGCAGCCCGCTCCTTGAGGGGCGCGAGATCCACCGCGCCGGACAACGCCGCGGCCGCGGCGGCGGAACGTACAGGACGGGAACCGGGTCGAGTCACGTCCTCCAGTTTGGCATGCCACGGCCGCGGAAGCTGCGGACGGTCAGGCAGCAGCGGGTGCGTTCTCGCGGCTACCGGGCGCGGAGAGTTCCGCGAGGCGGCCCGTCTTGACGGCCCAGCGCTCGAAGACGATGGTTCCGAAGGGCGGGACGCTCGACACGAGCGCGAGGAACGTGGTCTTGATGTCCCACTTCAGTGCCCAGGCGGTCACGAAGGTGACGACGACGAAGAGCATGAACCCGGCGATGCCGTGCACCATTCCGGGGATACGGATGGCTTCCTCGTACCCGAGAACCCATTTGAAGAACATCGCGATCAGAAGCGCCAGCCAGGTCACGGCTTCCCAGATGGCCACGAGGCGGAACCTCTTCGCGGGAGTGGACAGGTCGAAGATCGTCGTCATAGGGCCATTGTGCCCATTAATCTACGACGACTCGTAGTGCAGTGAGAGACATCACGGCCCTCGACGCTGGACGTCGAGGGCCGTGAAGCTTCCGAGTTCGCCGATCAGGCCCCGGTCGTTGCCCGGTCGACGACTACCCCTTCGGGACGCGCACGATCAGGGCGTCGCCCTGCCCGCCACCACCGCACAATGCAGCCGCGCCGACGCCGCCACCGCGACGCTTCAACTCGAGTGCGAGATGCAGTGCGATCCGGGCACCGGACATACCCAGCGGATGACCGAGAGCGATCGCGCCGCCGTTGACGTTGACCTTCGCAGCATCGATACCGAGTTCACGCGCCGACGCGATGCCCACCGCGGCGAACGCCTCGTTGATCTCGACGAGGTCGAGATCCGCGGGAGCAATCCCCTCACGCTCACAGGCCTTGACTATCGCGCGAGCCGGCTGCTGCTGCAGCGTCGAGTCGGGACCGGCGACGACACCGGACGCACCGATCTCGGCGATCCAGCTCAACCCGAGCTCCTCGGCCTTGGCCTTGCTCATCACCACCACAGCGGCCGCACCGTCGGAGATCTGCGACGCCGAACCCGCGGTGACGGTGCCGTCCTTCGCGAACGCCGGACGCAGCTTGCCGAGCGATTCGACGGTGGTGTCGGCGCGGATGCCTTCGTCGGCGGCGAACACGATCGGATCGCCCTTGCGCTGCGGGATCGACACGGGCACGACCTCGTCGTCGAACAGGCCGTCCTTCCATGCACGCGCCGCGTTCTGGTGCGAGGCGGCCGAGAAGGCGTCCTGCTCTTCCCGGGAGACGAAATCGGCATCCTTGTTCGCCGACTCCGTGAGGTTACCCATCCCCTGGTCGGTGAAGACGTCGTGCAGGCCGTCGTAGGCCATGTGGTCGCGTAGCGTGACGTCGCCGTACTTGAATCCGGCACGGCTCTTCTCGAGCATGTGCGGGGCCTGGCTCATCGACTCCTGACCACCGGCGACGATGATGTCGAACTCACCTGCGCGGATCAGCTGATCGGCCATCGCGATGGCGTTGATGCCCGACAGACACACCTTGTTGATGGTCAGAGCGGGAACATCCATCGGGATACCGGCAGCGACAGCGGCCTGACGTGCAGGGATCTGGCCTGCGCCGGCGGTGAGCACCTGGCCCATGATCACGTACTCGACCCTCTCCGGCGCGACCCCGGCCTTGTCGAGTGCGCCCTTGATGGCGACCCCGCCGAGATCGGATCCGGAGAAGTCCTTCAACGAACCTTGCAGGCGACCCATGGGCGTACGGGCGCCGGCGACGATGACAGAAGTGCTCACGGAAAATGTCCTTCGAATAGACAACGCGGATGCTCACTCGGTGGAATACCTGGGACCCGATATGAGCTTGACCAACGGTACCGCTACCGTCAGAGGCATGACCGAGACCTCTCCCACAATGTCGCCTGCAGCGGCCGCTCTGTCCTCCGGGCTCGTCACGGCGATCGATCACGTCGGCATCGCCGTGCCCGATCTCGACGCCGCACTCACGTGGTACGCCGAGAATGTCGGGCTCGTGTCCACGCACGAGGAGATCAACGAGGAGCAGGGCGTCCGGGAGGCCATGCTCTCCGTTCCCGGCAGCCCCGACGGTGCCACCCAGATCCAGTTGCTCGCCCCGCTGGACGAGAACTCGACGATCGCGAAGTTCATCGACCGCAGCGGTCCCGGCCTGCAGCAACTCGCCTACCGGGTCACCGACCTCGATGCGCTCTCCACCCACCTGCGCGAACGAGGCGTCCGTCTTCTGTACGACGCACCGCGCCGCGGCACCGCCGACTCGCGCATCAACTTCCTCCATCCCAAGGATGCGGGTGGCGTCCTCGTCGAGCTCGTCGAGCCCGCTGCAGAGCCCGCTCACTGACGCAGGCGGTGCGAACAGCTCCAGTGCCTGTGGTGCTGGAGCTGCGCAAGTGATCCCGGATTCGAGCGGGTAGATTGTCTTCATGGTCTTCGATCGTGATCGCGCCCCCAGTCACCTGCCGTTCTCCATCGTGCGGAAGGGCTTCGACCGCGACGAGGTGACCAACTACTTCGCCCGATTCGAAGCCGAGCTCCGCGTGACGGCAACCGACCGAGACGCCGCGTCGGCACAGGCCCGCGACCTCGCACGTCAGTTGGAGAACGCCCGTAACGAGATCGACGACCTGCGCAAGGACGTCGATCGGCTCTCGGTGCCCCCGACCACTGCGGAAGGCATGAGCGACCGCATCTCCCGGATGCTCCGGCTGGCGTCCGACGAGGCGTCGGAACTGCGAGCCCGGGCCGAGAGCGATGCCGCCGAGATGGTCTCCCTCGCCGAACAGGAAGGCATCCGCCTCCGTGGCGATTTGGAGAAGCGCCTCGAGGACCTCGAGAACCGGCGCCTCGCCTGCGAGGAAGAGCACGCCCGTACGATGGCTGCCGCGCGCGCCGAAGCAGACCGGATCATCGCTGCCGCGCACGCCGAGGCCGATCGTCGAGCCGCCGAGGCCGAGAGCAAACGTGAGCAGGTGCAGCAGGACTTCGAGATCACGATGTCGGAGCGCCGGTCGAAGTTGCTCGGTTCGCTCGACGAACTCGAACGCTCGAGCAAGGGCGAAGCAGAACGTCGCCTCGAACAGGCCACTTCCGAAGCGGCTCGACGCCTCTCTGTGGCCACCGAGGCCTCCGAACGCAAGATCGCGAGCGCCAAGGGTCTCACCGAGGAGCTTCTCGTCCTGCGCGGACGCATCCTCGGTCAGCTCGACGCCGTACGTGAACAGCTCGACGGCGTACCCGAGATGCTCGCCGCGGCGACCGAGGAAACCGACCTCCTGGCACGCGACCTCTCGGACGACGCGACACCGCCGTCGGGCTCCGAGGGCGACTCGTCCGACCGACCCGCAGGCAAGACCGAGGCCGACAGCACCCGAGGCGGACACAAGAACAGCGGCGCCGGCACCACACGCTCGGCAACAGAGCCCGAGAAGTCCCGGGCCGGCGCCGGCGAGTCCACGAGCAAGAGCAACGACTCCGACAATGCCGACGCCAGCGAGAACAGCCGCGATGCTGCCGCGCCGAAGCAGACCCAGTCCCCGACCCCGCCCCGGGGCGAGGCTCCGCGTCCCGGCAGCGGTCGTTCACCGGCTGTGGCGAGCAGGGTTCGACGGTAGTCGCACCCCTCCGGTCAGGACCACCGTCGGGTCGGTCCCCGCCTCGCGCGGGCCGACCAGCACCCGTTGTGCCAATGTCGACGATCGTCGGCACCGCCGGGCAGGTCGGTCGGCCAGGCCACGATGTGCGGCGTCCCCGGAGCGATCTCGTGGTCGCATCCGGGGCACCGATACGGTTTCGTGGCTCTCGACCCCGGCACCGTGCGCACCGTGAACTGTTCGGATTCTGCGCCGGTCGGTCCCGACTCGGTCCGCGTGGTCGCCCAACCGAACGGCGATGACCCGGGTCCCGACCGCCCGGTCTCCGCCTTCGCGCGCTTATGCGACGCCTGGGGACGATTCCGGCGTGGCATGGCTCAGAACAGCCGGAATTCGGTGCTCTCGGTTCCGCGCAACGCTTCGTAATCGAGTACGAGGCACCGGATACCGCGGTCGGTCGCGAGTGTCTTGGCCTGCGGCTTGATCTGCTGTGCGGCGAACACTCCGGTCACAGGCGCGAGCAGCGGATCTCGATTGAGCAGTTCGAGATAGCGCGTGAGTTGTTCTACACCATCGATCTCACCGCGCCGTTTGATCTCGACCGCAACCGTGGCGCCGTCGGCGTCGCGACACAGCAGGTCGACCGGTCCGATCGCGGTGGGAAATTCGCGGCGAACCAGGCTGTATCCCGCGCCCAGTGTCTCCACGTGTTCTGCGAGCAGTTCCTGCAGGTGCGACTCGACGCCGTCCTTGATCAGGCCCGGGTCGATTCCGAGTTCATGGCTGGAGTCGTGCTCGATCTCTTCGATGGTGATGCGCAACTGCTCCCCGGCCCTGTTCGTGACCACCCAGAGCGCCTCTACGTCCTCCTCGGGTGTCTCTTCGGACAGCCAGCACGGCGGGCTCATCCAGTTGAGGGGTTTGTAGGCACGGTCGTCGGCATGCACGCTCACCGACCCATCCGCTTTCACCAACAACAATCGGCGTGCGGTGGGAAGGTGTGCGGTCAGACGTCCGATGTAGTCGACACGGCAACGAGCAATCACTAGGCGCACACAGCCCACCCTAAAGGATGGCCTCGTCTACTCTCGAACGACCATGTCAGCACGCAACAGTCGCACCGCGCCGCTCGGTTCCGCGATTCTGGGACAACCGGAGGAACCGGTCCGGCGACTCCGAATTCGGGTTCAGTCGTTGCTGACGCTCTCACTTGCCGGCACCCACATCATCGGCGCGTTGATCGCGGCGACCCTCATCAATGTGGTGATTCCGGGGCCGTCATTGCTGACCTCCGAGTTCCTCATCGTGATTGCTGTCCTGGCACCGGCGTACGTGGTCGTGGCAATCGTGGTCGGCACCATCCTCGGCACCCGCTACGGCGTGGATCGTCTGGGCTGGGCTCTCGACGGTCGCCGCCCCACTCCTCGAGAACAACGGACGGCCCTGAATCTGCCCCTGCGCATGACCCTGCAGCAGGGCTTCCTCTGGATCATCGGGCTCGCCCTGTTCACGACCTGTCTCGGTATCATCGATCCCGACACCATTCCCAAGGTATCGATCACGATCCTGCTCGCGGGTCTCACCGTGTGCGGATTCGTCTATCTCTTCACCGAATTCGCACTTCGCCCGATCGCGGCACGAGCGCTCGAGGCAGGTGCACCTCGCCGTCATCGCTTCGCCGGAACCACCGGGCGCGTGATGCTCGCGTGGGCACTCGGCAGCAGCATCCCCGTTATCGGCCTGATGCTGATCGCGGTGTTCAGTTTCATCCGGCCGGTCACCCCGGTCCGGTTCGCGGTGACCATCCTCGCGCTCGGGAGCATCACTCTGCTCGTCGGTTCGTTGCTGCTGTTTCTCAGCGTGCGCTCGAGTATCGCCCCGATCGAATCGGTGCAGTACGGCATGTCACAGATCGAGAAGGGCGACCTGGACACCAAGGTCGTCGTGTACGACGGGACCGAACTCGGCGAGCTCCAGGCGGGATTCAACCGCATGGCCGAAGGACTGCGGGAACGCGAGCGCATCAGAGAGGTATTCGGCAGGCACGTCGGCCGGGACGTCGCGGCCGAAGCTCTCGACAGCGCCGACATTCTCGGCGGCGAGGAACGCGATGTCGCGGTGCTGTTCATCGACATCGTCGGTTCCACGACCCTCGCAGCCGAGAGACCCCCCGTCGAGGTCGTCGCTCTGCTCAACCGTTTCTTCGCGGTGGTCGTCGACGAGGTCCACCATGCCGGCGGGTCGGTCAACAAGTTCGAGGGCGACGCGGCGCTGGCGATCTTCGGTGCGCCGGTCCAGGTCGACGACGCGTCCGGTCGTGCCTTGCGCACCGCACGCACGATGGCGCAGCGGCTCGCAATCGAGGTCCCCGAGTGTCGCGCCGGAATCGGGGTCGCCGCAGGCCGAGCGGTGGCAGGAAATATCGGCGCCGCGGAACGTTTCGAGTACACCGTCATCGGAGACCCGGTGAACGAGGCCGCGCGCCTCTCCGATGTCGCGAAGTCCGTACCGGGCTACGTGGTTGCATCGGGCCGCGCCCTCGATGCCGCGACGAGCGACGAACCGTCCGCATGGAGCGTGCGCGACGAAATCACATTGCGCGGAAGGTCGGAGGTCACTCGGCTGGCAGTACCGGCCGAGTGACCTCGCTCGCTCACTCCCCTGCGAGGACTGCGTCGAGGAACTTACGAGTACGTTCCTCTTTCGGGTTCGTGAAGATGACGTCGGGCGGCCCTTGTTCGATGACCCGTCCCTTGTCGAACATCATGACGCGGTTGGAGACGTCCCGGGCGAAGTTCATCTCGTGCGTGACGATCAGCATCGTGATATCGGTGGTCTCCGCGATCTGACGCAGAACGTCGAGCACGTCGGCAACCAGTTCCGGGTCGAGCGCCGACGTCACCTCGTCCAGCAGCAGAATGTCCGGGTCCATCGCGAGTGCGCGAGCGATGGCCACGCGCTGCTGCTGGCCACCAGACAGCTGAGTGGGATGCGCCTTCTCCTTGTCCGACAGGCCGACCATCGCGAGCAGTTCCCGAGCACGCGCTTCCGCATCGGACTTCTTCCGACCCAAGACGTGGATGGGAGCCTCGGTGAGGTTCTCCATGACGTTCATATTCGGAAACAGGTTGAAGTGCTGAAACACCATGCCGATGCTCTGCCGCACCTTGCGCAGGTGCTTCTCCGACGCGGGAACGAGCTTCGAGCCTTTGCGCTCGTGGCTCAAAGGCTCCCCCTTCACCCACACCACACCGCCGTCGATCTTCTCCAGCGTCATGAGCAACCGCAGGATCGTGGTCTTGCCCGAGCCACTCGGGCCGATCAAGGTCACACGGTCGCCGGCTGCGACCTCGAAGTCGAGGTGATCGAGCACGACGTTGTCGCCGAACTGCTTCACCACCGATTCGAAGCGGATCATCGGATCGCCCGAGGGCTCCTCGGTTCCCCCGATGTCTTTGGTCAGGTCAGTAGGCAAGACGACGCTCCAATCGGCGGATCAGCAATGAGGTCGGGTAGCTCGCGATCAGGAAGATCAGCCCGGCCAAGGTCAGCGGCTCGAGATACTGGAAGTTCCTGGCACCGAACTGCTGAGCTGCGGTAACCATCTCGACCACCGTGATGGTGAAGAGGAACGGAGTGTCCTTGAACATCGAGACTGCGTAGTTTCCGAGCGCCGGGACCACCCGTCGCACGGCCTGCGGGAGGATCACCGCCCGCCACGTGCGAGTGTTCGGCAACGACAGCGCCCGGGCTGCTTCCCACTGACCCACAGGTACCGCTTCGATTCCTGCTCGATACACCTCGGCCATGTAGGTCGAGTAGTGGATACCCAGGACCGCGATACCGATCTGCAATGCAGAGAACTGAGGAAGCATGTAGTACACGAAGAGCAACTGCACGACCAGCGGTGTCAGGCGGATGAACTCCACGACACCGCCGAGCACCATGGCGAACGGTCGCGGCAACGTGCGTCGCGCGATCGCCACGACCAGGCCCAGTGCTGCGGCGAGGACGAAACCGAGGACGGTGGCGAGCAGCGTGATCTTGAACCCGTCGAGCAACACCGGGAGTGCCTCCCAGGCGCGTTGCCAACTCCAGTCGACGGTCACGTCTTCACCTCCTCCGGCTTGTCGATCACCGGCGCAAGACCGAAGATCTCACGCATCGACGGCCCCGTGCCCAGCCTGCTCTTGGCCCGCACCTCGAGTGCATTCATCAACAGCGTCAACACATATCCCACGATGAAGTACAGAACGAGCCCGACACCGAAGGCAAAGAGGGTGTCGCCGGTACTACGGCGCAACTGCTCGATCTCGAAAGTCAAGTCGTGCAAGAGGATATAACTTGCGAGCGCGGTGCCCTTGAGCAACTGGATCAGCAGGTTCGTCAGCGGCGGGATCATCTCGGCCCACGCCTGAGGAAAGATCACCCGCCTGAGGCGCTGCCAGTAGCTGAAATTCAACGCGGTCGCAGCCTCCCATTGGGGACGCGGAACCGAAGCTATGGCACCACGTACAACCTCCGCGCCGTAGGCACCGTAGTTCAACGACAGCGCGAGGATGCCACACACGATCGGCTCGAGCCGATACCCGAACAGCGGCATGACATAGAAGAACCAGAACAACTGCACCAGGAGCGAAGTGCCCCTGAAGAACTCGATGACAACCCTGGAACTCCCCCTCAGGATCAAGTTCTTCGCGCCGGCCGCCAGTCCGAGACCGACGGCCAGCAGAAACGCGAAGAACGCGCTACCGACCGTGAGGTAGAGAGTGACCAGGATTCCGTCGAGTATTCGAGGAAACGCGCTTGTCAGCGCCTCGATATTCGAACCGAAATCCATTCTGGAGAACCCGCTCTCAGGACACGCCCTCGCAGAGGATCTCTGTGGTCAGTTCAGGATCGGGCAACTCGTTCTCGGTGAACCCGAACTCTCCCACGATCGACAGGTACTTGTCCGGGTCCGACGTGATCTTTGCGAGTTCCTCGTTGTATGCGTCCCGGAGCTCCTCGTCGCCCTGACGGAACACAGTGCCACCGGCACCTACCTGTGGGACACCGTTGATCTCTGCGACGAACGACTCGGTGACGTCGACCGGAGCGGACTCGTTGTTCTGCTTCATCCAGTTGAGCGAGATACCGGTCAATGCGAACACATCCGAACGTCCGTTGATCACTGCATCCATGCCGTCCTGAGCCGATGCGACCTGAGTTGCATCGATACCCGACGCCTCGGCGTAGTCCGACTCGATCGCGCCGGTCATGGTCGACATGCTCGCGCCGCTGTCCTTGATCGACTGGATGTCCGACAGGTTCTGAGGGTTGCCCTCAGGCACCATCAACGCGGTCGTGTAATTGAACTCGGGCTCGCTGAACAACGCTTGCTCGCAACGCTGAGGCAGGATCGACATGCCTGCGCTGACAACATCGAACCGGCCGGCCTGTAGCCCTGGAATGAGCGCACCGAAGTCGGTGGCGACGCCTTCCACATTGTCGACACCGAGGTTCTTGAAGATCTCGCGGTGCAAGGCAACCGTTGCGCCGGTCAGTTCACCGTCCTCCATGAAGCTGTAGGGCGCCTCACCGGCGAACCCGACCGTGACGGTGCCTGCTTCTCTCAGGCTCTCGAGGGACGTCCCGCCCTCGGCACCGCCTCCGGGGTTGGTGCTGGTGCATCCGGCAACCGATGCGCCGACCAATCCGAGTCCGGCAATTCCTGCAGCGAGCCTCACGGTCGAGCTCTTGCCAAATCGCATCCTCATCGTCCAATCCCTTTCGTCGTCACTAGGAACGACCCGGGAGGATCCGCACCGCATTGCAGCACGACCCAACGGATCTGCCCAGCGGACGTTACCGAGTGAAAGGGTCAAACCGGAAACCAGAACCGCGTTGTTACCATCTCGTAACCTGATTGGTTGGCTCCGCACACAAAGCTATAGAAACGCGTTTGGGGCCCACACAAAAAGTGTGAGCCCCAAACGCAACGGGTGTTCGGCGGCGTCCTACTCTCCCACACCCTGACGAGTGCAGTACCATCGGCGCAGACAGGCTTAGCTTCCGGGTTCGGAATGGGACCGGGCGTTTCCCCATCGCTATAACCGCCGTAACT
>NZ_JAUTXY010000020.1:0-85238 GCF_036327795.1 Rhodococcus artemisiae
AGCGGGGCAGTAACGAGAACACGAACGGGTTGCTGCGGCAGTACTTCCCGAAGAGCACCGATTTGAGCGTCTACGGTCCCGAGGACCTCGAGCATGTCGCCCAGGAACTCAACGGCCGGCCACGCAAAACGCTCGGCTGGGATACTCCAGCCGAGCGTCTGCGTGATCTAATCACCACCAATTGACAGGCAGTGTTGCGCCGACCCCTTGAAACCGCCTCTGCGGGGCCCGCACACGTGTATCCAACAACACCACACTGTGATCCACACGGGGTGACCATGCTTCCGAATCTATCCCGTCCTGCGTAGACCGCGTCCATCCACGCACGTGCATCGTGTGAGCACGCGGCCCTGTTCCCATCCGCATCGCAGAAGCACCCGGCTCGTCGAGACCCGAGAGACATCGACGCCCGGCCGGTTGACCGGCCGGGCGTCGTGTCGTCACGATCGAAGTGGTCAGGTGAGTGAAACAGTGACCGCCTTGCTCTGCAGGTAGCTGTCGAGAGCTTCCCCGCCCATCTCCTTGCCCCACCCCGACTGCTTGAAGCCGCCGAATGGGAGCGCGGCATCGAAGACGTTGTAGCAGTTGACCCACACCGCGCCCGCGTTGACAGCCTCGGCGAATCGATGCGCACGCCCGACATCCCGAGTCCAGACACCGGCCGCGAGCCCGAACGTCGTATCGTTTGCCCTGCGGATCACCTCTGCCTCGTCGTCGAACGGCATCAGCGACACCACCGGCCCGAAGATCTCCACGCGCGCGACGGTCATGTCGTCGGTGACGCCGCCGAGTACGGTCGGCTCGAGGTAGTACCCCGGATCACGAGTCGTCGCACCACCGGCGACGACCTCAGCACCCTCACCGAGTGCACCTTCGACGAAATCTTTCACCTTCTCCCGATGCTGGGCGGAGATCATCGGTCCGACAAGGACACCGCGCTCAGTACTCGGACCGATCGCGATCTCCGGTACACGCGCCGCGATACGGGCCTGAACCTCGTCGAGTATTCCGCGCTGCACGTAAAGGCGCGAACCGGCCGTGCAGGCCTCACCCTGCGCATAGAGAACAGCACCGAGAACGCCATCGATCGCGACGTCGAGGTCGGCGTCGTCGTAGACGACGTTCGGGGACTTACCGCCCAGTTCCAGGGTCAGCTTGCTCAAATTGGTTGCAGCAGCGACGACGATCCGCTTGCCGGTCTCGACCGACCCAGTGAAGGCGACCTTGTCTACCTGAGGATGTCCGGCAAGCGGGGCACCTGCGTCAGCGCCCGTACCGGTGATCACATTGATCACGCCGTCCGGAATACCTGCCTCGACAGCGAGTTCCGCAATACGCAGCGGTGCCAGTGAGGCAAGTTCGGCCGGCTTGAGCACGACGGTGCAACCCGCCGCGAGTGCGGGAGCGAGCTTCCAGACGGTGGCGAGCGCGGCCCCGTTCCACGGAATGATCTGTGCGACCACGCCAACGGGCTGGCGTCGGGTGTACGAGAAGAAGTCACCCGGATTCTGGCGCGACAGCGGAATGGTGCGACCCTCGAGCTTTGTCGTCCACCCCGCCATGTAGCGCAGCAGATCGGCCATGTTCGGTAGATCGATGTCGCGGATGAACGCAAATGGCTTACCACAGTCCTGAGTGTCGATGAGCGCGATCTCCTCCGCGTTCTCTTCGATCAGGTCTGCGAATCGGTGGAGGATACGGGCACGGGCCTCGGCAGGAAGGCGACGCCACGGGCCGCCGTCGAAAGCTCGTCGTGCCGCCTGGACGGCGAGATCGACATCCTTCGGGCCTCCAGCAGCCAGTTCTGCGAGCATTTCGCCGGTGGATGGGTTGTAGGTGTCGACAGTGCCACCTTCGACCGGATCGACCCACTTGCCATCGATGAGCAGACGGTGGCGATTCTGACTCTCGGACATCACTTCTCCTTCGGATTGAGCTGCCTACCTGACAACGAGTACGGATGCTGCAGGCGAGCGGTTTTCCTTGAACGGTATCGACATGGGCCGGATCTCATCGACTATCAGCGACAACGTGACTCGGACCGCTTCCGTAGCAGCTCGCGATTGTCCGGCAGTGGTGGACAATCGCGAGCGGTCACGCGGGTGACACACGGATCGGGATCAGGCCGGACCGCGCGTCATAGATGCATCACCGAGTGATGTTCGAGTCAGCCGCCGACTTTTTGGCTCGCACCAGCGTCGATCGGCAGGTTGATGCCGGTGACGTAGCGCGACTCGTCCGAGGCCAGGAAGATGACCGCATTCGTGATGTCGATCGGCTCCACATACGGAAGGTCGGGAAGAGAGTGCATGGTGGCGAATGCACCCTTGGCATCCTCGAGCGTCGGGTTTTCGAGGTCCGGTCGGAACAAGCCGTAGAAGGTGTCGTTCTGAAGCAGCTTGGTGTTGACGTTCGTCGGGTGGACTGCGTTGACACGGATGTGCTGCGGTCCGAGTTCGTTTGCGAGCGTGTGCATCAGACCGACCAGTCCGTGCTTCGCGGCAACGTAGTGGCCGACGTTCGGGTAGCCGCCCAAGCTCGAGGTCGATCCGGTGAAGATGACCGATCCGCCTTCGCCGCGTTCGACGATGTTCGGCACTGCAGCCTTGACGGTGTGCCACACGCCGGTGAGGTTGGTGTCGATCATGTCGTTCCACTGCTCTTCGGTCAGGTCCAGGACCCTGTTCGACGAGATTACGCCGGCGTTGGCGACCACGATGTCGATGCGCCCGAGCTTTGCGAGACCGTCGGCGACTGCAGCCTGCATCTGCGCAAGATCGCGCACGTCCGCCTGAGCGGTGACCACGCGACGACCCAGCCCTTCGACCAGTCGCGACGTCTCCTCGAGATCGTCGAGCGTCCCCATCGGGTACGGCACGCTGCCGACCTGTCCGGCGATGTCGATGGCGATGATGTCGGCACCCTCCTTGGCCAGACCCAGCGCATGCGATCGTCCCTGACCGCGAGCGGCCCCGGTGATCAGGGCGACCTTGCCCTCCAAGCGACTCATTGCGTCTCCAACCTCTCTGGTGTTCACTGTCGGCGTGACGGATCCGGGAATCCAAAAACGTACGATCGTTTGTTTTCTAAATTGTGATCTGCACGACTCGAATTGTCAACAGTGGTCTTCTGCCGCATCGCATTGCGGCCTATGCAGGCAGACAGCAGGCCGCTCCTGGACGCCGGGCGCGGCGGTTGTACGAGCATTACGCAGCGTCTTCGTCGCGGAGGTCGATGAGATCGGTTTCGAGCTCACGAGAACGTGACGCTGCGACGTGCCGCCACACCGGGGACCGTCGACCCGGCCCGTCAAGTCGCTACGGCGCGTCTTGCAACATCAACTGGCAAGCGACACGCAGGATCGACCTGCATCACGGGCACTCCCACACTCACTGCCCTGCAAGCGCAGGACACCTCCGAGCTGAGCGAAAGCCCAAACTCGACTGCGAGCATCCGGTCGGAGGTGACCGTGATGTTCTCGATCATGGGCATCGGCTACCGACCACCGAGAGGAAGGACCACCGAAGGTGACACAAGAAAGGAAATGGCACCCGGCCGACATGTGGCGCCGCTTGCAGACGGCCGGCGTCGACGAGTTCGGCTGACCGGGTCGACATCTTCGGCGCGGGCAGGTACGACGGAGCCTATGGCGACGAACCATATTGCGCCCAGCTTTACCGCAGGGGTTGCGCTGCACAGGGCGCTGACCTCCGCCGGTGCCGAATGCACGATTTCGGCCGACGTCAGCGAGCCACGATTCATCGACCTGGATACCCCCACGGTGTTCTGGTTCGGCAGGAGATACTCACCGCGATCCAACTCGTCGGGCGCGCCCTGGCACCTACTCGAGAACTCGCCACCAACACCCGGGGCCGAACTCGACCGATCGGCCACACGTCATGCCGCCCCCGAGATTCATCCGGTCACGTGACCCTGCCGCCAACAGGGTGCCGCGGTCGCTACCGCTCGGGCCACGGAATGACCGTCAATCGCGGCCACTCCTCGCGCCACCGGTCGGCCTTCGCGTCATACACCTCTCGGGGCGCCATCACCGGATTGGGGCGCAACACCATATTGAAGAGATCATCGAAACCGTGCGGGGCATAGACCTCAGGATCGCCGCCGGCCTTTCGTGTGATGCCGAAGCAGCACGTGGTGGATGCGAAGTGGTCAATAGCGTCCGAGCTGCTCGTGAACGGTGCGGCAGGAACGCCGAAGTGCTCTTCGTACCAAAGGTGTACGCGCGCCTCGTTGCGAACCTCGACAATGTCGTTGATGTCATCGAACAGGAGTGCAGCCCTCTTGATGACGCGGTCCTCGGCCTCGTAGCTCAGGTCAGATCCGTCGAAATAGAACAGGTCGTAGTCCTTGATGCCGGCCCGCAGGTCTCTGCCGTCGAGGTAGTTCCACACCGTCTGGAACACCCCGCCCGCAGTGAGGAACCAATCCTGCACGCCGAGTTCGCCCGCCCGCTCCACAATCCGGCGGCACACGGGATTCTCCAGCACAATCTCGAGCAGTCTCTGTTCGTCCGTCAGGGGTGAGGTCATCCTGGAATCATCGCGCAGCCGCAATCGCCGAGGGTTGCACGCCGAGAGCACTGGACGCGCGATACCCCATCATCCGATCCGTCCTGGTCGACAATCGTCACACCGGACATCATCGACAAGTCGTGTGCCGACCGCACGAGGCCCTCCTCACCAGAAACCGAAGCTCGTGAAGAGATCCGCGTCCCTGCGGCGAGCCCGTCGGGCACCACTCGTTCGTACTCGGGAATCTCATCGGGAAGGTTCGCCAGCGAGAACCATGCGATCGCCGCGCACTTGTTCGTTTCCAACGCCGCCGGTTCGCCACTCCACGTTGCTACCGTGAAGAACCAGTCCGCGCACTGCTCTCGGGGGTTCGCCGTGCGATCGGTCCTTTGCATGATCGTCACCGGCCGGAGAGCCGCTGAATCGAGCTGGACCCCCAACTCCTCGCCCGCTTCGCGCACAGCCGTGCCCGCGGCCGTCTCGCCGAGTTCGATGTGGCCCGCCGCGCCGGCAACCCACATGTCATCCATGTAGCCGGTGTTCTGTCGACGCTGGAGCAGTACCTTGTCGTCGCGTCCGAGATAGACGTAAGCAACGGGAACGACTGCGAACCGAACAATCGTTCGAGTTGACCCCGATCACGCCACGTGAGATCATCC
This sequence comes from Rhodococcus artemisiae, assembly GCF_036327795.1. Lineage (NCBI taxonomy): Bacteria > Bacillati > Actinomycetota > Actinomycetes > Mycobacteriales > Nocardiaceae > Rhodococcus > Rhodococcus artemisiae. Next base: position 5,192 of record NZ_JAUTXY010000020.1, read on the forward strand.
CTCCACCGGCCTGAATACAGGTCGACCCCGGCAGGTGCGCGAACACCGAACCGGGGTCTGGGCACACGACAGATTGGACTGTCATGCACCGTACGGTGGATTCTATCCACACGCCCTTCCGAGGCGTAAATCAGCAACCCACTGCGAGCGCATTCTCCCGCGCCGGCCGATACTTCACCTGGCCACCAGGGTCTTCACCGACGTCCTGACCATCTCACCCCTCGATCCTGCCGACTCGGCAGTGCCGATCGAGGGGCCCGAGGTGTTTGCTCTGCCTCGACGTGCACAAGGGCCGTTTCGGTAACCACGGCACATCGAGTAGGCAACGTCGCTCATCTCCCAGAGTCCGACGTCAGCGCATCGACGCTGCGAACCGGGGTGCCATTCCCTGATTTCGAAACCGACTGGGCGCCAGTATCCTTCGTCTCCGCAGCTGGCGGTGGAGCACCCGATCGCGCGGGTCGACACAACCGACCGGGTCCAGTACAAGCCACACGTCACCTCCGACGTGGGGCCAGAGGTGCTGGCCGAGAAGGTCTATCGGGGCATGGCGACCGGGCAGCGTTGGGGAAGGGGCCGAAGGCAAGCTCAGGGACCTGTAGGGTCTCCGATCGGTTCGGCAGAGCCGCCCGCAGGGCGTCCGATTCCTGGACGCCCCGCCGCGTCTATTCCTCGCCCGTCTCCGACCTTGCCACCAGCACCGGGCAGTCCGCGGTCTGGATCAACGCATTGCTGGTGGATCCGAGCAGCAGACCCCTGAACCCACCCCGCCCGCGCGACCCCACCACGAGAAGCTGTGCGCTCTCGGCATATTCACTGAGCACCCGCACGGGCCGGTCGCGCGCAACCACCCGTTCGACGACGACGTCGGGATACCGTTCCTGGTACCCGGCCAGGCGTTCGGCGAGCACGATCTCCTCGCCCGTCTGGATGCGGGCCCAATGCGGGTCTTCGGGCACTGCACCCAGCGACGGCTGCACACTCACATCGCTCCACACGTTCACCGCAACGAGCGTCGCCCGCCGCGCGGCCGCTTCTTCGAACGCGACCTCGACGGCAGCCCGGCACGATTCCGACCCATCGATTCCGACCACGACGGGGCCTTCCACCGGAGGTGCTCCGTCGAGGGTGCGGCCGCGCACGATCACCACGGGAGCGAGGGAGTGGGCAGCCACGGATGTCGACACCGAGCCCGCGAGCAGACCCTTCACCTCGCCGAGCCCACGCGAACCGACGACGAGCCGGTCGGCGCGTGAAGACAGTTCGACCAGCGTGGGCGCGACCTTGCCCTCGATCTGCTCTGTGCTGATCTGCACCGAGCCGTCGTTGTCGTCGACGACCTTACGAGCAAGGACCCCGGCATTGGCGAGCCTGTCGCGGGCCGTCGCCTTCATCTCGTCGTGGAAGCTCTGCGCGAGGTAGGGCTCCGAATAGTAGAACGCAGGAACGTGGACGACCGTGACGATGCGCAACGGCAACGATCGGGCGCTTGCCGCGCGGGCGGCCCAGATCACCGCGCTCGAGGCCGAATCGGACCCGTCGACCGCGACGACGATCGGCTTGATCTCGCTCATGTCCGGAACCTTTCTCCGTGATGGTGACGCCGACCCGGCGAGTGGGTCAGTTGCAGATATTCCGCATCTGCTCGATCAGACGAACCCGACCGGCGGTGTCGCCGGCGAGCGGAGTGACGTTCAGTGTCGTCGCGCCGGCTTCTTCGAACGCGGCGACACGCTCACGCACATAACCTTCGGGACCGATCAGCGAGACCGCGCGCACGAGATCCTCGGGCACTGCCGCGGCCGCCTGCTCCTTCTTGCCGTCGAGGTAGAGCTCCTGGATGAGCGCCGCTTCCTTCTCGAAGCCGTAGCGTACGGCGAGATCGTTGTAGAAGTTCTTGCCCTTCGCGCCCATACCGCCGATGTACAGCGCGAGCATCGGCCGGACCCAATCGATCATGTGGTCGACGTCGTCGCCGATCGCGAGCGCGACCTGGACGTAGGTCTGCAGTTCGCCCAGGGCGGGGTCGCGCTCGGCCTTACCCTTGGCCAGTGCGTCGCCCCACACCTCGGAGACCTTCTCCGGGTAGTAGAAGATGGGCTCCCAGCCTTCGGCGATCTCCGCCGTCAGCTCGACGTTCTTCGGCCCGATCGAGGCGATGACCACCGGGATGCGTTCGCGCACAGGCTGATTTATGAGCTTGAGCGGCTTACCGAGGCCGGTGCCCTTCTCCTCGGGCAGCGGAAGCTGGTAGTACTTGCCCTGGTACTCGACCTTCTCCCGTCGCCACACCTTGCGGCAGATCTCGATGATCTCGCGGGTACGTCCGAGCGGTGCGTTGTACGGAACGCCGTGGAATCCCTCGATGACCTGAGGGCCCGACGCTCCGATGCCCATGACGAAACGGCCGTCGGACACGTAGTCGAGGCCGGCCGCGGTCATTGCCGTCAGTGTGGGTGTGCGGGTGTAGAGCTGGAAGATGCCGGATGCGAGTTCGATCCGCGATGTCTTGGCGGCGAGATAGCCGATCTGGCTCACCGCATCGAACGAATAGGCTTCCGGGACGAAGACGATGTCGAGCCCGGCACGCTCGAGGTCGGCGACCTCGGCAACGGTCTCGGCGAATCCGCCGCTGTAGTTCAAACCCATTCCGATTCGCATGCGCACACCTCAACTCTGCAGCGTGCGGGGCACGCCTGTGGACCGTGCCCCGAACACTACCGCCGTCAGACTTCGTCCGGGCGGACGACCATGACCGGACAATGGGCCTCACGCAGGAGCGAGTTGCTCGTGGAACCGAGGACGAGCCCCTTGAATCCACCGCGACCTCGGCTGCCGACGACGACGAGCTGCGCGTTTTCGCTCCACGCCTGCAGGTGGGTGCGAGGCCCGTCGATGTAGACCTTGCGAACCACGGTGACGTCGGGATAGCGCTCGCCGTAGCCGGCCAGGCGCTCACCGAGCAGCACGCGCTCGATGTCTTCGAGGGCCTGCGGCTCGAATTCGAGTGGCATTGCGTCGAGGCTTCCGACCTTCATGTCGCTCCAGATGTGCACGGCCACGAGGTCGACGTCGCGGAACGACGCCTCCTCGAATGCCGCAGCCAGGGCGTTCTCGCTCAGAGGGCTGCCGTCGACGCCGACCACGACGGGTCGATAGTCGGGTTCGGGCGCCTCCTCGCCGCGCACGACGACAACAGGGCATGCGGCGTGTCCGACCACCGCAACCGGCGTCGACCCGAGAAATATCTCACCGAGGCGTCCGCTTCCGGATTGCCCGAGCACGAGCATCCGGGTCTCCTGCGACAACCGGACCAGCCATTTCGCGGTACCGGTCAGGGCCACCGCGGCGGTGACCTCGAGGCCCGGAGCGCTCTCCTGTGCGATCCTCTTGGCTTCGCCGAGGACGGCCTGGGCGTCCTCCTCCGCCCACTCGAATATCTGCGAGGTCTGCACGAAGGGAGTCGCGGCCCAGCCGGTGGTGGCGAAGTCGACCGCGTGGATGAGGTGCAGAGACAGGCCGCGCTGCGCCGCGGTGGCCGCAGCCCACCGCACTGCCCGACCGGACGCGGGTGATCCGTCCACACCGACAGTCACATTGTTGTGGTCTCGAGGTGTTTCACCGTGAGGTTTCACAAGATCGAGACTAGCCCCTAAGGATGTGGTGTGGAATGGACTTTCGTCCCTGCAACCGGAGAAGTAAGTGAGACAACGAGATTCCCTCAGCGATCTACGTCACACTAAATTGTCATCCTGGATGCAAATTTACTAGCGTGAAAGCATGCAACTCACCCAGTTCACCGATCTCGGACTGAGAGTTGTCATGCACCTGGCCGCATCCTCTGCGGACAGTGTGCCGAGAACCAAACTCGTTGCAGAGCAACTACATCTGTCGTATGCACATACGACAAAGGTAGTTGCCCGACTGAATGAGCTCGGCGTAGTCACCACCCGCCGCGGACGAGGCGGAGGGCTGGCCATCACCGAACTCGGCCGCACCGCCACGATCGGTTGGCTGGCGCGACAGCTCGAAGGAGACGAGGAAGTGGTCGATTGCGAGGGGGCGAACCCGTGCCCCCTCCGTCACGGCTGCAAACTCCGGAAGGCGCTGCGCGACGCGCAGGAGGCCTTCTACGCCACGCTCGACGACGTCACCGTCGCCGATCTGGCCACATCGAAGATCGAACCGGTCCTGTTGACCCTCACTCAGCCCACACCCTGACAGGAAATGGAGTTCACCATGACTCTCTCGCCCGAATCCAAGGAAGTCATCGCCGCCACGCTGCCGGCCGTCGGTGCCGCCATCGGCGATATCACTCCCCTCTTCTACAAGAAGATGTTCGCGGAGCACCCCGAGCTCGAGCGCGACCTGTTCAACCGGGGCAACCAGAAGCAGGGCGAGCAGCAGAAGGCACTCGCCGGTTCGATCGCAGCATTCGCCACGCTGCAGCTCGACCCCGATCCCGCCCGCGTCGAGGCGATCCTGTCGCGCGTCGCCCACAAGCACGCCTCGCTCGGAATCAAGCCCGACGAGTACTGGATCGTGCACAAGCACCTCTTCGAAGCGATCGTCGAAGTACTCGGTGCCGCAGTCACTCCCGAGGTAGCGAAGGCGTGGGACGAGCTGTACTGGCTGATGGCGAACACCCTCATCGCACTCGAGGCCGACCTCTACAAGGCAGCCGGTGTCGAGGTCGGAGAGGTGTGGCGCACGGTGCGTGTCGCCGAGCGCGTCTACCAGTCCGCCGACACCGTCTCGTTCGTCCTCACCTCACTCGACGGCGCTCCCCTGCCCACCTTCCGCCCCGGACAGTACCTTTCGGTCGGAGTCAAGCTGCCCGACGGTGCTCGCCAGATCCGCCAGTACAGCCTCTCCAACGCTCCTTCCCAGGGCGACTGGCGCATCACCGTCAAGCGGTTGGCCGCGTCCACCTCACCCGACGGAACCGTCATTCCCGCCGGCGAGGTCTCGAACTTCCTGTTCGAGAACCTCTTCGAAGGCGACGAACTCCAGGTCACCACGCCGTTCGGCGACCTCGTCCTCACCGATGAGGACACCCCCCTGTTCCTCGCATCCGCCGGTATCGGCTGTACCCCGATGATCGGGATGCTCTCGCACCTCGCGGAGGTCGGCGACCAGCGCCCGATCTCGGTGCTGCACGCCGACCGCTCCGCCGCCAACCACGCACACCGGAACGAACTCTCGACCCTCGTCGAGAAGATCCCGTCGGCCGATGTGTACCGCTGGTACGAGGACCTCGGCGCACGTCAGCCACTCGAGACGATCCGCGTCGGCCGCGCCGACATCACTGATCTCCCCCTCGATCCGAAGACCCACGCCTACCTGTGCGGGCCGCTCCCGTTCATGCTGTCACTGCGTGAGGCCCTCATCGAGCGCAACGTACCTGCCGAGAACATCCACTACGAGGTGTTCGGCCCCGATAGCTGGGCCCCTGCCGGTGCCTGAGCACCGCTGATCGATCAACGGGCAGTGCCCCGGCTTGTCGGCCGGTGCACTGCCCGTTTTGACCGCTACGCTCGGTCCATGGACACCGCCGCGCCCGCTGCAGCTCGGGCCCTACCCCGACGGTCGAGCCTGCTCGCGCTCCTCGCGCTGCTCGTCGTCGGACTCGCCGCGGTGCTACTGCACTCCTCCCCGACACCGCTAGGCACCGACGCACCCGCCGATGTGTTCAGCGCCGGCCGCGCGGCCACCCATATCGAGGCGGTCTCCGCCGAACCCCGAGTCCTGGGCACACCCTCGCACAGCGCCGCGCGCGAGTACCTCGTCGGAGAACTCGAGGGACTCGGCTGGCGTACGTCCGTCAAGAGCGGCGTGGGCTGGTACTCACCTACCGACGGAGCAACACAGCGCGGCGCCCGGGTGCACAACATCGTCGCGCTCTATCCGGGAACCGACCCCACCGGGACGGTGGTGCTCGCTGCCCACTACGACACCGTGCGTGGTTCACCCGGTGCCGCCGACGACGGGATCGGTATCGGTACCGTTCTCGAAGCCGCGCGTGCGATCACGACCGGTCCCGCACCGCGCAACGACGTCATGGTCCTCATGACGGACGGCGAAGAAGAGGGTCTGCTCGGCTCTCACATGTTCACGCAGACGCGCTCGCCGTCGCTCGGCCCCACCGTCGTCCTCAACCACGAAGCGCGCGGCAACGCCGGCGTGCCCGTGACCTTTCGCATCACGGATCCCAACGGCGCCCTCATCGAGGCACTCGCACATGCCCCCGGCGCCAGCGCTGATTCACTCACTCAACTCGGGTTCGAACTGCTTCCCAACGACACGGATTTCAAGCATTTCGCCGATGCCGGGTTCCACGCCTACGACACCGCGATCGCGGGAGGCTCTGCCTACTATCACAGTCCGCTCGACACCCCGGACCGGCTGAGCCGGGAGTCGCTGCAGCAGATGGGCGACACCACCCTCACCGTCGCGCGCGAACTCGTCGAATCCGACCTCACCACGCTCGACTCCGGCGGCGAGGAGGTCGTGACCGCGGCGGCCTGGGGGCTGATCCACTATCCGCGCTGGTTGGAGATCGCACTGACGGCGCTTTTCGTCCTCGGGGTCGGATGGCTGGTCGTTGCACGGATCCGGCGGGGCGACGCCACCTACTGGAACATCGCCACCGCAACCGGAGTCTCGGCGGTGGCGGTCGGTTTCGCGGCATTCGCCGCATGGCTTCCGTGGTGGATCGCCATGCGCATCGCCCCTGGGATGGCGTCCCCCGTCACCTCCGAACCCTTCCGTCCGGGCGTCTACCAACTTGCCGCCGTTCTCGCGGCGACCGGTGTGCTCGTCACGGCCTACCTGTGGGCCCGTGCACGCATACCTGCGGCGTCCTTCGTTGTCGGCGCGTTCGTTCTGATGGCCCTGACGGCAGTGATCGCACTTCCGTTCGTCGGTATCGCATCGGTGCTGGTTCTCCCCGCGCTGCCGGCGCTCGCGGGAATTCAGATCGCTCGTTTCCTCACTGATCGTCCACCGCTTCCGGTCATCGTGGTTGCGGTGGGCGCCGTCCCCGCCGCGGTGTTGCTCGTTCCCGCCGTGGTGATGTCGTTCGATGCGGGGCTGATGTTCGGCGCCCCACTCGCCGGCGTATTCGTCGCGGTGCTGTTCTCCCTGACTCTCATGCTCTGGGAAGCGGTGCTCCCGTCGCCCACGATGCGGCTCGGTCACGTCTCCGTCACGCAGATGGCCGGAACCACTGCCCTCGCATCGGTACTCGTGGTTGCACTCGTCGCGGGTTACCTCAACCGCGACGGCGCGACGGAACCACGGCAGGAACTCCTGTGGTACGCACTCGACAGTGATCTCGACGCCGCGATCTGGGCCTCGCCCGACTCCCCGCGCTCGGAGTGGAGCCGCGCACTGCTCATCGATCCGGCAAGCCCCCTGCCCGCCGAATTCCCCTGGCGAGCCGACGAGGCGACGGCACACGGTCCGGCGCCCGTAGCGCCTCTTCAGGCACCCGAGGTGGAGGTGCTCGACGACACCTCGGCGGGCGGCGCACGTGAACTGCGACTGCGATTGTCGTCGCCCCGAGGCGCAAACGCTGTCGGATTGTGGGTCGACAGCACCACGGCCACCGTCCACGGTGCAACCGTCGACGGGCACCGAGCAGAACCCGCCGACAACTTCGGATTCCGATTCTGGGCAGCAGGTTCGGAAGGGGTCGAGGTGACTCTCACCCTCAGCGTCCTCGAAGATCGGGTGGGGCTGCGCATCATCGACCTGTCGGATGACCTGAGCGTCGTGCCCGGCTACGAGCCACCGACGGATCAGGTGGTGATGACGCCGACGGTCGTCGTCACCCGGTCGCTGCGGATCTGATCGACCTTCGTCACCCGAATGGACACGATCATCCTGCAGATACCTTCGGGTCCAGGTGGCTAGACGACCCATTCATGTACAGGCCGGCCGTCGGTCATCGCGGCTACGTAGTCGCGAAGCATGCCCGACAATGCGGTACGACGATCCTCACCCGCCGCTTCACGTCGCGCGACATGCTCGCGTTGCCACGCCGCTCCCGTTTGCCGGTTCGAACACCGCCCCTCGATGATCCCGAGGTAACGGTCGCGGGCACGGGCTGAGAGCCCGAACGATTCCAGGCCCCGATCCGCGAGAGGAAGCAACCGTCGCAGCACGAGTTCGTCGGCGCCCACCCAGCCCAGCTTCGGCCAGTACAGCCGGGATTCGAGTCCGAATTTGGCGCCGATGATCAGGTTCTCCTCGGCCGCATCGAAGGTCATGCGGCGCCACAGCGGATCGTCGTCCTCGACGAGTGCGCGCAGTAATCCGTAATAGAACGCCGCGTTCGCCATGGTGTCGAGGACGGTCGGTCCTGCAGGCAGGACACGGTTCTCGATCCGCAGGTGCGCCTGACCGTCACTGATGTCGTAGACGGGACGGTTCCATCGGTAGATGGTGCCGTTGTGCATCTGCAGTTCGCGCAGTTGCGGAATCAGGCCCGCATCGAGTTCCGCGGCGGGGTCGGCATCGGTGATCTCCGGCAGCAGCGCCGTGAAGTAGCGGGAGTTCTCCTCGAACAGATCGATCGGGGACTCGATCCAGCGCTCCCCGAACCACACCCGTGGACGCACACCCTGGTTCTTCAACTCGAGCGGCCGTGTATCTGTGGCCTGAGCGAACAGCGGGATCCGGCTCTCGTGCCACAGCGCCTTGCCCGCCAGGAACGGCGAGTTCGCTGCGAGTGCCACCTGCACTCCCGCCAAGCACTGCGCAGCATTCCAATGGGGCGCGAAGTCCTCGGGTGCCACCCTCAGGTGCAGCTGCAGCGAAGTGCAGGCCGCTTCGGGCACCACCGAGTTGGTGTCGGCGCGTAAGTGTTCGACCTCATCCGTCCCGGGGAGCGGCACACCGTCGAGGTCGAGCTCGATGTCCTCGCCTCGGGCCGCGAAGATCTGCTCGTTGAGTGCCTCGTAGCGAGGGTTCGCGGTGATCCGGTCACGACCGAGGTGGTCGAGCTCGAGGGTCGGCAGCATCCCGATCATCACGAGCTGGGCGTCGAACAGGTGCATTCGTTCGTCGGCGCGCCGTAGCGATTGACGAAGAGAATCCTCGATCTCGATGGTCGCGTCGCCGGACAGCGGGCCCGGTTCGACATTCATCTCGACGTTGAACTGGCCGAGTTCGGTCTGGAAGACCGCGTGATCGTCGATCGCCTGGAGCACTTCCAGGTTGGACATTGCCGGCGCCATGTCGTCCTGGACGAGGTTGAACTCGATCTCCATGCCGAGCTGCGGCTCGGGCGAGGAGTATGCATCGGCGAACGCACCGTCGCGGAGCATGCGCTCGAGTGCGCTCATGCATTCGCGGACCTTGTGCCGGAACTGTCGGCGATCTGCGCCGGTGAACGAACGAGCAGAAATCTCTGTGCCCAAGGGTTCTCCCCGGTCTGTGCCGACGGATGTCCCCGCAAGCCTAACCGCTGTCCGTCACCGAATCGCATGATCGGACGACGCACCTCCAGTGAACGCGAAACACACCCGGCCGCAGGGCCGGGCGTGTTCCGAAAGCGTCGACAGTGGCGGGTCAGACTGCGCGGTAGCCGCTCCAGTCGGCGACGACACCCCGGTTGCTGAGCCACGCGGTCGGGTCGGTCTTGTTGCCGGACCCGTCCCACACCTCGAAGTGCAGGTGCGGCCCGGTGGACCAGCCGCGGTTTCCGACGGTGGCGATCTGCTGTCCGGCACTCACACGCTGACCCGAAGACACCTGGTAGGTGTCGACGTGGCCGTAGATGGCGGTGGTGCCGTCGTCGTTCTGGATGCGAACCCACTGGCCGTATCCCGAGGCCGCGCCCGCGTCGAGAACCGTGCCGTCGGATGCCGACTGGATCGGTGTGCCGATCGGGGCGGCGATGTCGATTCCGCCGTGATGCGCTCCCCAGCGTGAACCGAAGTCCGACGTCAGGGTGCCCGAGACAGGCTGGACCGTGCTGGGCTTGATGGGATTGAGGTTGTCGAGCCAGTTACCGCCGCCGGCGAACTGATCGACGAAGCCCTGGACCTCGGCAGGGAGCTGCGGGGCACCCTCCTCGGCGGGAGTGGTGACACCGGGGATCGCAGGAAGCTCGATACCTGCGGGCAACTCGAACGGGAGCTGCGGCGCTGGCGCAGGAGCCGCCTGGACCGCGCCGTGATCATGACCGGGATGAGCAGCGGCCGTACCGGCAGTGAACTGCGTGCCGATGGCCATGAAGGCACCGGTCGCACACGCCACGGTGGCGGCCTTCGCCGGAGCCGACGGACCCGTCGGTTCGATGCGATGACGCCCACGCTGTGTCGATCCGACCGTCAGGTCGATGTCGAATGTCGACGCATCTTCGCGTGTCCGTTGGTGCCGTGCCACAGTCGCTGTCCCGTTTCGTAGTCCCGATTTCGGCCGGTGAGTAACATCCGGTCGTTCCTGGCGATTCAAGGTAACAAAACGATATACGCGAGGTCCAGCGTTACCCCTTCTTGATCTCATAGAGCGGGAATCAAACCAACCAGTCGGTAACAACCAGCGGATTTGCCGCTCCCTTCGTCACCGCGCGGGGGCGACCGCTACACTCACACCGCGCCGCGATTCGGTCCGCCGAATAGGCGCGCGCCCTCGTAGCTCAGGGGATAGAGCACCGCTCTCCTAAAGCGGGTGTCGCAGGTTCGAATCCTGCCGGGGGCACACTCTCCATACGTCGACACTCCCGCAACAAAGCCGGCTTCCCGCGGCGGTGATCCGGATCGCCGATGCGGGAAGCCGACAAGTGCGCGCGAAGAGCGCCGAGATCTACAGGCCGACCTTCTCCAACGCGGCCTCATATACATCCATGGCCTCTTCGACCGACTTCCCCTCGGCAATCGCCGCGGCATACACCGCGCGAAGCTCGTCACCCTGCTCCTCGAACTTCGCCGTCCACCGCTCGGCGTCCTCACGCCAATATCCGACGATGTCGTACTGGTCGCGCGACCAGCCGAGCGAACGCAGATGCTTCTTGGCGGCGCGGATATCGGCAGCCTCGCCCGCGAACCAGCAGTATCCGTCGGCGGGCAGGTCGAGCTCGGCGAGCGCCGCGGACAACCGCGTGCGCGACACTCCGTTTCCGCTGCCGACGAGTTCGACGAACTCGGTGTTCTCCCGCGCGGGCAGGTACTCGAGCTCGCTGCGGTCGAGCACTTCGGCGACGACGGTCACGTGCACCGAAGGATCGGTCTGCTCGAGAACTCGGGCCAGTGCAGGCAGTGCGGCGAGGTCTCCGGCAAGGACGTGCCGGGTCGCCGCAGACGGAGGCTCGTGCCATGAGCGCGGGCCCGCCACCAGCACACGCCAGCCGGGTTCCGCTGCGCGCAGCCACTCGATCGCCGGACCGTGATCATGCACCGCGAAGTCGACCACCATCTCGCGGGATTCCGCGTCGTACGAGCGCACCGTGTAGTTGCGGTGTCCGGCGCTGCGCTCCTCGTCGACAATCTCCCAGCCGCCCAGAGCATTCGGATTATCGCTCGGTCGCGCGTGCAGTTCTTCCGCGTCGCGCGAGAGGTAGAACGCCACGGCCTCGTCTGCTGCAGCGAGGGGGAGGTAGCCGTTCCCGGTCCCCTCCCCGATCTCGAGGCGAGCGCGCAACAGATGTGCCGCGACCTGTTCACGCGCAACCAGCGTGGCAACAAAATTCTCCCACTTCATTAGGCCAGGCTAACCGATCACCATCCGCCGATCATGTGACGGCCCTAACACCATCGGGCTCGAAACCGCCCCTGTTGATCGACAGATCGATAGAATCGCGGCAGTCGATCGGTCGCGGGACGCGCCACGCATGAAGCACACGCTGTGGTCGGCACTCGGACACGACATTCCCCCACCCGAGGAGCCCGCAGCATGCCTGCAGTGCGATCCATCCGTCGAGCACTCACCTTCGCAGCCCCCGTCGCAGCCGCTGTTCTGTTCGCCGGTGTCGCCACAGCTGCTCCGACGCAACCGCTGGGTACAGCGATCACCATCGGCTGCCTCAATCAAGGCAGCCTCGCGTCACTCACATCGGTGGCAGCCCACCCCGGTCCCGACGACGAACACGGGATCACCGCAGGCCACGTGCAGTTCGCAACCACGCAGGCGCTGTGGCCGATACCGGCCGCCGGTCAGGTGACGGTCGCATGGCTCAATCGCGACAACGGACGCACCGGCATCGTCGACCTCACCGGGGAATACCCGAATCTGTCTGCGACCGTCGACACCGGACCGGGCGAGGTGCTGACCACCGTATTCGGATCGGTGAGCCTCGCCAGCGGTCCGCTGTGCAATTCGACCCCGGCCACCGGCGCCGTCACCGTCGGCTGAACCACTTCCACGGCACGATCATCGGCACGCGAGTCCGGTAGGAGCGATATCGCTCGCCGAACGTCGCGATGAGGTCGTGCTCTTCGAACCTGATCGCGACGAGAATGTATGCCGTGGTCACCGCCGCGAACAGCAGATGCCCGACCGACATGGTCGGCGCAACCCAGAACGCGACGAGGAAACCCAGATAGAGCGGGTGCCGCACCGACCGGTACAGCAGCGGTATCCGGAAGGCGTTCGCAGCGGGCGGTTGTCCGCGTTGGTTACGGATGACCTGCCGCAATCCGAACAGGTCGAAATGGTTGATGGCGAACGTCGACACGAGCACGAGACCGAACCCGGCGAGCGAGATCGCAAAGAGCAGTGTCCGTAGCGGACTGCTGTCGATGTCCCAGATCGGGTGTGGGAGTGGACGCCACTGCCACATCACGAGTGCCAACGCAACCGAGGCGAGCAGGACGTAGGTGGATCGTTCCGCGGGCTCAGGCACGATCCGGGTCCAGCGTCGCTTGAACCAGGGTCTGGCCATCACCGAATGCTGCACTGCGAACAGCGAGAGCAGCGCCAGGTCGATCACGATGGCGATTCCGGCCGGGGCACGAGGCCCCTGGTCGATGTTTCGGGGTACCACCAGTCGTTCGACCCATCCGATCGCGTACAGGAACACCGCGAGGAATATGAGATAGGCGCACACTCCGTATCCGGTGACGAGCAGGCGGGAAGCCGCGGTGCGGGTGCGAGGACCCGTGTTGGTTGTCGTTGTCATGCGCCCAGTGTCGGTACCGCGACAGCCACTCAGAAGGTCCCCTGAGGTGGGAAAACACCCACCCTCCGACGCTCGGTCACCGCGGTGCGTACATGATCACCGCGACACCGACGAGACACACCAGTGCACCCGCGATGTCCCAGCGGTCGGGGCGGAATCCGTCCATCACGACCCCCCACAGCAGTGAGCCCGCGACGAAGACTCCCCCGTATGCCGCGAGGATACGGCCGAAATTGGCATCCGGTTGCAGTGTCGCAACGAATCCGTACGCCCCGAGCGCGAGCACACCCAGTCCCACCCAGATCCACCCGCGATGCTCGCGCACACCCTGCCAGACCAACCACGCACCACCGATCTCGAACAACGCGGCCACGCCGAACAGGACGAGGGACTTCAGGACGCTCATGGTCGATCAGGTTACGGATCGGACAAGGAGAACTCGACGGGCCCGAGCGGGCAGCACGCTGCAGGTCTCCGCGGCGTCACAATTCGTCGATGGACACGACACCGTCTTGGAGTGCGCGCACGAGCAGAGAGGTCTTGGTGGCGGCGGGACGCCCCACACGCATGTACTTGTCGCGGATACGGGAGATGTGGGTGCTCACTGTGGCCGCTGTGACGAACAGACGAGACGCTGCCTCGGACTTGGAGTCACACAGGAGCCACTCCCTGAGTATCTCGGTTTCACGGGCCGAGAGCTGCGGCGAGGAGTAGGTGCGGGAGGGCGCGAGCACACTCGTCATGTCGGGATTCCTTCTTCGATCGATATGACGACCGGCGGCTCCCCGACAAAGCCCATTGAGTCCGGTCTGAGAAGAACATACGATTTTGCACCGACAACCACCAGCCGAACTCATTCCCGGTGCACGTCGTGTGGGTCCAGATCGCCGCGCAGGCCACGCCAGCTCGGGTGACGAAGTCGGCCGCCTTCCGTCCACGAACCGAACCGCACCTCCCCCACCAGCTCGGGTTCCACCCATACGGCGTCACGCCGGTCGACGATCGGCAGCTCATCCGCGAACGGGCTCGTGTCCCGCTGTCGCGCCCGCAGCGACGACGTCAGCGCCGCGAGAGCCCGGTCGTCGAATCCCGTGCCGACTCTTCCCGTATAGACGAGCCCGCCGTCGCCGGGGATGCCGACCAGTAACGAGCCGAACGACCCCGCACGGTTCCCCTGGCCCGGTCGATATCCGCCGATGACCACCGACTGCGTGAGCCAGTTCTTCGCCTTGATCCACGCCGCGCCCCTTTTGCCGGGCAGATACACCGAGTCGCGACGCTTCGCGACCACGCCCTCCCACCCGCGTTCCAGGCTTGCGGCGAGAGCGTCGGCTCCGTCCCCGGCAAACCGGTCCGGCACTATCAGCCTCTCCGTCACCCCGGCGAGGGCCTCCAGCACCCGGCGTCGATCGTCGTAGGTCTTGCGGATCAGCGACACACCGTCCAGGTAGAGGAGGTCGAACACCCGGTACTCCGGGGTCGCGCCGCGCTGCAACCGCTCGAAGCTCGTGACGCCCTGCGCGTCCACTGCGACGATCTCCCCGTCGAGGACGGCATCGTGGCCGTCGAGCACATGCGCGAGCTCGCCGAGCGCGGGGAACTCTCCGGTCACGTCCCGCCCGGAGCGGGCACGCAATCGGGCCTCGCCGTCGCGGACCTCGACGACGGCGCGGTATCCGTCCCACTTGCCTTCGAATGCCCACGTCGAGCCGTCGAGCTTCTCGACGTCGCCCGCGGTTGCGAGCATCGGACGCAGATCGGTCGGGAACTCCTCCGACCGTCCCGAACCCGACTGGTGCTTCATCCGGTGGGCGAGCCACTGATCCTTCTCGGTGCGGATCAACGCGTACCGGCCCTCGATCTTCTCACCGTGCAACCACACGATCACCTCGTCGTCGCGCCACTTCTCGGTGTCGTAGGTGCCGGTGTCCCACACCGTCATCGTCCCGGCACCGTATTCGCCGGGCGGGATGATGCCGTGGAAATCGAGATATTCGAGTGGATGGTTTTCGGTCCGGACGGCGAGATGGTTACGTCCGGTGTCCTCCGGCAGGTTCTTCGGGACCGCCCACGACGCGAGCACACCGCCGCGCTCGAGCCGCAGGTCGTAATGCAGGCGCCGAGCGTGGTGTTCCTGGATGACGAACCGGTCGTCGTCGCCGGTCGCGGTGGCTCCGGACGGGATCGGCTCGGGGGTGCGCGCGGCGTTGCGTTTGCGTCGGTAGGCGGTGAGCGCGTCGTCCGCTGTGTTGTCGACGTTGTCGAGCCGAGCGCCCCCGAACGGGGGATCCAGTCCTGCGAGGAGATCACCGTGGTCGGTGATCCGGTCCAGCACTTCGTCGAATGTGAGGTGCCGCAGATCCGGGTCGTCGAGTTCGTCCCAGCTCCGCGGCGCCGCCACCCACGGTTCGTCGCGGCCACGCAGGGAGTACGGCGCGACCGTCGTCTTGGCCGCATTGTTCTGACTCCAGTCGAGGAACACCTTGCCGCCGCGTACCGCCTTCGCCATGGTTGCCGTGACGAGATCCGGGTGCAGCGTCGCAAGATTCGTCGCGACCTGTCGTGCGACGGTCGATGCGCCGCCGGAGGCGAGCTGCCGGTCCAGCGGAACGTAGAGATGGAGGCCCTTGCTGCCACTCGTGACGGGATAGGTCTCCCACCCGAGTTCGGCGACCATGTCGCGCACGTGCCGCGCGACCTCCGCGCACTGCGCGAGCCCTGCCCCCGGCCCGGGGTCGAGGTCGAATACGAGCCGTGTTGCGGGGCCGGGCGCGGATCCGTCGAATCGCCACTGCGGCACGTGCAGTTCGAGCGAGGCCTGCTGCCCGAGCCACGCGAGACCCGCCACCGAGTCGAACACCGGGTAGGTGACCGACCGTTGTTTGTGGTGAACCGTGCGACGGTCGAGCCACGACGGCGCGTGCGGGGCGAGGTTCTTCTCGAAGAACGCCGGTTCGTCGACACCGTTGGGCCAGCGCTTACGGGTGCCGGGACGACCCACGACGTGCGGCAACATGACTTCGGCGACGGCGACGTAGTAGTCGATCACCTCGCCCTTGGTGGTGCCGGTGCGGGGATAGAGCACCTTGTCGAGGTTCGTCAGCGTGATACGACGGTCCCCGATCGTGCGGGTCGGCATCGCCTCATTGTGCCAACCGCGCCGTATCCCTTCCCTACGTTCGAGCGAATGTATCGTTCGCTAGGCCTACCGAGACCAGTGAGCCATTCGCTCGGTCGCGGTCAGCCGTACAGTTCCGCGAACGAGTTCAGCGACGTCTGCAGATCGCCGTGGAGTGCGCGCGCTACCCCGGAACCGATCGGGCCGAACAGCGGTGCTCCCCCGAGTTCGATCTTCATCGTCAACCGCGATCCCGATCCCACGCCGGCCACCGCAAGGCGCATCTTGAACTTCGTGCCGCCCTTGCCCGACCCGCGCAGCACCACGTGGTGCGGGGCGTCGAGCTCCTCGACCTTCCACTCCACCCGGTTGCGCATCCCCTTGACCGACACCACCGACTGCAGGCTCACCCCTGCGGCGAGCGTCTCGGGCAATTCGCCGCGCCAGCCGTCGTGGATGCTCAGCCACTCGCCGAACGCGTCCAGGTCGGAGGCCTTCTCCCACGCGGTCTGCGGGTCGAGCGGGAGGTCGGTCGCCACTTCGAGTTTCGCCATGCCCCGCAGCGTAATCCGTTCGTCGAGGCCAGAGCGAATGGCACACCCGAACTCGTGAAGGAGACGGGTGTGCCATTCGCTCGGCTACGGGTAGGTCAGTGCGACACGGCCTTCTCGACACCGACACCGGTGAGCGAGCGGACCTCCATCTCTGCCTGCTTGAACGGATCCTCCGGCTTGTTGCGGCCGATGTAGGTGCCGATGATACCGAGGGCGAAGGCGAGCGGGATGGACACGATGCCCGGGTTGGACAGCGGGAAGAACGAGAAGTCGACATCCGGGAACATCGACGACGGGCTGCCCGAGACCGCCGGGGAGAACACGATCAGCAGCAGGCAGCTGATGAGGCCGCCGTAGATGCTGAACAGTGCACCGGTTGTGTTGAACTTCTTCCAGAACAGCGAGTACAGCAGCGTCGGCAGGTTCGCCGAGGCGGCAACGGCGAAGGCGAGTGCCACGAGGAAGGCGATGTTCTGCCCCATGGCGAGGATGCCCAGCACGATCGAGACCAGGCCGATCACGACGACCGTGATGCGCGAGACCCGCACCTGCTCGTCCTCGGTGGCCTTGCCGTGCTTGAGCACGCTCGCGTAGATGTCGTGTGCGAACGATGCGGATGCCGTGATCGCCAGCCCTGCGACCACCGCGAGGATCGTGGCGAATGCGACCGCAGAGATCACCGCGAGGAAGATCGTGCCGCCCAATTCGTACGCGAGCAGCGGAGCCGCAGCATTCTCCTTGCCCGGAGCATTCAGGATGACGTCGGGACCCACCATCTTCGCGGCTCCGTAGCCGAGCACCAGCGTGAACAGGTAGAAGGCTCCGATCAGCGCGATCGCCCACGTGACCGAACGGCGCGCTTCCTTGGCGGTCGGGACGGTGTAGAAGCGCATCAGGACGTGCGGCAGACCGGCAGTGCCGAGCACCAGCGCGATACCCAATGAGATGAAGTCGATTCGAGTCATGCCACTGATGCCGTACTTCGCACCGGGCGCGAGGATGTCGCGGCCGGCGACCGCTTCGTCCGTCGAGTTCGATGCCATGGCCTGAGCGTCGGCGAGCAGCTGCGAGAAGTTGCCGCGCACCGCGAGCAGCACGAGGACGAACATGACGCCTGCACCCGCGACCAGCAGCACCGCCTTGACCATCTGGACGTACGTGGTGCCCTTCATGCCGCCGACGAGTACGTACACGATCATGAGCACACCGACGACGGCGACGACGATCGCCTGGCCGGCCTTGTCCTGGATGTCGAGGAGCAGGGCGACGAGTCCACCGGCACCGGCCATCTGGGCGAGCAGGTAGAACAGTGACACCGCGAGTGTCGACAGTGCCGCAGCCATACGCACCGGGCGCTGCTTGAGCCGGAAACTCAGAACGTCGGCCATCGTGAATCGCCCGGTGTTGCGGAGCAATTCGGCGACGAGCAGGAGTGCAACGAGCCACGCGACGAGGAAGCCGATGGAGTACAGGAAACCGTCGTAGCCGTAGACGGCGATGGCGCCGGCGATGCCGAGGAACGACGCGGCCGACAGATAGTCGCCGGCGATGGCGAAACCGTTCTGGGGACCGGAGAACTGGCCACCACCGGTGTAGAAGTCCGATGCCTTCTTCGTGGTGCGGCTGGCCTTGATGACCAGGCCCATCGTGACGACGACGAACGCCACGAAGATGGCGATGTTGAGCAGCGGGCTACCGACGTCGGTGCTGCCCTGGGCGAGTACGGTCATTGCTGCGGCCCTTCCAGTTCGTCGCGGATCGCTGCGGAGCGCGGATCGAGTTCACGCCCGGCGAACTTCACGTACACGGCGGTGATGATGAACGTGGTGACGAACTGTCCGAGCCCGAGGATCAGGCCGAGGTTGATGTTCCCGATCACCTTCGTCGCCATGAAATCCGGCGCGTAGGTGGCGAGCAGAACGTACAGGGCGTACCAGGCCAGGAAGAACACCGTCACCGGGAACACGAACCGGCGAAGACGGCTACGCAACTCCTGGAATTCCGGACTCGCCTGCATGTCGACGAAGTCCTGCGGCGTCGGTTCTCGCCGCTCCGGTACGTCACTCTCGCTGAGTGGTGCTGTGGTCACTGCCGACTCCTTGGTCGTACGTGTGAGGTGTAGTGCACACAAACGCTAATGAGATGGCGGTCACACAAATAGGGGTGCGTACCGGTTGTACGCCGAGCTGTCGTGGCGTGCGCCGAACGGTCACCTCATTGCGACGAACGGCGGTCCCCGAACGCGCCGAGCTCTCGGTCGCGTCCCATCCCGAGCCGCTCCGGCACGTGCATCCGAGAGAACGTGCGACCGACGTCGGCGGGCACCTTCTTTCTCGTCGCAAGGCTCACCCCGATCATGACGAGGAACGCCAGCGGCACGCTCACCGCGCCCGGGTAGGCGGACAGCACGGCCGGCCACCCCCCGGCGACCGAAGGATCGAAGCGCACGAGAACAGTGAGCAGCGCAGCACCGCCTGCCACGACACCACCGACAACCATGCCCGCAGCGGCACCGATCGCGGTCAGCCCGCGCCACCAGATCCCCAGTACGAGCAGCGGACACAGCGTGGACGCTGCGATCGCGAAGACCTGCCCCACCGACCTCGACAGATCCAGCGACACCACCGACACCGCCAGGAACAACGGAACGACCCCTGCCAGAACCGCTGCCATCCGGAAGTCCCGGACCCGTCCACGCAGCACGTCGGTCGACAGCACCCCCGCGACACTCACGAGCAGGCCGGACGACGTCGACAGGAACGCCGCGATCGCGCCCGACGCGACGAGCGCAGCGAGCAGCTGACCCACCCATCCCGAGAGCACGGAGTTGGGCAGCAGCAACACCGCGGCGTCCGAGCGGCCCGTGATGAGCAACTGGGGCACGTAGAGGCGCGCGAACACCCCGAGGATCGTAGGGAAGAGATAGAACAACCCGAGCAGCCCGATCACGGCGAACGAGGTCACACGCGCCGTCCGTCCGTCCGGGTTCGTGTAGAACCGCACCAGGACGTGCGGCAGGCCCATCGTCCCCAGGAATGTGGCGATCATCAGCGAATACACCTGGAACAGGTGATGTTCGCCGCCTGCACCGATACCCGCGCCCGGCGACGCCCACGCATCGTTGTCGGACGGCGCACCCGCCACCACCGGCACGGACGAACCGGCGTCGAGCACGAGTTCGGTGCCTGCACCGAGTTCGTGTTCGCCGGGAGTCAGCACGATCCGGCCCGCCACCGGCCGGGAGTCCATCTCACCCGTCACGGTCGCAGAGATCGGCTCCGCGACCTGCACGATGACGTCGACGGTGATGTCGACCGTGGTGGTCTCGGTGACGGTGGGCGGCACCGGTTCGTCGACACCGCGGGGGTCGTTCACGAAGTAGATCGTGAGGAACAGCGCGGGAACCGCGACCGCGGTGAGTTTGAGCCAGTACTGGAAAGCCTGTACGAACGTGATCGACCGCATCCCGCCGCCCACCACGTTGGCGATCACGATGACGCCGACGACCGCCGCGCCGACCCAGGTCGGCAGTCCGAGCAGGATGTTGAGCGTCAGTCCGGCTCCCTGGAACTGCGGCACCAGGTAGAGGACGCAGATGATCGCGACGATGATCATCGACAGCGACCGCACCCAGGGTTCCCCGAGTCGGAACTCGGCAAAATCCGGCACGGTGTACGCGCCCGAACGACGCAGCGGAGCAGCAACGAACAACAGCAGACCGAGGTATCCGGCGGTGAACCCCACCGGATACCACAGGGCGTCGGTGCCGTACTTGGCGACGAGACCCGCAACACCCAGGAACGATGCGGCAGAAAGGTACTCACCCGAGATCGCCGCGGCGTTCCAGCGAGGACCGACGCTACGGGACGCGACGAGGAAATCCGAGGTGGTGCGAGAGATCCGCACCCCGTACACACCGATCGCGACGGTCGCGATCGCGGCGGCGACGATGCCGACCAGGGTAAGGACAGGAACCGAGGTGTTCACGGGCGTGGAACCTCAGTCGTCGGTCAGGTCGGTGAAATCCTGCTCATTGCGTTCGGCCAGGCGCACGTACAGCCACGCGCAGCCCAGGAGCAGGAGATACGAGGCGAAACCCAGCAGAATCCACGGAACTCGTACCTTCCACAATGCGAGGTCGGCCAGCGTGGGAAACAGGGCGAGCACGATGGGGATCGCACCCAGCAGGCACACCGGGACCACCGCGATCCGCAGAGCGAGCCCGAGTTGCGCGCGCACGAGACCGCGGACCATCGCGTCACCCACCTCGGTCTGCTGCTGCACTTCGACACGCGTACGCACCATCCGCGCACCACGTCTCTTCGCGAGCACGACGCGTTCGCGATTCGGCCCCGATGTGGGTCGAGTGGAAGGGCCTGTCACCGCGATGTCCACGACTGCATCGGGCCTCGGATCAAACGGTCCTTGAGTTCGCGGGTGTGACGGCGACTGACAGGCAACTCGACCGGGGCCTCACTGCCGATCGGTTTCATGCACACGACCAGGCCGGTCCCGGCACTTCGGATACCGGTCACCAGCGGCAGCGACACCAGGTACGAGCGGTGGACACGGAGGAAACCGGCATCCGCCCAGCGGCTCTCCAGCGACGAGATCGGGATCCGCACGAGGTGCGATCCGGTGTCGGTGTGCAGGCGCGCGTAGTCGCCGTCGGCCTCCACCCAGCGCACCGACGACCGCGACACCAGCGTGGTCACACCACCGAGTTCGACGGGGATCACCTCGTCGCGCGACTCCGCGTCGGCATTGTCCGACGGCGCCGGTCGGTGACGTTCGACGATCCGACGTACAGCCTCGGCGAGCCGCTCCTCCCGCAACGGCTTGAGCAGGTAGTCCACCGCGCCCAGGTCGAACGCCGACACGGCCCGGTCGTCGTGGGCGGTCACGAAGACCACCGACGGTGGGGTCGCGAAGTTCCGTAGGATCCCGGCGAGTTCGAGCCCGTCGAGTCCCGGCATGTTGATGTCGAGGAATACCGCGTCGATGCCGCCGTCGCGCAGTAGCCGCAGCGCGGTGGTCGCATCGCTCGCGGTGTGCACCTGTCCGATCTCGGGACGGGCACGCAGGAGATAGGCCAGCTCGTCGAGCGCGGGTGGTTCGTCGTCGACGGCGAGCACGTTCAAGGTGTCGGGAGTCTCGTTCACAGCAGACTCATCGTGCCACGAACGGCTCCGATCACGGCCGGATACCCGCCCGGAACTTCGGCACCCGCATGCTCACCTTCGTGCCGGCGCCCGGCGCGGTGTCGACGACCAGGCCGTAGTCGTTGCCGAACGCTGCGCGCAGCCGGTCGTCGACATTGGACAGGCCGACGTGCGCGGATTCCTTGACCCCGCTCCCCTCGGTGCCGTCGGCGGTCGAATCGAGCACGCCCGACCGCAACAGTTCCGGATCCATTCCGACTCCGTCGTCCTCCACGCTGATGATGCAGTCGGTGCCCTCGTCGGCAGCCACGATCGTGATGGTGCCTGCCCGAGTCGACTTTCCGGCGATACCGTGCCGCACCGCGTTCTCTACGAGCGGCTGCAACGCCAGGAACGGCAGGGCAACGTTGAGGACCTCGGGCGCGACCTGCAACCGAACCTCGAGTGCGTTACCGAAACGGGCGCGTTCCAGCGTCAGGTACCGGTCGATGTTGCGCAGTTCATCGGCGAGCGACGTGTATTCGCCGGTCGCGCGGAACGAATAGCGAGTGAAGTCCGCGAAATCGAGCAGCAGCTCGCGGGCCCGGTCGGGGTCGGTGCGCACGAACGAGGCGACAGTATTGAGCGCGTTGTAGATGAAGTGCGGGCTGATCTGTGCTCGCAGCGCACGCACCTCGGCACGGTCGAGACGAGCACGGGACGCATCGAGTTCGGCGAGTTCGAGCTGGCTGCACGCGTAGCGGGCCACCTCGGTGAGAGCACCGAGCAGCGCAGGCCCGGGATCGGTGGTGGTGACGACGCCGAGCACACCGGCGACACCGACCTCGTCGATGACCAGTGGCTGCGCGATCAGGGCACGCGCCGCGACATCGTCGGGTCCGCGCGCGAGGGAGTCGTGTCCGACGAGGACCCGACGCTCGCCGTCGATCGCGCGGGCAGCGGCGTCTCGTACCTGCCCCGACAGCGATTCGAACGGCCCGTCCCATGCGAGCAGGCCGCCGTCCGCATCGAGCAACGCCACTGCCTGCACCTCTGCGAGGAGCATCCGCAAGTGCGGGGCCGCTTCCTGCGCCGAGGTCGCGTCCAGCCCACTGCGCAGGGGCCTCGCCGCGAGCGACGCGGTGTGCAGTGTCGCGTGGACGGCACGCTCGGCGGGTGTCGTGACGACCCGGCGGGTACGCGCCCACACCGCGGCGATCCCCGCGACAACGCAGAGTGTCACGAGAGCGACGACGACGAGGACTGTTCCGGTCACGGACCTACGCTACGACGCGCAGCAGGCAACAGCGGTGTGACGCACACGGGCCGGATCAGTCGCGGCCGCGCCGGTCGATCCGCTCCTCTGCCGCGGCCTCCTCGATGTCGAGGCTCTCGAGTTCGGTTCGGAGGGTTTCGTCGTCGAGTTTGCCGTCGTCGCGTGCGGCGATCAACGCGGTGCGCTGGGCCCGCAGGACGCTACGACGGAACTTGTCGAACATCGCGCCTACGTCCGGGCCTTGCTCGACCTCGACCTCGGATTCGGCGCGCTCGACATCGCCTCGTGCGCGGATCGATCGTTCGACGCGCTCGAGGATTCGCTGCATCCTCTCGGCGTCGGTCCCGCTCGGAAGTTCTTCGGAGAGGGCGCGCAGTCGGCCCCTCGCCGCGTCCGAACTGATGGACCGGGCCAGGGCCCGCTGCTCCTCGGCGCGCAGTCGCTCGTACGGGTCGGTGACGTCGAGGCGACGGATCAGCGCGGGCATTGTGGAGCCTTGGATGAGCAAGGTGCCGACAGCGACGACGATCGCGGTGAGGTGGATGATCTCGCGGCCGGGGAACGGCTCGCCCGAGGCCAGGACAACGGGGACACCACCTGCGGCGGCGAGGGTCACGACGCCCCGCATCCCGGCCCAGGACACCACGACGTGTTCTCGAAAGGTCAGCGGGTCGCGGCCGAGCCTGGTCAGTCCGGCCTTCCGGACGGCTCGTCGCCTGCCCCAGTTCAGCAGGCCCCATACCGGGCGGACGAGCATGACCACGACCAGCACCGCGAACGCATACAGCAGGATCGTGACGACGTCGTAGCCGTTGTCGGTCACTTCATCCAGCACGAACTTCAGCTGCAACCCCATGTACGCGAACACGAACATCTCGAGCAGGATGTCGAGGCTTTCCCAGACGAACCGTTCCTGCAGCCGCGTCGTCACCGACAAATCGGTCGCACGGTGTCCCATGTACAGACCGGCCGCGACGACCGCGAGTACTCCGGATGCGTGGATCTCCTCGGCAACGAGATAGGCGGTGAACGGGATAACCAGGCCGAGTGAGGTTTCCAGCGAATGGTGATCCATGTGGGATCGCACCCACTGCACGGCGATCGCCAGGACGAGCCCGACTGCAACACCGCCCGCAACCTCGTAGCCGAAGAACACCACGGGCGATTCGACGAACACTTCGGTACCGACGACCGTGGATACCGCGACCGTGAACAAGGTGAGGGCGGTGGCATCGTTGACCAGGCCTTCTCCGGTGAGGATGGCGATGACCCGCTTCGGCAGTCCGAGTTTCCGCCCGACCGCGACCGCGCTGACCGCATCGGTGGGTGCGACGACGGCACCGAGGACCAACGCCGCTCCGAAGGTGAGTTCCGGTACCAGCCATTCCGCGAAGAACGCGACGGCGAAGGCAGTGACCAGCACCGTCCCTACACCCAGCCGGAGAATGTGCGACAGATTGCGCTTGAAGGTGGGAACGGAGAAGCGCAGTGCCGCCGAGTACAGCAGCGGCGGCAGGACGACCCCGAGAAGTACGTGCGGCTCGAGTTCCAGTCGTGGCAGGCCTGGGACGAACGACGCGATGGCGCCGATCACGACCAGTACGAGCGGGGCCTGCAGATTCCCGCGGTTCGCCAATCCGGTCACCGCGATCGCCGCGATGACGACGAGCAGGATCCAGGTTCCGTTCACGGGTCGATTCTCACCCGAGACCGCCGCCGCCGGGACGTGATGCGCCGTGTTCTCGCGCACGCCACGCAGTGTGGCGTGCGCGAGCAGGGAGGACTCAGGCGGTGCCGAGACCCTTCTTCGCCGCATCCTGGGCGGAATCGACCTTGTCGGCGAACTTGCCGCCGGTCTTGTCGTCGGCCAGGTCACCGACCTTGTCGATCGCCTGGTTCACCTTGTCCGGGTGCTGGGCGGCAAGGTCTTTGCCTTTGTCGACGATGCCCTTGACCTGATCCATGAAGCCCACTGCTGGTCCTTTCGTTCGGGTACAGCGGCAGTCAAGCTTTCCACAACCCGAACAGGACGGCAGGGACGCCCGGCGAACGCGAGTTACTGCGGGGGTTGCGGCGGCGGGTTTCCGTCGCCCTGGTCCGGTGTGCCTTCGCCACCCGACCCGCCGAGGTGCTTCTTCGCGGCGTCCTGCGCCTTGTCGACGTGCTGCGAGTACTTACCGCCGGTCTTCCCGTCGACGGCGTCGCCGGCCTTGTCGATGTAGCCGTGGGCCTTGTCGGGATTCTGTGCCGCGTAGTCCTTACCCTTACCGAGCAGTCCCTTGAGCGAGTCCATGATTCCCATGCCGTACTCCTTCTGTGGATGGAGTCGTCGACACGAGTTCCCGCGAGTACTCCTGCGAAACTGCATCGACGAGTCCGGGCAGCGGTCGTCGGTCAGTGTACTCCCGGGAGCAGGTCGTCGGGGGCCGCAAACAGACGCCGATGCTCGCCGTGCAAACGTCCGGACACCCACCAGATGACCTCGACCAGCACCACTCCGATCGCGCCACACGTCACGGCGATCGCCGAATAGGCGGCGTTCGACGGGTCCAGCGCGAAGAATTCACGCGTGAACGGCACCGAGAACAGGACGACGTATCCGAGTAGCGAACCGCCGAGCAGCACGATCTTCCACCACTGGTACGGACGTGCGACAACGGCGAGGACCCACAGCGCGATCATGATCAGGGTGATCAGAGCCGACGTCCCGGCTTGGATCTTCTGTTCCTCGGTCTGATCCGGCCCGCCGTAGACGAGGACATAGCAGACGAATGTGGCCACACCGGTCACGACGCCCGACGGAATCGCGAGTCGCATCACCCGCGACACGAACCCCGACCGTGCACGCTCGTTGTTCGGTGCGAGCGACAACAGGAAGGCCGGGATACCGATGGTGAACCACGCAGCGATCGTCACGTGTCGCGGCAGGAACGGATACGGCAGCGGTTCGAAGTCGAAAACCTGTGACAGCGCTCCCGACACACCGATCAGGAACGCGAGCAACACCGAGTACACGGTCTTGGTGAGGAACAGGTTCGAGACCCGTTCGATGTTGCCGATGACGCGGCGACCCTCCCCCACCACATACGGCAGGGTCGCGAACTTGTTGTCGAGCAGGACGATCTGCGCGACCGAACGGGTCGCCGGGCTGCCCGCTCCCATCGCGACACCGATGTCGGCGTCCTTGAGCGCCAGCACGTCGTTGACACCGTCGCCGGTCATCGCGACGGTGTGCCCCCGCGACTGCAGAGCTCCGACCATCGCGCGTTTCTGATCCGGTCGGACGCGTCCGAATGTCGTTGCGGATCCGACAGTCTCGGCAAGCGCATCCGGGTCCTGGGGCAACGTACGGGCGTCGACGGGGGCGTCACCGCCCGGAAGACCCAGCGACGACGCAACCGCACCCACCGATACGGCATTGTCGCCGGAGATCACCTTGACCTCGACCTTCTGACCGGCGAAGTACTCGAGGGTTTCCTGCGCGTCGGGACGGATCCGTTGCTCGAGCACCACAAGCGCCTGCGGAGTCACCGTGCCGGGCGCATCGGGATCGTCGACCGGACGGTCGCCCGAGGCGAGCAACAGCACCCGCAAGCCCTTCGATCCGATGTCCTCCGCCTGCCGCGCAAAATCCGATGCGGGGTCCAGCAATACGTCGGGAGCACCGAGCAGCCAGTTGCCGCGCCTTCCGTACGACTGTCCGCTCCACTTCTTCGCCGACGAAAACGGCGCGACCGCAGTCGACTCCCCCCACCCCGGATCATTCGGTAGTGCCTCGGCGATCGCGAGCACACTCGCGTTGGGCCGCGGATCGTCGGAGGCGAGCGCGGCCAATGCCGCCCGCACGACATCGAGATCGGCGCCGTCGGCGACGACGATGTCCGCCAACCGCATCCCGTTCTCGGTGAGCGTGCCCGTCTTGTCGGCGCACACGACGTCGACGCGGGCAAGCCCTTCGATCGCGGGCAGTTCTTGCACGAGGCATTGGCGGCGGCCGAGCCGGATCACGCCCACCGCGAACGCGATCGACGTCATCAGCACGAGACCTTCGGGCACCATCGGCACGAGCGCCGCGACCATACCGCTGAGCGCCGGCCCGAGCGCCTCACCGCTCGAGAACAATTGGTTGTAGATGATGAGCAGGCCCGCCGGAATCATCAAGTAGGTGATGAACTTCAGGATCTTGTTGATGCCGGAGTTGAGTTCGGAATGTACGAGAGTGAACTTGCTGGCCTCGTCCGCGAGCCGCGCGGCGTAAGCATCGCGGCCCACCTTCGTCGCCCGGTACGCACCGCTGCCCGACGCCACGAAACTGCCCGACATCACCGTCGACCCAGCCGTCTTGTCGATCGCGTCGGCCTCGCCGGTGAGCAGCGATTCGTCGAGTTCGAGCGCTGCTGCGTCGACGACGACGCCGTCGACCACGAGCTGATCGCCGGGGCCGAGTTCGATGATGTCGTCGAGCACCACCTCACGCGGTGACAGCTCTGCGGATATGCCGTCCCGCCGCACCACCGGTTTGGCCTGACCGACGATCGCGAGCTTGTCGAGTGTGCGCTTGGCGCGCACCTCCTGGATGATGCCGATCCCGCTGTTCGCGATGATCAGCAACCCGAACATGCCGTCGATGATCGACCCCGTGAACAGCACGATCAGGAAGAGCACACCGAGGATCGCGTTGATGCGCGTGAACACGTTGGCGCGCACTATGTCCTTGACGGACCGTGATGCCCTGTCGGGGACGTCGTTGGTCTCGCCACTCGCGACCCGTTCGGCGACCTGCTCGGTCGTCAGACCGTTCACGACATGCTCAGGATCGGTCGTGATCGTCTCGCTCGGCCCGACCGTCACGGTGGGCTCGTCTGATGCCATAGCGAACAGGTTATTCCAGGCCGCGCCGACCGGCGGTCTCCGCTGCCGATCGCCTCACCCGCGCGTCACCCCAGCTCCACCCACCACGTTTCCTCCGCCCGCGGCCGCGACACGTCCACCCGCTGTCCCGGCATCGGCACGGCCGTGGCGACGCCGTCGGCCTCCGCGGCGGGCAGGAGGCGCGCGATCGGTTCCGACCAGGCATGGAACGCGAGGTTGAACGTGCCCCAGTGCACCGGCACGAGGAGGCTGTCGCGACGTTCGGTTCCGCCGAGGTCGAGGTGGGTGCGCACCGCCTCTTCCGGGTTCATGTGGATGTCGGGCCACCGTAGGTCGTACGCCCCGACGGGGAGCAATGTCAGGTCGAACGGCCCGTACTTCTCACCGAGATCGGCGAATCGGCGGGTGTATCCGCTGTCGCCGCCGAAGAACACCGAGTGGGCGGGACCGGTGAGCACCCACGACGACCACAAGGTGATGTTGCGTTGCAGACCTCGGCCCGAGAAATGGCGGGCTTCGGTGCACGTCACCTTCAGTCCGTCGATCTCGGTGTGTTCGTCCCAGTCGAGTTCGACGATGCGCTCTTCGGGCACCCGCCACTTCCGCAAGTGCGCTCCCACCCCGACGGGCACGAGGAACTTGGTCCGGGGCTGTGTTGCCGCGAGCGTTTCGACGGTGAAGCGATCGAGATGGTCGTAGTGGTCGTGGGAGATGATCACCGCGTCGATCTGCGGGAGCACCGAGAGTTCGACCGGCGGGCGATGCAGGCGCATCGGGCCGATCGTCGACGAGGGCGAGACCCGATCGCTCCACACCGGGTCGGCGAGCACTCGATATCCGTCGATCTCGACCAGGGCGCTCGAATGCCCGAACCACGTCACCGCAAGCGGCCCGGAGTCCACGGGCGCGACGTACGGCGCGATCGGGACGTCCCGCATCGGTCTTCCGCGGGATCCGCGGGCGAGCAGGTCCTTGACGAACCCGCCGCCGGCCTCGGGATCGAGGGCAGACGAGGGCTCGGTGTTGTGGAACCGTCCCTCCCGGTACTGCGGCGATCCGGCCGCATACGGGCGAATGTCGGACACCGACGCACCGATCGATGTGGGCAGCCCGCGTGCGGCGCGGGCGAGCCACGCGAGCCCGACGCCCGCGGCGGCGGAGGACGCCACCCGCCCGAGGTTCATCGGCCCTGGAAGATCGGGTCGCGGCGTTCGGCCCGCGCTCGGCGTGCTTCCTGCGCGTCCTCACTGAGCCACGCCGCGGCGGCCGCCGCCTGCTGTTCGGCGGTGGGATCGCGGCGAGTGCCGTCGTCGTTGAGGAACAACTTGTGTGCGTGCATCGACAGCGGCGCGAGCTTCGCAATCTCCTGCGCCCACTCCTGAGCGGTCGCCAGATCGCCGATCCTGTTGGCGAGACCGTAGGCGAGCGCATCATCGGTCTCGATCGCCTCGCACGCGAGCATCACCGTACGGGCGCGTCCACCACCGACAATGGATGCGAGTCTCCGCACCGTCCACCGGTCCACAGAGATACCCAGCTTCGCTGCGGGTACCGCGAACCTCGCACCGGGCGCAACCACGCGCAGATCGCAGGCGAGCGCCAGCTGGGTGCCCGCGCCGATCGCGGGACCGTTGACTGCGGCGACCACCGGGAGCGGTGCGTCCACGATCGTGCGGAGCAACTCCGCGAGACTGTCGGTGAATCCCTCGGCGTATACATCGCCGGACAGATCGGCACCCGCACAGAACGACGTACCGCGTCCGGTGATCACGACCACCCGCGCGTCGTCCTCCACTGCCTTCTCCACGGCCTCGCGGATTTCCACACACAACTGGGTGGTGAGTGCGTTGCGGCGTTCCTCGCGCTGGAGTTCCACTGTCACCACGGCACCGTCGCGGCTGTTTCCGATCATCACTACCCCATCCTGTTCGACTCGAGCATCCGCATCATCCCACCACCACGCCCGCGGTGAGGAAGTCGATGACCATTGTCCCTGGACCCGGCGACACCGACGGCGAACAATGGTGGCAAGGTCCGACCTGTCGCACGAGTACGGAGCCACCATGAGCACCCGGATTCCCGATTCCGACGTTGTGCGGATGGCCGTGGATCTCGCGTGCCGCGCACCGTCGGTACACAACAGCCAGCCATGGCACTGGCGGTACGAGACCGGGGCACTCGATCTGCACGGCGACGCGTCACGCATGCTCGGGGCCATCGACCCTTCGGGCAGGCAACTCGTCCTGAGCTGCGGCGCAGCGCTGCATCACCTGCAGGTCGCGTTCACCGCATTGAAATGGTCCACCGAGGTCCGGCGTCTCCCCGACGGTGCACACTCCGATCATCTCGCCACCGTGCGTTTCGGGCACGGTGCCCGACCTGCCTCGCACGATTTCGATCTCGTGGCGGCGATCAGGCGACGCTATTCCGACCGTCGACCGCTCGCAGCCCCCAACGCAGCCGCGACGCGGAGCGTCGTGTCGTGCGTCGGGCCGAGTGACGCGCAGGTCACGGTCCTGTCTCCCGATGCACGGGAGATACTGGCCGATGCGACCGCGCGCAGCGCCGCGCTGCGTCGCTACGACACCGCCTACCAGGAAGAACTCCATTGGTGGGCCGGACACACCACCGCGACCACCGGCATTCCTCCCGAAGCATTGGTGACCACGGAGCAACATCACCGGGTCGACGTCGGACGCCACTTCCCCGCGGGCAGCAGAACCACTCCGGACGGCACAGCAACCGAGGTCGATGCGTCGACCGTCCTGCTGGTCAGCACCTCGTCGGACGAGCGGCACGCGTGGCTGGCCGCCGGTCGGATGCTCTCGGAACTGCTTCTCGAGGCGACGGCGCACGGCTTGGCGACATGCCCCCTGACACACGTGACCGAGCTCCCGGGCAGCCGGGAGATCATCGCCGGGCTCATCCCCGGTGGCGGCTGTCCGCAGGCGCTGATCCGGATCGGGACAGCCGCTGCCGAAGGCCGGCCGGCACCGACGCCGCGCCTGCCCACCGAATCGGTGTTGTCGGTCGCGCCGAGCCGGCGCTGACCGACCACTCGGCAGCGACCTCGATCAGTCGTGCTCGGCCACGCTCGTCATGCCTGCTCGACGATCGACGGCTGTCCTGCGTCGTCCACTGTCTCGACCGGGCCGGTGAACTGACTGATGTACAGGTCGTAGTAAGCACCGCGGACTGCGAGCAACTGCTCGTGATTGCCCTGCTCGACGATGTGTCCGTCCTCCATCACGACGATGACATCGGCATCACGGATCGTCGAAAGCCGGTGCGCAATGACGAAACTCGTCCGATCGGTGCGTAGTGTCGCCATGGCCTGCTGGATCAGCAGTTCGGTGCGGGTGTCGACGGAGCTGGTTGCCTCGTCGAGGATGAGTACGACCGGCTTGGCCAGGAATGCTCGGGCGATCGTGATCAGCTGTCGCTCCCCGGCACTGACGCCGCCGCCTTCCTCGTCGAGCATCGTGTCGTACCCGTCCGGCAAGGCCCGCACGAAGTGGTCGACGTGGCTCAGCTCGGCCGCCTCGATCACTTCTTCACGGCTGGCGGTCGGGTCACCGTAGGCGATGTTCTCGTAGATGGTGCCGCCGAACAGCCACGAATCCTGCAGGACCATCCCGGTGCGTTCGCGCAGATCGTCGCGGGTCATGCGCCGTGAATCCACACCGTCGACGCGGATCGTTCCCGAGTCGACGTCGTAGAACCTCATGATGAGGTTGACGAGGGTGGTCTTGCCTGCGCCGGTCGGTCCCACGATCGCAACCATGTGCCCGGGCTCGGCCACCAGCGACAGGTTCTCGATGAGCGGTTTGTCCGGCACGTAGCGGAACGACACGTCGTCGAAGTCGATGCGCCCGCTGGTCGTCGACGGGGTCTGCGGGTCGGCCGGATCTGCGCTCTGCTCCTCGGCGTCCAGAATGTCGAAGATCCGCTCTGCCGAGGCCACTCCGCTCTGCAGGAGGTTGACCATCGAGCCGATCTGGGCGAGCGGCTGGGTGAACTGACGCGAGTACTGGATGAACGCCTGCACCGACCCGAGGCTGATCGAGCCCGACGCGACCTGGAGTCCACCCACGACCGCCACCGCGACGAAGTTCAGATTGCCCAGGAACATGATGGTCGGCTGGACCAGCCCGGAGATGAACTGGGCGCGCCAACTCGAGTTGTAGAGCTTGTCGTTGCGGGTGTCGAACTCGTCCTCGACCTCCTGCTGCCGACCGAACGCCAACATCAGTTCGTGTCCGGTGAACGCTTCTTCGACCTGAGCATTGAGTTTGCCGGTCGACGACCACTGCGCGGAGAAATGCGGCTTGGATCGCCGGGCGATCAGGACGGTCGCGACGATAGACAGCGGGATCGCCACCAGCGCGATGATCGTGAGCAGAGGCGAGATCGAGAGCATCATGATCAGGATCGCGATGACGGTCAGCACCGAGTTCAGCGCCTGCGAGACGGTCTGCTGCAGGCTTTGCGACAGATTGTCCAGGTCGTTGGTGACGCGGCTGAGCAGATCCCCGCGCGGGGTCGTGTCGTAGTAGTGCAGAGGCAGACGATGGACCTTGTCCTCCACATCGGAACGCAATCGCTTGATCGTGCCGACGACGACGATGTTGAGCAGATAGGCACCGACCCACGCGAGCAGCGCCGATCCCAGGTACAGGGCGAGAACCGTCAGCAGTACCCGTCCGACGGCGGTGAAGTCGATGCCGACCCCGGGGGTGAGATCCATCGAGCCGACCATGTCGGCGAACGTGTCCTGTCCCTGTGCCCGGAGGTCGGCGACCGCCTGCTCCTTGGTGGTACCGGCGGGGAGCATCCGGCCGATGACACCGTTGAAGATCAGGTCGGTGGCGTGACCCAGGATCCGTGGGGCGATCGCCGTGAGGATCACCGATCCGACGGTCGCAGTCAGGATCACGATCATGAAGCCGCGATACGAGACGAGCAGGTGCAGCAGCCGCTTCATGGACGGCACGAACGATCGGGGCTTCTGCACCGGGGCACCCAGCGGCTGCCTGCCGCCCGGGCCGGTCACGACCGCTCCTCGACGGCGAGCTGCGATCGGACGATCTCGGAGTAGGTCTCGCACGAATCGAGCAGCTCGTCGTGCTGCCCCAGCCCCACGATCCGTCCGCGATCGAGTACCACGATCTGGTCGGCGTCCATGATCGTCGATACGCGCTGCGCGACGATGATCACCGCCGAGGCGGTGGTCGCGGGCCGCAGCGCAGATCTCAGGCGCGCGTCGGTCGACAGGTCGAGAGCCGAGAACGCGTCGTCGAACAGATAGATCGACGGCCGGCGGACGAGGGCCCGCGCGATCGCCAGGCGCTGGCGTTGGCCACCCGAGACCGTCGTGCCGCCTTGTGCGATCGGCGTGTCCAGTCCCTGCGGCATCGCGCGGACGAACTCGTCGGCCTGCGCGATGCGCAGTGCCTCCCAGACCTCGTCGTCGGTGGCGTCCGGCTTCCCGTAGCGCACATTGGATGCGACGGTGCCGGAGAACAGATAGGCCCGTTGCGGCACCAGCCCGATCTCCGCCCGCAGCACGTCGGGGTCCAGGTGTCGGACATCGGTACCGCCGACCAGGACCGCGCCGTCGGTGACATCGATCAGGCGCGGCACCAATCCGATCAGGGTCGTCTTGCCCGAGCCCGTCGACCCGATGACCGCGGTGGTGGTGCCGGGGTCGACGCGGAAGGTCATTCCATCCAGAACCGGACTGTCGGCGCCGGGGTAACGGAACTGCGCGTTGCGGAACTCCACGGTGGCCGGATCCGCGTCGAAGCCGATCGGTTCGGCGGGCCGAACCACCGAGGTCTCGGTCGCGAGGACCTCACCGATCCGTTCCGCGCACACGGTTGCTCGCGGAGCCATCATCGCAAGGAACGACGCCATCATGACCGACATCATGATCTGCATGACGTAGCTGATCATCGCACTCAGTGCACCGATCTCCACAGTGCCGTCGGAGATCTCGTGCCCGCCGACCCAGATGATCGCGACGATGGTCACGTTCGTGATCCCCATGACCACGGGAAACATCAACGCCATCATCCGTCCGACTCGCAGGCTCGCGTCCGCGAGTTCGTCGTTGGCAACCTCGAACCTGTCGGCTTCGTACCGTTCCCGGACGAATGCGCGGACCACGCGGATCCCGGTGATCTGCTCCCGCAGGATCCGGTTGACGCTGTCCAGCCGGGCCTGCATCACCCGGAAGCCGGGGACCATCACCCGGATGATGAGGGCCATCGTGATGCCGAGGATGGGTACCGCCACCACGAGTACCCACGCCATGGGTGCCGCGACGTGAATCCCCATGGCGATCCCGCCGATACACATGATGGGTGCCGTGACCAGGATGAACGAACTCATCACCAGCAGAAGCTGGACCTGCTGTACATCGTTGGTGGTACGGGTGATCAACGACGGCGCACCGAGCGTGCCGACTTCGCGCGCCGAGAAGGTGTTCACCCGGTGCAGCAGATCGTGACGGAGGTCGCGTCCCACGGCAAGCGCCCCGCGGGCACCGAAGTACTGCCCGTACATCATGCAGACCAACTGCACCAACGCCACCGCGAACATCCAGCCGCCGATCCGCAGGATGTATCCGGTGTCGCCTTTGGCGACACCGTTGTCGATGATGTCGGCATTGAGCGTCGGTAGATAGAGCATCGCGACAGTTGCCACGAACTGCAGGATCACCACCGCCACGACGTTCACGCGATATCGCGGCAGGTAGGTGACGATCAGGCGGATCAGCATGACGTCATCACCTCCACGACATTAGCGGGAGCGATCATGATTCGACCAGAGAATTTCACCGGTCCGATTACGTCCGCGCCGTTCGTTCTAGGAAACGAGCCCCTCGGAGATCAACCACTCGTACGCGACCTCCGACGGCTCCTGCCCTTCGATGTCGACACGCCCGTTGAGGTCCTGCATCACGTCCTCGGTCAATCGCGCCGAGAGCGTGCCCAGGAGTCCGGCGATCTCCGGATGCGCTGCCAATACCTCTCCACGGACCACCGCGGTCCCGCTGTAGGGAAGGAAGAAACTTCGGTTGTCCTCGAGGACGACGAGGTCGAGGTTCCGCACGCGGCCGTCGGTGGTGTAGACCATCCCGAAATTACAGGGCTCACCCGACGCGGTGGACGTGTAGATCACGCCCGTGTCCATCCTGGTCACATTTCCGGCGGGAACACCATTCGGATCGTTGAACGGAATCCCGTATGTCTCGAGCATCGGAACGAAACCATCCGGGCGGCTGAAGAACTCGTCGTCCACACAGAACGTGCGCTCCCCGATCGGAAGGCTCGCGATGTCTTCGAGGCGCTGCACGCCGAGTCGCTCCGCGGTGGGGGAGGACGCAGCGAACGCGTACGTATTGTTGAAGTTCGCGGGCGGCAGCCATTCGAGGTCGTATTCCTGTTTCTCGATCTCGCGGACGCGTTCCCAGAGTTCGTCCGGATCGGCGATCGTTTCGGTCTCTCCGTGATAGTTCACCCAGCCGGTACCCGTGTACTCCCAGACGATGTCGACGTCGCCGTTCAGCAGCGCCTGACGCGACGATGCCGATCCCGGTGCACCCGTGAGGTCGGAAACGTCCGCGCCGGCAGCAGCAAGATAGGTGGCCGTGATCTTGCCGAGGATGACGCCTTCCGTGAAACTCTTCGACGAGACGACCAGCGAAGCTCCGGCCAAGGGCTCATTCCCGTCCGGAAGGGCAGCTTTCCGGAACGTGCCCGACGAACTGACCAGGCCGCATGCGGCCAGAGTCACCGCACAGACCACGGCGACGAGCACGTGCGCACCGTGCCGGATCCGGGTCACGAGAGGCCTCGCGGTGTCGCGGCGAACTCGACGAGCCTGCCCAGCCAATCGATGATCAGCGCAAGCAGTGCCACGAGGATCGCGCCCGAGACGAGCAGCGCGGGAAGGAACAACGTGACCCCCGTGGTGATCAGCGTTCCCAGGCTCGCCGCCCCGATGAAGGTGCTCAGCGTCGCCGTTCCGACCAGGATGACCAGCGCGGTCCGAATACCGTTGAGAATGATCGGGACTGCGAGCGGCAACTCGACGCGCACCAGGGTGCGCGCGCTCGAGAAACCGATGCCTCGTGCCGCCTCGATCACCCGTCGATCCACCTGACGAAGACCGACGATGGTGTTCTGGAGGATCGGAAGAATCGCGTACACGACGAGACCGATCACCGCGGTCCGGAATCCGGTGCCGAGCCACATCGTGAACAGGACGAGCAACCCCACTGCCGGGGCGGCCTGTCCGACGTTCGCCGCATTGACGACGACCGGGTTGAGCCATCGCATCGAGTCGCGGCTCAGCAGGATCCCGAGGGGCAGGGCGATCACGATCACGATGATCGCCGCCACCACGGTCAGCACGATGTGGTCGACGATGGTCGCGCTCAGGTTGTCCCACCCCAGCGCTGCCTGTTCGGTTTCGGTGAACGACGACGTCAGGTACCAGAACAGGTACCCGGCACCGACCACGACGATGATCAGGGGCTCGAACCAGACGTCCACCGGCACACGGCGCGCGGAGGTCACGAACCCTCCTGGTGGTGGTCCTCTTCGTGCGAGATGTACGAGGGCTCCTCGTCGTCCGATCTCACCTCGGCCGTGTGCGCGCGAATCACCGCCATCACCGTGTCTATTCGCAGCGCTCCCCGCATCACTCCGCGGCCGTCGGTGACGAGGACTCCGCCCTGACTCGCGGCGAGCATCGAGTCGAGCGCATCGTTGAGCGTCGACGATTCGCTGACCACCGGGAGTCTCGCGTCGATGTAGTCGGAAATCTGTGGTTTCGTGGCGATCTCGGCGAGGGTGGGCCACGCACGCGGTCTGCCTCGTCCGTCGACGACCACGATCCAATCGTGGCCCGCAGCGCGGGCACGAGCCGCCACTTCCTCTGCGTTCTCCCCGACGGACGCGGTGACCACCTGTTCGTAGTCGACGTCGCGCACCCTCGTGAGTGTGAGCTGGGCGAGAGTGGCGCCGGACCCGACGAACTCCTCGACGAAGGGGGTGGCAGGGTTCGCGAGGATCTCCGAGGGTGTCGCATACTGCTCGATGCGGCCGCCCTCGGACAGGATGAGCACCTTGTCGCCGAGTTTCGTCGCTTCCTGGAAATCGTGCGTGACCAGGACGATCGTCTTCCCCAGCTCCTGCTGGATGGAGAGGAGGCTGTCCTGCAGGCGGACCCGGGTGAGCGGGTCGACCGCCCCGAACGGCTCATCCATCAACAACACCGGCGGATCTGCGGCGAGCGCCCGGGCCACACCGACACGCTGTTGCTGCCCGCCGGACATGTCTCTGGGGAGCCGGTCGGCGTAGGTGCCCGGATCGAGGCCGACGAGTTCGAGGAGGTACTCGGTGCGTTCAGCAATCTTTGCGCGACTCCAACCGAGAACACGAGGGATCGCGCCGACGTTCTTCGCGACGGACCAGTGCGGAAAGAGGCCGCCCGATTGGATCACGTAGCCGATCGACTGCCGGAGCCGGTCAGGATTCTCATCGGTGACGTCGCGGTCGCCGATGAGAATGCGGCCCTCGGTGGGCTCGATCAGCCGGTTGATCATCTTCAGGGTGGTGGTCTTCCCGCATCCCGACGGCCCGACGAAGGCGACGATGTCGCCGGCCTCGATATCGAGGTCGAGCCGTTCGACGGCGGGCTTCTCCTGTCCGCGATAGCGTTTGACCACGCCGTCGAGGCGTATCGAAGTGCCGGTGATGCGCTGATCCGCCATCAGAGTCCCTTCGGAATGGTCAGGCGCCCGAGCAGTACGAGCAGTGCGTCGAAAACCAGGGCCACGAGGACGACGAGGATGGTCCCGGTCAGTGCCATTTCCACGGCGTTGGTTCCGCCGAGACGAGCCAGTCCGTTGAAGATCAGCGAACCCAGCCCCGGACCGAGCACGTAGGCGACGATCGCCGCGACACCGACGACCATCTGCGTCGAGACGCGGATTCCGCTGAGGATGACCGGCCATGCGATCGGCAGTTCGACGAATGCGAGTATCCGCCATCGTGCAAGGCCGATACCCCGTGCCGATTCGACCACCGCCGGCGACACCGACCGCAACCCGACGACGGAACTGCCGATCACCGGCATTGCCGCGAAGAAGGCGAGCATCACGAACGAGGGGGTGACGCCGAGCCCGAACGGAATGATCAGCAGCGCGAGCAGGGCGAGCGACGGGATGGTCAGCGCCACGCGGCTGCCGGTGAGCGTGAGTGAGGACAGCACCGGGAGGCGATAGACAGCAATGCCGATCGCCAACGCGACGACACTGCCGACGAGGACGGTCTGGAACGCGAGGGAGGCGTGTTGGTAGGTCAGGAACAGCAAGGTCTCCTCACGGCCCTGTATATAGCTCCACAGACTCACGGCATTCCTCTTGTCGTTCGTGTCGAAGCCGCCTCGTGGTGTCGATGAGGCGTCATCCGCACAAAGCTAACGGCAACGGAGCGCGTGCGTGGGCAGTTCGCGTTGTTCGCCTGGCGGAGATCGAATCACTCGTCTTCGTCTGCGCGGGGACGACCGGGCCCCCGGATCCGCCCGGCATCGCGTGGCATCCGTCCCGCGTCTGTCAGGGCGCGACGGAGGACGAACTCGATCTGCGCGTTGGTGCTGCGCAGCTCGTCCGAGGCCCACCGCGCGAGCGCGTCGTGAACCGCGGGGTCGAGCCGCAGCAGCACCTTCTTACGTTCGGCCATGCCGTCGTCCTACTGGTAGAGCGAGCCAGTGTTGAGAACCGGTTGAGCGCTCTGGTCGCCACAGAGCACGACGAGCAGGTTGGAGACCATCGCGGCCTTGCGTTCCTCGTCGAGTTCGACGGTGTGCTCGGCTTCGAGCCGCGCGAGGGCGGTTCCGACCATCGACACGGCGCCCTGGACGATCTGTTCGCGTGCGGCGATCACCGCGCCGGCCTGCTGGCGACGCAGCATGGCCTGCGCGATCTCGGGTGCGTACGCGAGCTGGTTGATGCGGGTCTCGATGATTCGGACCCCCGCCGACTGCACGCGATCGTGGACCTCGTCCGACAACTTGGTGGTGATCTCGTCGGCATTCTGGCGCAACGACATCACCGTCTGCGGTCCGTCGTACGGGTAGCTGCCTGCGATGTGACGAACGGCGGCCTCGGTCTGGACCGCGACGAATTCCTCGAAGTCGTCGACGTCGAACACGGCGCGAGCGGTGTCCTCCACCTGCCACACGATGATCGCGGAGATCTCGATCGGGTTGCCGTCGGCGTCGTTGACCTTCGCTCTGCCCGTTTCGTGGTTGCGGATGCGCGTGGTGATCTTGCGGCGCGAATTGAGTGGGTTCATCCATCGCAGACCGGGTTCGCGCAGTGTTCCCGAATACGACCCGCCCAGCAACTGCAGTACGCGAGCCTCGTTGGGTTCCACCAGCACCAGGCCCGCGAGGAACACCGTGGCGACCACGAAGATCACCGCGCCGATGACGATCAGAGGAACATTGATCTCGATCGCGCCCCACACGATCAGTCCGATCGCGACGAGGTCGACCACGAGGCCCGCGACGAGTACCGCCCAGCCGTTGGACGAGCGGCCAGGTCGCTCGACTGTGAATGTGTCCGGTGTGTCCATGACGTTCCCTCCGATACCTTGAAGATATTAAAGTGATATCACATTATCGGCCGACGCACGAGCGTGAACCCGACGTTCCGGACACCGGCCCGCCTCCCCTGCACAGTTGCCGCACACGTCCCCGCGCCACGGGGCATCATTGAATTCACGAGAGCCGACCGGGAGGGGTTCGATGACGGTGGAGGACACCGCGGCCGATACGAAGGCCGTCGACGTCGTCGTGATCGGCGCCGGACAGGCCGGGCTGTCGTCCGCGTACTACCTGCGTCGATTCGGTGTCCGCCCCGAAACGGGCTTCGTCGTCCTGGACCGCTCCTACGGACCCGGCGGAGCGTGGCAGCACCGATGGCCGTCGCTGACGTTGAGCACCGTCAACGGCGTCCACGATCTACCCGGATCGTCGTTCGAGGACATCGTCGGTTCCGACTCCGGCCTCGTCCCCGCGTCCACGGCGGTACCGGAGTACTACGCGGACTACGAGGAGCGGTTCGAGCTGCCGGTCCACCGCCCGGTCCGGGTGACGGTGGTCTGCGATCGCGGCGACCGCCTGCGCATCGAAACCGACTCCGGGATCTACACCGCCCGGGGCATCATCAACGCCACCGGAACCTGGGAACATCCCTTCGTCCCGTGGTACCCCGGAGCCACCCGCTTCCGCGGGCGTCAGCTCCACACCAAGGACTATCGCTCCGCCGACGAATTCGTCGGCAAACACGTCCTGGTCGTCGGCGGGGGCATCTCGGCAGTGCAGCTACTCGACGAGATCTCCCGCGTCACGATAACCACCTGGACCACCCGTCGCGAACCCGCTTGGCGCACCGAGGAATTCAGTCCAGAGATCGGCCGGGCCGCGGTGGCGCTGGTCGAGGACCGCGTGCGACGAGGCATGCCGCCCGGCTCCGTCGTCTCCGTCACCGGACTACCCGTGACCCCGGCGATCCGGGCCGCCCGCGAGCGCGGCGTCCTCGAGCGGCAGCCCATCTTCTCGGAGATCACCGAGACCGGCGTGCAATGGCCCGACGGGTCACAGCTCGACGTCGATGTCATCCTGTGGTGCACAGGATTTCGCAGTTCTCTCGACCACCTCGCGCCGCTGGACCTGCGCAACCCGGGCGGCGGGATCACGTTGACCGGACGACTCGCGACCCAGGTCGAGAATGATCCCCGAATCCACCTGGTCGGCTACGGTCCGTCGGCGTCCACCATCGGCGCCAACCGTGCAGGGCGCGCGGCAGCACGCGAACTCGTCGACCACCTGGAGGCGGAGGCTCACGCGACGTGACGGGGCGCAGTGGGTCGACGCTGCTGGTGGCGCTCGCCGCCACCGCGAGCCTCCTTGTGAGCGCACCCGCCGTCGTCGAGGTCGGAACACCTCCTCCCGCGCCCGTCGCGGCGCCCGCACCACCGCCCCCGTCTCCTCTGTCGTTCGAAGAGCTCGCCACCCGGACCGAGTCGGTGGTCGTCAACATCGACGCGCGCCGCGGGTGGAGCGGGGTCGCGGGCACGGGCATCGTCCTCACGCCCGACGGCGTGACGCTGACCAATCATCACGTGGTGAGCGGCGCCACCGAGATCACCGCCGTCAGTCCCGCCACCGGACTGATCTACGACGTCGCCGTCACCGGCTACGACCCCACTCGAGACATCGCGGTCCTGCAACTCGGCGCGGCACACGACCTGCCGGTCGCCACCCTCGCCGACACACCACCGGAAGTCGGATCCCTCGTCACCGCTTTCGGCAATGCCGACGGCGGCGGGGTGGTCGTCGCCGCACCGGGCACCGTGGTCGCCCACGACCGCAACGTGGTGGTGCGTGATTCGACCGACGGATCGCGCCACCGGCTCACCGGCATGCTCCAGACCGACGCGGCAATCCGGCCCGGCGATTCCGGTGGGCCACTCGTCGACGCATTCGGTGTGGTGGTCGGGGTCAACACCGCGGGTTCGGTCTACCGCGACCAGACGGAAACCATCGGGATCGACACCAGCAACGAGTCACCCGAGGCGTACGCAGTGCCGATCGGCGAAGCACTCGACGTGCTCGAGCAGGTGCGCAGCGGGGTCGGTTCCGACACCGTCCATGTCGGCCCCACCCCGCACCTCGGGGTGAGCGTCACCACCGCCCGCTCCGACGGCGGCGATCGGGGCGCCGAGGTGCTGTGGGTCTCGTACGGCTCCCCTGCCTACCGTTCCGGTCTCGAACCAGGCTTTGTGATAGTCGCTTTCGACGGCGTACCTGTCTCCTCCACCAACGATCTCGAGGAAGCACTTCGCCGGCATCGGCCCGGCGATCGGGTGCGTGTCGAATGGATCGACGAAGCGGGAGTTACGGGCTCCACCGACCTGACGCTCGAGTCGGGACCTGTCCGCTGACGCGGCGTTCACGCCGTAAATCGTTTGCCCGACGTCCAGAGGACCGAGGACACTTGACCTCCAGTCGACTCGAGGTCGGATGATTCCCCTCGACACATCGGCACACACGAGACAGCGGAGAAATCATCATGCGCAACGACGCCGTGAATCGCTCGGACCTGCCGCAGCCACGGTGGGCCCGCGGCCCCGTGCGTCCGCTCCGGTTCCCGCAGTACAGGGTGCTGGCGCTTGCGCTGTCGCTGGGCCTGATAGCCGCCGGCATGTGGTTGATTGCGCTGGTGTGGCTGGTCATCGAGATCGGCGGTGGGCCCGCACAACTGTCGCTGGTTGCCGTCGGCCCGGCGCTGGGGATCGTGCTCACCAGCCTCGCAGGCGGCGTGCTCGCCGACCGTGTGCCACAGCGCAAGATCCTGATCTCGGTGTTCGCCGTGAAGGCTGTCATGGTGGTCGTCGCCACGACGCTCGCGTGGACCGACCGCATCGAGTTCTGGCATCTTGCGCTCATCGGCCTCGCGGTGGGCATGGCGGACGGGTTCGAGTATCCGGCCTATTCAGCACTTCTCCCGTCCATCGTTCCCGCGGGTGACCTGCTGGCGGCCAACGGAATCGAAGGGATGATCCGTCCGGCATTCATGCAGGGGCTGGGCCCGGTGTTTGCCGGTGCGGCCATCGCGTCGTACTCCCCCACCGCGGCGCTCGCATTGGTGGCGATCCTCGAGGCGGTCACCGCAGCGTTCCTGTTCAGGTTGCGACCCACCCCGCTTCGGCGCGACCTGTCTGCGGATCTTGAGCTCCACCCGCTGCGTGCTGCCACCACCGATCTCGCCGACGGCTTCCGTTATATGGTGCGCACACCGTGGCTGCTCGCAACCCTCCTGTTCGGATCCACGATCACGTTCGTCCTGATGGGCCCGATAGAAGTATTGATCCCCTTCGCCATCAAGGAGATTCCCGGAGGAGGAGCCGGAGATCACGCACTGGTTCTGGCCGCGTTCGGGGTGGGCGGCGCGTTGGGTTCGCTGGCCATGGCCTCGTGGTCCCTCCCTCGCAGGTATCTGACGACGATGATGGTGATGTGGGGTCTCGGCGCCGTGCCGCTGGTGGCCGTGGGCATGACCGGATCGATCGCGGTCATGGTGGTGGCGGTGTTCATCGTGGGAGTGCTGTTCTCGGCGCCGACGGTGATCTGGGGGACCCTCCTTCAGCGGCGTGTGCCGGCGCACTTGCTGGGACGGGTCTCGAGCCTGGACTTCTTCGTCTCGCTCGTGTTCATGCCGCTCTCGATGGCAGTGGCCGGTCCGATCGCG
Source organism: Rhodococcus artemisiae (assembly GCF_036327795.1). NCBI lineage: Bacteria > Bacillati > Actinomycetota > Actinomycetes > Mycobacteriales > Nocardiaceae > Rhodococcus > Rhodococcus artemisiae. The sequence continues at coordinate 48,610 of NZ_JAUTXY010000020.1, forward strand.
CTCGCGGTCGGCCTGGTGCCGACATTCGTGCTCGCGGGAACGTTGCCCATCGTCGCCGCAGTGATCACGATCGTCGTGGCGCGGATGCGCCGCGACGAGATCGAGAATCCGCTGGATGTACCGGCGGACCCCACACTCCCCCACCGCTAGTGCCGGATTCGCGATGCCTGTTCACCCATTACGCAATTCCCGTCGGAGGAGTTTGCCGCTGGCATTCTTGGGCAACTCATCGAGGATCACCACCGAACGCGGATACTTGTACGCCGCCATCCGCTCCCGGCAATAGCCGATCAGCTCCTCGGAGCTCACGGCAGCATTCGGCACCAACGAGACGAACGCCTTGACCGTCTCACCGCGGTACTCGTCCGGCACCCCGACAACCGACGCTTCCCGCACCGCCGGATGCTGATAGAGCACATCCTCGACATCACGCGGCACCACCTTGTACCCACCGGCATTGATCAGATCCTTGATCCGATCCACCACGAACAGCCACCCCTCGTCGGTCACCTTGCCGAGATCACCCGTATACAGCCACCCATCACGGATTGCGTGCGCGGACTCCTCGGGCAGCCGCCAGTACCCGGGCACCACCATCGGACCGGCAACGACGATCTCACCGGGTTCGCCCGGGCCGAGATCCCGGCCGCTGACCGGATCGACGATCCGGACCTGCGCGCCGGGAACCGGAACTCCGACCGACAGCGCACCACTGTCCGGGTCGGTCGGCGGATCGATGTCGGGCGGTCCCAGGTGTGTCGGCGACGTCGTCTCGGTCATGCCGTAGGCACCACGCAAGGTCCACCCCGCGCGGGCACGGATCCGATCCACCAGCGCCTGGCCGACCGGCGCTCCCCCGGACGGGGTCTTCGTCAAGGACGAGACGTCGACGGCGTCGAGGGCAGGGTGCGTGGTCAAGGCGATGAACGCGGTGCCGGCGCCGATCATGAAGGTGCCTCGCCATCGCTCGATCGCCTGCAGGATCGCCTCGGCATCGAATCGGTGCAGCAGCACCAGCGGGGCGCCGCTGATGATGTGCACACCGAAGCCGGCGACGAGCCCGGTGATGTGGAAGACCGGTGCGAGACCGATGATGACATCACGCTCGGGCTGCAGATCCCACCACCGCGCGTACACGGTGGAGCTGTGCACCATCGCGCTGTGGCTGTTCATCGCACCTTTGGAACGTCCCGTGGTGCCGGAGGTGTACGTCAGCGCGGCGATATCGCGAGGTCGTGGGGTCGCGGGTTCGGGGCGGCGGTCGCGGTACCGGTGGGTGAGGGTGTGCCAGTCCAGCGTGTCCGCGAACGATGTGCGGGCCGGCACCTGGTGTGCGACGGCGGGCGGCACGGTCGCGTTCGGGGTCATGTCGAGGGGGTGGGTGGTGAGCACGGTCTGCAGTGCGGTTCCGTCGCGGATGCCGGCGACGACCGTCTGGTAGAGGCTGTCGAGGCAGATCAGTGTCGAGGCTCCGGAGTCGGTGAGGATGTGGCGCAGTTCCTCGGCTCGCAGCATCGGGTTGACGGCAACGGGGACGGCGCGCAGTTTCCATGCGGCCAGGAGCGAGACCAGCCACTGCGGGTCGTTCTGCAGGTAGAGGGCAACTCGATCGGTCGCGTCGAGTCCGTTGTCGTGCAGTGCGACGGCAAGTGCGTCTGCTGCTCGGTCGATGTCGGCGAATGTCAGTGTGGTGTCGAAGTAGTGCACCGCGGGGTCGTGGGGGCGGGTGTGTACGTGTTCGTTCCACGCGGCGAGCATCGACGAATGGGTCCCGGTCAGGTCGGGGGGTACGGATTCGGGGTAGTGCTTCGTCCATGGGGGCACAGCAACGTCCATTCGTTTCACCATTCCTCATCTCAACCGCACAATGCGCCTCATCTGCGCAGTTCTTGCTGGGGGTCTCGGAACGCCCGCGCAGCGCCCCGTTTCTGTCGGTTCACATCCCGCCGAAGCCGAACGATCGTTCTCATCTACTGCCATTCCGCACCTGATCATCCCTTGATCTGCGCGAATCCGCGCCTCCCTCTCGTATGTGTTGACAATCGATCGTTAGGCACGCGACGATCTTCATGATGTAGGTCACATTCGAGCCGGGGAGAATGGGTCGATGACGAAACACCGAGCGTGGCAGGACCAGCTGTCCAGGAAACAGATGCTCGGGATCCTGGCGGTGCTCGATCAGTGCGAGGAATCCGGGGGCGGGCACGCCTTCAAGGAAGGGCTGGTCGATGCGATATCCACCTATTTCGGGGTTCGCGACGTGACGTTCTTCCACGGGAGGACATTCCCGGACATCTTCGATGATCCGGCGCCTCTGCTGACCGGCGCTGCTTCACCGCTGCTGCCCACTTACCACGACCGATGGCGCGACAAGGACATCTTCGCGTTGCCGTTGTCCCGCCGAGTCTTGACCACATCCGGATTCGCGTCTCTCGATGAGTTGTCACACTTGCCGTCGCCGCAGCGGTCGTACGTGGTCGACTATCTCCGCCCCCACGATATGTACACCGCGTCCGCACTCCACCTCCCACTCGCCGATGGTGAGGCCCTGATCGGCATGTTCGGCACGGTCCGTCCGTGGGATGAGTCCGATCTGGTCGCGATGCGCGTTCTCGCACGGCAATTGCGTACGCGGACAGTGACAGTCGCGGCAGCCGAACAACCTGTGGATCCACTGAAGGGGCTCACGCCGCGCCAATTCGAAGTCGCAGAACTGGTCAGCGACGGACTGAGCAATTCCGAGATCGCAGAGAGGTTGTTCCTGTCCGAGTTGTCGGTCAAGAAGTACATCAGTCGGATCTTCGACACGACGGGCCATCGCAATCGGTCGGAACTGGCCATCGCGGTACTACGTCGCGGCCACCGATCGCAGGCACGACGCGGGCAGGGACCCCACCGGCTCGCACCCGAAGTGACATGAGATGCCCCGGATGCCGCGGCTCGATCGGGTTCGAGCGGTACTCACGACCGCACCGACCTCGGCGGCGTCAGACGGGGACAACCTTGCCCTTCAACTCGTCGAGAGCGTCGGAGTAGATTCCCTCGATCGCCGTAGCGAGGCCGGCCTCCACGTCGGCGGACTCGGCACCGAATTCGGCCGCCCAGCGCACTGTGCAGCCGCGGTCGCCGGTTTCGACCACCGAGACGGTCGAACGGTAGTGGCGCAACGGAAGTGGGCCGTCGATGTACTCGTAGGCGTAGGTCCGCTCACCGTCGTCGAACTCGACGATCCGTTCGCGTGCGGGTTCTCCGTCCGTGAACACCACGTGCCGTACGTCTCCCTCCATTCGAGACGATCTGATGGCCGGGATCCACGAGGCCACCTCACCGGTGCTGCCGATCCAATTCCACACCGTCTCAGCAGATACCGGGAAATCACGCTGTACTTCGATCCTCGCCATCGTCACGCCCGCCCGAGCTCTGCCTCGTACTTCTTGGTCATGTGCTCGACAGCCTTCACATGTTCGGCGGCCTGCCCCTCACGAACCGCCTGCGCGCGTTCGGCCGCATCGATCATCGGCTGCGCCTGCCCCTGGAAGTGTGGCATGACATCTTGAGCAAACAACTCGTACGAGCGACGTGTGGCCTGCGGGTTCGCCCAGTCGTGCCCTTGGAGCAGCAGCGTGCCGAATCCGCCGGATTGATCGATCAGACGCTGCACCTGCTCGCGTGCTTCCTCCGCGGTACCGATCACACCGATACCCGAGGTGTTGATGAAGTCGATCATCTCGTGCTTGTTCGTGCCGCGCACGTCCATCTGAGGGAAGGCGGCCACATGCTGGAGGTAGTTGAACCAGTATTCGATGCCGTGCTCGACGTCCCGGTATGCCTGTTCCTTGGTTTCTGCGAGGTGGAATGGGCCCACCAGGCGCCACGTCGATCGATCCACTTCGTCGCTTCGCCCGGACAGGGCCGCGAACTCCTCGAGCATTCCCCAATGATGTTGCAGGGCACTGAATCCGTCGGCTGTCAGAGTTGCGGCGATCGAAAGCAGGCCGATTCCGTACTTGCCCGCCAGCCGTGCACCGGTCGGAGATGCGATCGCCGCCACCACGACGTCGAACAGCGGCTCCGAGTACGGCGCCATCTGGATCTTCGCATCGAAGAGTTCGTGGGTCCGGGTCTTGGCCGTGACGGTCTCGCCTCGGAGCAACCGCATGATGATATCGGTGTTCTCCGCCAACAACTCCCGGGTGTCGATCTGCGACAGACCGAGCATGGCAGCATCTGTGGGCAACGAGCCCGGTCCCAGCCCGAACAGCACGCGACCCCGCGTCAAGTGGTCGAGCATGACCATTCGTTCGGCCGCCCACAACGGGTTGTGATATGACACCGAAGTGACTCCGGTGCCCAGCTTGATCCGGTTGGTGCGCTCGCCGGCAGCCGCGATCATGATCTCGGGTGAGGCATAGATTTCGGCGCCTGCAGAGTGGTGTTCGCCGAACCACGCCTCGTCGTATCCCAATTGCTCGAGATATTCCACCAGTTCCAGATCGCGCTGAAGCAGCAGCGTGGGATTCTGCCCCGGCTGGTGGATCGGGGCGAGGAAGGTGCCGAATTTCAACCTGCTCATGTGACGCTCCCTATGTCTCTGACGCGAGTAATTCGAAAGGAACGCTATGACCTGGAACACAGGGTGAGTAGTCCGCGAAAGTAGACATCCACCGACAGCAGATTTCCGGATCGGACCGCATCGCCACTCCTCACGACCGAGGGGATCCGCGATGGACGTCGGATGACCTCAGCACGGCGCAGTAGGCTTCCGATCGACATCACCGCCGGAACCGGGAGACACCGTGCCCCACCTGTTGCACCTCGATTCGTCCGCCGACCTGCAGAACTCGGTTTCTCGCGGTCTGACCGGTCTGTTCGCCGACACGTGGCGCGCACTCGGCGACGAGCACACAGTGCTCGTGCGGGATCTGCACCGCTCGCCGCTGCCCCACCTACCCGACGCCGGCCTGCATTACGCAGCGCGACTGCGCACCAGCACAGAGCGGCCGGATCCCGATGCCGAGGCATTGCAGGCGGAGTTGATCGCCGAGGTCACGAACGCGGACGCCCTCGTCGTCGGTGCACCGATGTACAACTGGTCGCTGCCGTCGACTCTCAAGGCCTGGATCGATTACATCCACGTGCTCGGCACCACCGTGCCGTTCGACACTCCGGATTCGCCGTTCGCCGGCAAACCGGTGGTGATCGTGTCGAGTCGCGGCAACACCTATGCGCCCGGCACACCTGGCGAAGGAACCGACTCGGTGATCCCGCCGCTCCAGCAGACACTGGGCACCTCGCTCGGCATGTCGGTGTCGGTCGTGACAGCGGAACTCACCCTTGCCGACAGAATTCCACCGTTGGCACCGCTCGCCGGGCAGGCCGCGGAGAGTCTCGCCGCCGCGCAGGACACGGTGCGTGCCCTCGCGACGGAGCTGGGTTCCTGACCGTCTACCCGAATCGGTGTGTGGTCTGGCCGTGTGGCTTCTTGGCGAAGACCAGCACCTTGCGAGGCGGGATCCGAAACACCCAGGCGAACTCGTCGGCGATACCGAAGCCTCCCTCTCCGACCTCGAAGCGCCACGCGTCGCCGTACTTGTCGAAGTACGCGGCGGCGATCGCGGTGAGTGCGTCGTGGTCGGTGACGCGGCGGGCTTCCCCTTCGAGCACCACGTCGGTGCCCGAATCCCAGTCGTTGCGTCCGGTGGTGACTGCGACGCGGGGGTCCCGCACCAGATTGAGGGCTTTCTGTTCGCCCGGGCCGACCGTCAGGTGGAAGGCACCGTCGTGCCAGACGCCCACGAGAGGCGCGACGTGTGGCCGACCGGTCGTATGTATGGTGCTCACCCAGTACAACGGCGCCGACGCGAACAGGGCCTCGGTCTCGGGCCACGACGTGGGTTCGGCGCCGGGTTCGCCGTAACGGGTGTCGATCGTGGTGGTCACTGCAGCTGTGGTCATGCCGATACCGACCCGCGGCGGACGGCGAACTCATCGCGACGGCGATAATCGGGGAGTGAGCGCAACCCTACGTATCAGCGACCTGTCGGCCTCCCGCGGCGAACGCACCCTGTTCGACGGGCTGGACCTGACGGTCGCGCCCGGCGACGTGATCGGCCTGGTGGGTGCCAACGGCGCCGGCAAGTCGACCCTGCTCACGACCCTCGCAGGTACGGGCAGCGCCGACGTCACCGGCACCGTCACCTCGAGCCCTCCCGATGCGACGATCGGGTACCTCGCGCAGGAACCCGAGCGCGTGCCCGGCGAAACGATCCTCGGTTTCCTGGGGCGCCGCACCGGCGTCGCCGAAGCCGAACACGCCATGAACACCGCGGCCGAAGCGCTGGGGGTCTCCGACGTCGACGACTACACCCCTGCGCTCGAACGGTGGCTTGCGCTCGGCGGTGCCGATCTGGCGGAACGAGCCGAGAAGGTCGTCGCTGATCTCGGCCTCGACGTGGGGCTCGATGCTCCGATGGAAGGGCTGTCGGGTGGGCAGGCTGCCCGTGCCGGCCTGGCAGCGCTGTTGCTGTCGCGGTACGACGTGCTGTTGCTCGACGAGCCGACGAACGATCTGGATCTGGCCGGGCTCGAACAGCTCGAACGGTTCGTCGCCGACACCCGCATCGCGCTGATGGTCATCAGTCACGATCGGGAGTTCCTGGCTCGGACGGTGACAGGAATCGTCGAACTCGATCCTGTACAGCAGCAGATCTCGGTGTACGACGGGGGTTACGAGGCGTATCTCGTCGAGCGCGATGTCGCGCGTCGACACGCCCGCGAGCAGTACGACGAGTACGCCGACACCAAGTCGGCGCTCGAGGATCGCGCGCAGATGCAACGCAATTGGCTCGAGCACGGCGTGCGCAACGCGCGCCGCAAGTCGAAGGACAACGACAAGGCCGGGCGGAAGGTCCGTGCCGAATCCACCGAGAAGCAGGCGGCAAAGGCGCGGCAGACCCAGCGGCGGATCGAGCGTCTCGAGGTGGTCGAGGAACCCCGCAAGGAATGGGAACTGCGCATGTCGATCGCTGCTGCACCGCGCAGCGGCACACTGGTCGCGTCGCTCGACGGTGTGGTCGTGACACGCGGCGGGTTCACCCTCGGCCCCGTCACCACGCAGGTCGAGTGGGGCGACCGCATCATCGTCACCGGTCCGAACGGCGCGGGCAAGACCACACTCCTCCGTCTCCTTCTCGGCTCACTCACACCGGATACGGGACGCGCAACACTCGGATCCGGCGTGCTCATCGGCGAGATCGACCAGGCACGAGGACTTTTCGAGGGCGATGAGCCGTTGGTGGAGGCGTTCGGACGCCAAATACCTGACTGGCCCGACGCGGATGTCCGGACGTTGCTCGCGAAGTTCGCCCTCAAGGGTCACCACGTCCTGCGACCCGCCGCATCGCTTTCGCCGGGTGAACGAACCCGTGCGGGGCTGGCGTTACTGCAGGCGCGCGGGGTGAATCTGCTGGTCCTCGACGAACCCACCAACCATCTCGACCTGCCCGCGATCGAACAGCTCGAGGAGGCGATCGAGAGTTTCGACGGAACGCTGCTGCTGGTGACGCACGACCGTCGCATGCTGGATACCACCCGCGCGACGCGCAGGTGGAGGCTTGACGGCGGAGAACTGAGCGAGGAGTTGCTGTAGATGGGCGGAAGTGTTCGGGTGGACAGCTGGACGTGGTCGGTGCGGTTGTTCAAGACCCGGTCGGCCGCGGCGAGTGCGTGCCGGGGCGGGCACGTCCGGGTCGACGGGGTGACCGCGAAACCGTCGACACCCGTGACGATCGGCACCGAGGTGCGGGTCCGTGTGCACGGATCGGAGAAGATCGTCGAGGTCGCGCAGCTCGTGAACAAGCGGGTGGGCGCAGCGATCGCGGCGACGGCGTACATCGATCACAGCCCTCCGCCGCCTCCGAAGGAAGTTCTGGCCTCGATCCCGCGCCGCGACCGCGGCGCGGGACGGCCGACCAAGAAGGAGCGGCGCGAGATGGATCGACTTCGCGGCTTCAACGAGGACTAGAAGCGTCCAACAGAGCGCCCTTGAGCAGCTTGCCGGTCGCAGTGCGCGGCAACGCCGCCGTGAACTCCACGCTACGCGGGCACTTGTATCGGGCGACGCGGGAACGACAGTACTCGATCAACTCGGAGGCGACGGCTTCGCCCGCGTCGACTCCGGGTGCCAATTGCACCACAGCCTTGACGGACTCGCCCATCTCGTCGTCGGCGACACCGATCACGGCGACGTCGAAGACCTTCGGATGCACCGTGAGCGCGGCCTCGATCTCCTCGGGATAGATGTTGACACCGCCGGAGATGATCGTGAATTTCTTCCGTCCCGTGAGGAACAAGAAGCCGTCGTCGTCCAGATAGCCGAGATCGCCGGTGGTGGACCAGCCAGGCCGACCGGGGTGGCGCGACTCGGCGGTCTTGTCTGGATCGTTGTAGTACTCGAATTCGCTGCCGGGTCGCTCGAAGTAGATCTGCCCGACCTCACCTGCGGGAAGTTCGGCCCCGTCGTCGCTACAGATGTGCACGACCGATCCCCCTGCGGCGCGGCCCACGCTACCCGGTTTGCGTAGCCACTGCTGCGGTGTGATGGTGGTGCTGCCAGGCGATTCGGTGGACGAGTAATACTCATAGATCACCTCGCCCCACCAGTCGATCATTGCGCGCTTCACCTCGACCGGACACGGAGCTGCGGCATGGAAGGCCGCTTGCATCGACGACATGTCATGCCTCGACCGGACTTCTGCGGGAAGCTTCATGAAACGAACGAAATGCGTGGGTACCCATTGACTGTGCGTCACCCGGTACCGCTCCAGGTATCCGAGGGTCGCCTCGGCATCGAATCTCGACGCCATGACGACGGTACCGCCGAGGGCGATAGCGGCGGCAGCGTAGCGCAGGGGTGCAGCGTGGTAGATCGGTGCGGGTGAGAAGTACACCGAGTTCTCCTCGAACCCGTACGAGCGCAGGGTACGAACAACGTGATTGCCGGAGTCTTCCCAGATCTGCGCACCTGTCAAGTATGGGCGGATTCCCTTGGGACGTCCCGTAGTTCCCGAGGAGTACAGCATGTCGGTTCCGCGCGGCTGATCGTCGGGCGGTGCAGTAGGCATCGTCGCGATGGCCGTGCGATAGTCCACATGTCCGGGCACGTCGCCGCCGAACGCAACTCGGATGCGCACCTTCGGGGTCGAATCAGCGATAGCCTCGGCCAGAGCGGCGAGCGGGGCCGAGACAACGAGGATGCTCGCGTCGCAGTCGTCGACGATGTACGCGGTCTCCGCAGGCGTCAGGTGCGTGTTGACGAACGTTACGTACAGTCCGGAACGGACTGCACCCCAATAGACTTCCAATGCCGTGGCATCGTTGACCGTCAGCACTGCGATGTGGTCTCCAGGCATAGCACCTTGCTCACGTAGCCAGTACGCGAACTGCACCGACCGATCCTCGAGATCTCGATAGGTCAGTATTCGCCCGGTGGCAGCTTCGACTACAGCCGGTCGGTGCGGGGCCTCGGCAGCGTACTTGCCTGGATACATCCGATTGCTCCTCTGATTCCACGCGACCAGGGGCGCTGGATCCTCGGTCGGTCGCTATCGGTCGTCGGTCATGACGGCGTGCCCGGTGCCACTGTGAAGAACGACTTCCGGCAGTGACCTCACCGCCGGGCCCCTGCCCCCGGCCCTCTTGATGAACGATCGTCAGCGTATGAGAGCCGGTCGCTTCCGGGAAGGTAGATGGCCATAGATATTCCCTAAGCGACCATGTGGATTTGTCACAGGGTCGTCGATGAGGAATCGAAAAACGCCAGCGGTTGCGCGACTTCCGCGCGAACGATCGACCCGATCCCGAACGGCACCTCACCACGCACGGACGCCCGCACACTGATCTCCGACTCGCGATGATGCACGGTCACGATCGACTCGGGTCCGGAGAACTGGACCTCACCCACCTGGAATTGCCCATCCGGCGCGGACGCCAACCTCACCTGCTCCGGCCTGATCAGGATCTCTCCACGACCGTGGCCCTCTCCGAGCACCGCAACCTTTCCGAACACGGTCTCTGCATGTGACCCGGTGCGCGCCGCGGCAACGAACTGGGCTTCACCGACGAACGCAGCGACCTCGCGTGTGACCGGTGCGCGGTACACATGCTCGGGTTCTCCGATCTGCGCGCACCGCCCCGCCAGGAGAACCGCAACCCGGTCGGCGGATCCCATCGCCTCCGCCTGATCGTGGGTGACCAGGATCGAGGCGACCTTCTGCTCCCGCAGCATCGCCCGCACCTCCGAGCGGATATTCGCCCGCAAGCCTGCGTCGAGTGCGGCGAACGGTTCGTCCATCAGCAGCACCGTCGGCCTCGGCGCGAGGGCACGTGCGAGCGCGACACGCTGCTGCTGCCCACCGGACAGCTCCCGCGGCCTCGCATCGATCGCATGTGCGAGCCCCACCAGGTCGAGCAACTCCGCCACCCGGGCACGCCGGACCTTGCGGTCAGCGAACACCGAACGCAGCGACGGACGCACCAAACCGAAACCGACGTTCCGTCCTACACTCAGGTGCGGGAACAGGCCACCCTCCTGCGGCATCAACCCGATCCTCCGATGCTCGGGTGGAAGGTACACGCGGGGTGGTTGATCGATCAGCTGTTCCCCCAGCATGATCGAGCCGGTATCGATCCGGTGCAGTCCTGCGATCGAACGCAGGAGGGTGGTCTTGCCACACCCGGACGGACCGAGCACCGCGAGCATCTCACCCCGGTCGACGTGGAACGAGATACCGTCGAGGACTCGGGTGCTGCCGTACGCCGCACCGACCCTTTCCACCGACAACGACTTCATATCCCACCTCCTGCTACGGTCCGCCCGTCGACCGAGCGTCCCCTGAGCACTCTGCCGAGCACAAACGTCGGAAGCGCCGACACCAGGATCAGAGCGAGCGCGTACGGTGCCGCCTCACCATATTTGAACACCTGGGCGGTCGACCACAGCTCGGTCGCCAACGTGTCCACGCCCCGCGGACGGAGCATCAGAGTCGCCGGCAGTTCCTTTGCCACGGTCAGGAACACCAGCGCCGCTCCGGCAGTGATTGCAGGCAGAGCGATGGGGATCGTCACCCGCACATCGGTCCGCACCCGCCCGGACCCGAGCACACGTGAGACATCCTCGAGCACCAGCGGAGAAGCATCGATCGCCGACCGCGTACTCCCCACCGCGAGAGGAAGGAACAACACGACGTAGGCCAGGATCAACAGGGTGGTTGTCTGATAGATCGAAGGCAGGAAACGTATCCCCAGGAAGACGACGGCAAGACCGACGGTGATGCCTGGAAGTCCGTGCGCCACATACGTCGAGATCTCGGCCGCCCGCGCCGCGGAGGACGACGATCGTGCCGCGAACAGCGCAATCGGGAACGCCAGCACGGTCACGACAACGGCCGCCGTCGCCGACAGTTCCACCGTCTTGACCGTGGTGGCGACCACGTCGGACCAGTCGATGGTGAATCGAACCGAACGTGCGAGCCAGCGCATCAGCCCCGCGAGCGGCACCAGCACCGACATCGTCAGGACACCGACTGCACACAGCAATGCGGGAACCTTCCACCGCCCCAGCCGAACCCGCTCTGCGCGACGTGGCGACCCCGAACCGACCCGGGCGGTCGCGCCGCGCCGCACCCACCGTTCGAGCAACGTGCACACCAGCGCCAGCACCACGAGAACCAACCCCAGGATGGCGGCGGCGGTGCGGTCGAACCCGCCCCGGTACGCGTTGTAGATCCCGAGGGTGAACGCTTCGTATCTCATCAGGGCCACAGCCCCGAAGTCGCTGAGTGTGTAGAGCGCGGCGAGCAGTGCCCCTGCAGCAGCAACCGGAGCGACACGTCGCAACTCCACGGTCAGCACCGTCCACATCTCGCTGCGCCCCAGCGTGCGCGCCACCTCGGACATCCCGGGATCGGCGGATGCCAGAGCTGCAGACACCGGGAGCATGACCAGGGGGAAGGACGACGCGGTGAGGACCAGCGCAGCTCCGGCAAATCCCGCCAGGGAAGGAAACTGGGATATCCATGTGTATCCCGCCACGTACGAGGGAATGGCAAGTGGAATCGTGAGGCACACTCCGAAGAACCGGCGCAACGGTAGGTCGGTGCGCGTCGTCAACCACGCAAGACCCACCCCGAGCACCACACAGGAAACCGCCACGACGACAGTGAGCGCGATACTGCGCAACATCAGGTCGAGGGTTCGCTGCCGGAACAGCAACCCCCACGCCTTCTCTGTGCCGCCGTCGAATGCCCGGATCACCAAATAGCACAGTGGCGCCAGGGCCAGTAGAGCGACAGCCGACGCGGCCGCCCCCAGTACGGGGCGGCCACGCGGAGATCCGATCAAGCTAGATCATCCCCACCTCGGTGAGAAGAGCCTGGGTCTGCTCCAGTGACGACAGCTGGCCCAGATCCATGTCCGACGCCCCCAGCTCGTCCAGCGGCGGCAGGTCGTACTCGGAGACCACCCCGGCGATCACCGGATACTCGGCCGTCTCGTTCGCGAAGTATGTCTGTGCGTCCACGGACAGCAGCGCTCGCAGGAAGTCCTCGGCCGCCGCCGTGTTGTCGGAGGTCGCGACGATGCCGGCGCCCGCGACGTTCACCAGCGCACCGGGATCGCCCGGCGCGAAGTAGTGCAATTGCACCGGCGCATCGTCGCCATGCTCGTCGACGAATGGGTACCAGTAGTAGTGGTTGGTCAGCCCCACAGTGACCTGCCCGTCGTTGACCGCGACCATCAGCGGGCCGTTACCTTCGAACGCAACCGGGTCGTTGGCGAGGAATGCGTCCAGCCACTGCCGCGCGGCGTCTTCGCCTCGTTGCACGCGCAGCGCAGTCACGAACGCCTGGAACGATGCGTTGGTCGGCGCATAGCCGATCTGTCCGCTCCAGCGCGGGTCGAGCAGTCCGTCGATACCGTCCGGAAGCTCCTCCGCCGCAACCAGATCCGAGTTGTACGCCAGCACACGGGCACGAGCGGACGTGGCCACCCAGGTACCGTCGGCGCCGCGATACTGCTCGGGAACGAGGGCGAGGATGTCGTCAGGGAGCGGCGCCAGCGTCCCGGCCGCGTCGAGCGCACCCAAGGCGCCGGCATCCTGGCCGATGAACACATCTGCGGGAGATGCGGTGCCTTCTTCGAGGATCTTCGCTGCCTGCGCGTTGGTATTACCGGAGTAGTCGACTTCGATTGTGGCGTCGACTTCTTCGCCGAGCTGCTCGATCAATGGATCGATGAGGTCTTCGTCGCGCCCCGAGTAGACGACGAGCGTCGACGCGGATGCCTGGTCGGTGTCGGTGGTGGGTTCGTCCGTGCTGTCGGAGGAGCTGCACGCGACCAACCCCACGGCCAGCGCGGCGCTGCAGGACAGCACGCTCATTCTGCGAATAAGGGACATCTGCGCTCCAGTAGTCCGAGTGATCCGGAAAGGGATATTCGGAACAAATGTAACGCACTTTGCATAGGCTTGCCTGCATACTTGCCTGGCTGCCCCCTCGACGAGCGGCGCTCGATGCGACCCTCAGTCTTGGGCCGCCGGACCAATTCGATACTCCTGTTGACAAATCGTTGTGTTTTCACAACACTTTGTTCCATGAGTCCGGTACGTCGTGGGGAAACACTCCCCATCTTCAACCGCATCCGCGTCCTGCGCGCGGAGCGTGGCATGAGTCGCGCACAGCTCGCCGAGCTCATCGAGGTGAACCCGCAGACCGTGGGCGCACTCGAACGCGGCAACCACTACCCGAGTCTCGACCTCGCTTTTCGCATCTGCGACGTGTTCTCACTCCCGGTGGAGGCCGTCTTCTCTCGCACCGAGTTCACTCCATTGTCGACCGAGCTCTACAAGCCCCGGAAGGAGGCCTGACATGCCCCCGCAGTCCCTGCTCGATCGCTACGAGGCCCGCCGCACCCGACGGTTCCTCAAGAACGAGGAACTGACTGCCCATTGGCTACCCGGCTGGCGCACGCAACATCGTCGCCGAATCCTCGCGGCCATCGTCACCACCTTGATGGCCACCATGTTCGTCATCGCGATCGTGTCGTTCTTCAACATGATCGTCGCACTCGCGTGGCTCGTCGTCTGCCTGGCGTTCCTACCCACGTGGACGTGCCTGCAGATCGTGTCCGGACGCCAGTCCGACGCCCCTCGCCACGCCCTCGACGAACGTGAGATCGCCGAACGCAACAGCGCGCGATCGATCGGACTTTCCGTCGCTCAGATACTGGTGTTGATCCCGTGCTTCGCGCTTGTCTTCGGAGCAACGATCGACTCGATCGACCATCAGTCCCTCGCTTACTCGGCAGGTTTGTTCACGATCGCGTCGATATTGTTCAGCGGGTGCCTGCCCGCCATCCTGCTCGCCTGGAACCGCCCCGACGACGACCCGGAGGACCAGCCATGACCCTGACCATCGACAATCTCACGAAACGCTACGGCAGCACAGTCGCTCTCGACGGGGCGACCTTCGACGTCCGTCCGGGCGAGTTGTTCGGTTTCGTCGGCAGCAACGGCGCCGGCAAGACCACCACGATGCGCATCATCCTCGGCGTCCTCGCCGCAGATTCCGGCGAGGTTCGACTGGACGGCGAGAACATCGATCTCGACGTGCGCCGCACCATCGGCTACATGCCCGAAGAGCGCGGCTTGTATCCCAAGATGAAGGTCGGTAAACAGCTCTCTTATCTCGCTCAGCTCCATGGCCTTTCGAAGTCGGAGGCATCGGACGCGGTGCAGCGTTGGACCGAGCGACTGGGAATCGCCGAACGCGTCGGCGACGCGGTCGATTCTCTCTCCCTCGGAAATCAGCAACGAGTCCAGCTCGCCGCCGCGCTCGTCCACGACCCGAAGGTTCTCGTCCTCGACGAGCCGTTCTCCGGCCTCGACCCCGTCGCCGTGGATGTCATGAGTGAGGTTCTGGTCGAGAAGGCGAACGAGGGTGTACCCGTGATCTTCTCGAGCCACCAGCTCGATCTCGTGCAACGTCTGTGCCATCGTGTGGGTATCATTTCCAAGGGGCGGATGCGCGCCGTGGGAACCGTCGATGAACTGCGTTCCGGCGGAGAATCCCGGCTCGTGGTGCACGCCCCCCAAGCTCCGACCGGATGGGCCAACGGGCTCCCGGGTGTCACGACCGTCGAGCACACCGGCGAGCGAACCGTCCTGTCGGTCCTGCCCGGTGTCGACGACCAGCAAATCCTGAAGACCGCGCTGGAAACCGGTCCCGTTCATGAGTTCTCACTGCACCAGCCGTCCCTGACCGACCTGTTCCGAGAGGTTGTTTCCGCATGAGCGCCCCCCTGACCGCACCACGGGCCATCGCGCTCGTAGCCGGCCGTGAATTCCAGACCCAGGTCCAGAAGAAGAGTTTTCTGATCAGCAACGGGATCATCCTCGTCGCGATCGTCGTCGGCATCGTCGCGATGTCGATCTTCGGCGGCGGCGACGAGGACCGTCCCACCGTCGGCGTCGTCGGAGGGACGAGCCTGAGCGCCACCCTCGGCGCCCTCGGCGAGGCAACAGGAAGCCCCCTGGACATCTCCGAACTCCCCGACGCGGAAGCCGGCCGCGCGCAGGTCACCGAAGGTGAGCTGGATGTCGCTCTGGTGCCCGGCGATGCGGGGAGCATCACCGCACTCACCGAATCCGACATCGACACGACGCTGAAATCTCTGATCGACGCGGCAGTCGCGCAGGAGGCGCAGTCTGCTGCGCTGACCGGCCGGGGCGTCGATCCGGCCGACATCGCCGCCGCGACAGCCGAGGCCACTGTCACCGTCGAAGCCATCGACCCGCCGGACCCCGAGCAGGGCGAACGCATGATCCTGGCGATCGTCGCCGTCATCCTGCTCTACATGCAGATCCTGATGTTCGGCATGTACGTCGCGATGGGCGTCGTCGAGGAGAAGTCGTCGCGCGTGGTCGAGCTGCTGCTGTCGACGCTGCGCCCGCTGCAGCTGCTGTGGGGCAAGATCTTCGGCATCGGAGCTGTCGGCCTGCTCCAGCTCACGGCCTACGGAGCCGTCGGCGTCGGCGCCGCCTTGGCCACCGACACCCTCACCATCACCGGTACCGCGATCAGCGTGTTCGCCAGCACGCTCGGCTGGTTCGTCCTCGGATTCGCGTTCTTCGCGGTGCTCTACGCTGCGGCCGGATCGATGGTGTCGCGTCAGGAAGACGTCAACGCCACCTCCGGTCCCTTGATGTTCATCATTCTCGCGATGTTCTTCGCGGCGTTCTCGTCGATCGACAACCCAGAGGCCACGTGGAGCACGGTGCTCAGCTGGATCCCGCCGTTCTCCGCGGTCCTCATGCCGCTGCGGATCGCAGCGGGTGTCGCGTCGCCGTTCCAGATCGTGGGGACGATCGTGCTGATGATTGTCGTCACCGCTGCCCTCGCCGTGGTGGCCGCGAAGATCTACCAGCGCTCGATCCTGCGTATCGGTCGCACAGTCACGTGGAAGGAAGCGCTGGGTCGCTGACGAGGGCCGGACGGGGCGACGAGATTCACCGTCCCCCGTCCGGCAGGGTTTCGGCACCGACACCGCTGATCTCGGTGATCGCCCACTCGTCGTTGCTGTCCATGCTGAGCCGGTAGGTCGCGGTGGACTGGATCCCTTCGGGCGCTTGAGCATTTGTGGTGCGCACGCTCACGAAGCAGTCCACCGTGTAGATCCCCTCAGGGCCGACCTCGGCCTTGGCCGTGATCGGGACCGCTGTGGACGCCCACTGCAGCGGCACGATGATCTGCTCCATCGAGGTTGCGGCTTTCGACAGGCGGTCATCGAGCGCAGGCGTTGTCCCTTCGACGAGCCTGCCACGCCACGCATCGATATCCCGGAAGTCCATCTCGGCGGCACCGACCGCGTAGTCGAGCGCAACCTGCTCTGCCTGCGCGCGTGCTGCGGCGTCAGCAAGGAGCGTGTCGCGTTCACTACGAACGTCGATCCAGAGCCAGCCGACGACGAGTAGTGCACCGACGAGCACTGTCCCCGCGGTTGCGACCAGGGCGCGTGATCGCGTCCACCGCTGTGTCGTTGTGTTGCTGATCTCGCGCAGCGGAGTCGGCGGGTTGTCGGTGGTGTCGATCATCTCTGTCGTGTCCATGGTGGTCCTCGTCGTCGTAGGTCGTGATGGTTCGCAGGCGGACAAGTCAGCTTCCGGGCACCTCCAGGTTCAGGGTCAGAGCGTCTCCGGATTCGGTGGAGGTGAGCACATTGGACAAGAGGGTGCCGATATCCATCGAGCGGATGCTGTTCGACGCCTCCGACACCGCGGGCAGCAGGTTGACGCCGAGGACCTCGAGGTCCGGGGCCGTGGCATCCAGAAACTTCTGGAGTTCACCGATGAACGGGCTCGCACCGAACTCGATTCCTGCGTTGAGTGGGCCTTTGTCGGAGGCGAATCGGATACCCGCGAGCAGATCGGTGAAGCCGCTTCCGAATTCCGCGACACGCGGCTGAGTTGCACGCAATCCTTCAGGGATGGATTCGCTGTCGAGCAGCAGGGGCTGAACCGTGCGGAGGAGCGTGGTGAACTGGTCCGAATTCTGGGTGAGGGTAGCTGCCATGAGATCACCCGCCCGCGTGATATTCCCGTGCACCCGCGGATCATCCGGTAGTGCGACATCGAGAGTACGGAAGATCTCGCGGACACCTTCCGGTTCGACCTGGGTGAGCAGGCCGGTGAGTCGCTCCGACAATTCTTCGAACGTGGTCGGTACGATGACCCGCTCGGTCGACACGACCGCGGCATCCTCGAGGTACGGCCCGGATCCTGTCTGCGGCCACACCGCGAGGAACGGCTCGCCGAGTGCCGACAGGTTGTCGAGTCGGATGGTGCTGTCCACGGCGATGGGCTGGTCTCGATCGTATTTCCACTCCACGTCGATGCCCTCTGCCGACGAGTCGACGTCGGTGACCTCACCGATTGCGATCCCTCGCAGCAGCACCCGAGACCCCACGACCAATCCGTTGGTGTCGGGCACTTCGACGCGCGCGGTGTACGTGTCCTCCATCAAGCCGGTCCGGAGTCCGGACTGACTCACATACACGAAGGACAGAGCTGCAATCACCACCATGCCGGTGACCGACAGTACAGTTCGCCGAATCATCTCACAGCTCCCAACATTCGTAGGATGTTCTCGGCATCGGAGACGAGTTGATTGCCGTCGGCCGACTCCACCGACACGATGTCCACCGACGGGTGCTGCGCAAACGGAATCAATGTCGTCCGAAGGAAATTGGACAGTTCTACAGCTGCCGAGGGAGCGTCGCGGGAAATGTCGGTCGTGTCGGCGAGCGATTCGAACATCGGTATGAGCCACAGGCCACCCTCGTACAGACTCCCTACGGACGGAAGGATCTGTCCGATGTGGGAGACGACGTCCACAGCAAGCCGTCGCCAGTAGTGCACCGTCGACGGGTCGAAGATCGTGGCGAGCGAATCGGCATTCTCGTCGAGCGTGACTGCGGTGGCGTTCACTCCGTCGAGCAAACGGTCGATCTCGGCCGTGCGACCGCCGAGGTCATCGAGGTCGACGGACACCACCGTCGCGAGACGCTCGATGTCGGGCACAGAAGGCATGACCTTGTTGACCTGCGCCATCACGTCCTCGATGCGGCGGATGCTTCCACCGTTGACGAAGGTCGCGAGCACCGCCATGGTGTCTTCGAGTTGTGGGGGCGAGGTGGTGCGGTTCTGCGGAACGGTCGCGCCTTCCGGTAGGTACTCCCCGGCGGCACCCTCGGGGTCACGCACGAGGGCGACGTAGGTGTCACCCAGAAGTGTGTTCTGGCGGACGATCGATCGGATGCTCTCCGGAACACGCGTGTCGGAACGGATTCCGGCAAGGACGGACACGCTGTCCTCGAGTATCTCGACACCGCGCACCTCACCTACGCGGACACCGTCCATGATGACGTCGGCACCACTCGGCAGGTTCATCACGCTGGCGAACTCGATCGAGATCTCGTATCCGTCCCCGATGCCGCCGCGTGCGGACGGGAGGTCTTCAGGAGACAGCGAGCACGCCGACGCGACGAGCACCAATGCGACCGCGGCCGCCGCCCGAAAGCCGCGCCCGATCGAGTTGGCCGTCATCGTGTCACTCCGTTCGCGCCGATCAGACCGATCAGACCCTCGGGTGAAAGCCGCGTGCCATCTCCCGATCGTGTGCAACTCCCCGGGCTCAAGGTCTCCAGTAGCCCGCACAGCCGTTCCGCGTCGGCATCACTGAGCGTCACCTGCGGTGCATCGAAGTCGACGGTCAGAGCACCGGCGTTCGTGGTCTGCTGATCCACGACCCCCGACAGTTCGGGCACCGAGGAGACCAGGCCGCTGATGTCACCGGCGCGACCGGCCGCGAGTGCGATGGCGTCGACAGCCGGACCGTGCACGAACGGCCAGATCTCGTCGCCGTAGTTGTTCTGGATGTCGTCGAGAAGTGCGACGACCCAGCCGATGCCCACGCACACGTCGATGGTGCCCGGCCACAGGTCGATACCGGCATCCACGATGTCGGGCATCACGTCGACGATGCGTGTGATCGCAGCCCATTCCACGAGCGCCTGTTCGGTCAGCGGCGCCATGTTCTCGATCGAGGCTCCGATATCGGCGACGAACCGGTCGGGGCTCTCCATCGCGTTCGCTGCGTGCTGCATCATCGTCCGCGCGTTCTCACCCTGCCCGCGCAGCGACTCGTTCAGCCCGGACACCGCCATCGAGACGGTGTCATCGCCGAGCTCGGGCGCCAGGGCATCGATGAAATCCGCCGCGGATCCGACCACCTCCGAAATCGTCTTCGGCGTGTGGCTGTTCTCCAGCGGGATACAGGACGACGGTGCGAGTGCCGGCCCCGACTCGTAGTTTCCGACGAGTTCGAGACTCCGGTCCGCGAGGATCGACTTCGAGCGCGTGACGGCCTTCACGTCCGCGGGGAAGGTACGCGCTCCATCGGTGGTGAACACGACCTCGACGTGGGAGCCCTTGTTCACGATGGACTCGACCTTCCCGACGGGAAAGCCCATCTGCGTGACCGGATTTCCTGCGTACAGGCCGACGCCGTCGGGCATCTCGGCGCAGAACCTACCGGCCTGCGCACGGTCGTGGTCCGGTTGTGCGGCCGTGACTCCGACACCGCACGACGACGCGATCGCGATGACCGTCAGTGCAATGGTTACCGACCTTCTCGTTCTCTTCACAACGGCCTGCCGTTCGTATCGACTCTGCAAGTGCTGATGGGTGCCACCGATTCCGTCAGCATCGGCGTCCCATCACGGGGATACAGATGTCCGATGCCATGAGGGTTCCGCCGCCGACAGCGGCCACGCCCTCGGGTGTCAGCCAGTTCGCGAGCTGGTCGCGGGTCGCGGTGAGGGCGTCGATCGACGGTCCCATGGTGGCGTTGAACTCCTCGATCATCGATCGCACCTGATCGATTCCTGCGGTGAGGTCGTCGCTGTGATCGAGGTAGTACTCCGCGTAGGGCGACACGGTCATCAGCACGTGTCCGAGAAGTCGGTAGGCCTCGTTGAATCCTGCGTGCGTGGTGTTGTAGGTCTGGAAGACGATGTCGATCTCACGGATCAGGTGGAAGACCATCTCGCGGCTGGCATTGAAGGTGGTCAGGTATTCAGAAGCGAGTTTCGCGACGGTCTGGACCTGGGTGCGCTGATGATCCATCACGCGGGCTACCGCGCTCATACCCGAGATCACCGATTCGACCGATCCGGGATTCTTCCGCAGCGCTTCGGCGACCTGCATGAGGTTGGCATCGATGTCCGCGCCGTCGACGTTCTCGGTGACATTCGGTACCGCCTGCAGGACATCCCCGATCGAATACGGCACGGTCACCTGACCGGAGGGGATCACCGACTCGCCCAGCGGCGTCTCCCCCAGCGGAACCAAGGTGACGGCGTACCCGCCGACCGGGGTCAGCATCCTGACTTCGACCCGTGAGCCGGTGCCGACGACCGTGTCGTCGTCGATTTCCATGGTGACGCGGACCGCCGTGTCACCGAGTTCCATATTCGACACCTTGCCGACGGACACACCGGCTACTCGCACATCCTGCCCAGTGGCGATCGCCGAAACGTCGGTCGTCTCGAACGCCACGGTCTTTCGTCCGGGCGGGTTCATGTACAGCACCGCCGTAGCGGTGAGTGCCAGGACAGCGACAATCGCGACGCAAGCACCGATCCGGGTGTCGCTCAGCCACGACGTCGTTCCGCCCCGGCTCTTTCCGGGTTTCACGGCGCGCATACGACGACCTCGCTCCCGTTGAGCAGGACCTGGACATCGGTCGGCAGCTGCGCGACCCCGTGAGTACATTCCGGTCCGGACCCGACGGGAGCGCCGGCCGGCAGCCGGAGTCCCGCTGCGGCGGGCGGCAGGAGCCGGATCGCGTCGGCTGCCTCTTCGAGCGACGCGAACGCTGTTGTCACCATCTCGTCGACGTTCGCGCCGGGACGGAGTCCGTAGGCATCGAGGAGTCGTTTGATGGGGGTGAGGAACTGCGGCCCGTAGGACGCGGTCTTGGGGAACTCGTCCAGCACTGTCATTGCCTTACCTATCGGAAAGCTCACTGATCGAAGGAATTCCACGACACCGTCGGACCGTCCGCCCATGCTGTCGGAGATTCGGGCCAGGTTGTCGGCGAGAGTCGAGATCACCCGTTCCCGGTCGGTCGCGAGGTCGGCAAGCTTCTGGGCGTCGTCCATCATGGGCCTCAGGCCTCCACCGTCGCCCTGCAGCAGCGCGAGTGCATTCTCAGTGAAGCGGTTGATGTCCTCGGTGCTCATTGTCGCGAGGACGGGCTGTAGTCCGTTGAACAGTTCCGTGATGTCGAACGAAGGACGGGTACTGCCGAGGTCGAGACGCTCGACGGGCGATCCCCGTTGCTCACCGAAGTCGGCGTCGATGTAGCGCACGCCGGTGAGGTTCTGGTACTTGACGGACAGCGTCGTGGTATCGGTCAGTTCGTACGGTTCTTCCATCGTGAAACGCACCTCGGCGATCGTGTTGCCGCCGCGGCGCTCCAGGTCGATGGATTCGACCTTGCCGATGCGCACACCTCGGGTGCGGATGTCACCGTTGGATCCGAGACCGGATACGTCGCTGAATTCCGCCGTGAAGGTGCGGGTGGGACCATCCACCGGGCTCCGCATCGCGCTGATGACGAGCCCACAGAGAATCACCGAGATAATTGCTGCAACAACCAGTTTGAGGATCGTCGCGAGGTATGTGGCGCGCGTGCTCATCGTCCGTCGTCCTCCTGTTCTGGAGCTGCTCCGAGACCGAGCGGCGCGGCAAAGGCGGGGAATCCGTCGACCAGGACGCGCAACCGGAGACGGTGGCCGTCCGGTGTGTCGACGAACGCCGAGTCCAGTCGGCGGATGATGTCCTGCGCCGCCTCGGCGGTCATGCCGCCGTTGACGAGATGCGGGAAAGTATCCGACGCAACAGCGATCGAGGTGACCAGAGGCGTAACCTCCTCTCCGTGCGAAGCCAGCAGGGCACCGGCCTGCCCGAACAGCTGGTTCGCGGCCAGCGTGAGACCTGCGTTCGCCTCGTCGAACACGGCGTCGTCGACCCCGATCGATCCGTCGGAGAGCCTGTTGTAGTTGCTGTCGTAGATGTTCATCAGCGATTCGATGGCCTGGTCGCTGAACCCGGGCATCGCGTCGAGGATGTCGTTGAAGTACGCGATCTGCGTGCTCGGAATCTCCTGCTGTGTCACTGCGACGCGATCCGCTACGAGTAGGCCGGTGTCGATCCACCCCGTGACCCCGTCGAGGTAGTGCACGGACTTGTCGAGGGAGGTGATCATGCTGTCGGTGAGGGTGCCGTCGATCGTGAGCGAACCCTGCTCGATCATCGTCGACATCGTGAAGTCACCTTCGGGTTCGCGCGCCAGGTGCATCCCTGACTCGAGGGGTGCACCGCCGGGCCGGGCAAGAATGTTCACTGCAGAAGTCCCGAAGTAGTTCTCCGGCCGGAAATCGAGTTGCAACTCATCGGTGAGGCCGGAGATCTGGTCCTCGTCGAACAGCAAACCCATCCGGACCGACTCGGATTCGGTGCGCTCGAGTGAGGTGACGAGGCCGACGGATTGCCCGCGCAACACAACCTTGGTGCCCTCGGCGACTCCAGGACCGACGTAGGAGACGTCGACAGCCACTTCGATTCCTTCCGGGGCAGTAATTTTCGGATACACGGTCGCGGCTCCCACGACTGCCACGCCCAGGAGCGCGATCGCGGCGGCACCCGTCGTGGCCAGCCTGCGAGACTGATCTGCGGCGGTTCCCCGCAGGAAGTCCTGGCTTCTCGACATGGTCATTTCCTCATCCCTTGAAGACCAGTTCCGGGCTCAATCCCCAGATGATCACCGTCATTACGAAATTCAGGACCACGATGGCAACCAGGCTCGCGCGAATCGCACGGCCCGATGCCGATCCGACACCGGCGGGTCCCCCCGATGCGAAGTATCCGTAGTAGCAATGAATCATCGTGACGACGGCGCAGAAGATCAGCGCCTTCCCTACGGAAGCCAGGAGGTCCGGCACATTCAGGAACTGCGCGAAGTAGTGATCGTACGTGCCGGTCGGTTGATCGTGGAAGGTCTTCACCACGACACCGCCGGTGAAGAACGCGACAACAAGAGCCATCAGGTATCCGGGCAACACGACGAGCATGCTGCCGATCAGGCGCGGGCCGACGACGAACGGAATGGCCTGCAGACCTATGGATTCGGTTGCGTCGATCTCTTCGGAGATGCGCATCGAACCGATCTCGGCGGTCATTCTGCAACCGGCCTGCGCAGCGAACCCGATGCCGGTGATGATCGGGGCGATCACCCGGACATTGCCGAACGAGCCGATGATCCCCGTCAGCGCTCCGAACCCGAGCAGATCGAAAGCCATGAACGCCTGGATAGCGACCACTGCACCGACCGCAATACCGAGGAAGAACATCAGGCTGATCACGCCGCCGTCGACGACCAGCGACCCGTTCCCCCAGGCCATGTTGTTCATGGTCGAGAGCGTTTGCTTCCGATAGTGCTTGACAGTCCTGGGCAGTAGGTAGAGCGTTCGTGCAGTGAACACGACGACCTGACCGATCTCCTCGACCATGCCCCGGATCTTGTTCACTGCCTTCACGAAGCGGGAAGACACGGCGGTCGGTTCTCCGGGCCCGCGATGCGCGGGATTCCCCGTCGTCATCACGCCAACCTGGCCGGGAAGAACATCATCTGCAGCTGGCTCACGACGAGGTTCGCCACGAAGATGCAGAAGACGCTCAGGACGACGGACGCGTTCACCGCATTGGCGACGCCGGTGGGGCCGCCTTTCGCCTCGAGTCCGCGTAGTCCGGCGATGATCACGACCATGGCCGCGAAGATCACAGACTTGAGCACCGAGAACACGAGGTCCGTGGGAGTCGCGAACGCACCGAACGACTGCCAGAAACTGCCCGGCACCACATCGTTGACGTTGGCCGAAATAATCAGGCCCGCGGCCACACCCGCAGCGATGATGATGATGCACAGCATCGGTGCGATGGCGAGCATCGCCAGGAAGCGCGGCACGACGAGACGCTGGACCGGGTCGATTCCCATGACTCGGATCGCCTCGATCTCCTCTCGGATGGATCGGGCACCGAGGTCGGACGCGATGGCCGACGCGGCGGCGCCGCTCATGAGCAATCCTGCTGCCATGGGTGCGCCCTGACCCACCACACCGAGTCCACTGGCGGCCCCCGCGAGGGAGTTGGCGCCGACCTGGTTCATGATTCCACCGACCTGCACCGACACTTCCGCCCCGATCGGGACCGCCATGAGGAGAGCCGGCAACGCGGTCACCTTGAGAAGGATCCACATCTGCTCGATCACTTCCCGAACGGGCAGGCGCATCGCGATAGTGTCGGTAACGCAGTAGCGCATCACATTTCCCGCGAGGCGCGTGGAGCGACCGATCGTCGCGAGCGAGGCAGAGGGCTTGGCGGACAGGTAACGTCCTACTCCGAGGACGGCAACCTTACCTCGGCTCGGGGCAGGCGCTGACGCGTCGTGGGGCGGACGTGCAAGTTGGGTACTCATCGTGCGATCACCTCGGTCGATGCGTCGGAGCCCGAATACGCGTCTGTGTACTGTGCGGAGTCGTACTGATCAGCGTCGAGACTCTGGAGGATCGCGTACTGCGCTGCCTCGGGCAGGGCATACAGGATCGAGCGGACCCTCTCCTGTCGACGCGCGACGGCCTGCCGTACCGGCATCCCCGGGGTGGCCTGCATCTGCGGCACGATGCCTTCCACATCCTCGACACCCCCTGCGTGATGACCGGAATCCACGAGTGCTTGCTCGTGGGCCATCTGCGCCTCGTCCTTTTCCTCCGACATTCCGATCGGACCGATCATCGTGCCGTTGAGAAACTGTCTGACCACCGGCTCGTCGGAGGTCAGCAGCACCTCGCGCGGACCGAACATGACAAGCTCGCGGCGGAACAGCATGCCGATGTTGTCGGGCACCGTGCGGGCCAGGTTGATGTTGTGCGACACGATGAGAACGGTCGCGTCGATTTCGGCGTTGATGTCGATCAGCGTCTGCGAGATGTATGTGGTACGAACCGGATCGAGGCCCGAGTCGGGCTCGTCCACGAGAATGATCTCGGGATCGAGCACGAGTGCGCGAGCAAGCCCGGCGCGCTTGCGCATGCCGCCGGAGATTTCGCCGGGCAGTTTGTCCTCCGCACCGATCAAGCCGACCAGTTCGAGCTTGCTCATGACGATTGTGCGGATATCGGATTCGGGCTTCTTCGTGTGCTCACGCAGCGGAAACGCGACATTGTCGTACAGGTTCATCGAACCGAACAGTGCACCGTCCTGGAACAGCACACCGAACAGTTTCCGGATCTCGTAGAGTTCCTTGCTCGAGCACTGCATGATATCGGTGCCGTCGATGACGATGGAGCCTTCCTCGGGGCGGAGCAGGCCGATCAGTGACTTGAGGAACACCGATTTTCCGGTGCCCGACGGTCCCAGCAGTGCGCTGACCTCACCGGAAGGAAGCGTCAGGGACACGTCCTTCCAAATCCGTTGAGACCCGAACGACTTCGTCAATCCTTCGACCGAGACCTCGACACCCATCGGTTCTCCTTCTGTCCGTCGCCCTCGTCGCGGCGTGCGCCATCGACAGCGTTGTCAGCGAATCATTCGGTGATGCATTTCGGGATCGACCGGCCGCGAGAAGTTCAAGGGCCGAGCGGCCGGACCCAATGTGACCAAAGTCCCTACGGCTGTTTACTGTGATGCAAACAACGAATTTTGTCAATCGTTGTTCGACGGTTTCCGGGCATCGAATTCAAGCCTCCGTCAACAGAATCGGACAACGTCGGACCAATCGGACAACATGGTCGATTCAGAGAATCCGTCGCGCGCGCATGTCGGTGAACACATCGCCGACACGCACTACATCACCCGTGGTGGGTGCGTGGACCATCTGCCCACCTCCGATGTAGATTCCGACGTGTCCGGGTCCTGCCGCCTGCCAGTTCCCGAAGACGAGGTCGCCGGGCAACGCCTCGCTCAGAGGGATTTCGGTTCCGACGTGCCACTGCGTTTCGGACGTACGAGGTAGCGAGATTCCGGTGGCCGCGTGCACCGCGAAGGATGTGAGGCCGGAACAGTCGAAGCCACCGCCGGAAGGTCCGTGGATGTTTCCACCTCCCCACACGTACGGCAGGCCCAGATAGCGTGATGCCTCGTCGATCACTCGCTGTCCCCCGTCTCCGATTGCAGGTAGACCGAGTGCGATGAACGGCGAGAGGACACGTTCGAAGATCGGGCGCGCGGACAAGATCTTCGCGACGTAGGGCTTCGTCTGATTCTCGTAGTCGGGCAGACCGGATGGCATTCCTCCGGATCGCAATACCGCTCCGAGGCCCGCGTTGTACGCAGCCAGTGTCAGCCCGAGAGTGTCGCCCATGACCCGGCCGTCGCGCTTCCACCCTTCGATCCGAGACCAGTTGTCGCACAAAAGCGCTCCGGATGCCATCACCGGATCTGCGATGCCGAGAACATCCGCCTTCCCGTCTCCGTCCGCATCCTTACCGTAGGCGTCCCACGTGCCGGGCATGAACTGGCCCGGGCCGCGAGCCCCTGCGGGCGATACAGGCGCACTCGGGCCGTGACGGAAGCCGTTCTCGACCGAGTAGAGCGCGGCGAGCACCGGCGCGGTGATCCCGTCGCAGATCTCACCCGCCTTCTTCAGCCACGGCGCGAACACCGCGACCGCACCGATCGGCGCCGGGGAAACCCCCGGGAGAACCGCCGGTATCCGAGGCAGCGACAGTCCACCCGTCGGATCGGGCGCCGCTTCGTGCGGAGCCGGCGCACCGAATCCCCACGGGTTGGGTCGGCCGGCGGGCGCCGCTACGACAGGCGCACCGGAGTCGGCATCGCCAATTCCCATGCCTGTATGGATATCCGGTTCCACGAAACCTATTTCGGGTATTCTCTCCTCGATACCCGCGACCGCGCGATCGGCTGTGTCGGCAACGATGTGCTCCACCGGTTCCCGGACGGGCTCAGGCAGTGTAGCGAGTGCAGCGTCGAGTTCGGCTCCGAGCTGTGCCGCACCCTGTTCGACAGATTCGGTGAACGTCCCCACGTGCTCGTCGACTTCGACCGGAAGGTCTGCCCCCAGCACAACTGCGTTGACAGCGGTCCCCAGCACCACGATCAATGACGATGGATCCACGGACATGGAAGGTCTCCTCTCGGAGCAACGACTCCCGCATTCTCGGTTGATATTCGGCGGCCGCAATTCTCGGATCACTGGTGCCGAACGAGCCGTCAACGCAGGAATGAATTGCACATTTCGCGCAAAATGCGCGAGTTCAAAGAAATGAAGTGGCAGCTCTTCTCACAGAAAATGCCCTACGAGCGAAATGGGCTACACGCCCGATTGAACCGAAACGATGCCCGGGAGAAGTAAATTGGTGAGCAATCGACGGTTTTCGGGCGAATCCGGAGAACCGGAAACCATACGGTCGGCGAGCATCAATTCGACAACAGTGATCCAATTGCAGATCTCTTTGTCGGTGAGTCCGTCGCGGATCTCGCCACGCTCACGCGCTGCGACGACCAGGGGGGCCCACATTTCATAGGTCAGTTGTGCCGCAAGGCTCGAACTTCCGATGAGCGCCGTCGTGCTGCTCACCTGATCCGGAGTCACGATCAGATGGATGGCCGGGTCGCGACGGCCTTTGTCGACGAGGTACAGGAGACCGTCGACAATCTGCTCGGCGAATGTCTTCCGATCCGCGACATACTCGCGGGTCTGCTCGAAGAGCCTGCGAGACCGGGCTTCGATCATTGCCGTCATCAGGGTGTCGCGGTCACGGAAGTAACGGTAGATCGTCGGCCGCGACACACCCGTTTCCTTCGCGACGTCGTCGATCGTCGTCTTGGCGACACCGAAACGCTGGATTGCCGCGTCGGCAGCGGTGAGAATCTGCGAGCGCGCGACCTCGGCATCGTCGCTGAGGACGCCGTGACGTCGCGCCATGTGCCCTCCTCAACGCCTCATCCGGGTTCAAGTGCCGAGAATACAGGAGTCGCCTTCCTTCGCTCGCCGGCACCGAGTTGCACTGCCGGCGAGCGGAGGCACTCACGTGGTGGGGGTGAACGTGATCGGCAGCCGCATGCAACCACGCACTTGGCTTGCATGCAGAATCGGCGGGTCCTCCGCGTTGAGGTCGTAATCGGGAATTCGCCGATGGATTTCTTCCAGAGCGAGCGACAGCTCGACCCGGGCGAGATGCGACCCCAGGCAGCGGTGCGGCCCACCACCGAAGGACAGGTGCCGGTTCGGGTGACGGTCGAGCTGCAACTCGTCGGCGTCATCGAACTCGTCGGCATCGCGATTCGCAGAGCACAACGTGAGAATCAACTGATCTCCCTTCTTGATCCGCACGCCACCTAGCTCGACGTCGCGCGTCGCACAGCGACCGGGGATCACCGCTGCCTCGATACGTAGGATCTCTTCCACCGCACTGGGAATCAGCGACTCGTCCTCGATCAGCGCCGCGCGCTGGTCCGGGTTGTTCACCAGATGGATGATCGACCATGCGAGAGAGCCCTGCACTGTGTGCAAACCGGCGATGAGAAGGAGGAAGAACATGCGGTAGAGCTCTTCATCGGTCAGCAATCTCTTGCCGTCCTCGAGCTCGACCTCGGTGTGGATCAGCGTCGAGGTGATGTCGTCGCCGGGATTCTCACGACGTTCCTGAACCATTTTGTGGAAGTATCCGAACATCTCGAACCCGGCGGCGACCTGAGCCTGCTGGTTTTCCTCTTCGCTCAGTCCGGGCTTACCCATGAGGACGGTGTCGGTCGCATCGGTGAACAGCGGTGCGTCGTCGAGGGGCCAGTCCATGAGCGCCAGGAACACGCGCGTGGGCAGTTCGTGGGCGAACGCCGAGATGAACTCGACCTCGCCCGCCGCCGCGAATTCGTCGATCAGTTCGTTGATGAGGGAACGGATCTGCTCTGTGAGCGCCTTCATCCGATTCGGGCTGAAGAGGGGCTGCATCGCGAGGCGATATCCGGTGTGCTCCGGGGGGTCGAGTTCGATGGGTATGAACTTGCCCATTCCGCCGGGGCCGGTGACGAGGTTGTTGGGGTAGCTGGAGAAGGTCTCCGGATCACGGAGGACTTCGTGGATCTCCTTGTAGCGCGTGACGATCCAATGCCCGCCGTGCGCTGTGGAGTACACGACCGGACCTTTGTCCGCCAGCTCACCCACCCGCTGCTGGACGTTGTCGACCGGCTGGGCGAGGGTCTGGTCGTAGATGTCGAAATCCACGACGAGCTCATCGGGTAGTGCCTGTTCAGTGGTTGTCATAGGTCATCCTCGAAGCGAAGTCCCTCAGCGGGATCGATGGTCGATACTCGTTCCGGGCACACATATTTCGGCGTTCACGACGAGCTGACGCGTCGAATGGACTGCGCCGGAGGGTCTTTGCAGAATCGCTGCACCGCGGCCGGTATGGCCGATCGGTCTCGGGCACTGCATCGAACGCCCGCTCTCGTGTGACCCACGTTACCGTCGTAGTACATGTTACGTCAATCGATATTTGTAAATTGACTCGAATTCGTTCGGTGGATTCCGCAATGCACGAAGGCCGGTGACTCCCTGATGGGAGGCACCGGCCTCGTTGCCCCTCGGGCGAGGACTACCACTCCCCGGGGTCGGACCCTAGCTACGGGCCTTGTTCTTCTCGAAGGCTGCTTCCGTGACAATGCTCGGCAGCAGAAAATTGGTGAGCATCCGCCGATTCTCCGGGTCTCCGTCGGAACTGAAATCCATCCGCCCGACGAGAATAAGTTCGACCAGCGCGATCCACTGGCAGATTTCCGCGTCGGTGAGCCCTTCCCGGATCTCTCCACGCCGACGTGCTTCGTCCAGCAGCGGTGCCCACATTTCCTGCGTCAAGCGAGCCGCAAGTCCAGTGCTGCCGACGAGTGCTGTCGCGAGGTCCATGTGCTCGGGGCTCACGATCAACCGAACGATCGGGTCCTGGCGACCGTGTTCGACGAGGAATACCAAGCCGTCCACCACCTGCTCCGCGAATGTCTCACGTTCTCGCAGATAGGCCCGCGCCTTGTCGAAAAGACGACGCGACCTTGCCTCGATCAACGCCGTGATCAGCGTGTCGCGGTCGCCGAAATACCGGTACACCGTCGGACGGGAAACACCGGCTTCCTTGGCGATATCGTCCATGGTGGTCTTCAGCACGCCGTATCGTCGAAAGACCGATTCCGCGGCCTTCAGGATCTGACCGCGCGCTGCCTCGGTGTCATCACTGAGGACATTCCCCCGCCTTCGCGCCATCTCGTCGCTCCTGAAGCCTCGCCGTACCGATTCGTACGGGCAATGATACAAGCTGTGGTATTTGTCATTGCGCCCGCTGCGGACAATTGGGCTCTCCGACGGCTGCCGGCGGCACCGTCGGAGAGCCCAGTTCGGAGAGGTAGTTACTCGAAGAGGTCCGGCAGACCTTCCGACACCCGGTTCGGGAACTTGGCGTCGCGCTTCTCCAAGAACGAGTCGACGCCTTCACGTGCGTCATCGGACGCACCTCGGACATAGACACCGATGGACTCGGCCTTGTGCGCTACTTCGGGGCCCGACGCCCCGAGCATCCGCCACATCAACTGGCGGGTCAGCGCCGCTGAGACCGGCGAGGTGCCCGACACGAGTTCGCGAGCAACCCCGAGGGCACGGTCGAGTACCTGATCTGTGGGTACGAGCTCGCGAACCAGGCCACGCTCGAGGGCTTCGGTGGCCGACACCGTCTTGCCGCCGACCGTCCACTCCACAGCGGTGGAGATCCCGACCGCGCGCGGGAGGAACCAGGTAGAGCATGCTTCCGGCACGATCCCGCGCCGAGTGAACACGAACGCGAACTTCGCCGCTTCCGAGGCGATCCGGATATCGGCAGGGAGGGTCATCGTGACACCGACGCCGGCCGCGGGACCGTTGATTGCGGCGATCACCGGCTTCAATGATCGGTAGATTCGCAGCGTGACCTGCCCGCCGGTATCGGCCGGCGCTCCTCCGGTAGCGGGATCGTCGTCGAGAGCGAACGTGTCACCGCCGGCCGCGAGATCGGCTCCCGCGCAGAATGCCCGTCCGGTTCCGGTGAGGACGACCGCGCGCACATCGTCGTCGGCGTCGGTCTCGTCGAAGATCTCGATGAGCCGATAGCACATCTCGTCGGTGAAGGCGTTGAGCCGATCGGGCCGGTTGAATCGAACAACGGCGATCTCCCCGTGCCGCTCGAGGACAACGGCATCGTCGGTTCCGGTCTGAGTCACAGGGGCCTCTTTCTGCAGGTCGGTGTCAGCGCACCTTGTCGAATCGTTCGGACACATCCCGGTACTCGGACCGGATCGCCGTCTTCGACAGCTTGCCACTGGGGAGTCGCGGCAGCGGCTCGTCCCGGATCACGACGTAGCGCGGAACCTTGTAGTCGGCCACCAGCCGGTCGCAGTGCTCGACGATGGTCGCGGCGTCGACCCCGTCCTCCACGGTGACTATGGCTGCCGGAGTTTCGCCGAACCGATCATCGGTCGCCGCGATGACCGCGACCTCCACGACACCCGGGATCTGACTGATCACACGCTCGATCTCGACAGGCGAGATGTTGATGCCACCCGTGATGATGAGGTCCTTGAGCCGGTCGACGAACTTGACGCGCCCGGATTCGTCGAGGGTGCCGAGGTCGCCGCTGTGAAGCCAGCCGTCGCGCAGCGCCGTCGCCGTGGACTCGGGGTCGTTCCAATAGCCGGGCGTCACGCCGGGGCCGCTGAGCAGGATCTCGCCTTCTTCGCCGGGCGCAGCATCTGTGCCATCGTCGCGGACTACTTTCATTTCCGTGAAGATCGAACCTGACCCGCAGGAATCCGGGTGGTCGAAGGCTTCGGACACGAGAGTCGCGGTCGCGACGCCACCTGCTTCGGTCATGCCGTAGATCTGACGCAACGCAACTCCCTTGTCGGCCCACCTCTTCAGCAGGTCCGGGGCGACTGCGGCACCACCGACAATCGCGGTGCGCAGCGATGACACGTCGGCGTTCTCGAATTCGGGTGCGCGGGAGATCGCTTCGAAGATCAGCGGGACACCGAACAGTGCTTGCACCTTATGCTCACCGAGCAGTTTCGCGGCACGGTTCGGATCGAGTTCCTTCTCGATGATCAGGGTGCCGCCGAGGACAGTGGTCATCACCAGACCCCACACGAGACCAGGGGTGAACACGAGAGGCAACACCAGCAACGAGGTGGACCCCGGCCGAAACCCTTCTTCGGTGAGGGTCGCTTCGAAGACGATGTTGAGCAACGTCCGGTTGGTGCAGACGACACCCTTCGACAACCCCGTGGAGCCACTGGTGAACAGCAGCGCAGTGGGGTCGTCGGGGGAGAGATCGATCCGGAAGTTCTCGGGCCCGCCGTCGCGCAACCCCGCGAGTTCGGCGAAGACGACAGTCTCGTACGGCTCACCGAGTTGCCGCGCTGCCTCGACCGTCTCGGCGAATTCCTCCGGAGCAATGACGAGGACGGCGCCCGCGTCGTCGACGAGTTTGCGGAGTTCGGCGGGCTTGAAGCGGGGGTTCAAGGGAATGAGAACCGCACCGGCTTTGAGTACACCGAGTGCCACCACAGGCCACATGAGCGAGTTCGGGCCGAGCACTCCGACGCGCTGGCCGGGCTTGATTCCCCGAGCGACGATCATGCGCGCGATGCGACCGGACCAGTCCTGGAGTTCCCGGTAGGTCAGAGCTTCACCTGCGACGATGATCGCGTTCTGCTCCCCCTTGGTCTTCGCCCACCAATGTAGTGCCGAGCCGACGGTGGCAGCCATGTGTCTTGCCTTTCCCTTGCCGGAAAGAATCCGAATGAGGTGTGTCTGCAAAGTTTTTCAGCGCGAATGAATCGAGGGACGTTACCCCGCGCGTCGCGTCCGACCAGGATATCGACATCCCGATGAGACGTCAATCAAATTTTGTAAATTGCCAAATTCTACTGGTGGCCGCGACAAGCGCGGCGCTCGCCGCTGTGACTCCGCCGACTACGAACGCAGCCACGAACGCACGTTCGGAGGGAATGTCGGTGCCCGCGATCGTGATGGTCGCGAGCAGCATTCCCACGAGCGCGCTCGCCAGAGAACTTCCGAATGTCCTTGCAATTGCATTGATACCGTTCGCAACACCCGTGTCGTGCAGTGACACATGATCGATCAGCATCGCCGGTAACGCGCCGTATGCCACGCTGACGAAGACGTTGAGGACCGCAACCGCGATGATCATCTGCCACGTATGACTGTGGGCGAAGATGAGAAAGCTGAACCCACCGACCCCGATGGCGCACGCCACGAGAAGCACTCGGTCGGCGCGGAATCGCCGAACCAGCAATCCGCTCACGGCGGCCGCGGTGACGCCCACGATCTGCCCGGGTAGTAGGTACACCAGACTCGTCTCGAGGACCGACGCGCCGAATCCGTACCCGGATTCCCCTGGGTCGACCTGCACGAACATCGCGATCGCGAGGAACTGGATGAACATCGATATACCCACGAGGAAGGCGGCGAGATGAGCCGGGGCAACTGTTCTGGCAGTGAGGAGCATCGGAGCGATCAGCGGCACATCGAACCGCCGCTCGTGCCAGTACCAGAGCCCGAGCACAAGGACACCTGCAACCGCGCAGCAGATCGTCGGCAACGACACCCAGCCCCAGGTCTCCCCCTGCGCAAGTGCCACCAGCAGCGCGGAGAGACCGATCGCGAGTCCGGCCGCGCCCCAGAAATCGGTGCCGCCGCCGCGACCTGATCCGGGCGAGGAAGGAACCACCCACCATGCGACGACAAGAGCGGCCACCGCGAGGGCGACCAACAGCCAGAACACGCGACGATAGTCGTCACCGTCGCGGTACAACAGCCCCGCAGCGATCATTCCAGCGCCGCCACCGACGCTCATCGTCCCCGACATCACCCCGAGTCCAGCGGTGAGCCGATCCGCCCCGAGAGCACCACGCAGTACCGCGACACCGATCGGGAACAATGCGAACGACGTCCCCTGCAGCACACGCCCGACGATCAGTACCGGCAACGAATCCCACGCGACACACAACAGCGAGCCCACGAGGACGACACAGAGGACTCCGAGCAACACCTTCCGCGGTCCGCGTCGATCAGCAAGCCGCCCCAGGAGCGGCGTACAGACCGTGGCCGCAAGGAGGTTCGCCGTCACGATCCATCCGGCAGCATTCGCACCCACGCCGAGTTGTGCCGTGATGGCCGGCATCAGCGGCACGACGGCAGTCTGCATGACCGCGGTGATCATCACGACGAAGCAGAGCGCGGGGATCAGCACACCGGGTGAAGCACCGCGCTTGCGCTCACGCACCCTGGGGGCGGCGAGACTTCGGGTCACCATCGGGGGCCCACTACAGATCAAGAGTCAGCTTGGCTGTGCAACTCCGCGAAACACAGATCATCATGCAATTGTTCTCAGCCTGCTCGTCTTCCGTCAGAACCGAGTCGCGATGATCGGGAATCCCTTCCAACACAGCGGTTTCACATGTGCCGCAGGTCCCTTCTCTGCAGGAGAACGGAACATCGATACCCGAGCGGAGCACCGCATCGAGCAACGTCTCGTTCGCATCGACCGCTACCGTCGTGCCCGACTGCCGGAGTTCCACTTCGAAGGTGTCGTCCAGTGCATCTGCCGGCCGCTCCTTTGCGGCAAACCGTTCGACGTGCAGAGTGACACCCGAACGGCCACGGCACTCGTTCTCGATGGCCTGCAGCAACGGCTCCGGGCCGCAGCAGTACACGCCGGTGCCCTCGTCGAGCGCATCGAGCGCCGCGGCCAGGTCGAGATGGCCGTATTCGTCCTGGGGCCGAAGTTCGACCCGGTCGGGGTACTCAGCAACGAGATCCTCGGCGAACGCCATGCTTGCTCGAGTCCGCCCGCCGTACAACAAGCGCCAATCCGCCCCCGAGGCGTCGGCGGCGCGCAACATCGGCAGCATGGGAGTGATGCCGATACCGCCCGCGACGAAGAGGTACGACGGCGCGGATTCGAGCGTGAAGTTGTTACGGGGACCCGCGATGCTGACGAGGTCGCCGATCTGCAGGGAGTCGTGCACCCAGCGCGATCCGCCGCGGCCACTGTCCTCACGGAGCACCGCGACTGCCAGGCACGTGTCGTCTGCGGGGTCGCCGCACAGGGAATACTGCCGGACCGTCGACTCGTCGATGATGACGTCGATGTGTGATCCCGGCTCCCATGCGGGAACGCAGCCTCCGTCGGGGTCGGCAAATCGCACCATGACGACACCTTCTGCAAGCACGTCCTTACCGATCACCTGCATCTTGGTCTGCTCCGAATCGGTTTTCGCGACCATCGTGTTCTCGCTCCCCTGGACTTCACCTACCATCTAATCTTAAGTAATTAGGTTTAGGGGACGCAAGGCCCACCACCGAATACCGCCACACAACACCGGGAGAATGCAACATGACCTCGACAGATGCCGCACACCACACAGGCTCGATCATCGACCTCTTCAGGCTCGACGGGTCCATCGCCGTCGTCACCGGCGCCGGAAGCGGCCTCGGAGCAGGGTTCGCACGAGCACTCGCGGAGGCCGGGGCGGACGTGGTGATCGCCGCGCGCCGTCGTGAAAAACTGGAGTCGGTCGCCCAGACCGTGGAGGCCGCCGGGCGTCGCTGCCTCGTCGTCCCCACCGACGTCACCGATCCAGGGCAATGTGAGACGCTCGCCGAGGCCACGATCGCCGAGTTCGGGCGACTCGACATCTTGATCAACAATGCCGGCGTCACACACTCCGCACCCGCCACGCGCGAGCGCCCCGAGGATTTTCGTGCCTTACAGAGGTTTCGGTAATTGAGTTAGTGGTGGTCACAGGGAAAGCCCGGTGTGATCGAGGAAGCCGTGGCACAGGTCGTAGTTCGACCCGATCCGGACCAGCCCGGCTTCGGTCGCCACGCGAACTT